>PSMD01000003.1:51467-53518 GCA_040289925.1 Chitinophagaceae bacterium | reverse complement strand
GACCGCCTGGGACCTAATACTAAATTTAAAGATGCATCCCGCTTTACATTTATGCTAGGTTTTGAACCGGAATAAACATCAACATTTATAAATAACAACTCAATGAAAAAAATTTTGTTTGCCGCCTGTGTTATGCTGGTAGCATTTGCAGCAAATGCACAAACACGTTATGCCATTATTGATATAAACTATATTCTTAAAAAAATGCCGGAGTATGATGCAGCACAAAAAAAGCTGGATGATATTGCTGCTGACTGGCAAAGAGAAATAGACAGCTTGCAGGCAGAACTTGACCAGATGTACAAAAACTACGATGCCGAACAGGTAATGCTGAGTGAGGAGCTGCGCAAAAAAAGAGAAGACCAGTTGTTTTTAAAAGAAAAGAATTTAAGAGACCTGCAACGCAAACGCTTTGCACCCGATGGTGATCTTTTTAAAAAACAAAAGGAGCTGGTAAAACCTGTGCAGGATAAAGTTTACAATGCTGTGCAACGACTGGCTGTGGCCCGTGGATACGACTTGATTTTAGATAAAAGTGACGGAATTACCGTTATCTTTGCCGACCCTAAACTGGACAAAACTGAGGATGTGTTAAGAGAACTTGGCGTGAAGTAAAAATTTATTACACGAGCAACTAAAAACGCTTCATTTTAATCTTTAAAAATAAAACAGTGGCCGCCCGAGAGGCCTTCACAAAAAACATCACAATGAAAAAGATCCTTTCCGTATTTGTAATTGCAGCCGGTTTAATAGCCATCTCTGCCCAGGCAAATGCACAAACTAAAATTGGCTATATGAGTGTTGATCAAATGGTATCTATCATGCCTGAAGCTGCTAAAATTGACAGCCTGCTTCAGAAATACCAAAGTGATTCTCTCAATTCAACATTCAAAACTATTATTGACGAATACAATTACAAGGATAGCATGCTGAACAAAACAGATACTTCAAAAACTCCAAAATCTATTTTGAATCAGTATCGCACCGATTTAAACATTCTTGCATACCAGGTACAAAACTGGCAGACTATTACACAACAGGCAATTCAAAATAAAGAGGAAGAGTTGCTGGCACCATTGTACACCAAAGTAATTACAGCATTAAGAACAGTTGCAAAAGAAAAGGGTTACACTTATGTTCTTTCTAAAGATGCATTTTTAGTAGCACCGGATGGAGATGATTTATTACCTGCCGTTGCAGCAAAGCTTGGTGTTAAATTACCACCGGGTATGACGCAGAAAAGCACTACCAAGCCTAACTATTAATTTTTTACCCCTAATAATAATTAAAAAGCGTCCCGAACATTCCGGACGCTTTTTATTTGCAATCAATCCATCGGCTAATTTTGCTTATGGCTTCTCAACATCCCATTGGTGTTTTTGATTCAGGCTATGGAGGCTTGACTGTACTGAAAGAAATTGTAAACCGCCTGCCGCAGTATGATTATATCTACTTAGGAGATAATGCCCGTGCCCCCTATGGCAACCGTTCTTTTGAAACTGTTTACCGCTATACTTTGCAGGCGGTAAAATGGTTTTTTCAGCAGGGATGCCCGCTTATTATACTTGCCTGTAATACCGCTTCGGCAAAAGCCTTGCGTAGCATACAGCAAAATGACTTGCCTCAAATAGATCCGGATAAAAGAGTGCTGGGTGTTATCAGGCCTACGGCAGAAGTTATTGGCAAATACTCCCAATCAAAACACATTGGCGTATTGGGTACAACCGGTACTATCAATTCAGAATCTTACCTGATTGAAATAAATAAATTCTATCCTGATCTGCTGGTTGTGCAGCAGGCCTGCCCCATGTGGGTGCCCCTGGTTGAGTACAACGAATATGATAATCACGGTGCCGATTTTTTTGTAAAAAAATACATTGAGCAGTTGATGGAGAAAGACCAGGCAATTGATGCGATTTTACTTGCCTGCACCCATTACCCGGTTTTGCTGGAAAAGATCAGGGAATATTCACCTGCCGATATGAAAATTGTTTCGCAGGGAGAAATTGTTGCCGAAAGCCTTGAAGATTACCTGAAACGCCACCCCGAAA
>PSMD01000003.1:0-51457 GCA_040289925.1 Chitinophagaceae bacterium | reverse complement strand
TCCAGCCGTAATCGTAATATTTCGTTTTATACAACCGATTCAACTATTGATTTTGACAATCATGCCAGCCTATTTTTTTCAGAAGCGGTTACATCTAACCACATTGACCTTACCCAACTTTAAGTTTGTGCTTTGCACTCACAATAATAAATGTAAGTTTACTCCCTCTTTCGCACCAGAAAACACTTTTAATAGCCCAATCTCCTATTTAATTCTTCCTTTGCAAAGCTGATCAAAAAAAACTGCAGTAAGATGCAAGCTATGAGATGGGCTAAGACATTTGTCCTCGTAATTATTTTTTCCGTAACTACCAACTAACAACTGGCACAAGTACAATCCTGCCTGCCCAATATTGGTTTTAATTAGGCAACTTTACAAACTGGCAATGCTATATTGGTACAACCACAACTACCGGTACTACCAATGTAATTAATGTTGTTCCTTCAGGTCCTGTGCCTGACCGCCATACTATTATTGAAAGTGCCTATGATGGTGTCAGAGATTATTATGGCAGCTTCCCGGTACACTGCCCAAATGGAAGTGACTAGTCTATTAAGCTGGGAAATAATCTTGTGAGTGCATAGGCAGAAAGAGTTTCTTATCAGTTCACCATTCCGGCAGATCAAAATCAATACGCCATTTTATACCAGTATGCTGTTGTGTTCCAGGATCCGCAACATCAACCCTACCAGCAACCGCGGTTTATTGTGAAGGTATATGATGCGGCAACTTACCAACCTATACAGTGTGCCACATTTGAATACCAGGCTACATCTAATCTTCCCGGCTTTAAAAGATCAACAGTTGATCAAAGTGTTTGGTATAAAGAACGGACACCGGTTTCCATTGACCTGTCAGGTTACGCAGGCAAAACCATCATTATTGAATTTACTACTGCCGACTGTACGCTAGGTGGCCACTTTGGTTATGCTTATGAGTTATCAACACCGGTTGTTATGCCGTTGTATTGGGTGCATACTATTGTCAAAACAGCAAATCAATTACACTCACGGCACTCTTTGGTTATTCAGAATACTATTGGTATAACAGTGATTTTTCACAACTGCTTGGTACAGGGCAAACTTTAGCATTTACCCCTCCGCCTCCTGCAGGTACTGTTATTGCACTTGACCTTGTTCCTTACCCCGACTTTGCCTGCAGAAATACTATTTTACAACCATACAAACAGCATTGCCCCCCGTTGCCAATGCTGGTGCTGACATTAATATGTGTATGAGCTGCAAACAACAATCGGTGCTCCTTCTATACCCAATTATATTTACAGTTGGTCTCTGGCAAATAATTTAAGTAATACAACCACCATTGCAAATCCTGTATTTACTCCCTCCGCACCGGGAGTTTATCATTAGGTGCTTACTGTTACTAATTTTCAAACATCATGTACAAACTGTGATACAATAAAAGTTACTGTAAACCCCCAACCAACCACCAACTTCACAATTGTTAGCAGTGCTAACCAATGCCTGGCCGGCAATAATTTTTCTTTTAACTACACAAACCCGAATGGCTTTAATGTGACCTGGGATTTTGGCGATAGTACAACCAGCAACAGCAACAGTCCGGTACACAGTTATGCAGCCGCAGGCAGCTATACTGTAAAACTTGTTGTAACGAGTGATGGTTGTACCGATAGCAGTACGAAAATTGTAAATGTATATCCAACGCCAACGGGCAGTCTTAGTTCAGCATTCAATTACATTTACGAAGGCTTTCCAACAACCATTACAGCTACAGGTGGTAATACCTATGCCTGGTTTTTAGATGGCAATCAAATTGCCTGTGCAACAACCAATACATTAAACGCAACCATTGCCGGAGTTTATACTACAAGAATTATTTCATCAAACGGCTGTACAAATTTTGCAGATAACAGCATTACACTCTCAATGGTTAAAAAGCCTGTGGTTGATTTTTCTTTTGATAAATATTGCGTGGGCCTGCCCGTTAATTTTATCAATTCAAGCTCCGTAGTCAACAGCCTGCCTGTTGATTACCTCTGGGATTTTGGTGGCGGAAATACAGCTAAATCTGTAAACAGCAGTTTTGTATTTCGCAATGCTGGTAATGCCACCATACAATTGACAGTAACTCCACTCAACTGCATTTCCCTGGCAACAACTACACAAAAAACAATTGCAATAGAAGCACCGCGGCCCGGAGTAGATTATTACCCTGTAAATGCTGTAGAAAATAAACCTGTACAATTAGCGGCGAGAGATTTTGGTACGGATTATTTGTGGAGGCCGGCAACCTGGTTAACAAACCCGGGCAGCAAAACGGTTACATACACAGGTACGCAGGAACAACTATACACCATTCGCATCATGGCCCCGTCAGGATGTACAACAATAGCTACGCAACTGGTAAGAATTTTTAAAGACAGGGACGTTTTTGTTCCCAAAGCATTTACGCCAAATGGCGATGGAAGAAACGGACTGGATGCATCACAGCTAACATTGGGAGATGAATTTTGCAGCGGCGGTTTTGTGGCCGGAAGCGGAAGCGAAGTAATCCCTTCAAAAAAATTAAACGCCTTTAATGTGCATGCAGGTATTCTTTATTCTTATGAAGATGATTATAAAACGTGGTATGCTGGCGGTTCTGTTTATCATCTTACTTCTCCAAAAAATTATTTTTTAGAGAGTAACACGGTTTTAAAAACCATTCCCAAACGCTGGAACCTGAATGCCGGATTAAATCTTACATCATTCAACTTGCGTTATGCTGCTTCATTGCTTGTAATGCGGCAGGCTAAAGTAAATGAGATATTAATTGGCCGAGTAGTGGGTTTGCCCTTTTATATGGAAAATGGCGTATTATACCTTGGCTCCTGGTACAGATATAAAGCATCAGTTGTACCAACTATTAACCTGCAATGGAAAAAAGTAAATGTGGGCATGAGCTACGATATATTTAGCGGCAACAAAACTATTACCAGGCCCAAAACCATGGAATTGAGCTTTGCCATCAGGGCCCACTAAGTACAGAAACATGAAAACGGGCTGTTATACTGAATTCCTTCATCTGCAAATACACGTCATAAATCTAAAATCTTCCCTTCTCCTTAGCTGATTTCCCTTACCTTTGCCGTCCGAAAACATCGGACCTTTCACAAACCATAGGTGTGGTGGCCTTTGGTAATAGTAAACCAGCCTGCTTCTCCCAGGCTAAGTGAAAACAGTGAAAAAAAATATTTATGAAACGTACATTTCAACCCCATCGGCGTCGTCGTAAAAGCGTTCATGGTTTTCGTAAACGCATGCAAACCGCTAACGGCCGCAAGGTGCTGGCAAGCCGCAGAAAAAAAGGCCGTAAAAAGCTGACAGTTTCTGATGAAAGAAAGCTGAAGTAAGCCAATGCGGTTTAATATAATTGATAGCCCTGCTTGCGGGGCTATTTGTTTTTTAGTGAATCACCCCCACTAACTTTATGCTGTGAGCAAAAAATTTACACTTGGCAAACACGAGCGGTTAAAAAGCCGCAAGCAAATTGATGAACTGTTTGCGCAGGGAAATAATTTTTACCAGCCTCCTTTAAAAGTTTTTTACCTGTGTAAAAAAGCAGAAGCAGAGGGTGCAGGGGTAAAAATGGGAGTGGCTGTTTCCTCCAAAAATTTTAAACGGGCTGTTAACCGCAACCGTATTAAGCGTTTAGTAAGAGAAGCCTACCGGCTGCAAAAACCGGAGTTTGCAAATGAAGTAACAACATCCGGAAAACAACTGGCTGTATTTTTTGTTTACACTTCAAAAGAGCTGATAAACTTTGCTGCTGTACACGAAACTATGAAACTGATTTTGCAAAGATTAAGAAAGCTGATTCATGAAAACCATTCTCAGGCTTCTTAGCCTGCCTTTTATTTTACTGATAAAAATTTACCAGTTGATCATTTCACCCTGGCTGGGACCAAAATGCCGCTTTACACCTACCTGCTCGCATTATGCAGCAGAAGCTTTAAAAAAATATGGCCTGTTCAAAGGCCTTTGGCTTGCTATCAAAAGAATTTCCCGTTGTCATCCGTGGGGAGGCCATGGCTATGATCCAGTGCCGTAAGTTTTATTGTCATGCTGAGTTTAGCGAAGCAGGCAGCACAACTTCATTAAAAAGCAGATAAACAACCATCATTTGTACGCTCCCACTCCCCCTTCAAAGGGAGGCAGAAAACACTTCAACTTTTAAAATACAGCTAAGGGGGATTTTGAAGATTGCAAAGTGAAAATACCAGAATAGAAAATCTTGACCTATAGAGATAATTCAGTGCGTTTGTCATGCTGGGCTTGGCATGAGGTGTAGGGCTGCTTGACTACCCTCTAAAAACTTCATCCATGTGGTATTTCAAAAACTCTTTTTCAGGTGGGTATTTTTTCGGCAACTGCTTTTTTTTACCGTCTAACTCAGCAAAGTAATTTGAAAACCACGGTAGCCTTACTTTCTTTTTTAATTCTGTAGATAAAACAACTTCAAACTTCTCATTGATTGCAATATATCCAGCTTCAAATGCACAATCATACAATGAAGACAAACAAATTCCGTTTGAAGAATTCAATCGTTCATCTTCATTTTTCGACCATGGAATAATATGACTTGCTCTCAAAAAAGCCGGTACATCAATTCCTGAAACAGCACATTTTCCGTCATAATTCGCCAGCCCAATTTCCCCAAATACATTTTGATTAACTCTCGTTTTTACTCCCCTCAGTTTCATATCCCCTTTCAGATGCTCAATGTTTCTAAGTATCCCTGAATATTTTTGCTCTAACGAAACATTTTCCTTGTTGGCAAGAATTTTTTCGCTTTCAAAAATTAGGTCGTCTTTGTTGTTGATAAATTCATCCCAGATCGGTTGAACTTGTTTGATGCCACCCGGCAATCCTCTTATACCTCTTTGTTTGTGATAGGGATCAACGCTGGCAAAATTGTTTAGACGCTTCGCCACCGAATTAGCAGTTCTCCCAATAATTTTTGCCAAATGAATAATCTCAGGGGTACGTGAATGCAGTTTGCCAAACGACAACATTAAATAAAGATTGAGAGCCAGAATTAATTCTTCTTTGGTCCAACATTTTGGCCTGCTCTCATGCAAATGATTTTACGTTATCATGCACATCCGTCATAAAACAAATATAGGCTTCATAAATTTTCTTTCCGCCCACCTTCACTTCATGCTTCACCGCGGGTAACTCCCTATCAAAGCTCTGCTCAAGTCATGGTGAATTCATGCTATCGTTACCAATGGTGCCGAATGATGCGAACTGATCCGAACAATGCCCAAGGGGAAGTGCAGCATCAAAGCTTTCATAATCTTGACTAAAATTTTTTTATGGCAACTCATCAACTTAAACAACCCTGGTACGAGGATGAAACTTTTGTAGTCAATTGACTGGAGACATAGTGCTGCAGCCATTAAACATAACAAAAAAAGCTGCCCGCATTATGCGGACAGCCTCTGCTGCTAACTCGTTTTTATTAAACAGCTTTCTGGTAGTGTTCTTCTACTTTCTTCCAGTTAATCACATTCCAAATGGCTTTTAAATAATCCGGCCTGCGGTTCTGATACTTCAGGTAGTAGGCATGCTCCCATACATCAATGCCTAAAATGGGAGTGCCTTTTACTTCTGCCACATCCATTAATGGATTATCCTGGTTGGGTGTGGAAGTTACTTCCAGCTTGCCATCTTTCACAATCAGCCAGGCCCAGCCACTGCCAAAGCGGGTGGCACCCGCAGTATTTATTTTTTCCTGCAGCGCTTCAAAGCTGCCAAAGGTTGAATCAATTGCTTCCGCCAGTTTGCCGGAAGGCTTACCTCCTGCATTGGGGGCCAGCAGTTCCCAAAAGAAAGAATGGTTCCAGTGACCACCGCCATTGTTGCGCACCGCCGGAGATATTTTTCCCGCACTCGCAATTAATTCTTCCAAGCTTTTGTTCTCGTGTTCTGTGCCGGCAATGGCTTTATTCAAATTGTCAACATAAGCCTGGTGATGTTTGCCGTGGTGAATTTGCATTGTCTGACTGTCAATATGTGGTTCCAATGCATCAAATGCATATGGTAACGCTGGTAAGGTAAAAGCCATAGCGTATAAGTTTTAGAATGATGATGTATTTATTGTCGTCTTTAAAAGAAAAACAAAATTAGTGGGTTATTGTTCATCGGCCACGTGGGTTGTTGAAACTGCTGGCAAATACATGCTGAGTGATTGAATATTGAACATTTCCAGAGTTCAAACCTCAAACTTCAAAGCGTTACGTCAGTTTATGCAGCCTCTTCCCTTTTTCCATCCATGTTTCCACAATTCTTTTTGACACCATATCATGCTTTACGCCAACAGTGTACCACTCAACCGATCCTTTGAACGTTTCTTTTTGTTTCTTTAAACAATCCTTCACTCCCGTTACCATCTCCGTATAGCCGAGTGGTTTCTTTGCCTGCTTCAGTGTATGGTAAATGGTTTTGCTGATGAGCTTGTAAATGCCGGCATCAATCTTCATGGTGCTTCCGGTGTTGGGGTTAACCAGCTCAACCTTTGCGGTAATTTTAGCAGCCATATTCAGCGTTTTGATTTGAAAAAGTCCTTCATCAACTGCGCACATTCTTCTTTCAACATTCCTTTTACCACTTTTGTTTTTACATGAAAAGGCCAGTTGGTTCCGGTAATTCTTTTGTAACCGTTTTTTTCATCATCTGCGCCCCAAACTATTTTTTTCAGCTTGCTCCAGTACATGGCGCCTGCACACATCAGGCAGGGTTCAACGGTAATGTACAAGGTTGCTTCTGGTAAATATTTACTGCCAAGGTGATTATATGCAGATGTGAGTGCAATCATTTCTGCATGTGCGGTGGGGTCATTTAATTTCTCGGTCATGTTATGTCCGCGGGCAATCACCCTGTCATTCATCACCACCACAGCGCCGATGGGAATTTCATCTTCCTCATAAGCAATTCTTGCTTCTTTTAAAGCAAGCATCATAAAATATTCATCGGTCATGCCAACTGAAGGTAAAAAGTTTAGCGGAAGTTTTACTGAAGCGAAGGATCATGGAAAGTATCGCCCTGGTCCATGTCGCCGGTTTCAAAGCCTTTTTTAAACCAGTACATTCTTTGTTTGGATGTACCGTGGGTAAAGGTTTCGGGCACCACATATCCCTGCGATTCTTTTTGTATCCTGTCATCACCAATGGCATTGGCAGCATTGAGTGCCTCGTCAATATCTCCCGGGTCTAAAATATTCATCATCTTTTGCGCATGATGCGCCCATACACCGGCGTAAAAATCAGCCTGCAGCTCCAGCATCACTGAATATTTGTTGAATTCTTCGTTGCTCAGCTCCTGGCGCAGGCGGTCAACTTTATCAGAAGTGCCCAGTAGTTTTTGAATGTGATGACCAATTTCATGCGCAATAACATAGGCTTGCGCAAAATCTCCGGATGCACGAAAGCGATTTTCCAGTTCTTCATAAAAGCTCAAATCAATATACACTTCGCGGTCACCAGGGCAATAAAAAGGTCCTGATGCGGAGCTTGCAAAACCACAGGCAGATTGAACCTGGCCGCGGAAAAGAACCAGCGTAGGCTGCTGGTATTGCATGCCTTGTTCTGCAAACAATTTTCCCCACACATCTTCAGTGTATCCCAAAACCACTTTTACAAATTTTGCCCGTTCATCATCAGCGGCTTTTTCTTCTGCGGTCATTTCCGTACTCTGCCCGGGAAATTGTATGGCCTGTGTAGGATCTACAGCGCCTCCGTTGCCACCAACAAAAAGCTGGAATAATAAATAAATAAGGCCGATAACGCCACCGCCAACGGCTATTCCGCCACCGGTTGAAAGTCCACGCCGGTCATCAACATTGGAGCTTTCTCTTCCGCCAGTCCACTTCATATGCAAAAATTTTATACAAGTTAAACTAATCAGATAAAATAAGTGTCTTCGCCCAACCGTGCTGATTTTCTTTCATCCAAATCATCGTTGGGAGAGTGTGCAGAAAGTTCCGCATCATTCAGCATGTCTTCTTCGGCTTGCTGGTATGCCTCGGTATTTTGAATTTTTTGCTTCGTTGAAATTGCCTGCGGCAAAGGATGTTTATGACTTTGGTCTGCATCTTTTCTTTCATCATTCATAAAAACTGTTTTAAATAACTGAGCAAGGATTATTCCTTTTCAAAAAACTTGTGGCATTATTTTCTGAAGCAGATAAGAAAAAATGTTTATGCCGTGTACGAAAAAAAACTATCCGGCTTCCATGAAAAATTTACCGGCAGCGGTAAAAGATAAAGCCGTTGAAACTGCCAATGCTTTGCTGGCAGAAAAAAATATGGACGAAGGTATTGCCATAGCAACCGCAATCAGTCGTAAAAAAGATTGGGCTGCTAATCGTGGCAAGTCAACAGAGCCGGCAGGTGGCAGCCGTTCAACAGATAAAAAAGCATAGCAAAGATCAATACGTAG
The DNA here is from genome assembly GCA_040289925.1 of Chitinophagaceae bacterium. Classification (GTDB taxonomy): domain Bacteria; phylum Bacteroidota; class Bacteroidia; order Chitinophagales; family Chitinophagaceae; genus VBAU01. The sequence goes on along the minus strand of PSMD01000003.1, from coordinate 42,996 downwards.
TGCCTGCAAAGGATGGATGGAAAGTGGAGGAGGAGAAAAAAGAAGGAGGTGAAGTATATGATACAAAGGCCGAAGCGGAAATGCATGCCAGAAAAAAATGCAAGAGCTGCAAGCAGCAGTGTAACAGTAAAAAACAAAGAAGGCCGCATAGAAAAACGAACATCCTATAATCCGAATAAAACCAGTCAGAAAAAAAGCTAAGCGTTTAAATTAATTTTGACCTATGGAAAATTTTGCACAGATCATTAATGCTGATCAGCCGGTGCTGGTTGATTTTTATGCAGACTGGTGCGGCCCCTGCAAGGCAATGGAGCCAGTGGTAAAAGAAGTGGCCAAAGCTGTGCAGGGTAAAGCAAGAGTAATTAAGGTTGATATTGACAAAAGCAACCAAGCCGCTATGGCTTATGGCGTGCAGGCCGTGCCCACGTTCATCATTTTTAAAAAAGGCAAAATAGTTTGGAGACATGCAGGCATGGTTGATAAGAACAGCCTGTTGAATGTACTGGAGCAATCTGCCAGCTAACACACTGAGCCGACAGGAAACAATTCTTAACTTTCCTGAACAATCCCACGTTAATGAGCAATAACCGGGCAGAGCAACTTGCTGCCATGCGGAAATTTTTCAATTCAGGCGCCACGCTGAGTTATGCATTTAGAAAAAAGCAATTGCAGATTTTAAAGGCAGCAATTTTAAAACACCAGGATGATTTGCACCACGCCTTGTATGAAGACTTAAAAAAAAGTGCTGAAGAATGCTGGGTGACGGAAACCGGCTTTGTGATAAGCGAAATAAATGCAGCGCTGAAAAACTTACGTCTTTGGATGCAGCCTGAAAAAGTGAAAACGAACCTGCTGAATTTCCCCTCAAAGAGTTTTGTGATGAAGGAGCCCTGGGGGCTGGTATTGATCATTGGGCCGTGGAATTATCCCCTGCAGCTTTTGCTGAATCCGCTGGTTGGGGCAATTGCTGCCGGCAATTGCGTGGTGTTGAAGTCAAGTGAATTTGCAGTAGCCGCAACAACGGTGATGAAAAAAATTATTAAAGAAAACTTTTCGCCAGAGTATATACTGTTTACTGATGGTGATGGTGCTAAAGTGGTTCCGGCATTAATGAACTCAACACGGTTCGATTATATTTTTTACACTGGCAGCACTACCGTAGGTAAAATAATTTATAAAGCCGCTGCAGAGCAATTGACACCGGTTACGATTGAGTTGGGCGGTAAAAGCCCAGCTGTTGTGGAGGCCGATGCGAATATTAAAATTGCAGCCAAACGAATTGCTCTCACAAAATTTTCCAATGCTGGGCAAATGTGTGTGGCGCCTGATTATGTTTTGGTGAATGAGAAAGTGAAAGATGAGTTTGTAAGAGAAATAAAAAAAGCGTTAGTAGATTTTTTTGATGAAGATCCTTTACGCAGTTATAATTATGGAAAGATCATTAATGAAAAACAGTTTGACCGCATTTGTGGTTACCTGCAGGAAGGGAAGATAATTTTTGGCGGGCAAACTGACAGGAGCCATCTCTACATTCAGCCAACACTAATGGAAGAGGTGAGTATGAAGAGCAAATTGATGGAGGATGAAATTTTCGGTCCGGTGTTACCCATTCTCTCCTATCAAACGTTTGAACAAGCAAAAGAGATCATTGATAAGAATCCCCATCCACTTGCGTTTTATGTTTTTACAGGCAGCAGCAAAAAGGAGAAGATGTGGCTGCAGTCAGTACAATTTGGTGGCGGCTGTGTGAACAATGCAAGCTGGCATCTTACCAATCATCACCTGCCATTTGGCGGCAGGGGAAATAGCGGCATTGGCAATTATCATGGCCGGGCTTCCTTCGAAACATTTTCTCACAAAAAATCTATTATGAAAACGCCTACATGGTTTGACCCGGCTATTAAGTACCCTCCTTTCAAAGGCAAACTGTGGTTGTTCAAAAAAATCATCAAATAAATTAACTGCTCATGCTATCCGCACAACTGGCCAATCATTTTCGCCAGGTATTTTTTGGTGAAAACTGGACTTCAGTGAATTTGAAAAAAACATTGGAGACAGTAAGCTGGCAACAGGCAATTGCCAAATTTCAAACCTGCAACAGCATTCTTGCATTAACATATCACATCAATTATTCAGCAAAAAAATTTTTATGGAAGACAGAAAAAATAATCCCCAGCAAAGAGGCAAACATCAAAAAGATCGCAAGGGTGATACGTCAAGAGCATCCAACCAGGAAAGAAAACAATCTTGAGGCGGCAGAAAAGAAACCGACAACCAGGGCCGTCCTCGTTCCAACAATCGTGATAGCGATGAAAGAACAGGTTCGCAGGATATTGTTATGTAACACTAAGCAGAATGCCGTTAATTTTGCCGCATGACTTTTCGGCAAAAATTTTTGAAGCTGGTTTACCCGGTTTGGATGAGGCTGAGCAGGTTGAAGAAAAGCCGTGCAAAGATGATCGTAAACGAAGGAATGCTGAAACCTGGCAGGAATTTTTTTCAACTGCAGGTTGAGTTGAATAATGGCTCACTGCTAAGCCTTGGCTCATTGAAAGGAAGAAAAATATTGCTGGTGAATACAGCAAGTAATTGTGGCTACACCAACCAATATGCCGAGTTGCAGCAGTTGCATGAAAATTATAAAGACCGCATTTCAATAATCGGGTTTCCTTCCAATGATTTCAAGCAACAGGAAAAAGGGAGCGATGAAGAGATTGCCAGCTTTTGTAAAGCAAATTTTGGAGTGAGTTTTCCATTAGCTAAAAAATCAACGGTAATAAAAGCAGATGGTCAGCATGAAGTTTTTCACTGGCTCAGCAACAAATCAGAAAACGGCTGGTTGAATAAACAACCGTCATGGAATTTCAGCAAATACATCGTGAATGAAGAAGGAATTCTCACGCATTATTTCGATCCTTCTATTTCGCCGGTGAGTAAAAAGTTTCTCAAAGCCCTATCTTTATAAACTCATTAATAATTTTTGGGAAAGCCAGCGATTCCATTTCTTTTTTAGTAACCCAAAGAAGATTTTTAATTACAGGCTTTTTTTTAAGACTCAGAGTGATGAATTTGCCAAGAATTAATTGGTGAGAGAGTTGTTGCTTTAGCTGCTGCGAAGTTTTTACCAATTGATACCTGGCTGGGGGCAGGAAATCTTTCTTTTCTGCGAGTTTCAGGATTTCTTTTATTTCCATTTCATGATCTGCTTCGATAAGGGGAAATTGATAGAGTTGCTGCCAAATGTCTTTTTCTGTTCGCTGTTCTACTGCTATTTTCTCTTTTACTTGTAACACGAAAAAATAAAACCACCGTTTCGAAATCCTGGTTTTCTTTTCTTTAACCGGCAGTTCAAAAATCTTATTCTTTAAATATGCCTTGCAAACCTGGTTAAAAAAACATTGGGAACAAAGCGGCACCGGTTTGCAAATAGTTGCACCAAAATCCATAATGGCCTGGTTGTAAATACCGGGCTGTTTTTTGTCAAGCAGCTTATTTGCCAGCTTTAAAAAAAACTTTTTGCCATCAGTAGTATCAATGGGCTTTTTTACAAAAAAAATTCTTGCCAAAACACGATATACATTCCCATCAACCACCGCCTGCGGTTCGTTAAATACAAAAGAAGAAATAGCGGCGGCGGTATAAGGGCCAATACCTTTTAATTTTTTTATTTCCTCAAAGCTTTCCGGAAATTTTCCTTTCAGTTTTTCGCAAATAAATCTTGCTGTTGAAACCAGGTTGCGGCAGCGGCTGTAGTAGCCCAAACCTTCCCATAACTTAAAAACTTCTTCGTCCTTTGCTTTAGCCAAAGCCTCCAGGGTGGGAAAAGTCTTTATGAAGCATTCATAATATTTCAAACCCTGCTCTACCCTTGTTTGCTGTAAAATAATTTCACTCACCCACACCTTGTAAACATCTTTTTGCCCCTTCCAGGGCATATGCCGCTTATTCTGGCTCCGGTTCCAGAGTAGCAAGGTGTCTGAAAAATGAAAAGCCATCTTTTTTTTCATGCAGGTAGAGTAATTAATGCCCAGGAGAGGCCGCCGAATTTAGTCAGAAAAATTTTTCTATCTATTCTGTTGACTATCATTTTATTTTGTTCTAAATTGGAGATCGAAACCAACAAAACATACCAATAATGAGAAAAGCCGACCTGGTTAATCAGATTTCTGAAAAAACAGGAATACCCAAAGTAGATGTTCTTGTAACTCTCGAAACTATGTTTAAAGAAGTGAAAGATTCACTTTCAAAAGGCCAGAATATTTATATCCGCGGGTTCGGCAGTTTTATTACCAAGAAAAGAGCTGCGAAAATTGGAAGAAACATAAAAAAGAATATTGCCGTTCATATTCCCGAGCACTTTATTCCCGCCTTTAAGCCGGCAAAAGAATTTGTTGCTGAGGTAAAAAAGTTAAGCACTGCCGAATTAAACCAGCAGCCCAGCGAGTAGTTTTAAGTTTTCTTACCCATTGCTTTCGGCTAACTTTGGCCGCAAATTTTTTTAGGTGAAAAAACCACAGTGGATCACTTTAATTGCAGGCTTAGCACTCGTCATCGTATTATATGTATTTGGAAGGACCTTTCAGGAAAAAAAAACCGGTGCTGTTAACACAAATCCAAATGAATTAACTGCTGATACCATATTAGCCGAAGCCAAAAGCCACTTGCCGGCTCAACAGCAAACCTACCTCAAGTCATTAGAAGAAAGTGTAAAACGAGGAAATGTAAAAGAACAACAATTGGAGGTTTATCATCAACTGGCCCATTTCTGGAAAGATTCAGCCAGATATTTTGAACCTTATGCCTGGTATGAAGCCGAGGCTGCAAGATTGGAAAATTCGGAAAAAAGCCTCACCTTTGCCGCCCACCTGTTTTTAGAAAATCTTCGCCAGGAATCAAATCCGGCTTTATTAAGGTGGAAGGCTTTACAAGCGAAGGATTTGTTTGAAAGATCTTTGAAAATCAATCCGGCTAACGATTCAACAATTGTTGGCTTAGGCGCCTGTTACATCTTTGGTAATATTAGTGAAACGCCAATGGAAGGGATAGAGAAGGTAAAAGCAGTTGCCGATAAAGACAGTACAAACCTGTTTGCTCAGGAAACACTGGGTTACGGTTCTATACTCTCAGGTCAATATGATAAGGCCATTGCCCGTTTTGAAACCGTTTACAGGTTAACTGAGAATGAAACTCAAAAACTGAAAGCTATTTTGGTGATTGCCGATGCTTTTGAAAAGAAAGATGATGCCGGCAAAGCAATTGACTGGTATAAAAGAAGCCTGCCACTCATTCCAAAAAATGATTTTAAGGCAGCTGTACAGCAAAGGATTGATGATTTAAGTAAAAAGAATTAATTGAATATATTTTGTAACAAACATTAAAACGAATTCAGATTATGCCTTGTGGAAGAAAGAGAAAGCGTCATAAAATTGCGACGCATAAGCGTAAAAAAAGATTAAGAAAAAATCGACACAAAAAGAAGAATAAGTAATTCTCTTTTTGTAGCGATTTACCGGATATTAAATCTGGTATATCGCAAACTGGTTGTAGCCGTACGTTTTGCGTTTCACACCCCCAATTTGCTCCTCCGATCATCATCGGATTCCTTTATCCTGAATCCAGCAATACGGTACAAGGTGACAATCAACATTATTCTACTCTAAAGCTGTTCGAATGTGAACAAAGAACTTATTATTAATGCTGCTCCCCAGGGTGTGGAGATAGCATTGCTGGAAGATAAAAAGCTGGTTGAACTTCATACTGAAAAAAGCGATGCTCGTTTTGCAGTGGGAGATCTTTATCTGGGTAAAGTAAAAAAATTAATTCCCGGATTAAATGCTGCATTTGTAGACGTTGGTTTTGAAAAGGATGCTTTTCTTCATTATACAGACCTTAGCCCTTATGCCCGGTCTCTTCTCAAGTTTACACAAATGTCCATTTCTGATAACAGCTCAGAGGGGCTGGATTTTGGCAAATTTGAAAACGAACCGGAGATTGTTAAGACAGGGAAGATAAATGAGGTTTTAAGTGGCAAACCGAATATCCTGGTTCAAATTCTTAAGGAACCAATTGCTGCCAAAGGTCCAAGGCTGAGTTGTGAAATTTCTTTACCCGGCAGGTTTGTCGTTATTACTCCATTTAACAATATTGTTGCTGTTTCAAGAAAAATTCATTCTTCAGAAGAAAGAAAAAGGCTCCAGAAAATTGTTGAGGCAATTAAGCCAAAAAACTTTGGAGTAATTGTAAGAACAGCTGCAGAAGGTAAGAATACAGCAGAATTGCATGAAGATCTTTCAATGCTTACAGAAATGTGGAAGACCATTCAGCAAAACCTGAGGGGGGCTGTGGCGCCATCCAAAATTTTAAGCGAGCAAACTAAAACAACCAGCATTTTAAGAGATCTGTTGAATGAAGATTTCAATAAGATTGTGGTAAACGACCGTACCGTTTTTACCGATACAAAAAACTACATTCAAAGAATTGCACCCGAAAAAGCTGACATTGTTCAGTTTTATCAAAACGGTGCTCCCATTTTTGATTCCTTTGGCATTACCAAGCAGGTAAAAGCCTCGTTTGGAACAACAGTTAACCTAAACAGTGGAGCCTATTTAATTATTGAACATACTGAAGCTTTACACGTAATTGATGTAAACAGCGGTTATAAAAGCGTTGGCAATAACCAGGAACAAAATGCTCTTGAGACTAATTTAGAAGCTGCTGAAGAAATTGCCCGTCAATTGCGATTAAGGGATATTGGTGGCATCATCGTGGTTGATTTTATTGACATGAAGCTGCCGGAAAACAAGCGGAAGTTGATGGAGAAAATGGAAGAATTTATGCGGCCAGACAGGGCCAAGCATGCTGTACTTCCCATTTCAAAATTCGGGTTGATGCAAATTACCCGTCAACGGATGAAGCCGGAAATGAACATCAATACCCAGGAGGTTTGCCCAAGTTGTAATGGAACTGGCAAAATTTCTTCCACTCTTTTGCTCGAAGATGAAATAGAAAAAAATCTCAGCTATTTAATTACACATAAACATCAAACCCTCACGCTTATTGTAAATCCTATTATTTATGCATACCTGACAAAAGGATTTTTATGGAACAAAAAAATTAATCAATGGAGAAAGAAATACAACCAAAAAATCAAAATTCTTTCAAACACTAACTATCACATTACCGAGTTCAGGTTTTTTGATCAAAACGAAGAAGAAATTAAAATATAAAACCCCACAGTTGCGGGGTTCTTTATTATTAGCTTCTGTCTCTGCTTCCCAAATAAATCAAAATATATTGTATCAGCGTTACTACCGCTGCAAGGGCGGCAACCACATAGGTAGTGGCTGCCCACTTCAAAGCATCTTTTGCCTTCGGGTATTCCTGGCTGTTGGTAACATTAGTCTGATTTAACCAGTTTAATGCCCTGCGACTGGCATCAAATTCAACAGGCAAGGTAACCAAAGAAAACAACACGGTTAAACCCATTAAAATAATACCTATAAGCAAAACAATCGGGTTTCCTGAGGCTGCCATAATCACTCCAATTAATAAAATCCAGTTTACAATCATAGAGCTAAACTGAACTACAGGCACTAAACGGCTTCTAAACATGAGCCAGCTATAGGCATTAGCATGCTGAACGGCGTGCCCACATTCATGGGCAGCCACAGCCGCAGCAGACACACTGGTACCCGCATATACATCAGGGCTCAGGTTAACTGTTTTGTTTAAGGGGTTATAGTGGTCACTCAAAAAACCGGGGGTAGAAACGACTTTTACATCATAAATTCCATTTTCCCGCAACATTTTTTCGGCTACCTCTTTGCCCGTAAGGCCATTAGAAAGTGGAATTTTAGAATACCGGGAAAATTTGGCTTTCAGGATCATGGATACAATAAAACTGATGCCTAAAAACACTAATGAAACAAGCATGATTTGTGGTTCCATCTTTCCTTTTTTAATTAACAACTCAACCATCAAATCTGTTTCCAAACCAATTTTTTATTGTTTAACTGCCAATTTATTATAGCTACTTCAGCCGTTTTGTCACCCGCCGGTTGCACAGTACAAAATTTGTTCAACTTGGTAGAATGGCCAAGTTTAGCTTACCATTTAAAAAATTGATTTTCAATGCAAAATGAGGCCATTTCTCAAAATTACAAACCTATTCGCCATTTGTAAAAAAGCCCTTAAAAGTTATTCACAGCACCAAAAATTTATTTTGTTATGTGGCCCATATTTGTAACTTAGTGCTAGAATTTAATGGGTTAGTAAGTAAAAGGGTTGATCGAAAGATCAGCCCTTTTTACTTTAAAGTCTTCACTAAAAATTTCTTTCTCAAATTCTTTTTCAAAACATTTTTTTCACTGCTGCCCGAAAGGTTAATTTTAATTTATGAGTAAAGTAAAGACTGCTTTTTTTTGTCAGAATTGTGGTTATGAAAGTGTGAAATGGGTTGGACAATGTCCTTCATGCGGACAATGGAATACGTTTGTTGAGGAATTGGTTCAAAAAGATTCATCAAAGCAGGTAAATGGATGGAAAGATTATCATGGTGAAAAGAAAACTGGCAAAACCGTTTCTCTTTCTGAAATAAGAAGTAGCGAAGAAAAGAGAATCACTACTACTGATTTTGAATTAAACCGTGTGCTTGGTGGCGGCATTGTTCCGGGCAGCATCATCTTAATTGCCGGCGAACCGGGAATTGGTAAATCAACTTTGTTTTTACAAAATGGTTTATTGCTGAAAGATCTTACCGTTTTATACATCAGCGGTGAAGAAAGTGAACAGCAAATAAAAATGCGGGCAGAGCGATTAAAGCTCAGCAGCAAAAATTTTTACCTCCTCACTGAAACATCAACCCAAATAATTTTCCAGGAAATAAAAAAGCTGAAGCCCGATGTAGTAATTGTGGATTCAATACAAACCCTGCAAACACCCTTTATTGATTCATCACCAGGAAGTGTTTCGCAAATCAGGGAAAGTGCGGCCGAGTTTCAGCGGTTTGCCAAAGAAACCAGCACACCGGTGTTTTTAATTGGGCACATTACAAAAGACGGCAGTATAGCGGGCCCAAAAATTTTGGAACACATGGTTGATACCGTTTTACAATTTGAAGGTGATCGTCATTATGCGTACCGCATCTTACGCACCTTAAAGAACCGTTTTGGCAGCACGGCAGAGCTTGGGATTTATGAGATGACTGATTCGGGCATGAAAGCAGTAACCAACCCCAATGAGATATTAATCACACAAAAAGAAGATCAATTAAGCGGCATTGCCATTGCGGCTAGTATTGAAGGAATTCGTCCTTTATTGATTGAAGTGCAGGCATTGGTTACCCAATCCGTTTATGGCACACCACAACGTACGGTTACCGGTTTTGATTTGCGCAGGCTTCAATTATTACTGGCCGTGCTTGAAAAAAGAGGTGGCTTTCATTTTGGTGTAAAAGACGTTTTTTTAAATATTGCCGGCGGTTTTAAAATTGAAGACCCTTCTATTGACCTGGCTATCCTTTGTGCACTGCTTTCTTCTTATGAAGATAGTCCTCTGCCACATCACATTTGTTTTGCAGGGGAAGTTGGCCTAAGCGGTGAAATAAGAGCTGTTAACAGAATTGAACAACGAATTGCAGAAGCTGAAAAGCTGGGCTTTGAAAAGATCATTGTTTCCCGGTACAATCAAAAAGGAATTTTAAAACAAAATCTAAATATTGGAGTAGTAACGATGGGAAGAGTAGAAGAAGTTTACCAATATTTATTTTAGCATAACGTGTTCGCACTACGAGATATTAAAGAATCACTCTTCCAGTTATTTTTCCCACACATCTGCAGTGGGTGTAGCAGCAACCTGTTGAATGAAGACACACAGCTTTGCATGGAATGCATACTTAGCTTACCTGAAACAAATTTTCATTACTACGCAGCTAACCCCGTTGAAAAAATATTTTGGGGCCGCTTGCCCCTTGTAAGTGCTACAGCTCAATATTATTTCTCCAAAGAATCGTTAATGCAAACATTAATGCACCAGGTAAAATACAAACGAAATAAAGAACTGGGCAGGCAGCTCGGCTTATTTATGGGAAATGAAATAATTAAAAGCAATCGCTTTAAAACTGTAGATGTACTAGTGCCTTTGCCGTTATTTCCCGCTAAAGAAAAAAAAAGAGGCTATAATCAGGCTACTATTTTATGCGAAGGAATGGCTGAAGCAATGAAAATTGAAATAGCAAATGATGTTATAATCAGGCCACAGCCTACTGAAACCCAAACAAAAAAAGGAAGGATGGACAGATGGAAAAACATGGAAGGAAAGTTTGCGTTAATTAATGCTGATAAATTAAAAGGCAAACATGTTTTGCTGGTTGATGATGTTGTAACCACCGGCGCCACCCTTGAGGCCTGCGGACAGGAATTGCTGAAAGCAGAAGGCATCCGGGTGAGCATTGCTACTCTTTGTTATACCTCTCGTTAATCCGGATTTCTTCCAGTATTTTTATGCAGATGAAAACCACTTACGCTGTCCTACTCTTTCTTATTGTTTTTTTTCTTGCCTGCAAAAAAGATTCTTTCACTACCAGCAGCGATGCTGTTGTAAACATTACCGCCGACACCATAAAATTCGATACTGTATTTACTACAGCTGGCTCAATTACACAATCTTTTAAAATCATCAATAAAAATGATCAAAAGCTCAGGTTGTCATCTGTAAAATTGATGGGTGGCAATTCTTCTTATTTTAAAATAAATGTTGACGGTTTTACAGGACCACGGGTAGATAACATTGAAATAAATGCCAACGACAGCGTTTATGTATTTGCATCTGTCATCATCAATCCCAATATGACCAATTTGCCTTTTGTTGTTAGAGACAGTATAGAAGTAACTTACAATGGCAACACCAAATATGTACAGTTGGAAGCCTGGGGACAGAATGCTCATTTCTTCCGCAATAAAAAAATTACGGTCAATGAAACCTGGATCAACGACCTGCCTTATGTAATTCTTGGTTCGTTAACCATTGACACCAATAAAATCTTAACCATTAATAAAGGTGTACGCATTTATGTTCATGCTGATGCGCCGATTATTGTTAATGGAACGCTGCAGGTAAATGGACAAAAAGATACTATTGACAGGGTTTATTTCCGTGGCGACAGGCTGGATGATCCCTATAAAGATTTTCCTGCTTCATGGCCTGGCATTTTTTTTAGAGGTGCCAGCAAAGACAATGTGCTGAACTATGCCGTTTTAAAAAATGCGTACCAGGCAATAGCCGCTCAGGATCCTTCACCCAATGCCAATCCGAAAGTTACGCTGAACCAGTGCGTCATTGATAATGCTTATGATGCCGGCATTGTTACTCTGAATTCAAGTGTAACTGCTGTCAATTGCCTGGTAAGCAATTGTGGTAAAAACCTTTACCTGTTAAAAGGTGGCGATTACAATTTTACTCATTGCACCATAGCCAGCTATTCAAACAATTTTATTTTGCACCGGGACCCCGTGTTACTGGTTAGCAATTACATTAACATCAACAACACGCCGGTTACTGCCAATTTGAATGGGGTTTTTCGCAATTGTATTTTTTGGGGAGAAAATGGAACGGTGGATGATGAAGTAGTGGTTGCTAAATCAGGCTCAACTGTTTTCAATGTCAATTTTGACCATAACCTTTGGAAAGTTCAAAACACACCACCGAATATTACAGCAACTCAAATCATCAGCAACCAGCCGCCGGAGTTTGACAGCATCAACGTGGCAAAAAATTATTACGATTTCCGACTAAAGGCTTCTTCCCCTGCAATTAATAAAGGCGTGACAACCACAACTGTTATTGATCTCGATGGTAAACCAAGGGCTGTAGGTTTGCCTGACCTCGGTGCATTCGAAAAACAGTAGAGCCTGACAGAACCAGGATTTATTAAGATTTTAAAGCAGGGATTTATTGGAGAAAATAGTCCGGCATATTTAAGGAAAACCAAAGTAATTTTACTTTTCGTTCGCCTAAATCACAACTTATTAATATGAAAAGCTTTTTTATTACTATGCTAATAGCAGCAGCCTTAACCGGCGGATCAATTTATGATTTTAAAGTGCCTGGCCTTGATGGCAACACAATTGATTTTTCTCAATTCAAAGGGAAAAAGATTCTTATCGTCAATACAGCTTCGCAGTGTGGCAATACGCCGCAATATGCCGACCTGGAAAAATTATACGAGAAGTATAAGGACAAATTGGTGATTGTTGGTTTTCCTGCAAACAATTTTGGCCAGCAGGAACCGGGAAGCAATGAAGAGATTAAAGCATTCTGCACAAAAAATTATGGCGTTAGTTTTCCAATGGCACAAAAAGTTTCTGTAAAGGGAGATGATATTGACCCATTGTTTAAATGGCTGGTTGATCAATCGAAAGAACTGGCCAAAAAAGTACCGGCCAATACTTCGCAGGAGCTAGCATGGAGAGATTACCTGAGAAACCCAATCACCTGGAACTTTACCAAGTTTTTAATTGATGAAAACGGAAACCTCATTGCGGTGTTTCATAATAAGGTAAACCCAATGAGTGAAGAAGTGCTGAAGTATTTGAACTAGAATTGACAGATTTAAAAAAGATAATCAGGATATTTGAAGCCGCCGTAAAAGGCGGCTTTTTTTAAACCAATTAACTATGTCAACAAATAAATTCTTTCTCAAAACTCTGCTTGCCATTTTTGCTTTAATGCTGGCAGCATTTGTTCTCTCGTTTTTATTTGAAGGCTTTATAATTGACTAGAAAAAGATTGTTCAGGAATTTTTACGCATGTTATTCATTGCAACGATTGTAGCTGCGATATTAAGAAGCCCCCCAAACCAAAATCATGAAATTCTCCGACATTATTGGACAGCCGGTGGTAAAGCAACAATTGGTTGAACTGGTGCAAAACAACCGGCTAAGCCATGCATTGCTTTTTTTAGGCAAAGAAGGAAACGGCTCATTACAACTTGCCATTGCGTTGGCGCAGTATATTACTTGTCAACAAACCACAAACCACAGTCCACAGTCCACAGCAAATTCTTTGTTTGATGATCCTCTTCCCCTTCTTCATGAGGAGAGGAGGCCACGGGGAGAGGCCTGTGGCACATGCCCCTCCTGTAAAAAAGCTGAACAGCTTGTTCATCCCGATATTCATTTTTCTTACCCGGTAGTAACGAAAAAGCCCGGCACTCCACCCATCAGCTCGGATTATATTACAGAGTGGCGGGATTTTATCAAAGCTTATCCTTATGGCAATGTGTACGACTGGCTGCAATTTATCCGCGCAGAAAATAAGCAGGGTAATATAACAGCCCATGAGTGCAACGATATCATTCGCAAGTTGAGCCTGAAAAGTTTTGAAAGCGAATACAAAATCCTCATCATGTGGATGCCCGAGTATTTAGGCAATGAGGGAAATAAACTGTTGAAGCTGATAGAAGAGCCACCGGCTAATACACTTTTTATTTTGGTTGCCGAAAATGAATCACTCATTCTGCCAACCATATTAAGTCGTTGCCAATTTATAAAAATTCCGCCGTTGGAGGTGGAAGAGATAGAGCAGGCATTAATTACCCGAAATAATACAGACAAAGCCACTGCCCTGCAAATTGCCGGCATTAGCGAAGGAAATTACCGTGAAGCCTTGCAACTTGTACAGCATGCAGAAGAAGACTGGCAGTCGCTGTTGCGGGAATGGCTGAATGCCATTTTAAAAGCCGGCCCGGTTGCTCAAACCAAATGGGTGGAAGAAGTAAGCCGGCTGGGGCGTGAAAACCAAAAACAATTTTTGCGGTATTTCAATCATTTGCTGGAGCAGGCCATTCGCTACCGGGTAATGGGCGAAAACATTTACCTGCCCGAAAATGAAAAAGATTTTGCCACCCGCTTAAATAAAATTGCCGATGTGGCCCAGCAACAAGCCATGATTGAGGAACTGGACAAATCCACCTATTACATAGAACGCAATGCCAACACCAAAATCCTGTTTCATGCCCTTACCATTAAGCTATACCACATCATTCAGGACAAAATAGTATTTTTGGCAACCTGACCTGGAAAAGTGGAAATGGCAAGTGCAGCGAGGTTGGGAGAAAATTATTGAGTCATCTTCTATAACTATATTCAGCTTATGTTGTGTCACTCACTTCAACGTTCGGTAATACTACTCAGCAAAGCTGAGCAATGTTGTTGCAGTACAAGAGTGTAACCCACGATATACATCGGGGCATGCGCAACGAAAGCTAAATAGAATTGATACAGCTGGTCTCATAATCATTTCTTCCTTCAGGGCACTCTTCCCGGCAAAATTTAAATCTGAAATTAGAAAACAACAGCATGGCTTGCGGTAGTTGCGGCACTAAACCAGAAGGATGTAAAAGCAATGGCGGATGCAGTACCGGCAGTTGTAACCGCATGAACACCTACGACTGGCTGAGGAATTTGCCAATGGCGGATTTTGACAGCAGCTGCAAAGTGGTAGAAGTGTCATTCAATAATGGCAGCCGCAAAGATTTTTTCCGCAATACTTCTCTTCAAACTTTTGATAAAGGTAACCTGGTAACGGTTGAAGGTGTGAGTGGCTTTGATGTGGGTGAAATTTCTTTAACCGGTGAAGTGGTGCGTTTGCAAATGAAAAAGAAGGGCGTGAAAGAAGACAATCCCGAAATGAAAAAAGTTTTGCGCCGTGCCAGCGACCGCGACCTTGAAATTTGGAAGCAAAATAAAAGCCGTGAGCCGGAAGCTCTCATTCGCAGCCGTGCCATAGCCAGGCAACTAAAACTGGATATGAAAATTAGCGAAGTGGAAATACAGGCCGATGGCCGCAAGGCAACTTTCTTTTACATTGCTGATGGCCGTGTTGATTTTAGAGAGCTGATAAAAGTATATGCCAGCGAATTCAAATTGAAAGTGGAAATGCGGCAGATTGGTGCCCGGCAGGAGAGTGCAAAAGTGGGTGGTATTGGCAGTTGCGGCCGTGAACTTTGTTGCGCAACCTGGTTAACCGATTTTAAATCGGTAAACACAGCAGCAGCCCGTTACCAAAATCTTTCCATCAATCAAACCAAACTTAGCGGGCAGTGTGGCCGCCTGAAATGTTGTTTGAATTATGAACTGGACACTTACCTGGATGCCTTGCAGCATTTTCCGGATAACTGCGATACACTGCAGGTAGCCAAAGGCACAGCCAACCTGATTAAAAAAGATATTTTCAAAAACCTGATGTGGTATATGCTGCCCGATAGCAGCAAGCAATACCCGCTGACCATTGAGAGAGTGAAAAAAATAAAAAGCTTAAACGCACAAGGTGTAATTCCTGAAGAGCTGGAAGCTGTGGAACTCGCTTCTACCAAACCAAAAGAAGTGGAGCCGGAATTTGTAGATGTAGTAGGTCAAATTAGTTTACGCAGTTTGGAAAAAGCAGAAAAGAGAAGAAAACAAAAACAACAGCACCAGAAACCTCAGCAAAAACAGCAGGACAATCAAAAACAACAACAGCAGCTTCCCAAAAATCAGCAAAAGCGTTCAGACCAGCGGCCACCTCAAAAAAAGAGGTAATTAATAATGGCTGTAGGTAGTAGGTATGGCTTAGCGTAGTAACCTATATTTCTTGCAGCGTGGGCTTTTCGGTAATCACCTTTTTTTCTGATAAACCTTTTCGTTGTAAGTATAGTTTGTAATTATTTCTGACGGATTTGAAGCCGTTTTACTTTTTTCTACAGCTCTTACAAGCTGGTTTTTTTCATCGTACTCATAGCTCAAAATAGCCTTGTAATTATCTACCAGCTTTTCAAGTCGGATCAGCCGGCCTTTTGGATCATATACGTATTTATCGTTGTGAAGAATGCCGCCATTTTTTCCATTGGAAGTAGCTGTAATCAATCTTCCTTTTGCATCATACTTATAACTGGTGAGGTTTCCATCGGGTGATTGGGATTTGAGCATTTTTCCCTTACCATCAAATCACTCGTAGCTTTTCATTTTAAACTGCCCATCCGTGTAGATTTTTTACAACTGCCATCAGGCTTGTATTCATATTCATAAACATCTCCACCGGTTATAATTGTTTTTACCAGCTTTCCATTTTTATAGGTATGCTGGTAGGTTTTTGTTGCATCGCCGTTGGTGTAAGCACTGTCTAAACCGTTTTTCGTGAACCACCAGGTGGTTATATAACTGGCGTCACCCAAATTCCTGGTTTCTGTAACGGACAACACATGGTTCTTGATGATTTGCTCTTTCGTGTTTTAAGAAAAAACCCAAAGTGACATGCACAGCGCCGTGACCAGAAACAGTCTTTTCATAAAAACAGTTTAGCCTAAAATAAAGATTATTATAGTTACTCTGAAATACCCAAAGCCCGGTAAATAGCATCCTGCACTTTACCGCGAATGAGCAATTGGGAAATCTTGTTGTTTTCCCTTGTTGGGTTTACACGATTTGAAAGAAAGATGTAAATGATATTGTATTTCGGATCAACCCAAACACAGGTACCGGTAAAACCAGTATGTCCAAAAGTTTCCGGCGATGAGAATGTAGAAGGATAAGGCTCTTTCCGGGTGGCATTGTCCTTTTCGGGTTTGTCAAATCCCAAACCGCGGCGGCTGTTTTCAGTTTGGTAAGAAGTGAACATTTTTATCGTTTCAGGTTTCAAATACCTTTCGCCATTCAGCATTCCACCGTTCAACAGCATTTGGTATAGCATAGAAAGATCATAGGCATCAGAAAATAATCCGGCATGACCGGCCACGCCACCAAACATTGAGGAGCCTTCGTCATGCACATCTCCCCAAATTAATTGCCGTCGAAAATGATTCTCTTTTTCTGTCGGCACAATTTGATTTAGCGAAAAACGATTGCGTGGTTTAAAGCCTGTTGTTGCCAAACCCATCTTGCTGTAAAAATTCTTTTGCACGTATTGGTCAAGCGGCATTCCGGAAATGGCTTCCACAATCTTCCCTAAAAAAATAAAATCATTGTCGCTGTAAACATATTTTCCCCGGGGGCCAAGCGGGCTTTTTAAAATCCTTGCCATCATCGTATCATTCCAATCATTACGCAGGTAAAGATTTTCAGCTACACGAATGTTGTACCCGGGCTTTTGTTTATCTGAATACAATTCAGGTTTTGGCATGCCGGTTACTGTATCAATCGTTTCTTTATAAAAAGGAATGAAAGGCACAAGCCCGGCCTGGTGCAGCAACACATCGCGGATCTTCAATGGAGCTTTATCTGTTCCATGAGTAATCGGCAAATAATCACCAAGTGTTTTGTTCAGATCAAGCTTTCCCTGCTCATACAATTTCATTACAGCAATGGTAGTGGCAGAAATTTTTGTTACGGAAGCAAGATCAAAAATGCTTTCAATGCTCATGGCCGGTGAGTTGGGGTCAAAACTGTAATGGCCAAAAGCTTTATGGTAAACAATTCTGCCATCTTTGGCTGCCAGCACCACGCAACCCGGAAAAACCTTTTTATCCAGCGCATCCAAAACGATAGAATCAACCTCATAAAACTTGTTGTAAGGTTTTAATGAAGGCTGTTTATTGCTCACAGCAATGCCTTCACCATACTTGAAACCGCAGACAGTAACCGGCAACTTACCATTGGCGGTTGTTTTTCCTTCTACCAAATCAGCAGCTACCTGTTGAGTAATATCATCATCCTGGTAAGCAGCCACCAGCGTCCATGCATTGCAAAAGTTTCTTGCAGCCAGCACATTGCCAAAAACAACAGTGCTGGTTTTTATAAAATTCAAATTATTCCAGAGGTAAAGAGCAGCATTGCTAATGCCATAATTATTTGCCGGCTTCAAACTGTATTCGTGCACACCTACAATAATGGCGTCGTACTTGCCGTCTTTCGGTACTTCATTTAAAATTGAATCGGCTCTTGTACTGTCATCTTTGTAAGAAAACAAAAACACGTCCACATTCAAATCATCTTTCAAACGCTGGCCAAAGGCATTCAGCTTGTTGCTGCCAATACCTACGTAAGCGATCTTTTTTTCTTTTTGCAGCGGTATGGTTGAATAATCAGACCTGGAAGCTGTGCTGGATGATTGAGTTAACACCGTGATTGAATTTTTTGCCACCTTATAGCGAATGGCATCATTTTTTGCGTTCAGATCATTCACGAGGTTTTTGGTGTCAACAGGCTTCCATTCATTCAACCCCATTTTGTATTTCGCCAGCAAAACTTTTTTCACTTTCGCATCTATATCTTCCCATTTCAATCTTTTTTTCCTAATGGCTTTTTTTACTGCATCAATTGCATCCGGCACATTCTCCGGCAGGCAAAGCATATCATTACCGGCAATCAATGCCTGCACAGCCGCTTCACCACCAGGCCAAAATTTTGAAACACCTTTCATCTCCAGCGCATCGGTAAACGTCAATCCATGGAAACCGAGATCCATCCGCAAAAGATCTGTAACATTTTTCTTAGAAAGCGAAGTAGCAAGATTTGCGGTGTTATCAATTGCCGGTATGTAAAGATGAGCAATCATCATGCTGCCAACACCTGAATCAATCAGAGCTTTGAAAGGTTGCAGCTCCAGCGAATCTAACTGCGGTCTTGTTTTGTTAATCACCGGCAAATCCAAATGTGAGTCCACTGCCACATCACCATGCCCGGGAAAATGTTTGGCGCAGGCAAACACACCAACATCCTGCATGCCTTTCATATAAGCCAATGCAAACTGAGTTACTTTGTTTTTGTCTTCTCCAAAAGAACGGTAACCTATTACGGGGTTGTCCGGATTGTTATTGATATCAACCACCGGCGCATAGTTCACATGCACGCCCATGCGTTTGCATTGCTCCCCGATAGCTCTTCCCATTTCATAAACAAGATAAGGATCATTCATGGCGCCGAGTGTAAGCTGATAAGGAAATTTTGTTACGCTGTCCAGCCGCATGCCAAGCCCCCACTCCGCATCAATGGTTATCATCAACGGAGTTTTGGCCATGCTTTGATAATAATTGGTGAGGTTGGCCTGCCTCACTGGTCCGCCCTGGAAAAAACAAAGTGCACCAACATTATATTTTTTGATCAGCTCAGTTACCTGCTTTACATGGTCGTCTCCCAGATTAGAATGTGCCCTGATGACCATGAGCTGCGCAATTTTTTCTTCTTTGCTTAAAGAATTAAACACACTGTCAACCCATTTATCGGCGGGCAATGTGCTTTTATACTGCGCAAAATTTTTTGCGGAAAGAAAAATGATCAGCAATAGAAATAGAATTTTTTTCATGCGATAACTTATACAAGCAAGTTACCACAATTCATTTTTTTGATTGATTAAGAGCTTGTGAAGAATTAGGTGTTACAAATCTTTTATGCAAATTCAAATATCATGCGGGGCTGTTTCAGCTCCGCCGAAATAGGGGTAAAGCTTGTAGCCTTTTGCAGTTGCTGTTGTGCTGGCTCTTGGTATATCTACTGTAATATAATTAACAGTAAAAATATATTTATTGCCATTCAGCTTAATTGAGCAATTGTATTCGCTGCCGATGGCAATGGTAGTAATTTCTGTTGACAACCTGGCTCCATTATTATATATACGTAAGCAAATAATCGCAGAGCATTGCGGCTCCAGTTCCAGCCAAAACTTGCACTATACTGCTTGTGTTCTGCACCGTTATCACTAAATCCATACAGCTTGTTAATGCCTTCCTGGTTTTCTGCATTTGCATTTTGATAAATAGCGGTGCTGTCAAACTTAACTACAAAGTTCAATTCAAACAGGTCACCTGACTGGTAGCTGTTTTTATCGGCATAATGCTCGCTTGCGCGGATAACGTATTTTGTAAACTCCCCAGGCCTGGGCGATGGGATAACTGCGTCAATTATTTTTTGCAGGACGAAAAACTGAAAATGGCAGCAATGCCCATGATGGTAATTGTGGCTATGCGGTTTTTCATAGAGGTGGATATTGCTGTTAAAACGAAAACAAAGGCACTGTAGTATTTAATTACATCAACAATCGTAAAAGTTTTTAAGCGGCCAGAAAAAATTTCTTCCACAACCAAATGCCTATTTTTGACGGAGGAAAAAAAATGAACGGTGCCAGATAAAATTCTATTGCTGCCTGATAATATTGCCAACCAGATTGCCGCCGGAGAAGTGATACAACGGCCCGCCAGTGCCGTAAAAGAATTACTGGAAAATGCAGTAGATGCCGGGGCAACCGAAATAAAACTGATCATCCAGGATGCAGGAAAATCTTTAATACAAGTGATAGATAATGGCAGCGGCATGAGTGAAACGGATGCCCGCATGTGTTTTGAGCGGCATGCAACTTCCAAGATCAGTCATATTGAAGATTTATTTCGCATCCGCACCATGGGGTTTCGTGGGGAAGCTTTGGCATCCATTGCTGCGGTTGCGCAGGTGGAGCTAAAAACAAAACGGACAGAAGATGCAACAGGCACCTGCATAGAAATTGAAAACAGCTTAGTCAAGAAACAGGAGCCGGTAGCCATGGCCAACGGCACCAGCATTGCCATGAAGAATTTGTTTTTTAATGTGCCTGCCCGCAGAAACTTTTTAAAAAGCAATGCGGCAGAAATGCGGCATATTGTTGATGAGTTTACCAGAGTGGCACTGGCCTTCCCGGAAATTTTATTTACGCTTACTGCAAACGGCCAGCAACTTTTTCACCTGGAAGCAGGAAATCTGAAACAAAGAATTCTGCAACTGCTCGGCAATACTTACAACGCAAAACTGGTTTCTGTAAAAGAAGAAACCGACTATTTGAATATTTATGGCTTTGTTGGCAAACCCGAGGCGGCCAAGAAAACAAGAGGCGATCAGTATTTTTTTGTGAACAACCGCTTTATCAAAAGTGCTTACCTGAACCATGCGGTTATGAGTGCCTACCAGGAAATGATCGCTTCCGATAGTTTTCCGATGTATGTATTGTTTATTGACCTTGACCCTGCACAGGTTGATGTGAATGTGCACCCTACCAAGCAGGAAATAAAATTTGAAGATGAAAAAATTATTTACGCTTTTGTGCAGGCAGCCATAAAACATGCCCTGGCGCAGTTCAGCATCACCCCTACCCTGGATTTTGAACTGGATGCTTCTATCCAGCAATTACCATCCGTTCAGCAACCATTTACAGAAGAAAAACAATCGGCAGCTATTTCTTCAACTATTTTTAAAGGATTTACCCAAAAGCACCAGGCGCATATTATTGAACCAACTAAAAAATCTGGGTTGAAGCATTGGAAAGATTTTTTTGAAAGTGAGGATGCAGATGCCGGAACTCGGAAGTCAGAAGTTAGCAGTCAAAAGCCTGGTAAAGGCTTTACATCATTGATTACCCTAAACTCCCAACCCCAAACTCCAGGTTGGCAAATAACGCAGCTTCACAACGAATACATCCTTCTTCAAACAGAAAACGGTTTTATTCTCATTCACCAACAAGCTGCACACGAACGGGTTTTGTATGAACAACTCGGCAAGGCCATCAACGGAACAGAGATGATTACACAGCACAGTTTATTCCCGGTAAATTTTGAATTGGCTCCTGCAGATGCTGTGTTGTTGTTTGAACTATTGGTTGATCTTCGGCAATTGGGATACTTGATTGAACCGTTTGGAAAAAATTCATTTGTGATACAGGGCACACCGGCTGATGTAGAACAGGGCAATGAAAAATTTGTGATAGAAAATCTGCTGGAGCAATACAAACATTATTCTACTGACCTGAAATTTTCAAAAAGAGAAAGGCTGGTACGTTCTGTTGCCCGGCAGCAAGCAATAAAACCTGGCCGACGGTTAACACAAAAAGAGATGGAAGCATTGGTGACGGATCTTTTTCATTGCCAGCAACCCAACAGCACACCCGATGGCCGCCCTACTTATTTAGAATTTGAGAAAGAGCAGCTGGAAAAAATGTTTCGCCCCTTCTAATATTTCTCCCTAATGCTCCTTATAAATTTTTCAATTGCTGTTCTTACAGCTGAGGGATTATTGTTGTGATTATTGACCAGAATAGAAAAAATAAGCAGCTTGTTCTTTTTTGTATAGAGGAACCCACTTAATGCAACGACACCGCTGAGTGTTCCGGTTTTTGCAAAAATATATCCCACCTCTGTTTTGTAGCGGCCTTCCAGTGTGCCTTCATTGCCAGTAGCAAAAATTGTTTTGACCCTGCCCATTCCAAACTCAATTTTCATTTTATTCAGAATGAAAACAAGGTCCTGCGGAGAAAATAAATTGTAACGGCTCAAACCCGAACCATCCACCCATCTTGGTTTTTGAGGAAGGTCTTTAAAATCTGTTTTCAATAACGTATCAATGATCTTTTCATCATTCATTACACTCAACAGTTCATTGCTCACCATTAATAAAGACTGCTCCGCAAAAAAATTATCACTGCGGTGCATCATGGGTTTGAGGAGAGAGTCGGTAGGTTGAGAGTGAATTATTTTTGCCAACTTGTTTTTGATAGTTCCCATTGGTAAAAAAGCCTTATGCAACGTATCAGTAAGAAGAGGCAATATTTCTTCCGGTATATTTGTGAATGGTACTTCACTATTGCCAGAATTATTAGCAGGGGTGATAATAAATAAATTCTGAGCAATCAATCTGTCAATCGAAAATCCTTTTGCGTTCGCCCAATTTATCTTGCTAATAATTTTCTTATCTCTGAAATACCCGGGAATAATATTAATGGAAAATGATGGCGTGGAGTCTACCTGGATATTTTTTTCACCCATTTTTCTGAATCTTACCAGGTTACCATATATCGGCATTGCGCTTCGCTCTGCCATATAGTTTTCAGCATAATCGTTCCAGGACCAAGCCGCTGCCCCATCCTGTTACTGCGTTGCTTGGCGCATAAAAAATATTCTGGTTCTGCGATTTCAGAAAATCATAAACGGGTTGAATTTTAAAATCAGGATGTAAAAAGCTTGGATCTCCTGAGGGTTGAATTATTAATCCGGTTTCGGAAATCGTATATCTCAATCCCACCAAGCTATCTCCCAAATATTTCATCGCTGCATAGCAGGTTGGAATTTTTGTATTGCTGGCGGGTACAAAATAATAATCTCCCTGGTAATTGAACCAATGCTTGCCGGTTGCTGGTTCATAAATGCTAATGCCCACATGGGCAGTAGCAAGCGATGAATCTTTTAAAACGATTTGTTGTGCCGACCGGGAAATTTGTTTTTGAACAGAACAGGAGGCAAAAATTAATAATGAAGAGTGAATAATTAATAATTGGATTAAGGCAGAATTTCTTTTCATTCTTAATTCTTAATTTTTAATTATTAGTTGCTACTCACTCCCTTTCCTGTGCCCGTAGCCACCGCTCAGGAATTTCATTGCTGCTGGCCAGCAGGTAATCTTTATAGCTGCAGGCAATAAAACTTTTATTGGGCAGTTGCATCCACCATCTTCCTGTTTTCTTGCTTTGCAAAAAAGTAGTTTCTACTTCCGCAAAAGCAATATGGTATTCATTAAACGAATCTTTCTGGTTCAATTCTGCTTCTCTCCTGCCGCGGCTTCTTCCATCGAGTATGTACCAGATCATGTGTGCAATTTGTTTGGCTGTCAGTTCTTCCCTGTCGTGCTGTACATCATAACCATAAATACCAATGCTGCTCACATGGGGGCTCATACCAGCATAACGCATCAGCACACAGGCTTCTTCTCCATTTAAGCCGTTTGGAGAAACAGTATTACCTGGCGCATAAGCGTTGGCAATGGCAGTCACATCAAAACTTACAAAGCTGCTGTTGCGGATAACCGGCTCCATTTCATCAATATTTTCTTTCACAGTTCCAACGCGGTAGCAATCAAACCGCAGTTTGTCCATGGTTTCCAAAATTCGCGGATGCACATAATAACTTTGAAAAGCGATGTGATTATAATGCCTGATGAAATTGGGCTCACCGGTCAGCAGCTCCATCAAAAAATTTTCATGCCGGAAAGGTGAATCAATATTTAAATCAATCAGTGCATCAATGCTTAAAGCTTCCACTGCTTTGCCATTATCGGCATAAGCTTCGTACTGTGCCAGGGTTAAATCATGAGAGCCGCCAAGGATAATAACAGTTTTTCCATCATTGATTAACTCATGCACTACTGTTTTTAATGCAGTATAAGAATCAGTGTAAAGCGAACCGACTTTTACATTTCCCACATCGGCAATTTTTACATCATGATGCCAGTAAAACAAATTGTATAGCTGCCGGCGAATAAGATCCGGCGCTTTGCTGTACCCATGAATCAGCCCGCTGCCTCTTTGTTCGCCACAACCAACAATTACCAACTGCACTTCATCCAGGTCAGGAAATTCTTCTTCATATTTCAAAATTGTTTGTCCCAATTGTCCCTCTTTATACCCTTCATCATTTGAAATTAAATGAAGATCCATCGGCGAAAGAAAATCGGAGATGTTTAGATGATCCATAAAACCACAATTAGTAAATCAAATAGGATTCTTGGGAAAAGTAGTTATTTTCGAATAATCCAAAAAATCATTTGGGTGGAAAACTCAGATAAATCACCGTGAAAATACATTCAGTAATTTCCATCACCATGCGAAGCTGGTTTTTAATTCTTCTTGCCACGGCCTTTGCACAAATCAGTTTGGCGCAAAGCAATTTTGTTGGGTTTGTGAAAGACAGTCTTACAAAACAGCCGCTGGCCAGCGTAACTGTAAAAATCAAGGATAAAAATATTGTTGGCATTACAGATACCGCAGGATTTGTATTGCTGAAAAATATTCCACCAGGCAATCATACTATTCTATTTTCCAGTGCCGGCTACCAGGACAGAAACAACAACCTGAACTTTCCATTGGAAGGGGTTGACTCGATTATCATTCTGATGTTGCCTGCGGAAAAAGAAATTGAAGAAGTAGTGATCAGCTCTGCAAGAACTGAATCAAGAATTGAAAATACACCAACAAGAGTGGAAGTGCTGGGAAGCGAAGAAGTGAATGAAGAAGCAGGAATTAAACCAGGAAATATTGCCAGCTTGCTGGGTGATATTGCAGGCATTCAAACACAACAAACCTCTGCTGCAACGGGCAATACCGAAATGAGAGTACAGGGGCTGCCGGGTAACTATACACAATTGCTGCGGGATGGAATGCCTTTGTTTGGTGGCTACGCCGGCAACTTCAGCGTACTGCAAATACCACCGCTGGATTTAAAGCAAATTGAAATTGTGAAAGGATCAGTTTCTACTTTATATGGTGGCGGAGCGATTGCCGGGATGATCAATCTTATTTCCAAAAAACCAAGAGAAGGTAAGTTTGAAAAAACAATTTTGCTGAATCAATCTTCATTGGGCGAATCAAATGTGCATGCTTTCCTGGCAGATAGAAAAAACAAATTTGGATACACATTTTTTACGGGTCTTACTCATCAAAAGCAAAAAGATGTAAACGAAGATGGATTCAGTGATATTCCCGGCATTGAAAGCTATTTTCTACATCCGGCATTTTTTGTTTATCCCAATAAAAAATCTGCCATTTCAGTGGGCTATAACGGTGTATTTGAAAAAAGAAAAGGTGGTGATATGCAGGTTTTAAAAAATAGGCCCGACAGCCAGCACCAGTATTTTGATAAAAACCAATTGAGCAGGCACACAATCAATCTTAACTATGACTTTAATATACCCGGCAACAATAAGCTAAGTTTTAAAAGCACTGCAAGCTGGTTCAGCCGAAAAATTCTGACCAATGTTTTTGGAACGCAGGGTCAACAATTATCTTACTATAACGAGTTTTCATACCTGAAAAGAACAAAGAAAAACGTCTGGGTTGGCGGTATAAATTTTAATGGTGAGAAATTCAGCATTACCAGATTTCCTGACAGCCTCGGCATTGATGCTTACAATTTTTTCACGGCCGGATTTTTTTTGCAGGATGATTGGCGAATGAACGAGAAGGTAACAGTCGAAACAGGATTGCGGTTGGACCATCACAATCAATATGGAAATTTTTTTCTTCCCAGATTTTCCTTACTATATAAAATAAATGCTGCCTTTATTACAAGATTTGGCGGCGGGCTTGGTTATGCCATACCATCAGCTTTTGAAAGTGATATTGATGAAAGAGATTATAAATTCCTCCGTCTGTTTGAAAATATAAAAGCAGAAAAATCTGCAGGTGCAAATTGGGATGTCAATTTTCACCACAAGATCAGCGAATGGAATATCACCGTTAACCAAACTTTTTATTACACCCGCATTTCACAACCTGTCGTTAAATATGAACTTAATCCTTACATCTATTTCTCCAATGCTACCAGGCCAATAGATACAAAAGGTTTAGAAACCTATGTGCAACTGCAGCATGATGAACTGGAAATTTATCTCGGTTATGTTTACACAATTGCAAAAAAATTATACGATGCTGCTCATCCTTACATGAGCCTCAGTGCCCGAAATAAATTTGCTTCTGTGCTGGCTTATGAATTTTCAAAAAACTTCAGAGCAGGTATTGAAGCAGCTTTTACCGGCAGGCAATACCTTGATGATGGAAGAAAGACTCCTGCCTTTCTGTTTGTAGCGGCAATGATGCGTTATGACTATAAAATGTTTTCGTTTGTATTAAATGGAGAAAACCTTTTTGATTACCGGCAAACAAAAAAAGAGAACATCGTTTTCCCTCCTTACAATAATCCTTCATTCAAACAGCTTTGGGCACCTATTGATGGCAGAGTGATAAATTTTTCTGTACGGGTGAAAATGGATTGAATTAAAATCTTTCACAATAGAAGGCCTGCATCTCTTTTACAACCTTTTTTATGTTCGCTTATCTTTGTTACTATGGAAGATTTGCTGAAACAAATAGAAGGTTATAAAAATGAAATAAGCAGCTCAACCGCCGCTGATGCAAAAGCTGTTGAAGAATTCCGCATAAAATGGCTGGGCACAAAAGGCATTGTAAAAAGCCTGATGGCAGAAATGAAAAATGTGCCAAATGAAAGAAAAAAAGAATTTGGCCAGGTGATGAATGAGTTTAAAGTTTTTGTGGAGCAAAAATATGAGCAACTCAAAAATGAAGCTGGAAGTTCCGACGAAAATCTCGCCATTCATAATCCCGATCTTTCTTTGCCTGGCGATTCAATTGAAGTAGGTGCCCGCCACCCGGTGAATTTGATGAAAGAAAAAATCGTTTCTATTTTTCAACGCCTGGGCTTTGCCGTTGCTGAAGGCCCGGAGATTGAAGATGACTGGCACAACTTCACAGCACTAAATCTTCCGGAACATCATCCTGCTCGGGATATGCAGGATACGTTTTATGTGCAGCAAAATCCCGACTGGTTATTGCGTACACACACCAGCAATGTGCAGATACGTGAAATGGAAAAAGGTAAACTGCCGATCCGCGGTATTTACCCTGGCCGGGTGTACCGCAACGAAACTGTAAGTGCAAGAAGCCATTGCTTTTTTCACCAGGTAGAGGGATTATACATTGATGAAAATGTTTCTTTCGCCGACCTGAAGCAAACGCTTTATTTTTTTGTAAAAGAAATGTATGGCTCAGATGTAAAAGTGCGGTTCCGTCCTTCTTACTTTCCGTTTACCGAGCCCAGTGCCGAAATGGATATTAGCTGCACATTATGCAATGGTGAGGGTTGCAGTGTTTGTAAACACACCGGCTGGCTGGAGATCTTAGGTTGCGGCATGGTGCACCCGAATGTTTTACAAAACTGCGGCATAGACCCCAACAAATACACCGGCTTTGCATTTGGAATGGGTATTGAAAGACCCGCTTTGCTGAAGTATGGCATTAATGATATTCGATTGTTTAGTGAAAATGATGTGCGGTTTTTAAGGCAATTCACTTCGGCAATTTGATGGTGGTGAATTAAAAATGTTGCACAAGCGAACGGTATTTGCCCGATCAATTTTATTGCACTGAAATTTTATTGCCCATATTTCAAAGAACTGTTTGCCTCACTTATTTGCAAACAGAAAAAATTTTTGCTGAAATTTTAGAATAGCTAAGATAGCCGGGGCCGCTGTTGCAATTTCCCTATTAGGAACAGATAGGCACCTTTCGGCACTAAAAAGCAACAAAAGGGTACTGTTCGCCATCAAAGGGAACGAAACGGCACTGAACGGCAAGAAAAGTAACAATAGCATGAACTCACCATGGCTTTAGAAGGGCTTGAGTAAAAGTTACCAGCGGTGAGGTGAGAGAATAGAGGTCTCCTTTGTTTGAAAATCACAATTAACTTAAACTCGTTTAAACCTTCCTAACTTGATTGAAGATCAACTTCGCTGAAAAATTGTAAATGTCCTCTCAAAACAGGGATTCTCCATAAACGGCCATATCTCCCAAATATCATCGAGTAAAGATCATTTCAGAAAGATCCAAAATCACTGTCGAAAAAAACAAATAAAGTTGCAAAGCCGGTTTCTGACACACCGACTCTCAATCCAGGAACGGATCAATTCTCTTTCTTCAGGCGTCATGCTTGTTTTGTTGTTCTGCAGCTTTGGGCAATTTTATAAATTTTAAACCCAACATTTTTAATAATGACAAGGATAATAATTGACAAGAAGAAGTATGTGCCAGTTCCTGAAAAGGAGTATAATACATTGCAAAAAAAGCAGCACTAAAATCAAAACCAGAGAAATTGATTTCTATAGAAGAAGCAAGTGCCTGTAGCAAAAAACTCATTTGCAATGGGCTGCAATCAGGTTTGTATTAATTTTTTACTTTCAAGATAAAGCGTATCAGGATCAAAATCTACTTCGTCATCAAAGACAACAGTACCATTAAAAACTTTTGCTCTTCTGCAAAAAGTTTCATCTTGCAAAATTTGATATATCGGGTAGTTTAGATAAGAAAAAAATCAAACTCTTTCACTTCCCCGTCGGTAAAATGGAGAATCAATTTATAAGGTGTTTCATATTTTACTTCTGTTACTCTTGGATTCATTTTATTTCAGAGGTTCAATTGTAAAAACTTTATTGCCGCTTACCGTTAACTCCCGATTTGCCATCAAATCTTCTTTATGAATCTCAATCCACGCCAACAACAACTTCTCTTTATTTACAGGCAACGATCCTTCTAACAAATTTCCATCCGGAATCTCATATATCGCTTCTTCCCCGCCGTATCGCACATGTATGTGTGGCAGTCTTTCTTTGTGTCCAAATAATACATTGAAACAATTCAGCCATAAAACATAGATATTACCAGCATTTACAAATTTACACAATCAGTTCGCATCATACAATTGTGATGAAATACATCATAAAGTTGAATTGCTAGAGTACAAGATTGCGTCCTTCGTCACTTCGCTTCTCTGGGCAGGCTCACAACAGCCCAATAGAATTCCTGCGTCCGGCTTAATAATCACCTACTTCACCCTGGCCCCATTCTCAATCCAGCAACGGATCAATTCTCTTTCTTCCAGCGTCATGCCGGTTTTGTTGTTTTGTGGCATCGTTTGCGTAATGACAACCCGCTGCATGATCTTGTCTTTAAGCTTAAAAATGTCATTCGGCGTATCGTACACCACACCGTTTGGTGGTGCTTTGTAAACATCGTCGGTAGGTTTGGCAGAATGGCATTGAATGCACCGCTGCCGGATGATGTTGTTTACTTCTGTAAATGAAATATTGTTTTTACAACTGCCGGGTTTTGCCGGCGCAGAAATAAATGCGGCAGCCAGCAATACAAGCACAGATGCAGGTAACACCCATACAGAAATCTGTCCCTTCTCTTTTAAATTTAACCAGTGTTTTATTCCCGCACTGCCGAGTGTGATAATGGCAAGTATAAGCCAGCCATTTTTATTTCCAAATGTGGAAGGGAAATGATTGCTGACCATGACGAACAATACCGGCAGGGTGAAATAATTATTGTGCAGCGATCGCAGGCCGGCGTGTTTTCCTAATTGCGGGTTGAGCTGCTTCCCTTCTTTCGCAGCTTTTACCATTGCTTTTTGTGAAGGAATGATGATGAAAAAAACATTTGCAGCCATCAGCGTACCAATCATGGCTCCAAAATGAATATAGGCAGCACGGCTATTAAAAACCTGGGAATAGAAATAAGCGAATGCAGAGGCTAACAAAAAACCAATCACAGCGAACAATGAGCTATGTTTTACCAGCGGTGTTTTACACAAAAAATGATAAAGCAACCAGGCGGCGATGAATGAACCAACACCAATGCTGATAGCCTGCAAACCGGTTAGGTTGAGAACCAATTTATCAACCAGCATAGCCTGCGTATTAAAATAATAAACGATGAACAGCAATGCAAAACCAGAGAGCCAGGTAAAATAAGCTTCGTATTTAAACCAATGCAGTTGTTTTGGAATTTGTTTGGGAGCCAGCTTATATTTTTCCAAATAATAAAATCCGCCTCCATGAATGGCCCAGAGATTACCGGCCAGTTCATCCCGCAAGCCTTCTTTGCGGTTGAGTGCATTTTCTAAAAAAACAAAATAGAAGGAAGCACCGATCCACGCAATACCAAAAGTAATATGCATGACACGGACAACAATATTCAGCCACTCCATCATGTGAGCTTCATAAACCGTTCCCTTCAACAGCAGGTAAAGACAAATCAGCATGGCGATTATCAGCAAAATGATAATGGCGTAAGTATAATTTTGAAATTGAGAAACCTTTTCTTCATAAAGATTTGCATGCTCAACACTATTTTCATTTTGTTTCAATATGGAGCGAAAGCGATAAGTGAGCCAGACACCAAATACTAAGATGATAAAGAAAAGAATGATAATAATTGTGGGTAGCATACAGCAAACAATGTAAAAATTTAAAATGAAAAATCAGCATTGCGTACTTTGCATATCGTTGTTTGCCTGCAATGCTTTTGTTAACTGATAGCTGATTGTTTCAGCTTAAATAAAAAGATTATAGAATGTTTGATGCGGCCATTCATAGCAACAAAGTAATTACTCCACAGGGTGTAATTGATGCGACGGTGGTAATAACAAAAGGGAAAATAGAAGAGGTTATTTCCGGAAAGCTGGATAGTGCAGTTGAGGTTGGCGACAAAGTTTTAATGCCCGGCATTGTTGATCCGCATGTGCATATTAATGAACCCGGCCGCACAAATTGGGAAGGATTTGAAACGGCAACAAAAGCAGCAGTTGCGGGTGGTATTACCACATTGGTAGATATGCCGCTCAACTCTTCACCTGTTACAACCTCTGTAAAAGCATTTGAAGAAAAAATAAATGCCTGCATTGGCAAGCTCCATTGCCATGTCGGATTTTGGGGCGGCGTTATTCCAGGCAATGAAAAAGAAATTGAACCGCTGATTGAAAAAGGTGTGTTGGGCTTTAAAGCTTTTTTAGTGCACTCAGGTATTGATGAATTTCCAAACGTGGCAGAACACGATTTGCGAAAGGCAATGCCAATCATTGTAAAACATAACCTGCCGCTGCTGGTGCATTGCGAGTTGACAAAGCATGTTGAGTATTCTCCAGCTGAGAATCCAGTTTCTTATAAAAACTATTTACACTCACGGGCCAGGAAATGGGAGGATGATGCCATTGCATTGATGATCCGGCTTTGCGAAGAATTTAATTGCCGTGTTCATATTGTTCATCTTTCTTCTTCTGATTCTCTTGAACAAATAAAAAAAGCAAAACAAAAAGGTTTGCCACTAACGGTTGAAACAGGCCAGCATTATCTCTATTTTTCCGCAGAAGATATCGCTGACGGAAGAACTGATTTCAAATGTGCTCCACCTATTCGTGAGAAAGAGAACAACGAAAAACTGTGGAAGGCATTGAAAAAAGGTTTGATTGATTTTGTGGCAACCGATCATTCTCCCTGTACCCCAGAAATGAAAGAAATGCAAAGAGGAGATTTTATGAAAGCATGGGGCGGTATTGCGTCATTGCAATTTGCCTTGCCCGTATTGTGGACGGCTGCAGGAAAACAGAATTGCTCAATAGAACAGATAGCCAGATGGCTCTGTGAAAATCCGGCAAAGCTTCCGGGACTGGAAAATATAAAAGGAAAAATTCAAAAAGGCTTCGATGCAGATTTGGTTGTTTGGAACCCGGATAAAACGTTTTTTGTAACAGAAAAGATGATTGAACACAGGCATAAGATCACACCTTATTTAAATGAAGAACTGTATGGTGTAGTTGAACAAACCTGGCTTGCCGGACGCAAAGTTTATGAAGCCGGAAAGTTTTTACATTTGAATAAAGGGCGAATTATTTTGAATAACACAAAGAAGAGGTAAATGTCTGAACCTGCTTTCACCAAATTAGCTGACCTGGCTGCTGAACGCCTCGGCGGAAAAGTGCTGGCCTGCAGCGATGATTTTTTTGCTGAAAAAGAAAACCTCATCAAACCCGGCCGTGGCATTTTTATACCAGACAAATACACCGACCGCGGAAAGTGGATGGATGGCTGGGAATCCCGTAGAAAAAGAACACCGGGCCACGACTGGGCAATTATTCAACTGGCAACAGAAGGGAAAATTTTTGGTGTTGATATTGACACGAACCATTTTCTCGGCAATCATCCGCCTTTTGCTTCACTTGATGCGGCAAATATTTCATCAGCAAAAAAAACAGACTGGCAAAAACCAGGAGCAATTGAATGGAAAGAAATTTTGCCGAAGTCTCCATTGCAACCCGGTTCACAAAATTTTTATGAAATAAACGATCGAGAAATTTATACTCACCTGCGGTTAAATATTTACCCTGATGGTGGCGTTGCAAGATTAAAGGTGTATGGTGAAGTTTTTAAAAACTGGAACGAGGTTAGCAATGATGAAATTATTGACCTTGCTGCTGCGGTAAACGGCGGAAAAGCTATTCTGTGCAACGACATGTTTTTTTCTCACATGCAAAACCTGATTATGCCCGGCCGTGGAATAAATATGGGTGATGGCTGGGAAACGAAAAGAAACCGCACACCGAACAACCGTGACTGGGTGATTGTGCAACTGGCACATGAAGGGCTGATCGAAAAAGTTTTGATTGACACCTGCCACTTTAAGGGCAATTACCCCGATAGCTGTTTAATTGAAGGCTGCAGGCTGAACGATCAGCAGGAAAAAATAAACTGGGATAAAGTGAAGTGGCAGATCATTTTACCGCAATCAAAATTGCAGGCAGACCATGAACATTTTTTTGAAAAGGAAATTGTGAACCATGGCCCCTTTACTCATGCAAGGCTTTCAATTTTTCCTGATGGCGGTGTAAGCCGTATACGTTTGTTTGGGAGAATCAGAAAGAAAGAACTTTAATAACTGAAAACTATCCTCTGATTGTAAGAGGAATTGAAGGAATAGAATATGACCATAGATGAATTTAATCATCTTGATAAGGAAAAGAAAAGGGAATTGTTGCGGCAATGCTGCGGCTCATCTGCATGGATAGAGAAAATGCTGGCCATGCCTGCAGCGGAAGATATGATTGATTTATTTGAGGATGCTGAAGAAGCATGGTATGCCTGTAGCGAAGACGACTGGAAACAAGCATTTGCACATCATCCCAAAATCGGTGACATCGATTCATTGAGGCAAAAGTTTGCTTCTACTGCCAACTGGGCAGAAGATGAACAGGCAGCTGTCAAGCAGGCTTCAGAGCAAACATTGCAGGCTTTGGCAGAGGGAAATAAAAAATACGAAGAGAAGTTTGGCTATATTTTTATTGTATCTGCATCGGGTAAATCAGCGGAAGAAATGCTGGGCATTTTAACTGCAAGGCTTACCAATGATCCGGAAGAAGAAATTAAAATTGCTGTTGACGAGCAAAACAAGATTACCAGGCTGCGACTGGAAAAACTTTTTATTGCATAACAAAAAATTCTACTCTCCTTTCGGAGAAAAAAAGATGAGCCAGATTACCACACATATTTTAGACACCATGCGCGGCCGGCCGGCCGCTGGTGTCAGAGTTGTTTTTTATTACGGTGAAAATGATGAATGGACTGAAATTGGCCGCAGTGAGACAAACGAAGATGGCCGGGCAAAAGATTTGGTGGCTGATGGAAAGACTTTGCAACCCGGCATTTATAAGCTGCGCTTGGAGACCAAAGATTATTTTGATGCAGATAGGATTACTACGTTTTATCCGTATGTAGAAATAGTGTTTGAAATTTCTTCTTCGGAACATTATCACGTTCCGCTGCTGTTAAGTCCTTTCGGGTATTCAACATACCGTGGGTCGTAATCAATTCAAAACTTTTCTTTGCCAGCAATATTTCTTTTGTGTTCATTGTGTTTCTTAATTAATTTTTACTCATGAAATTTTCCATTACCGAAACAGAAAAAGAAAAACTACTGAACGAGCTTAGACCCGCCAACCTACGCTTTCAACAAATCTATCCCGGTGATAAGCCCGACAGGCAGCCGGTGCATACCGTTTATGGAGGTGCCAATTTATTTAAGTCGGACACCTGCGTGAAAATGGGTGAGATTGCCTTGAGAAATTTCCAAACCTATTCACCCAATTTTGTTGTGCTGGCCAATGTGCTGAAGATTGATGGATATGAAGAACTACCGACTACAGAAAAAGAAATCTCTTCACTCACCAAAACTTTGCAGGCGCAATCGGAGAGTGAAAGAAAAAAACACCCGGCCTGGCTTGCCTGGTCGGTTTACAACAAAATCATTCAAAAACTAAATAACGAACCGGTTGAAGATTTCAGAATTGATTTTGAAGATGGTTTTGGCAACCGGCCAGATGATGAGGAAGATGCTACTGCCGTTAATGCTGCCACAGAACTTGCTATGGGCATGCAGAATAAAACTATTTCACCATTTATTGGCATTCGCATAAAACCTTTTACAGAAGATCTCAAGCATCGGGGCATTCGTACCCTGGATATTTTTCTTACCACTCTTTTGCAGAACACGAACGGTAAGCTGCCGGAAAATTTTGTAGTAATGCTGCCCAAGGTTACCATTCCTGAGCAAGTGCAAACCATGGTTCGTTTTTTTGAATTGCTTGAAAAAGCGAATGGCCTTGCAGCGGGCAGTTTGAAAATGGAAACGATGGTTGAGGCCCCACAAATCATTATGGATGATGAAGGCAAGAACCCACTGATGAAAATTATTCGTGCAAGCGAAGGAAGATGCATTGCTGCCCATTTCGGAACCTATGATTACACCGCTTCCTGCGGTATTACAGCCAAATATCAAACGATGGCACACCCGGTTTGCGATTTTGCTCATCACATGACGAAAGTTGCATTGGCTGGCACTGGAATTTTTTTGAGTGATGGCGCAACGAATGTGATGCCTATTGGTCCGCATCGCGGTGAAAACTTAACCTCGCAACAGTTGGATGAAAACCGCAGAGCTGTTCATAATGCCTGGCGAATTGGTTACAACCATACGATGCATTCACTCATTAATGGTTTTTACCAGGGTTGGGATTTGAACCCGGCGCAATTACCAATGAGATATGCTGCCACCTACAATTTCTTTTTAAGCAGTTACGATGATGCAGTATTTCGTTTGAAAACCTTTGTGGAAAGAGCCGCTATCTCTACCTTAACAAAAGATATATTTGATGATGCCGCAACAGGGCAGGGGTTGCTGAACTTTTTTCTCAAAGCAATGAATTGCGGTGCCATTAGTGAAGAAGAAGCAACAGCCACAGGATTGACGATAGATGAAATTCGCAGCCGGTCGTTTCTTAAGATTTTGCAGGGAAGAAGAGCAGCCAAATAACCTTTTTATGAAAATAATTTTCTTTTGTTTTTTGCTGACGGCAAATATTTGCATTGCCCAAAAAATTGAACAGTTTTACGACTGGCAATGGTTGCGTCAAACCTTGGATGCAGCGGTACATCAACTGTAACATCTTCCACCTTTCCTTCTTCATTAATTGCTGTAAAAATGATGAAAGATTCCCCCAAATGGTTACCCGCCATCAGCCATAACAGAAAAGTAAAATTTTATATAAATCAGCCTGTTACGTTTGCCCAAATCACTAATTGAGTTATCCTTTAGGTATGGCATGATATTTTAGGAATTGTTAATGGTATTCCTCACTTTTAAAAAAGATGTTATGAGCAAATTATTAATTGGTTTTACTCTGGGCCTGGCTGCCGGCTTATTGCTGGCACCCGAAAAAGGTTCTGATGCGAGAAGAAAAATTGCAAGAGCAGGAAGAGATCTAAAGAAAAAATTCAATGATTTTGTAGATGGATTGCAAAACGATTTTGAGAACATGAAAGACGAAGCAGAAGATTTTGCATCAGAAGCAAAACAAACCGCCCGTTCATACAGCTCAGAAGCTGGCAATTCCTGGGGCGGTTAAAACCAGGACAGAGTATTTTTTGCAGGGCGATGCTTTGCATCGCCTTTTTTTACCCGGCTTGTGACTTGTTTGCCGAAATGCTTTCTATCAGTTCAATAGTTTGTTACCTGGTGCTACCGATTCTATTGCTGATTCTCTCAATCAGTGCATCCTCGCTGCCCTCCTCATAAATAAGATCATCATCTGTTAATTGCAGGTTCGTTTCTTTCAATCTTTCCTTTACTTTTTCCCAAGGCGCATGCAAATGGAGTTGTTTACCCATAATCTTATTTTGAATAAAATGAACAACATCTGCGCCATAGAATTTTTTTTCGTTCATATTACCGGCAGAAAAAATAACAAGGCTGCCGTGGCATAATTACTGCATCGGTTAGGTATTCAGCAACGAAAAAAATTTCTTTTATGTCAGGACGCGGTGATAACAAAAAACATGGCTCTGCTGGCCGTGGAGCTAATAATCAAAGCAACCAGGGTTTTGCAAGCAGCAATGAAAGGCAATCAAAATCTGATACAATAAAAAGCATACGGGCGGCAAGCGGTCTCAGCCTTCTCCAAAAACGGCCGACCCTGATGCTAAACGCAACGAACATTTGAAAAACGACAAGCAAAAGCAAGCCGATTAACAACAAATCCGTACCCTTATTTTTTAATTGAGTATTATGAAAAGAAAAAACTTACCGCGTAGCATAGAAAAACAAGAACCGGCAACCCGCCTTGAAAGAGAGGAAAAGGAACAATCCCTGGGCAGGTTTTTTTGGTATGTACCAGCCAATGTTTTTTGAGAAAATATTGTTTCTTCCATTCTAAAAAATCAAAGCTGTAATTCCTCGCTTCATTAATCAGCTCAGTCAGCTTACGTGGCGGCAATTTCCCAACAGTGGATTTTGGATGAACCTGTATGCGGAACAAAACTTCATTTTTGATAATGTTGCCCACACCGGCAAAAATATTTTGATCCAGCAGCGTATCCACCACCAGCGTTTGGGGTTGCGCCTTTAATTTTTTTCTTGCCTTTTTCGGATCCCAGTTGTCATTCATCACATCAGCCGTCCAACCGTAGAGCTTGTTTAAGTCTTCTTCAATCAATTGCACTGAACAGGCATAAAAATTCAATTCCCCATCTTTAAAAACCAGGCTCATACGTGCAGGAGTTTCTTTTCTTTCATTGATGCGGTAAGAACCAAACAGCATGAAGTGGATCTTTACCGAACAATTTTTAAAACAGATAAAAAAGTTTTTGCCGAAACTTTTGAAGCCGGTAATTTTTTGATAAAGAATGCGACTGAAATCTACTTTGGTGTTGCCGCCCATGCTTTCTACTTTTTTACCTTTGAAATCTTTTACCACTTCTTTTAGAATAACAATGGATGAGCCTTCGGGCATAATATCTTTGTTTAGTTTTCCATAGCAAAAACCGGTACAATGAAAAAACTTTTGCTGGCCATTACCGCATTTTTACTGATTTTAAGCTGCAGCCGCAGGCCCTATGCTGCCGCCAACAAAGCATATAAAAAACAGGCAAAAGCTTTTTCAAAGCAAATTGCAGCCTACCCGTTGAAAGATTCGGTGAGTAATACCGCTTCTTTTATTGGCACTACCAATTTTAATTTGCGCAAGCCCAATTTCGTGGTCATACACCATACCGCACAAAACAGTTGTGACCAAACTCTCAAAACATTTACAACTGTAAAATCGCAGGTAAGTGCCCACTATGTTATTTGTAAGGATGGAAAGGTGCACCACATGTTGAATGATTATTTCCGGGCATGGCATGGCGGAGCAGGCAAATGGGGTGGAACAACCGATATGAACAGCAGCAGTATTGGAATTGAAATTGACAATAACGGATTTGAACCATTTACCGATGCCCAAATCAACAGCCTGGTTGAATTATTAGCAGAATTGAAAAAAGCCTACAACATACCCGCTGCAAATTTTATAGGCCATGCAGATATGGCACCTGGAAGAAAAGTTGACCCCAACAAATATTTCCCATGGAAGCAGTTGGCCGAAAAAGGCTTTGGCCTTTGGTACGATACAACAGGCGTACAGGTGCCAACAGATTTTAACAGCCTGCAGGCATTACGCATTATTGGTTATGATGTGAAAAATCCCGAAGCAGCTATTCAATCTTTCAAACTTCATTTTGTACAAAACGATACAACGAAAGTGATTACGAACGATGACAAAAAAATTCTTTACGACCTGATGAGGAAATATCAGTAAAGATTTGCGACAATTTTTTATCTGCCCATTTCGGAAGTCTTTTTGAAGTAATAATCTCCTTTTTGGTAAACTCCCTTATCGTTGCCATCTATTTATGCATGGTAAACTATAGCTGTTGAAAAAATGCATTTGCTTATAAAAAAGCCGCAAAGCCGAATAGTTTTTCCGGTTCTGCGGCTAAAGAATCTATGCAGTTCAATTCGCTTTGCCTTTAGAATCCTTTTTTCATACTATTATTACTGCGGTTGTAATCTGGCAATTTTTTATCAGGATCCAGCACTACTTCTTTTATTTCACTGGTGGTAGGCACGGTAAACGTCCAGTTGGGGCCCCGTTGCCAAACCTCTACCGGTAAATTAATGCGGTGCTCCCTGCCATTGCTTTCTTTTACCAACACAAAAACAGGCATCACCATTTTATCAAGGTTTGTAATGGTTATTTCGGCGCCATTGGCAGCTTTATTTTCAATGTAGCTAATGTTTTTCACCGCCTGGTCAAGCTTCCAGTTGTTCAGCACCCAGCCTCTCCAAAACCAGCCAAGGTCTTCGCCGGAAACATTTTCCATGGTGTGAAAGAAATCCCATGGGGTTGGATGTTTGAAAGCCCAGCGACGAATGTATTCTCTAAATGCGGCATCAAATCTTTCCTGGCCCAGCACATTGTCTCGTAATTCATCAAGCATGTGTGCCGGCTTCATATAAGCAGTAAAACCAAGATTATCCTGTTGTACCACATCCGGAATATTCATTAGCCCATCCATCTTTTCATTAAACACCATTCTTACCATGAATTCAGAATTTGGGTCGCCAAAAAATGAAGCTTCGTTAAACTCGCCATTATTAAATGCTTTGGTAGAAAGCTCATTGATAAACGTATTGAAGCCTTCATCCATCCAGGCATATTTTCTTTCGTTACTGCCAACAATCATCGGAAACCAAGTGTGACCAAATTCATGATCAGTAACTCCCCACAAACCGGCGCCGGCATCATTATAATTGCAAAAAACAATTCCGGGATATTCCATGCCTGCCACCTGGCCGGCTACGTTTGTAGCAACAGGATAAGGAAATTCAAACCACCTGCTAGAATAATGCTCAATAGAACCCTTTACCATTTCAGTGGAGCGTTGCCAGCCATCTTTTTTTATGCTTTCAACCGGGTAAGCACTTGCAGCCAAAGATTTTTTTCCGCTGGGTAAATTAATTCTTGCGGCATCCCACACAAATGCTTTTGATGCGGCCCAGGCAACATCTCTTG
This sequence comes from Chitinophagaceae bacterium, assembly GCA_040289925.1. Lineage (GTDB taxonomy): Bacteria > Bacteroidota > Bacteroidia > Chitinophagales > Chitinophagaceae > VBAU01. Next base: position 3,233 of record PSMD01000003.1, on the reverse strand, counting down.
CATTTTGAATTTTAAATTTCCATGTGCAGGTAGCAGTTTTTGGCCTTGAGTTGGGATCATTTACTTCGGCAGCACTGCGAATTACAACGGTTTTATCACTGTTCTTTGCTTCATTCAGTTTGGTAACCTGCGCCGGCGTTAAACATTCCTGCGGATTTAATAATTCCCCGGAACCAACTACAATTAAATTAGAAGGTGCGGTAATTGAATATTCCAGGTCGCCATATTCCAGGTAAAACTCTCCTGCCCCCAAATACGGAAGCGTATTCCAGCCCTGCACATCATCATACACACACATACGTGGAAACCACTGTGCCACTTCATAGATCCATCCGTTTTTTGTTTTTAACCTTCCCATTCTGTCAGTTCCATATTCAGGAATTTCAAACGCATAGCTGATTTTAATTTTCGCTTTGTCTCCGTTTGCTTTCAACACGTCAGTTAACCATAGCTGCATGCGGGTATCTGTAACAATATATTTTGGCGTGTAGCCTTTTCCACCTGTTTCAACAGTAACAGATTTGATCACATCTCCTTCAGTAAATTTCGCATTGGCCCAGCGGCCCCCGGTTACGGTGGTAGTAGCGGAAGCTCTTGAATCTTTGCGATAAATATTCTGATCAACCTGCAGCCACAAAAAACGAAGATTATCGGGGCTGTTGTTAGTGTAAGTGATTTCTACATCGGCAGTAACACGGTGTGCAGCTGTATCAAGCGTACAATTTATTTTATAATCTGCCTGGTTTTGCCAGTACTTAGGCCCGGGCTCGCCACTGCCACTGCGATAATCATTGCCTGTTTGCGGATAAAACAAAGGATTGAATGCTTCACGATGATCATACTTTGATTCCTGTGCAAAAACAGTCACAACCAGGACAAGGTTGCAAAAATTAAGAAAGACCTTCTTCATGATTCCGTAAGTTTTAAGAGACCGAATTTAAGAGAAATGTGGCAAGAGGCTAAACTGCTAACCCGGTATTTACGAAGTTTTAGGGAGAAGGCAATCAGGGAAATAATTTTTCAGCTACCGCGATGCTTTCGGGTTTTCCAACATCCACAAACCGGTCGCCGGTATGGTCGTAACCCAAAATCAAATGGTCTTTGGCAAGAGAAAGATAAACGTCAATCAGAGAAAATTTTCCATCGAATCCGTTTTCCTCCATCAGGCGGAAAATGTCGTATTCAAACACAGCCACGCAACTGTAGGCCATCGGCGTAACTTCTGTGCCGGCTGAAGAAAGAGCCATTTTCACTTCTCTTGTTTTTTCATTCTTCCAGCCAAGCATGCGGTTATTTTGATCAAACAACAAATAGCGGGAAGTTTTGCGGTTGGTGATACCGAATGTGATCAGTGCTTTATTTTCTTCATGATAAGTGATGAGCCTGCTGATGTTAAGGTCGGTAAGAATATCAACGTTGGTAGTCAAAAATCTTTTTCCGGGTTGAAACAAATGTTTTGCTTTTAAAAGACCGCCTCCTGTTTCCAGCACTTCATTTCTTTCATCGGAAATTTGTATGCAACTTCCCCAACCCTTATTCTTTTGGATGGCTTCTTCAATTTGGTCAGCAAAATGATGAACGTTCACAATCACATCTTTAATACCATACCCTCGCAGGTACTCAACATTTCTTTGTAAAAGAGATTTATTATTGATAATAGCCAGGGCTTTGGGATGTGTATCCGTCCACGGTTTAAAGCGGGTGCCAAGGCCGGCTGAAAAAATCATTGCTTGCATAAATGGACGCAAAAATGGCATTTTTATTAATAGCAGCCTTGTAAGCTTCAACTAACTAAAGGCACTAACGTGTATTCCAGATAGTGTTTTCTTACCTTAGTTCATTATGAAATTACAGTATAACCAACTAATTATTTCTGAGGAAAAAATTTTGAATTATCTTCTGGCTAAAAAAAAAGAAAAATGACAAATCCGGTTTTTTGAACTGGCTTGGATTTACAGAATTAAACTACACTGAACGAATAGAAGAAATCAAACGCATTGCAAGCACAAACGAAGCTGAGCTTTCTAAAATTTCCGAATACAGCAGTTTATATCTAATTAAAGGAAAGCTTGAGGATATGCTTGTTGTAACAATTTGGATTGAGGAAATTGAAGCAGATAAATACCGTTTTGTAACTTTATCTCCCGACAATTTTTATGGCTAAGTTTGAATTATACAGTGATGTGCAGCTTGCAAAAGATTTACCCGATAAGGGATTTATAAAAGGTGATGTGGCCACCATTGTTGATATATTACCTTCACCTTCGGGTAAGACCGGCTATTGCCTTGAATTTTTTGACAAAAAAGGGAATACTCTTGATGTCACAATTGTTGATGAAGATGACATTCATTATCCGTTTGAACATGCTGTAGTACATTACAGACAGCTCTCTCACTAACTCTTTTATTATTTTTTTTCAGGTAAAGGGTTGCTCCAGTTTTTTTCATCCTGCACACAATGCTTCAGCTCAATCTTTACTTTGAATTTATTTCTTAAATGCCTGGCCAGTGCATCAGCTGCATACACACTGCGGTGCTGCCCGCCGGTGCAACCAAAGCTCACCATTAAACTTGCAAAACCTCTTTTAATATACTCCTCTACTGTCAGGTCAACAATATCAAATACACTATTGAGGAAATTATGCATTTTAGTTTGCTGCTCTATGTAATCCATTACCGATTTATCACGGCCATGCATGGTTTTGTATTCTACAATGCGGCCGGGATTGGCAAGGCCGCGACAATCAAAAACAAAGCCGCCGCCATTGCCGCTTTCATCCTGCGGCAAACCCTGCCGGTAACTAAAGCTGCAAATTTTTACTGTCAATGGGGTTTGTTCATCTGCCTGTACAGGTGTGAATCGTTCAATAATTTCATCACTCACACAAATGTTCAGCACTTTTCTAAATTCAGGCACTGCAATGCCAATACTTTGATTTTCGAAAAAGTTTTTCAGATTTTTTAATGCAAGAGGTATGCTGGTGAGAAACTGTGCCTTTCGTTCAAACAATCCTCTAAAGCCATAAGCACCTAAAACCTGCAGCAGCCGGATCAATACATAACCATTGTACTGACCTCGGAAAATAGTTCTGTCGAGCGGTGATTGAATGAAGTGCTCAAACGAATCCATGTAATCAATCAAAAGATTTTCTTTCCATTCATCAGGCAAATTTGCCCTTGCCTGCCAAAGCATACTGGCCACATCGTATTGCGGAGCACCTTTCATGCCGCCC
>PSMD01000028.1:27796-36576 GCA_040289925.1 Chitinophagaceae bacterium | reverse complement strand
GTGATTTAAAGATCCCACCCATCAATCACAGCTGATCAAATCTATATTTTTTTTATTGGATTGCTTAACCCTTCATCAAATTCATGCCATATTTTTTTCACAATTTCTGCCGCAGGTAAAATATCATTCAATAAAGCACTCCCCTGCCCTATCTCTAGTTCCCCTTCATCCAAATCGCCTTCAAACATCCCTTTTTTTGCACGAGACCTTCCCAAAAGCTGCTTTAACTCTTCCACCGTTGCGCCTCTTAACTCAGCCTCATTCACCTGCTGGTAAAATTTGTTTTTAATCAATCGTACCGGCGTTAATTGCTTCAGGGTAAGAACTGTATCGCCTTCCTTTGTTTCAACCACCGCCTTTTTAAAGTTCACATGAGATGAAGCTTCTTCACAAGCTACGAACCTGGTTCCCATTTGAACACCTTCTGCACCTAGCACCATGGCTGCCAGCATTTGCCTGCCGTTAACAATACCACCGGCTGCAATCACAGGAATTTTTACAGCTTCTGAAACAGCGGGCACCAACACCATAGTGGTAGTCTCCTCTCTTCCGTTATGGCCGCCAGCTTCAAATCCTTCAGCCACCACTGCATCACATCCTGCTTCCGCTGCCTTGCGGGCAAACTTGCTGCTGCTAACCACATGCACAACGGTAATACCTTTTTCTTTTAAAAGAGATGTCCATGTTTTAGGATTGCCTGCTGATGTAAAAACAATCTTAACACCTTCCTCAATACAAATCTGAATATGCTTATCAATATCGGGATAGAGTAACGGAATATTTACTCCAAAGGAACGGCTGGTAGCTGATTTGCACTTGCGTATATGTTCTCTTAAGACATCAGGATACATTGATCCGCTGCCTATTAAACCCAAGCCGCCTGCATTGCTTACAGCACTGGCCAGTCGCCAGCCACTGGCCCAGATCATGCCAGCCTGGATGATCGGATAATCAATTTGGAAAAGTTGGGTAATGCGGTTTTGGAAAGCAGTCATTGTTGTTAGGCATTAATCTGGTTCTTACATCTGCATTAATAGCAAAGGAAACTCAGTTGTGTAAAGATAAAATGGAGATTGCTCATAAAGAGACAATACATTCTGCTTTCGGTATTAGTGCAACACGTGGTTTATCCCAAATCAATATCTGTATTGTCACCAATATTCAATGTCCGGGTTTCTCCGCGAATGCCTGTATCACTGCCAATGAGTGAAGCATCTAAAACAATATCAAACAAATTGGAGTAGGCACCGATTATCGAGTTTTTGATGATGGAAGAATGAATGGTTGTGTTTTCACCAACCGTCACATTCGGGCCAATGATAGAATTTTTAATATCGCAGCCTTCGCCAATACTCACCGGCGGAATGACAACTGTATTTTCAAAATGCAAGCCTTCTTCTATTTTGCCCCCAAATTTTCTCAGCAGCAATGCATTTGATTCAAGCAAAGTTTCTTTCCGGCCGCAATCAAACCAGTTCTCCACCTTAAATGCTTTGAATTTTGCACCGGCTTTAATCATACAATCCAATGCATCGGTTAAGCTGTATTCACCATGGCTGCGCAGGCCCTGCCTGATGTTCGTTTCCAGGCATTGAAACATTTGATCTGACTGCTTGATTTTGTAAATGCCAACCAGGGCCATGTTACTTTTTGGAATGTGCGGCTTCTCCACCACATGCTCAACAAAACCATCGTCGTCTATTTCTGCCACACCAAAATCCCGTGGGTCATCAACTTTTTTAACTGCCAGCATGGAATGTGGACTATTCATCACTTCTTTTACATCATACTCACAAATTGTATCGCCAAGCACCACAAAAATTTCCTCGCTGTTTACAATACTGCGGGTAAGTTTTATGGCATGTCCAATGCCCTGCCTGTCGGTTTGATGTACAAAATGTGCAGTTAGGTTCGGATATTTTTTTCGGATATAATCCTGGATCTTTTCACCCAGGTATCCAACAATAAAAATATATTCCTTTATCCCCGCCTCACACAGCTGGTCAACAATAATGCTCAGCACTGTTTTGCCAGCCAGCGGAATCAAAGCCTTTGGTTGTGTGTATGTATGTGGCCGCAGTTTGGTACCTGCACCTGCTACCGGAATTATCACCTTCATAGTTGGTTCTGCTGATGCAGAATTTTTTTTAAGCCTGTGAAAGTAATAAATTATCGCAGACAAAAAGTTTCACCGCCAAAAGTCATTTGCTATCACACTCTCTTATTTTTGCCAATGAATTTTTGTGTCACCAACTGTTGTGCTACTATGGGCTTCGGTTGCGTCGCACTCTTCAACCCCAATAACTCTAATCAGCATGCAAACAGACACTCAGGTTTTTAATTTAATTAAGCAGGAACTACAACGTCAGCGAAATGGTATTGAGCTCATCGCTTCTGAAAATTTCACCTCGCTGCAGGTAATGCAGGCCATGGGTAATGTAATGACAAATAAATATGCCGAAGGTTATCCCGGCCGCCGTTACTATGGTGGTTGTGAGATTATTGATCAAACCGAACAATTGGCAATTGACAGGGTAAAAAAAGTTTTTGACTGCGAGTATGCAAATGTGCAACCGCACAGTGGTGCGCAGGCCAACGCTGCACTCATGATGGCGATATTAAAACCGGGTGATAAAATTTTAGGATTAGATTTAAGCATGGGTGGCCATCTTACACACGGCTCTCCTGTAAACTTCAGCGGTAAATTGTATGAAGCTCATTTTTATGGCGTAACAAAAGAAGAAGGATTGGTGGATTATGACATGCTGGAACAAAAAGCAAAAGAAGTAAAGCCAAAACTCATCATTTGTGGTGCATCAGCTTACAGTCGCGACTGGGATTATGAGCGAATAAGAAAAGCAGCCGATGAGGTTGGAGCTTTTGTAATGGCAGATATTGCACATCCTGCCGGGTTAATTGCAAAAGGTTTGCTGCGTTCCCCATTTCAGCATTGCCATTTCGTAACATCAACTACACATAAAACCTTGCGAGGTCCACGTGGTGGCATTATTTTAATGGGAAAAGATTTTGAAAATCCTTTTGGCATTAAAGATCCCAAAGGCAATACCCGCATGATGAGCCACCTGATTGACATGGCAGTTTTTCCCGGCACCCAGGGTGGCCCGCTTGAGCATATCATTGCAGCAAAAGCTGTTTCCTTCGGAGAAATTTTAACTGATGAATTTACAAACTATGCAAAGCAGGTGCAGTTAAATGCACAGGCAATGGCAAAAGCATTTGTCAGCCGCGGTTACAATATCATCAGCAACGGTAGCGACAATCATTTAATGCTGATTGACCTGCGCAATAAAAATTTGACCGGTAAAAAAGCCCAGGAAACATTGGATAAAGCACACATCACTCTCAATAAAAACGCTGTACCTTTTGATGATAAAAGCCCGTTTGTTACCAGTGGCATTCGTGTGGGTGTCCCCGCCATTACCACAAGAGGATTGAAGGAAGCACACATGGAAACAGTAGTTGAGCTGATTGACCGTGTGCTGATGAATACCGATGATGAAACCACAATAAAAAAAGTGAGTGAAGATGTGAAGGATTTAATGCAACAGTTTCCTTTATATCCGGAACTCTAACATATTCGTGTGCACTAAGCAGATTGAAATAACAACTTTCCTTCTTCTTCATTTTTCTTTATTGAATATTCTTTAGTTTTACGGCAAAACAATTAAGATGTTGCAACGTATTCAAAGTGTATGGTTATTGCTGGCAGCCATTTTTTTATTCTTAAGTTTTCGCTTTCCGTTTTATAGTGGTAACACAGCAGAAAAAGCAGGAGTGAAATTTACTGCAGGATATAATTTTTTAACGCTTGTGCTTACTGCAATTTTAGCTGCCGGCTGCCTGGCCATTATTTTTTTGTATAAGAACAGAAAGCTGCAGCTTCGGTTAACCATTGCTGCATTGCTGGTTTCTATAGCCATACTGGCTGTGTATTTTGCGGGATTAAGAGATTTTGTAAGTGGTGAGCTTTCCTTCTCAGCAATTTTTATTTTCCTGGTTCCTGTTCTGCTGTTACTGGCCGGCCGTGGTATTTATAAAGATAAAAAATTGGTAAGAAGTCTTGACAGGTTAAGATAATATCTTCTAAAAAAAAATTCATTCAACACTTGCAGGTATAAACATCGGCTATTAGATTTGTATTCCCTCTCCGATCATCCCACAAAAAGCCGTACCAATCCAACAATCCCGTTAGCAAACTACTTAGAAGAAAAAAAAGTCGCAACTAAATAAAAATATTATTAGCTGTCAGGGCTAATGAAAAAGTTTTCATAGGGTACGGATTAAATACGGGCTGATCTTTCCAGATCGGGCCCTTTTTTTTATTTTACAAGAGTAACCAGTAATGAGAGATGTCGTTTCTCCTGTAACCTTTCCTGTTGTTTGAGTAAGCGAGGTGTTTAGAAAGAATAAAGCAAGTCAGAAAGCAATTCATTAAAACAATTATAAGAATTTTCCGGTCCAGCTATTTCTCACTTTTTTCAATCCTTCAGGTTTACCGGCATAAACAAGATTACCTCCTGCATCACCAGCTTCAGGACCTAAGTCAACAATCCAGTCTGCAGAGCGAATTACGTCCATGTTGTGCTCAATTACAACAATGGAATGTCCTTGCTCAATTAATGCATTGAAAGATGCGAGTAATTTTTTGATGTCCTGAAAGTGAAGACCAGTGGTAGGTTCATCAAAAATGAAAAGAATCTTTCCTGTTGCACGGCTCTTGCCTAAAAAAGAAGCCAGCTTCACCCGCTGTGCCTCACCACCAGATAAAGTATCAGAAGATTGGCCAAGCTTTATATATCCAAGCCCCACATCACTCAGCGGCTGAATGTCTTTGGCAATACATTGTGCTTCTTTGCTCAACGTGTCAGCAGCAAAAAAGTTGATGGCCTCATCCACACTCATCTCCAGCACATCAAAAATATTTTTGTCTTTGTAAGTCACTTCAAGAATTTCTTCTTTAAAACGTTTGCCTCCGCAAACCTCGCAGGTTAAATGCACGTCAGCCAAAAACTGCATTTCAACAATTTGTTCGCCTTCACCTTTGCAGGTATCGCACCGGCCACCATCTACATTAAATGAAAAATGCTTTGGCTGAAAGCCACGCATTTTACTTAAAGGTTGTTTAGCAAACAAATCCCGAATGTCATCATAAGCCTTAATGTAAGTAACCGGGTTGCTGCGTGATGATTTGCCAATGGGATTTTGATCAACCATTTCTATTTGCGCAATAGAATCAACATCTCCGGTAATTGCTTTATGAAATCCAACTTTTTCACCAACAGGATTACCTTTTAATTTTTGCAAAGCCGGGTAAAGAATTTGTTTTACCAAAGTTGTTTTGCCACTGCCGCTTACTCCTGTTACTACGCAAAGCACATTTAATGGAAATTCAACAGTAATGTCTTTAAGATTGTGCTGCCTTGCACCTTCAACAATTATACTGCGGTTCCATTTTCGAACGGATTTTGGAGGATCAATCGTGAGTTGTCCATTCAAATATTTCCCGGTAAGGCTGGCTTCATTCGAAATAATATCATCATAATTTCCTTCAGCAATCACTTCTCCACCCAAATGCGAAGCAAGCGGCCCCATATCAATAATATGGTCTGCTTCACGCATCATCATTTCATCATGCTCAACCACCACAACCGTATTGCCAAGGTCTCGCAATTCTTTTAAAACCCGGATCAGGTTTTCTGTGTCTCTTGAATGCAGCCCAATGGAAGGTTCATCAAGAATGTAAAGCGAGTCAGTTAAATTACTTCCCAAGCTGCGGGTTAATTGTATGCGCTGGCTTTCTCCACCACTTAATGAATTTGCCAGACGGCTTAACGTTAAATATCCAAGCCCAACATTCATAAGTGTGTGCAGCCGGTTGTTGATCTCCCATAAAATTCTTTTGGCTATCTGCCTGTCAAAATCAGAAAGTTTTTTTTCAAGGCGCTGAAACCACTGCACCAAATCTTTCACAGGCAAGGCACTTAATTCTCCAATATGGTGGCCATCAATTTTTACATACAAAGCTTCTGGCCGCAAACGATAGCCTTTGCAATCAGGACATTCTGTTCTGCCGCGGTAACGGCTTAATAAAACACGGTATTGAACTTTGTAAAGATTTTGTTCAACCTCTTTAAAAAAATCATTGATGCCATAAACATTGCCGGTGCCTTCCCATAAAACACGGTATTGTTCACCACTTAAATCTGCAATGGCTTTATGCACAGGAAAGTCAATTTTCCTGGCGCCCTTCACAAACTGGTCTCTCCACCAACCCAACTTTTCACCTTTCCAGGGTGCTATGGCGCCTTCATACACACTCAATCTTCTGTCAGGTATTACCAGGTCAGGGTCAATGCCCAACACCTGTGAAAATCCTTCGCAGGTAGGGCATGCCCCAAAAGGATTATTGAAGTTGAAAAGATTAGGTACTGGCTCTTCAAACAGCATTCCATCCATTTCAAACCGGTTATTGAAATGCAACAGTTTTGTTCCATTTACTTCCAGGTACATATCACCTTCGCCTTCATAAAATGCGGTACTTACCGAGTCGGCAATGCGGTGCAGATCATCTTCATCAAAATCTTTTACAACAATTCTATCAACGAGTATATAAATTTTAAGATCGGATCCTTGAGAAAGAAATTTTTGCCTTAAGCTTTTATCGTCTAATGCAAGCAGATCTTCAATGCGATGTATTTCACCAACCTCAAACCCTTTTTGATGGGTATATACCCTGCTAACTCCTTTTTGTACAAGAATATTGAACTCTTCACGCAGGTCACGGTTTTTGTGCTGTTTCAAAGTTGCAAGGATATAAACCTTTTCTCCCTCTTTTAAATGCTGAATTGTTTTTACAACATCCGATACATCATCTTTCTTCACTACCCGGCCACTAATGGGTGAAAAGGTTTTACCCACTCTTGCAAAAAGCAATCGCAGATAATCATAAATTTCCGTCATGCTGCCAACCGTACTGCGTGGCGTACGGGTTATCACTTTTTGTTCAATAGCAATAGCAGGGCACAGTCCTTTAATGTAATCTACATCTGGCTTATTCATCCGGTTAAGAAACTGTCGGGCATAAGCACTCAGGCTCTCAGCATACCGCCGTTGCCCTTCGGCATATAATGTATCTATGGTTAAAGAGGATTTGCCCGACCCGGACACACCTGTTACAACCACCAGCTTATTCCTTGGAATTTCTACATTAATGTTTTTCAAATTATGAATGCGGGCACCCTTGATGTAAATATTTCCAGCGGAATTTACGGTCGGCTTTTTTGCGAAATTTTTCTCTTTTATTGATTTTTCCATTTTGAGGACAGCAAAGGTAAATCCTTATGGCATGCGGAGTTCAGCAGATTCCTTAACAAATTATTTCAAAAAAAAATCACTTACCGCACAATATATTGTTTGATGTTTCAAAAAAATTGCTCTATTTTTAATAGGTAAAATCCAAATAATGAAAACCAAAAACTTCAAATCGCCTATCGCCTAAACTTCTACACATTTTTTAGTTAACCTGTTTTACTATCAACCAATATCCCTAAACGCACCTAAAAACCTGTAGGAGTTTATGAAAGCTTATGTAAAAAAAACCGACCACGAACTGATCAACCTGTTCGTAGATGGAAACCTGGAGGCACTGGAAACCCTGGTGCTGCGTCACAAAGACAAACTCTATACTTCCATCCTGTTTTTAGTGAAAGACAAATACCTGGCCGAAGATATTTTCCAGGATGTATTCATCCGCATTATTGATACAATGCGCAGCGGACGATACACCGAAGAAGGTAAGTTTTTACCCTGGGCCATGCGTATTGCACACAATCTTTGTGTAGATCATTTCAGAAAAGTAAAACGTACGCCTACCATTAAAAATGGAGACGACAAAGATATTTTTGAAGTGCTGAATTTTTCCGAAGACAGCGCCGAAAGCCGCATGATGAAACGCCAGAGTCATGATAGAGTTCGTGATATGCTGGACCAACTTCCGGAAGATCAGCGTGAAGTGATCATTCTTCGTCATTACGCCGATATGAGTTTTAAAGAGATTGCATCCATGACCAATTGCAGCATTAATACTGCATTAGGCCGCATGCGTTACGGGCTTATTAATTTGCGTAAGATGATGATGCAAAAACAAATTGCCTTATAATTAAGGTTACAAAATTACCATTGTGGTTTACTCAACCATCTTACCCTGAAAGTTCTTGTCATTCTGTATCTCCAACCTGAAAAATGGAAGGTTCTTATTTCGAAAAAGAATTTTCCCCTTTTGCTTGCCAACGGATGGCTGGTACAGAATGACGCCTAATTGAAAAATCCGTCTCGATAAAAAGAGGCGGATTTTTTTTGGCTACTGACGACAAACCTGCTTACCATTTGTGCACCTATCTTTGCTGTATGTCAATGAAGATTTATACAAAAACCGGTGACAAAGGTTTTACTTCACTCATAGGCGGTACAAAAGTTACAAAGGCCAGTGACAGAATTGAAGCCTACGGAACTATTGACGAACTCAATTCCTTTATTGGTCTCTGCCGGGATTTGATAACAGTTACAGAAAGCAAAAAAATTTTACAGGAAGTACAGGATCGTTTGTTTACCATTGGCTCTTCCCTGGCCTGTGACCCAGAGAAAGAACCCAAAATGAAAATTCCGGACCTGAAAGAAGAAGATGTGATTTTGCTTGAAAAAGAAATGGACAGAATGAACGAATCATTGCCGGAAATAAAACATTTTATTTTACCGGGTGG
>PSMD01000028.1:0-27786 GCA_040289925.1 Chitinophagaceae bacterium | reverse complement strand
TGCCACAGTTTCTCACCTGCATGTATGCAGATGCATTTGTCGCCGTACTGAAAGACGAGTGGTGGCATTGAATGAAGAGGTGAATGAAACAATCATAAAATATCTTAACCGTCTAAGCGATTATCTTTTTGTATTGGCAAGATATACAGCCAGGCAGCTGAATGCAGATGAAATAGCCTGGAGGCCAAGGCTGTGAATTAAATGATCTTTCCATCCTTCATATACAAAATCCGGTCACTCAACTGGGCTAACTCCTCGTTATGTGTTACAATTAAAAAAGTTTGATTGAATTCATCTCTTAACCTGAAAAAAAGCTCATGCAATTCTTTTGCATTGGCTGAATCAAGATTCCCCGTAGGTTCATCTGCAAAAACAATAGAAGGATTGTTAATGAGTGCACGGGCCACTGCTACCCGCTGTTGCTCACCGCCTGAGAGTTGATTGGGTTTGTTACTCAGCCTGTCAGTTAAACCCAGTAGCTGCAATAATTCTTTAGCCCTTTCCTCTACTTCTTTTCTTTTTCTGCCAGCCAGCCAACCCGGAATGCAAACATTTTCCAATGCAGTAAACTCAGGCAGCAGGTGATGAAACTGGAAAATGAACCCCATGTTTTTATTCCGAAAGCCCGCCAGCTTTTTTCCTTTCAGTTCTGTTAACTCCACGTCATTCAAGTTAACCACACCCATATCGGCTACATCCAGTGTGCCCAATATGTGTAACAAAGTGCTTTTGCCGGCACCAGATGAGCCAACAATGCTGACGATTTCTTTCTGACCAATATCAATGTTCACACCTTTCAATACTTCAATCTTGCCGTATCTTTTATAAATATTTTTTCCGCTTAACATGCAGCCATTGGGTTATTTCAATAATCAAATACCTACAAACCTAATCTTTAAAAACTACCGCAAATAACGGTGGTTATTTTAAGAAAAACCTGAATCCGGGGTGGACAACTACGGATTTGGAAAATTCGTTAATAAAACTACATTTGCGAAAAATTTAAGGGTAGGTTTCAAAATCAACCTGATAATTATTAAAATTTAAAACCCTTCGAAAGATGTTCTGGACACTCGAACTTGCTTCATACCTGGAAGATGCACCATGGCCAGCGACGAAAGATGAGCTGATTGATTATTCCATCCGTTCCGGTGCACCTATTGAGGTGGTTGAAAACCTGCAGGAGCTGGAAGATGAGGGAGAAGTTTATGAAAGCATTGAAGACATCTGGCCCGATTATCCTTCCCAGGAAGATTTTCTGTTTAATGAAGATGAGTACTGATTTTGTAAAAGAGATCTTATAAAAAAATTAAACCGCCTGTTTAGGCGGTTTTTATATTTAAAATAGATGCGTGAATCAATGCACAGAAATTTTATTTGTCTTTACCCATTTCTTCAGCAATGGCCTCGCTAACGCCGGTAAAGCTAAAGCCCCCATCATGAAACAGGTTTTGCATTGTTACCATGCGTGTGTAATCGCTAAACATCAACACACAATAGTTGGCACAATCTTCTGCACTGGCATTGCCCAGCGGACTCATCTTTTCAGCGTAATCAATAAAAGAATCGAAACCTTTTACACCGCTTCCTGCAGTTGTACGGGTGGGTGATTGAGAAATGGTATTCACCCTCACTTTTTTCTTTGTACCATAATAATAGCCAAACATGCGGGTAATGCTTTCCAGCAGGGCCTTGGCATCGGCCATTTCGTTATAGTCAGGAAACACACGCTGCGCAGCAATATAGGTTAATGCCACTACGCTTCCCCATTCGTTCAGGGCATCCATATCCCATGCCGTGCGCAGAACTTTGTGAAGGCTGATAGCAGAAATATCAAGGGTTTTTTGATTCCATTCGTAATTTATTTCGGTATAGTGCTTGCCTTTTCGTACGTTCAGGCTCATGCCAATAGAATGCAAAATAAAATCGAAGCTGCCGCCGAAATGTTCCATTGATTTTTGAAAAAGGTTTTTCAGATCATCCATATTGGTTACATCAGCGCCTATTACCGGTGCGTTGCCACACTGCTCTGCCAGTTTGTTTATTTCTCCCATTCTTAAAGCAACAGGTGCGTTGGTTAATACAATTTGTGCTCCTTCTTCATAACTTTTCAAAGCTGTTTTCCATGCAATTGATTTTTCATCAAGGGCGCCGAAGATGATCCCTTTTTTTCCTTTCAACAGGTTATTTGCCATGAACGATTGGTTTTAGTTGGTTATGGCTGTAAAAATAGGAAGGATTTATTAAGCTGACGGAAACAACCATTTAATAAAAAGTACAAGAAGAAAGGTGTAGATAAAAACAAACAAGAAAGCAAGAAACATATACAGAAATAACCGGCCGATTGAATTGCGGGGCTTGACTACTTTTTGTAAGAATTGATGAAAGGAATAAGCAGGAATTAAAGAAATAAGAATGATCAGCAGTATAACAACGGCCCTCCATTTCATTTTTTACGGTGAAATTTAAAATTAATTCATCACCATTTCCCGGGCATTTTCCAGTGCTGCGGCAGTAGGTTTTTCTCCACTCAGCATTTTGGCAATAGTAGTTATCCGCTCGTCAACAGAAAGCTGGCGAATGCTGGTATTTACTTTATCGTTTACAATTTCTTTATACACGAGTAAATGCCTGTGGGCCTTGCCCGCAATTTGCGGCTGGTGTGTAATGCAGATCACCTGTCGTTTATCAGCCAGCTCTTTCATAATCATTCCCACCTGCCGGGCGGCTTCACCAGAAATGCCTGTGTCAATTTCATCAAAGATCATTGTGGGCAGATCAATTTTTTGCACAACCAGCGATTTTATGCAAAGCATTAAGCGGCTTAGCTCACCCCCGCTTGCCACTTTGGACAATGGCTGAAACCGGCCGCTTTTATTGGCATCAAACAAAAAGCTGATAGAGTTATTTCCATAATGATTCAAGGCCTCATCAATCTTAACTTCTGTCTTCAATCTTGCGTTCGGCATACCCACCTGGGCCAGTAACTTATTTACTTTTTCTTCAAAAGGTTTAACCTGTTTTATTCTTCTTTCAGAAATTTTTTCAGCTACTGCTTTGGCTTCTGTAAAATACGTCTCTGCCAATTTTTTCTTTTGCTCTATCTCTTCATCTATGTTTAACACAGCCTGCAGTTTTTCCGCCAGTTGTTTTTGAATGTCCAGCAATTCATTAGTGGTTTTTACCCCATGCTTTTTAAAAAGCTTATAGCCTAAAGAAAGCCTGTCGTTAAGCCGTTCAATTTTTTCCGGATCGTAATTGATGTGCTCACTTAAACTTTCAGTTTCATCTGCAATATCCTGCAACTCCACCTGTGCACTGTGCAAACGATTAACGATGGATGAAACAGACGGTAATGCGTCTGAAAAATTTTGTAACTGGTTTGCCAGTATCCTCAATTGCTGCACAACAGGTAAATCGTTTTCTTTTAATTCAAAAACAATTTTTGATAAACCTGCTTTTATCCCTTCAGAGTTATTCAGCATTTTCAATTCCGCTTCTATTTCTTCCAACTCATTTTCTTTAAAAGCTGCTTCTTCCAGTTCAGCAAACTGAAAGCGATTATAATCTGCTTCTTTTTCAAATTGCTGCTTCTGCAAAACAAGTTGCTGCAGTTGCTTTATTACCTGCTGCCAGTGGGTATATAATTGCTGATACTGGTCTATGTATTCTGCATTGGCTGCCAGTGCATCCAATACCTGCCGTTGAAAATCCGATTCAGCCAGGTTCAATGTGTCAAACTGCTGGTGCAAATCAACCAGCAGGCTGCTAAGCTCATTCAATTGGCTAAGCGTAACCGGCGTATCATTAATAAAAGCTCTCGATTTTCCATTCACAGCTATTTCTCTTCTTACAACCAAATCCTCACTGCTGTCTAAGTCATTTTCTTCCAAAAAATTTTTTATCTGCCTTTTATCAGTCACAACAAAACATCCTTCTACAAAACATTTTCGGGTTTTATTTACCAGCACAGCACTATCTGCCCGTTCACCCAGTATCAAGCGCAATGCTCCCATTATAATGGATTTTCCGGCGCCTGTTTCACCGGTAATAATATTTAGCCCGCCGGAGAATTCAATTTCCAGTTCATCAATAATTGCATAGTTCTGTATGGAAAGATTTTTCAGCATGGTACAGGCAAATTAAATGAAATAAACTTCAAAGCTCAGGCAGTGGACAAAAAAAAACCCGACAATTACAGCCCGGGAAAAAATAACCTGTAACAGGTAAATGAGTTATTTCACTTCAATTGAATTATGTAAATCGGTATCTACTAAAATTCTTCCGCAGTTTTCGCAAACCATAATTTTTTTGTGCTGCTTAATTTCACTTTGCTTTTGTGGGGGGATAGAATAAAAGCAACCTCCACAGGCATCTCTTTCAACGGGTACTACGGCTAAGCCATTGCGATAGCTTTTGCGAATTTTTTCATAGCTGCTCAGTAATCTTTCATCCACATGATTTTTTGCTTCCGCAGCCAGTTTATTAAAATGCTTTTCTTCCTTTTCTGTAGCGGCAATAATTTTTTCCAATTCATCTTTTTTGGTGTTTAACACACCTTCTTTTGTGGCAATATTCTTTTTGGCTCTTTCCAGGTGCTCAGCTTTTTCAGCTATCTCTTCCTGTGCGTCTTTAATGTGTTTTTCGCAAAGCTTTACTTCCAGCTGCTGCATCTCAATTTCTTTGTTAATGGCTTCAAATTCCCGGTTATTCTTAACATTGCTGCTTTGCTTTTCGTATTTTTTTATGAGAGCCTGGGCTTCTTTAATGGCTTCTTTCTTTTGCTCAATAAACTCGGTTATCCCATTTATTTCTTCTTCAATACGTGTTTGTCTTGCATGCAAACCCTGAATTTCATCTTCCAGGTCAGCAACCTCCATAGGTAACTCACCTTTCAAAATATGAATTTCGTCCAGTTTGCTTTCAATCTTCTGCAGGGTAACCAGCGATACCAGCTTTTCTTCAACAGAGAATTCTTTTACTTGTGCCATTGTTATATTTATCGTTTTTTTTGTTGACCCAGTCGGTCAAATATTCTCCCGGTTTTCACTTGCCTTGTAACCTAAATAAAATACCTGACGGGATTGGTTTCTACCTTAGTTTTAAGGACCGCAAATGTAGGGAATTTTTGCTCCAAAAGGCCAGCCAAAAGGTCAATTGTAAACTGTTCGCTTTCGTAATGGCCAATATCAGCAATAACCAGGTGGCCGTTAGCATCAAAAAATTCGTGGTATTTCATATCTGCCGTAATGTATATGTCGGCCCCGGCGGCCAAAGCCTGGCCAACTAAAAAACTACCGGCCCCTCCGCAAACTGCTACTTTTTTTACAGGTTTGTTTAACAGAACTGTATGCCTGATAACACTAAGCCTGAAAGTTTTTTTAATGTGGGTGAGAAAATCTCCTTCATTCATAGCTGTTTTTAATTCTCCCAAAATTCCGCTGCCAATGGCTTTATGATTATTTGAAAGAGGAATTACATCATAAGCCGGCTCTTCATATGGATGAGCTTTTATCATTTCCGAAAGAACCCGGCTTTCCAGCCAGGCAGGATACACCACTTCAATTTTTGTTTCGTTTTCCTGGTGCCGTTTACCAATATCTCCCACATAAGGGTTGGCACCTTCACCGGCTTTAAAGGTTCCAACTCCGCGACTGTTGAAGCTGCACTCACTGTAATTTCCAATTTGCCCGGCACCGGCATTAAAAATAGCATGGCGAAGCTGTTCAGCTTTATCATCGGGCACAAAGGTTATCAGCCGCTTAAGCACATTTGGTTTTTGTGAAAGAATAGAAATGTTTTCCAGTGCCAGCAAGCCGGCAATGGCACCGTTTACACCATCAATTACATTATCAAGGTTTGTATGAATAGCATAAATGGCCACATCATTTTTTATCGCAGTAATGATGGCTTTCTCTACGTAATTCTTTCCATTAATTTTTTTCAACCCTGAAAAAATAATGGGATGATGAGCAACTACCAGGTTACAATCTTTTTGCAATGCTTCTTTAATTACTTCTTCCGTTGCATCCAAACAACAAATGATCCCTGAGCAATTCCAGTTTGAATCACCGGTTAACAGACCTGCATTATCGTACGACTCCTGCAAAGCAGGCGGCGCAATTTTTTCTAAATAAGTAATAACCTCAGCAATTTTCATGAATGAAAGTTAGGGAGAAACTGCATTACATCAGGCCCGCTTCTACTAGCCACTTGCTATCTTTGTAAACAACACATGAACCCGAAATTTTTTCATATTATTCTCAGCCAGGTAAGAAAAAGCCCTGGCAGAGAGGATAAAGCTTTATCTGCTTACAGGGCTGCCAAAAGAGCAAGACTGGCTAAAAAAACTGCGTGGAGAAATTTTTACTCGTTTGCTTTTATCTTAACAGGTGTTGCCTCTGCCTGCTTTGGATTAAGAGGTTTTTTGCTGCCAAATAAATTTATTGATGGAGGTGTTACCGGCATCTCACTGTTGGTAAACATCAAAACACAAATTCCATTAGCTGCTCTCATTTTTCTCATCAATATTCCTTTTCTGTTCCTGGCATTCAGGCAGTTTAATGTGGCATTAGCCCTGCGCAGCATTCTTGCTATTTCAATGCTGGCAATAGCTGTGGCCATTATTCCCAATCATGCCGTAACTGATGATAAACTACTGGTTTCAGTATTTGGAGGATTTTTTTTAGGCGCCGGTATTGGCCTTGCCATCCGGGGTGGTGGTGTAATTGACGGCACAGAAATTCTTGCTATTTTTTTAAACAGGAAAAGCATTTTATCAGTTGGCGATTTTATTCTCATCTTCAACATTCTCATTTTTTTTGTAGCTGCTTATTTGCTATCGGTTGAGGTGGCGTTATATTCTATTCTCACTTACCTGGCAGCTTCAAAAACCGTTGATTTTATTTTAGAAGGTATTGAAGAGTTTACCGGTGTTACCATCATTTCTCACCGCAGCCGGCAAATTGCAGAAATGATAAAAACCCAAATGGGGCGGGGGCTTACCATATATACAGGTAAAAAAGGGTTTGGCAAAAGCGGAGAATCCTACCAATCCACAGAAATTATTTTTACTGTTGTTACCCGTTTGGAGATTAGCCGCTTAACTTCAGAAATAGATAAAATTGATCCGAATGCTTTTGTGGTGATGCAAAGCATAAAAGATACCCGGGGCGGCATGGTAAAAAAAAGGCCATTGCATTAAACAAAGGCTGCAAGTTTTTTGATGAAAATGTTTTTAAAAACAAAATCCTTTAATACCTTTTCATTCCCTGCAAAACTGCAAGGCTTGTTTCCTGCCCCTGTAGATTTCCCTCAATACCTTTTAAAATTGCTTGCATATGCAAAGACGTAAATACGGCTACATTTTACTTGCTTTACTGGTTGTAACAGGCTTTGCGGGTATTGTGCATTCAGGAAGCCTCACATCAAAAGAAAGAAAATTTGCAGCTAACCATTTAAAAGAAACCAAAGCCTTTCTTTTTAAAAGTGTAAAAGGCCTATCTGATGTACAATTAAATTATAAACCCGCTGCTGACCAGTGGTCAGTTAAAGAATGTGTTTACCATCTTGCTATTTCTGAAACACAGTTATGGAGTGTTGTGGAGAATGCATTAAAGCAACCAGCCAATCCTGAAAAAAGATCCGAGATAAAAATGACAGACGAGCAATTGGTAAAAATGATGGAAGACCGCAGCTTTAAAGTTAAAACCTTTGAGCCTTTTGAACCCAAAAATGCAAAATGGCAAACAGTTGATGAAGCATTAGAACATTTTAAAGCTTTAAGATATGATCACATTCAATACATAAAGAAAACAACGGAAGATCTTCGGAATCACGTGGTACAAATGCCTTTTGGATGGCTGGATTGTTACCAGGTTTGTTTAATGATATCTGCACTCACTAACAGGCACACACAACAGTTGAATGAAGTAAAGGCAGATCCGAATTTTCCGGCCAGATAGTCAAACTCAGTTTACTCAAGGTTGAAAAACCTAAGGCCCCGCAATTCCCGTAAGAATGAGGGGCTTTTTTCTAAAAGATGTATTCATTCCTGCCTGCCTGTAACGTCGTAACTTTATCAACTAATGCCTCAGTTACCTAAAGATCTTTTTTCTGAACACGCCGAGTTGTACGCCAGGTATCGGCCGCTTTATCCAAAACAACTTTTTGATTTCATACTTCAGCATGTAAAGCATAAAAACAAAGCACTTGATTGTGGTACAGGCAATGGGCAGGCTGCCGGCGCATTGGCCGATTATTTTAAAGAAGTACATGGCACTGACATTAGCCAAAAACAAATTGAAAGAGCCATTGCAAAGCCAAATATGACTTACCATTTAACGGTGGCAGAAAAGCTTCCGTTTAAGGCTAATGAGTTTGACCTGGTAACAGCAGCCACTTCCCTGCATTGGTTTCATATTGACAAGTTTTATGAAGAAGTAAACCGGGTTGCAAAAAATAATGCAGTGTTTGCTACCTGGGCTTACAATGTTTTACAAACACACAATGATAAAATAAATGAGCTGATACAGGATTTTTATCACAACATCATTTACAGTTATTGGAATGCGGAAAGAAAATACGTAGATCAAGAATACAAAACCATTCCCTTTCCTTTTTCAGAAATAAAAAATCCGGGATTTGCAACCCGCCTTCAATGGGATTTTGAAACTCTGGAAGGATATTTGAATACATGGAGTGCTGTACAAAAATTTATAAAGCAGAATGCTTATAACCCTGTAGATGATCTGATAAAGAAAATGAAAAGCATAGTAGGCGAAAAAACCATGATGCAGGTTAGCTTTCCCGTGTTTATGCGTATAGGAATAATAAAAAAATAAGATGAGCAGCCAGGAACTCTATCAACAATACCAACAAACAATGAGAAAGATAGCCGATGTAAAATTTTCATCGGCTGTTTTACAATGGGACCAGGAAACTTATTTGCCCCCGAAAGCCGCCAGCATCCGCGGCCAGCAACTGGCTACCCTTTCAGAAATTGCCCACCAGCTTTTTAGTAATGAAAAGCTTGGCCAATTGCTAAACCAGCTGGTTGAAAAAAATGATCTTTCAGAAAACGAAAAAAGAAATATTGAGCTTACGCTGGAAGATTATAACAAGAATAAAAAATACAGTTCTGCATTTGTCAGAAAACTTACGGAGCAAATCAACCGTAGCTTTCATGCCTGGATTGAATCGAGAAAACAAAATAATTTTTCTGTTTTTGAAACGGAACTGGACAAGCTGATTGATTTAAAAAAACAGGAAGCAGATATTTTAGGTTACCAGCATCACCCCTATAATGCCCTGCTGAATGAATATGAAAAAGGAGCAACCGTAGATTTAATTGACCGTGTGTTTGAAAAGCTGCTCCCTGCCATTAAAAACATTTATGAGCAAATAAGAAAGAAGCCACAAGTGGATGATGGATTTTTAAAGCAGCATTATGCCAAACAACAACAATGGGATTGGGGCATGTGGCTGATTAAGCAATTGCATTTTGATTTTGAAGCAGGCCGCCAGGATATTAGTGAACACCCCTTTACCACCAGCTTTGCCAATACAGATGTAAGAATTACCACTCGCATAAATGAAAATGATTTCAGCAGCATGACCTGGAGTTGCATTCATGAAGTGGGACATGCTTTATATGAACAAGGCTTGCCTGAAGAAGAATATGGCTTGCCGCTTGGCGAAGCTGCCTCTCTGGGCATTCATGAATCACAATCTCGCCTGTGGGAAAATAATGTTGGCCGCAGCCTGGCTTTCTGGAAATTTTATTTTCCTGAATTGCAAAAGAGGTTTCCGAACCAATTAAAAAATATTTCAGTTGAAGCTTTTTATAAAGCCATTAATAAAGTAGAACCCAGCCTGATAAGAACTGAAGCTGATGAACTCACTTATCATTTTAATGTAGTGATCAGGTATGAGTTAGAGAAAAAATTAATAGAAGGCAGTTTGAAAACTTCTGACATACCTGCGTTTTGGAACGAACACTATCAAAGCTACCTGGGTATTTCTCCAACAAATGATAAGAGCGGTTGCTTACAGGATGTACATTGGAGCCATGGTAGCTTTGGATATTTTCCCACATACAGCCTGGGTAGTTTGTATGCGGCTCAGTTTTTTTCAACCATTTCTTCCGCCACAAACAATAGCCTGCAGGCAATAGAACAGGGAGATAGCCGTTTTATTCTGAATTGGCTAAGGGAAAATATACATAGCTATGGAAGAAAATTTACCAGTGAGGAGCTATGTAAACGAACTACAGGCACAACTCTTGATATTCAGTATTTCGTAGATTATATATTGTTAAAGTACGGCTTAATTTATAATTTGTAATGAAATGAGCTTATGAAAAAACTTTTACTTTGTCTGCTTGGAATTGTTTGCTTTTCTTCCTGCCAGAAGCTGATTGAAAAAAAAGCTGAAGACGCAATTGTAAAAGCCATGACGGATGGCCAATGGATAATCACCAGCTTTACTACCGATGGCACAGACATTACTACTGATTTTTCTGCTTACAAATTTCAATATTATAAAAACAATACTGTTGATGCTATAAAGAATGGAACTTTGGAAAAAACCGGAACATGGAACGGTGATGCCAACAACATGAATATTACAGCTAATTTTTCAAGCCCCAACTATCCGCTTAACTTAATTAATGGTACCTGGCATATTACCGATAATAGCTGGACGTATGTAAAAGCCACAATGACTGTTGGTACAGAGGTTAGAACCCTTAGACTGGATAAACTCTAAGCCAACTCTTTCAAAACAACTGTACCGAAAAAACTGCTTGCTTAAACAAATCAAGGCCTGATTAGTCTTACCCTGTACTCGCCTATCCGCACCCCTACGATAAACTGTTTGAATGTATAACTATGTATTTTTCGTGCTTAACCATTGAATTACTGCCATTGAGACACCATGGCCAACAGAGGAAGACCTTTTCTTTATTCTGCCTGTCAGCTTTATTTTCACTTTCATTGCTTGCCCAACCCCCTGTTGCAAATTTTACGGCTAATCAAACTTCGGGTTGCGCCCCTTTAACCGTTCTCTTTACTGATCTTTCTACAGGCAATCCTTTTTCATGGAACTGGGACTTTGGAAATGGCCAGTTATCAACTGTTCAAAATCCCGGAGTTACTTTTTATACTCCCGGCACATATTCGGTAAAGCTGGTTGTAAAAAATGCAAATGGCGTTGATGATGAAATAAAAACAAACTACATCACTGTTTTCCCTTCGCCAACAGCTTCTTTTACTTCCAATTTCACCACTGCCTGTGCACCTGCAACCATTCAATTCACCGATCAATCCACTTCACCCCCCGGTGCCGGTGCAATTATTAGCTGGCTTTGGAATTTTGGAGATGGTGCTACATCTACTTTGCAAAATCCTTCACACACATATACAGCTACGGGCTACTACAATGTTTCATTAACAGTAACAAGCAGCAGCGGTTGTTCAAATACGCTTTCTATCGGCAGGTACATTCGTGTTGTAAGTGGCATTGATGTGAATTTTAATTGGTCGCAACCAAATACTTGCCAGCCACCTTTTGTTATAAATTTTCAGGATCAGTCATCCGGCCCGGGCACTCTCTCTTATTTATGGGACTTAGGAAATGGCTCCACTTCAACCCTTCAAAATCCATCTGCCACATACCCCGCAGCAGGAACTTACACTGTAACCTTGCAGGTACAAAGCAGCCTCGGTTGCACAGGAAGCTCTACAAAAAATATAACCATTGCAGGTAAAACAACCGATTTTATTGCACCTCCATCTGTATGTGTTGGCCAAAGTGTAACATTCCAGAATAATTCTTCACCGGCACCCATATCATCATCCTGGGATTTTGGTGATGGCACCACTTCTTCACAAATCAATCCTGTAAAAACTTATTTAACCAGTGGAACGTTTAATGTAAAGCTCATCAACAATTATGGTAACTGTATAGATTCTGTTACCAAAACAATCAATGTAACCAGTCAGCCTGCAGTTAATTTTACTGCAAACGATTCCACAGCCTGCCAGACACCCTTTACCGTTCAATTTACAGATCTCAGTCCTTCAGCAGCAACCTGGCTGTGGGATTTTGGTGATGGCTCAACTTCTAACCAGCAAAATCCTTCGCATACATTTACGGCACAGGGAATGTACAATGTTACACTCACCATTACAGTTGCAGGCGGATGTACGAATACCCTTACCAAACAACAGTACATAAAAATTGGGGGTACAACTGTATCAATTATCAATGCACCTACGGGGGGCTGCATCCCCTTCACTTACTCCCCTATTGTATCTATTCAAACATATGACAGCATTGTTAGTTACAATTGGGATCTTGGCGAGCCCGGAGCAACGTACACAATACCAAATCCAACCCATACCTATAACTCAGCAGGCAATTATAATCTTACACTTACCGTAAATACACAAACAGGATGCACCTTTACTACTACAGTGCCCAATGGTGTAAGAACAGGTACACCACCAACAGCCAATTTTACATTTACGCCTAATAATGTTTGTGCCAGTACAATAATACAATTTACAGATGCATCAACCACAACACCCGGTGCAATGGTTACCTGGTATTGGGATTTTGGCGACGGCTCTTCTTCTACTCAGCAAAACCCTTCGCATACTTATGAAGACACCGGCACACTAATTACCAAGTTGGTTGTTTCCAATAATGGTTGTAAAGATTCAATTTCCAAACCTGTAACTGTTCGTCCGCCGGTAGCAAAATTTGGTTACCGTGTTAATTGTAACAACCGGCTGCAGGTAACCTTTCTTGATAGTTCGTTGGTAAACCCTGTTTACGGGCCTATTACTTACGAGTGGCACATGGGTGACCCGGCAAGCAAATACAATTTTTTACGGCACTCCGCCACCGGTGTTTACATATCCTGCTTATGGTACTTACACAGCCACACTTATTGTCACAAATGGTCCCTGTTCTTACCAAACCACAAAGGACATTATTTTGATGAATGAAACGGCAAGTTTTACCGTAAGCAAAAATCCAATTTGTAAAAGCGAGCCGGTTACACTTACTGCCGTTGTAAGCAACCCGGCAAATATTATACAGTATGACTGGACCATCGGAAGTCAATCCTATCCAGATACTACTTCATCTTTAACGCTAACTCTTTCTGCTTACGGAAGCTATACTGTCACACTCACAACAACAGATCTAAATGGTTGTACCAATTCAGTCACGATTCCAAATTATATTGTTGTAGGCGGGCCGGTTGCTGATTTCAATCCTTCAGGTCCGGGAGGTTGTGTAAACAGCACAATCGGCTTTAATGATTTGTCAACACCTGCGGGAGCTATTAACCAATGGACATGGAATTTTGGAGATGGTATGCAGCAAACTTATTCTTCTTCTCCGTTTTCTCATACCTATACGCAAACCGGAAGTTATACAGTAACTCTTTTTGTAAAATATACAGCGAATTGCCGCGATACAATGACGAAAACGAATGTGGTATTAATAACAAGGCCTGTAGCAGCATTCAGAGCAGATACTTTTTACTGTCCGCTGGCGCCTCTGCAGTTTATTGATACATCAATAGGCAACGGCCTTAATTATTTGTGGAGTTTTGGCGATGGAGCTACATCTACTTTACAAAATCCTACACATGCTTACCCGGCAGGCAACAATACTTATACTGTTAAATTAAAAATTACTGACCTTGTTGGTTGCCAGGATTCAGTTACAAAAACCAATTACATCAACATTCGCAGTCCGCAGGCAGCATTTACCATGCAGGATAGTGCAGGCATTTGCATTCCCACTGTTACAGCATTTACTTTCCAGGGGCAGGACTATCAAAGTTTTTCCTGGGATTTTGGAGATGGCACAACCAGCACAGCCATGAACCCTTCGCATTTTTATAATGCTTACGGTGCCTATACAGTTACGCTTTATTTAACCGGCCCGGGCGGTTGTATGGCTTCTGCCCAGTCACTGGTGAATGTGTATAATCCTTACACTACTACGCAAATTTCTGCCAACCCAAGGTCGGCCTGCGATTCAATAACCACCAGCTTCAGCATAACGACGCCACCGGGCTTTCCATTCAAATTTTATTTTGGAGATGGAACTGTGGACTCCTCACAAACATTCAATCTTACTCACACCTATCGCTACCCCGGAAATTATACTCCTTATGTACTGTTGGTTGATAAGTATGGTTGTGATGCAGGTATTAGCGGCCCTACAATAAATGTTTATGGGGCTCTCCCACTTTTCTCCATGAACAAAAAAGAGTTTTGTGATAACGGACAGGTATTCTTCTTAAACTATACCTTAAATAACGATCCGATTGTATCAACCGTTTGGAATTTTGCTGATGGCAGCACCAGCACAGCAACGGAACCAACCCATGTATTTAATGCTCCGGGTACTTACATCGTTACCTTAACTGTTACCACGCAAAATAATTGTACAAGCATAGCAAAGGATACGGTAAGAATTTATCCAACGCCTGTATTAAGTATTGGAGGCAAAGACACGATTTGCATTAACAGTACAGAGCGGTACAATGGCATTGTGCAAATGCCGGATTCAACCATAAGATGGAAATGGAATTTTGCAAACGGCAATACTTCACAACAACAAAATCCAACAGTTAGCTATAACGCAACCGGCAATTATAACATACAACTGATTGCAACTAATAAATTAGGTTGTGCAGATACAGCCTCCCGTTCTATTTATGTTGTTCCTTTGCCCACGGCTTCACCGACTGTTGATCCGATTACCATTATTTCAGGAGGAACAGCACCCCTTAACATGCATTACACCGGGCCGATTGTTTCTTACAACTGGCAGCCGGCACAAAGCTTAAGTTGTGCAAACTGTCCGCAACCATTTGCTAGCCCGCAGTTTTCAACAAAATATTCTTTGAAAGTTGTTGACAGGTATGGATGTACAGCCGAAGGTTTTATTACAGTGAAAGTGGTGTGCAATAATAAAAACTTCTTTATTCCTAATACATTTTCTCCCAATGGCGATGGCGTAAATGATGTGTTTTATTTAAGAGGTACTGGTTTATTCCGTGTAAAAACGCTCAGGGTATTTAGCAGGTGGGGAGAAGTGGTGTTTGAGAAAAATGAAGTGCCTGTAAACAACCCGGCTTATGGTTGGGATGGAACCTACAAAGGCAAAAAGGCCAAAGCCGATGTATATGTGTACCAACTGGAGATTATTTGCGGCAATGGTGAAACGGTAACTTATTCGGGTAACATAGCATTAATACTTTAACCCAATGAAAACGTTATTACATCACATAAAAAAATGCAAAGCGGCAGCGGTGATATTTTTATGGCTGCCATCATTAGCGCAGGATATTCACTTCTCTCAATTTTTCCAGGCGCCACTTTTAAGAAACCCTGCCCTTGCCGGAATCTTTTCAGGTGATGTAAGAATACAGGCTGTCTATCGTGACCAATGGAATACGGTAACCAATGCTTATAAAACAGCTTCGCTGGAAGGTGAGTATAAAATGCCCATTGGTAAAATGGAGGATTTTGTTACAGTTGGCCTGCAATTTTTGTATGATAAAGCTGGTACGATTGACTGGACATCTACCCACATTTTTCCTGCACTGAATTATCACAAATCAATTAGCGGAGATAAAAACAGATACCTCTCTCTGGGTTTTATGGGTGGCTTTGTGCAAAGAAGATTTGACAGATCAAAAATAACGACTAATACAACCTATGATAATGGCACAGATGGTGAAACGATTGTTGACCCATCATACACATATATGGACGGAAGTGTAGGGATGAGCTATAATTCAACTTTAAATGGCAATATTGATAACAACTTTTTTTTAGGTGCGGCTTATCATCATTTCAACCGTCCTAAAGTTTCCTTCTATCGCAACCCTGATATTGAGCTTAATCCTAAGTGGGTATTTTCAGGTGGCATTCGCTTTTGTGTTACCAGTTATAGTTACATTACTTTACAGGCAGATCATTCAAGGCAGGGAAATTACATGGAAACAATTGCTGGGGCCATGTATGGCTTAAAGCTTGGCGAAGATTCGGAACAACCACTTTATACCATTCATGGCGGAGTATTCATACGCTGGAACGATGCTGTGATTCCTGTGTTAAAAATTGATTACTCACCTTTTTCAGTTACTGTTAGCTACGATGCAAATATTTCAACATTAAAACCCTCCAGCTATGGAAGAGGAGGGTTTGAAATTTCAGTGTCTTACATTGGTAAACGTGCCACCAATTCAAGTGTTGAGTTTATGCGGTGCCCGCGTTTTTAGCCTTCTTTTTCTATAGGTGGCACAGGATGATCGTCCTGGTTTAGATAATTAAATAACAAACCAGCCAACAAACCGCCGCCAAAGCATCCTGCCAGGTAAATCCAGATATTTTTCCAGGCAAAAACTTTTAAAAAGCTGGCACCAAAGGCTACTGCCGGGTTAAAAGCTCCGCCGGAAATATTGCCAAATGTATTGGCCATTGCAAAAACTGTAAAGCCAATAGCCAGCCCATAAAAACTATTGCCGGCATTGCCCTTAGCTGTTGCCACATTCAATACAACGTAGGCTAACGCAAATGTACCCGCAAACTCTGCAACCAATGGGTAAGCTTTAGAGCCTGTAAAATTCATCGGTGTTTGCTCCCTCTCACCCAAAAACCACCGGGCTAAAAAAGCAGCAGCTATTGCAGCAACCACTTGCACAACCATATAAACTATGGCCTCGTTGGAAGTAATTTTTTTCTGATTAAAATAGCCAGTGTAACGGCGGGGTTATAATGTGCTCCGGAAATATGTCCGCCAGCAAATACCATAACCATCAGCACTGCACCAATGGCTAATGGATTACCGGTAAGAGCAATCACCAGCATTAAAAAAAATGTACCGACAAATTCAGTGATGTAATTTCTCATATCAATTGGTTTGGTTAAACTATTTTCTGGTTAAATTGTTTTCAAGATTAATTCATTTAGTCAAAACAATTCTTCAATTTTATTTACAAAGTAAATTATATGAAAATTGAACCCGGTCAGCAGGCACCCGATTTTAGCTTATATAATTCCGAAAAAGAAAAAATCACACTCAGCCATTTAAGAGGGCACAATGTACTGCTGTTGTTTTTTCCTGCTGCTTTTACCAGCACCTGTACCAAAGAGCTTTGTGCTATCCGCGACAATATTTCTTTTTACAATCAGGCTAATGCAAAAGTGTTTGGAATTTCTGTGGATATGATTTACACACTGGCAAAATTTAAACAGGAGCAAGGCCTAAATTTTTCTTTGCTCAGCGATTTTAATAAAGAAATTTCCACTGCTTACGGTTGCCTATACAACCTATGGGCTTTTGATATGAAAGGCGTTTCAAAAAGGGCAGCATTTGTGATTGACAAAAAAAGAATAGTTCAATATGCAGAGGTACTTGAAAATGCCTCAGAAGTTCCGAATTTTAAGGCCATACATAACACTCTTTCGCAACTGCCCTAAAAGAATAATTAAAATAGGGGTTAATTACTATTAATTTTATAGTTTAAATACTTTGCTTTCAAAGCCTTTTTAAAGTTTGGCCGTCCTTTCTGGTTATATAGCTCAAAAAAAGGTCTTATTATTGGGATAATAAATGTAAATTTGATTCGTTGAAGCGACTTTTACTCATAACATCCATCATTCTACTGATTGCCGCTGGCTCCCGGGCACAGTCAAGAACATCTCCTTTACCAGATGGTGGCACGGAGCGGATTGTTCGCTTTTATCCAAACCCGGCTACTTCATTTATCACTTTCGATATTCAAAAAGGCTACGATAAAGGATACGATATCCAGGTATTTAATTTATTAGGCAAGATGATTTACGAGCAAAAAAACATTGCTCCAAAAACTACAATTAATCTCTCTGAATACAATCGTGGTGTATATGTTTACCAGCTAAGAGACCGTGAAGGGAAGATCATTGAGTCTGGTAAATTCCAGGTGTCTAAATAACCTCAGCTTATTTCAGCAATCAAAAATTTCAGGTATTGTGTATTTTCCATATTCCAGATGATGGGATGATCTGCTGACTGTGTTTGAAATGTTACCTGCCTGATGTTTCTCCTAGCATCTTTTGCCGCCATCGAAATAATTTGTAAAAACAGTTCAGGGGATACCAGGTTTGTACAGGAAGATGTTACTAAAAAACCTCCGGGTTTCAGCAATTTCATTCCTCTTAAATTTATTTCCTTATACCCCGTGATTGCTTTTTGAATGGTCTCCCTGCTCTTTGTAAATGCAGGAGGGTCCAGCATCACTACATCAAATTTTCTCTCTTCTTTGGACCATTGCTTTAATACATCAAATGCATTCGCCGCTTGAAACTGCACACTCTTTTCTAACCCATTCAACCTTGCATTTTCATTTGCCTGCTGCACTGCATTATCAGAAATATCCAACCCTAACACTGATTTTGCGCCGTAATGTGCTGCATGAATTTCAAAGGTGCCTGTGTATGTAAATGCACCAAGCACTTCTGCATCTTTTACAATATGCCGGATGGCTCTGCGGTTATCCTGCTGATCTAAAAAATGACCGGTCTTTTGCCCCTTCTCTAAATCAACATGAAACTTTAAACCATTTTCATTGATGATAATTTTTGTATCAAATGGTGCTGAAAGAAATCCTTTTTGCTGTTGCAAGCCTTCCAACTCTCTTACCGGCACATCATTTCTCTCAAAAATTCCTTTTGGCTGAAATATTTTTTGAAGTGCATCTACAAAAACCGGCTTCCATTTATCAATACCAAGGGCCAGTGTTTGTATCACAAAATAATCGTTGAATTTGTCAATAATCAACTGAGGTAAACCATCAGCTTCGCCAAAAACAAGCCTGCAATTTTCTATATAACCCAGGTTTTGCCGGTATTGCCAGCAGTATACTATTTTTTTAAAAAAGAAATCATCATTTATTTCTTCCGATCTTTTACGGGTAAGCAGCCTTACTAAAATTTGCGATTGAGGATTAATATATCCTTTACCAATAAATTTTTTTCCACTGTCCAGCACTTCTACAATATCTGCCGGCATTGCGTCTCCTTCTATACTGGCCACTTCATTTGCAAACACCCATGGATGCCCTAAAGCAATGCGATTGGAAATTTTTCTTTTTAAAATAACCCGTTTCATTGGCGCAAAGTAACGAAGTGAAGTTTAGAAATCGGGTTCAGGTTGTCACCCCGGGGATTAAACATTGTCCCGTTAACAGGTCATTTTGTCCCTTAAACCTGCTTGGCAGTATTATTGACGGGCTTACCTTTGCAACTTTGCAAAGAAATGTGATTAATTATGGATGAGAATTTGAAAACAAACGGCACAGAAAATCAACCGGAAAATGCCAGCATTGATTTAAACACAGATGAAAACCTGAGTGGCACTTCTCATTTAAACGAGCCGGTTGCTGAACAAACGGAACTGGAAAAATTAAAAGCTGAACTGGAAGAGCAGAAGGATAAATTTTTGCGTAAGCTGGCTGAGTTTGAAAATTACAAACGCCGCAATGCAAAGGAAAGAATGGAATTGATTCAAACAGCCGGTAAAGATGTGATTGTTGAGCTGCTGGAAGTACTGGATGATTGTGACCGGGCGCAAAAGCAAATGGAAACCAGTGAAGATGTAAATAAGGTGAAGGAGGGAGTGCTGCTGGTGTTTAATAAGCTAAGAAACAAATTAACATCCCGCGGATTGAAACCTATGGAAACTATTCACAAGGAATTCAATCCTGATTTGCATGATGCAATTACAGAAACACCTGCTCCTTCGGAAGAGTTGAAAGGAAAAGTTATTGATGAAATTTGTAAAGGATATTACCTGAACGACAAAATTATTCGCCACGCAAAAGTTGTTGTAGGAAAATAAACATGGCTAAAAGAGATTATTACGAAGTGTTAGGTGTAAGCAAAAATGCCACTGCCGATGAGATTAAAAAAGCTTATCGCAAAGTGGCCATGCAATATCACCCCGACCGTAACCCCGGAGACAAAGCAGCCGAAGAAAAATTTAAAGAAGCCGCCGAAGCTTATGAAGTGCTGAGTGATGCTGATAAAAAAGCACAGTATGATCGCTACGGGCATGCAGGCGTTTCAGGTAATGGACGCGGCTTTAGCGGTGGTGGTATGAACATGGAAGACATCTTTAGCCAGTTTGGTGATATTTTCGGTGAAGACATTTTCGGTAACTTTTTTGGAGGCGGCAGAACAAGAGGAGGACAAAGAGCCAGCAGAGGTGTTAGGGGAAGTAACCTACGCATTAAAATAAAAGTTACTTACGAAGAAATTGCAAAAGGTGTCAGCAAAAACATCAAGGTAAAAAAATATGTACCATGTACTGTTTGCCACGGCAGTGGTGCAAAAGACACAGGCAGCATTCAAACCTGTAACACTTGTGGCGGCAGCGGGCAGGTAAGAAAAGTGCAGAACACTTTCTTAGGTCAAATGCAAACAGTAACCACTTGCCCAACCTGCAATGGCGAAGGTTCAGTAGTTACTGCAAAATGCGGAAACTGCAAAGGTGAAGGCCGTGTGTTTAGTGAAGAAACCGTAACCATTGAATTACCGGCAGGGGTGCAGGAAGGCATGCAACTAAGCATAAGTGGAAAAGGAAATGCCGGTGAAAGAGGCGGCACTCCCGGCGACCTGATAATTTTAATTGAAGAAGAACCACACAAAGAATTACAACGTGATGGTTTAAATGTTGCTTACGATTTACACATTTCATTTCCTGATGCCGTATTTGGTACGCAGGTAGAAGTACCGACGATTGATGGCCGTGCAAAAATTAAAATACCCGCAGGTACACAAAGCGGAAAAATTTTCAGGTTGAAAGGAAAAGGGTTTCCTGCTATTAACTCTTATCAAAAAGGTGATCAGCTTGTACATGTAAATGTATGGACGCCCCAACATTTAACTCTTGAAGAAAAAACACTGCTGGAAAAGCTGGGTCGTTCACCCAACTTTAAACCCAACCCCGATAAAAACGAGAAATCTTTCTTTGATAAAATGAGAGAGATGTTTTCTTAAAGATTTAAGTCTTTCTTTTCTTTTTTTGTTTTGAATAAAGAGTTTTTGCCTTTTGCACAATGGAAACAAATTCTTTTTGCAATGCATCGTTTGCTGCAGCGGCAGATGATGCAAGATCCAGTAACTCTGCCCAGCCATATGTTTTGGCAAACGAAGAGCCACGCAAAAGTGATCCGAACATGATAACCGCAGTAGAAAACTGAAAATTTTTATCTATCGAATTAAAATCATTGAACTGCAGCGGAGCAGATGTACAGAAAAACTGCCTGGTTGAATCTAGCGGTAAACGAAACTGCAATTTTATTTCTGCAATTTTTCCGGGATTGAAATTTCTTTTGACCGCATCAAGATTATAATCGGTGGGCTCAATTTCAAACACCACCATTAATGATTGTCCTGAGCCGATTTCTCCTCCCTCAATGGAAGAAAGCGAATCAGTAATGGCTCCCACTTTATTATCAAAGCCAATCAGGCGGTATTGGTGAACAAAATCATCGTTGAACTCAATATTTAAATAAGCATCATTTGCTACAGAATAAAGATTTTGTGCAAACTCAGCCATCAGCACTTTTTCGGCTTCCTGGAAATTATCCAGGTATGAAAAATTCCCATTCCCTTTTTTGGCCAGCGTTTGAATCTTTGAATCTTTATAATTACCCATGCCTACACCCAGACAGGTTAAGTAGATGCCTGACTGCCGATGTTGGGTGATCAATTCATCCAACTCATCTTCTGTTTTTATTCCCACATTAAAATCTCCATCTGTTGCCAGTATCACACGGTTATTTCCTTTTTCAATATAATGTGCCTGCGCCACGGCATAAGCCAGCCTGATGCCTGATTCACCCTGAGTAAATCCTCCAGGCTCCAGTTCATCAATCGCTTTTAAAATTTTTTCTCTCTCAGCCCCGCTGGTTGCATTCAACTTTATACCAACTGCACCGCCATAAACTACAATGGAAACAGTATCCTTTGCCCGTAAATTATTTACCAGCAAGCGAAATGCAAATTGCAAAAGAGGTAACCTGTTGGGCATGTCCATAGAGCCAGAAACATCAATCAAAAAAACAAGATTGCTAGGGGGCAGTGAATCGAGATTTAATTTTCTTGAATTAATGTTTACAAAAAACAACTGGTTGCCTACCTTCCACGGGCAATTAGTAACCACAGTTCTTACTCCAAAAATTTTTTCTTTTGGTGGTTCAATATAGCTTTCATTGAAATAGTTCAGCATCTCTTCAATTCGTACAGCATCCGGTGGTACAAGGGTATTAGTATTGATAAACCGGCGAACATTGCTGTAAGAAGCCCGGTCAATACTCAACGACAAACCTGTTGAAGGATACTTGTCAGCATTCACAAAATGATTTTCAACCAAACTGGCATAGGTTTCATCACCCACAAACCACTGCTTTTGTGTTTCCCGGGTTAGGCCTTTTGTTATAGAAGCCAGCTTTGTTCTTTTTGAACTGTTAAAGGATGATTGAGCTGTTCTCAACTTTACTGTCAGGTAACTATCTGCATTGATCGCCTTTTTTTCTTTTACATATCCTTCAGCCCAAATGCTAATCGTATCCGGGTTTTTATTTGAAAGAATTCCGAATGAACCAAAGGAACCGCTTCGATAAGTATAACCTGTGCTATGCAAAAGAATAGTGATGTTGGGTAAAGGATTTCCCGATTCATCTTTTACTTCACCACGTAAATAGTATTGTTGCCCATGCAAAGATGAGCTGCAAATAATCAGCAGGTATATTTTGAAGAAAGTCTTCACGGGTTTAGCCTGTACATAAAATACAAAAAAAATCCGTGCAAGTTTGTATCACCTTTAAACTAATTGATAAATTTCTTTGAGATTCCGGCCCAGGCCATCATAATCTAACCCATAGCCTACCACAAATTTGTTGGGAATAGAAAAGCCAACATAATCTAACTGCACGGGAAATTGTGTTGCTTCAGGTTTATGAAGCAGGCAAACAATTTTTAAGGAGGCAGGTTGCTGGTGCTGCAGTTTTGGCAAAAATTCATGAAGGGTTTTGCCTGTATCAACAATATCTTCAATGATGATAACGTCTTTTCCATACAGGTCTTCTTCCAAACCAATTGAAGTAACCACTTTGCCGGAAGATTTCATTCCCTTGTAGGAAGCCAGTTTGATGAAACAAATTTCTGATTCAATAGTGATGTGCTTGAACAGATCAGCCGCAAACATGAAAGAGCCATTAAGAATGGCAATGAATAAAGGTCGCTTGCCTTTATATTCATTATTGATTGTTTCTGCAATTTGCCTGATTCTTTCCTGTAATTTTTCTTCGGAGATATAAACATCAAAAGTTTTGTCGTGTACCCGAATGGTGGACATTGCAGTTATTTATAGATTTTGAGAGACTGGCCAATTTTTAAGTCATAACCGTTTAACTGATTCCAGTTGATCAAAGCATCAAAACTAACGTTATATTTTTTGGCAATGGAATAAACTGTTTCTTTTGGTTGCACTATATGATAAATAACTGAGGCATTGTTACCCGGCACTACCACCTTTGTGTTTTTTGCAATTACATTTTCCAGTTTGCTTTTTTCCTCCGTTTCAACTACGGCTTGCTTTTTAGCTGCTAACCGGGGAGTGGTAGCTGATTTTGTACGCAGTGATAATACTTCGCCGGCATTAGGTTGCATATCTGCTTTCAGATTATTGTATTCAAGCAGGCTTTCCAAACGCAATGCCTCTACCTGGGCAATGGATTGCAATGTTTCACCCGGCTGTACAGTATGAAATTCATTATTACCTGTTTTTCTTTTACGCTGAATAAAT
The DNA here is from genome assembly GCA_040289925.1 of Chitinophagaceae bacterium. Classification (GTDB taxonomy): domain Bacteria; phylum Bacteroidota; class Bacteroidia; order Chitinophagales; family Chitinophagaceae; genus VBAU01. The sequence goes on along the minus strand of PSMD01000028.1, from coordinate 3,900 downwards.
ACAAGCTGATCAGCAGCGGCTACTTCCTGCGCAGGCATTTCATTGAATTCAAACAAACGGGCCAACGGCAATTCATATTTCTGCGCAATGGTTAGAAAAGAAGTGCCTTTTTTTACAAACACCACCCTGGTATCATTAAGTTTGAATTCACCTTCAGGGTAATTTTTTTCCCCGATTGTTGTTGGAATAATTTCAACTTTTTCCTCTGGCAATGTTGTTTTTGAAACAGCCATTACACCTGCCGTCTTAGTATCTTTTTCAATTTCCTCCAGCTGCTCTGCATCATTTTTCACCAACACTTCAGGGGTTGTTACATTTTTACCTAACGCCAGCAAGGTGTAGTTCTGCAAATTGTATTCTTTAATCAACTTAATTAATACCTGCGAATATTTAGGATTGGTAGCATAGCCGGCTTTTTTTAATCCATAAGCCCAGGCTTCGTAATCCAGGGGATCAAGGTTGAAAAGAAAGGCGTAGCGGGGGCTGCTCTTTAAAAAATCAGAATGGTCTTTATAAGATTCACTTGGGTCATCATAAGCACGGAAACATTCACCTCTTGCATCATCATCATGAGAAACTGAACGGCCAACCCAGTTAGATTTACATTTTATTCCGAAATGATTGTTTGATTTTTTTACCAGCACACTTGTACCAGCTTCTGTTTCATGAATGCCCTGTGCCAATGTAATAGCAGCAGGTACGCCAGTACGCAACATTTCACTAATGGCCATATCCTTGTATTTGGCTATGTAAGCTAAAACTGCATCAGCAGGCTGAGCTTTAGCCACAGCAAACACCACAGTAAAAGCAATGAGGGTAATGAACTTCTTGTTTTGCATCGGATAATTATGGTTTTCTGATTAAATACAAGCCGTCTCTAAGGGTAAGGACTAATTTTTCTATATCATTTCTTTGCAGAATGTAATTGTTAAACGCTTGTATCCCTTTTGCACTTTTGCCTTTTACATTCTGCTCTAACACCTGCCCATGAAAAAAAATATTATCCGCTAAAATAACCCCGTTTTTCCTCAGTTTAGGTAAAGCAAGGTTAAAAAAATCTACATACTGTGTTTTATCTGCATCAATAAAAACAAGATCCCATGTTTCATTTAATGCAGGTAGTATTTCTAACGCAGAACCTGTATGTAAAATTATTTTATTCCGATGAACAGATCGCAAAAAAAAATCATTTGCAATGCCCGCATCTTTCTCTCTTATTTCAATGGTATGCAAAAGGCCGTCTTCTGAAAGGCCTTTGGCCAGACACAGTGCACTGTAGCCGGTAAATGTTCCTATTTCCAAAATTCTTTTGGGCTGCAGCAGGCAACTAATCATTTCTAAAAACTTACCCTGCAAATGCCCGCTAAGCATGTGATGCTCGGGATGATTTTTTAAAGTGAATTCAGCCACTTCTTTCAACAACTCGTCTTCGGGTGAAGAATACTGTTCAGCATATTGCTGCACCAGGGGGTTAATCAGGTCCATATGGTTTGATTATTGAACACTAGAAATTAGGCTGCAGGGCATGCTCGGTATAAAAATCCAAAACGTATTTTACTACTTCATCGGCTGTGTTGGCTACTTTCAACAGCTCAAAATCTTTTGAAGAAATGTTGTTTTCTTTTTTCATCATCACTTCTTCTATCCATTGCAGCAAGCCTTCCCAAAATTCACGGCCTACTAAAATCAAGGGCACCTGCAACATTTTTCCTGTTTGAATGAGTGTGAGCACCTCAAAAAATTCGTCCATTGTTCCAAAACCCCCGGGCATCATGATAAATGCTTGGGAATATTTTACAAACATCACTTTACGAACAAAGAAATAATCAAAGTTCAAGGTGTGCTGCCTGTCGCAATACGGATTTGCTCCCTGCTCAAAAGGCAATTCAATATTTAATCCTACGGATTTTCCTCCTGCTAATTGAGCACCTTTATTGGATGCCTCCATGATACCGGGGCCACCACCACTGATGATTCCAAAACCTTCTTCAGCTAATCTCTTTGCAATTTCAACCGCCAGTTCATAATAACGATTTCCTTCTCTCACTCTAGCACTACCAAATACGGTAATGCAGGGGCCAACTTTTGCTAATGCTTCAAAGCCATCAACAAACTCGGCCATAATCTTAAAAATCTGCCAGCTTGAATGTGCTTTTGATTCTGTCCAGTTTCTTTGCCGTGATTTCCTGATCGGGTCACTCCATTTCTGTTCCATGTAAAATAGTTTTGTTAGCAGCTATCAACAAACAATGACAGCCGCACTGGCGAATGGCATTCAAAAATAAAATATTCGTTGCTTTATGCTTTGCTTAATTCTAGGTCAGCTTCGGGCTTTCTCGAAATCATCCACAATCCTAAAAACACCAGCAGGCCATTATAGATCAGCAATTCGTAACCAATTTTAAACTTGCCAAACACTGAGGCAGAAAGGCTTTTTACTGAATCAATCCATGCGCCTGAAAAATGAAATTGCTTTTGATACCATTCAATATTATTAACGAAGTCTATTCCCCAAATTAAAATGGGTGCAGCCAGGCAAACATAAATTGAAAGGTGATCGTTGATTTGTCTTTTGGTCAAACGGCCAAAGGCAAATAAACCCAGCAAAGGCCCGTAAGTAAAGCCTGCTACTTTTAAGATCACATCAATGATGGATTTATTATTGATCCATTTAAATGCAAGCACCATCAAAAAGAAAACAACCGCAAAAGAAAAATGCACTAACAGTCTCGTTCTGCGTTTTCTTTTTTCTTCGTCGGCAACCTGCCTTTGCATTTCAGTCATATCATCGGTTTGCACAACTGAGGTTTTTCTTTTGATACCAAGAATGTCAATACAAAATGAAGAAGTGAGAGCTGTTAAGGCGCCATCTGCACTTGGAAATAAAGCTGAGATCAAACCGATCACAAAAATGATCGGAATGACCGTTCCCATATGGTGAAGCGCAACAGTCGGAAACAAATCATCTGCCGGCACATTAATACCCTGCGATGAGCCATAGAGATAAAGCAATCCACCTAAAAAAAGAAACAAAAAGTTTACAATAACAAGTATGAAAGTAAAAGTGATGACATTCTTTTGTGAGTCTCTCAACGTTCTTACGCTGATATTTTTTTGCATCATTTCCTGGTCAAGGCCCGTCATAGTGGCGGTAATAAACATGCCGCCTATTATATTCTTCAACCAAAAACCAGAAGCATTCGGATCCGTATTGAAAATTTTTGTCAGGCCCTTTTCATTCAGCACGGCTAATGTGGAGCTGAATGAATGACCCATGTGATTCATAATATAAACCACACAAACAATAAGGCCCAGCAACATACAGGTAGTTTGCAGCGTATCGGTAAATACAATTGTTTTTACACCGCCTTCAAACGTGTAAAGCAAGATCATCAGCAGAATAACAAAGGTGGTAAGCCAGAAAGGAATGCTCATGTCTTTCAGAATAAAAATCTGCAGCACATTTATCACCAGGTAAAGCCTTGCTGTTGCACCCAACACTCTTGAAACAATAAAAAACAATGCACCGGTTTTGTAAGAGGTCATACCAAAACGATGCTGTAAATAATTATAAATAGAAGTGAGATTGAGACGGTAGTAAAGCGGCAACAACACCCAGGTAATAATTGCATAGCCGATCACATAACCAATCACCACCTGGAAATAAGCAAAGCCGGCACCACCTACGGTACCGGGTACTGAAACAAACGTAACACCCGACAGCGAAGTGCCGATCATTCCAAATGCTACAAGCATCCAGTTAGATTTTTTGTTGCCAATAAAAAATGAATCATTATTTGAATTACGGGAAGTATACCAGGCAACAACAAGCAACAGAATAAAATATCCTATTACAAAAAGAAGAAGAGTTGTTGAATTCAATGATTTACGTTGGTTTGG
>PSMD01000027.1:31940-36608 GCA_040289925.1 Chitinophagaceae bacterium | reverse complement strand
TGGCTTATGAAATACTTGAAGATAATATGGAGGAGGGCCTGATTGTTTTAGCCGGCATTCATGAAAGTGGCAGTGTGGTTGCCCGAAATATTCAGAAAATGCTTGCTGAGGTCTCGTCTTTAAAAACAGAATTGCTAACAATTACCCTGGATAAACGTCAACCCAAAGAAATAAGACTTGATAAGCAGATTGACTTTACCGGTAAAGTCATTATAGTTGCTGATGATGTTTCCAACACTGGAAGAACCTTGCTGTATGCTTTAAAGCCTTTTCTGGAATTTCACCCCAAAAAAATACAAACGCTGGTGCTAGTTGAAAGGACTCACAGCAATTTTCCTGTCAGGGCAGATTATGTGGGCACATCTATTACCACTACGTTACAGGACCATATAACTGTTGAAACCGCTGGCGAAATAATTACCGGTGCCTGGTTGCACTAAGGATTGCATTAATACTTGTAGGCCATGTAGGGGAAACCTCCCATATCCACAGCTGTTACGTTGTTGCTTGAGTCAAGGCCATACACAACCGGGTAATCCCAGGTGCCATATACATTGAAGTTGGTTACATTATTCTTGCTATAGAAATAAGAAAGATGAGTTTCAAACCCAACCTGTAATTCAAAGCCGGGATCGAACAAAAAGAAATGAGGATGCACCAGCTTAAATTAATTAGGATTATTGTCGTATTGGTATAAAACGCTGTCAGCATAGCCAAGGTAAAGGTCAAGAAAATCCATTTTCACCATATTGCCTGCAGCATCCCAGGTCATGGTTGTTACAAGAGTGTCTATCATAGGCGGGCCTCCGTAAATAGCATAGTATTCTAAATTTTCCACCTTTGAAACTTTGTTTACCTGGTAGTGGAATATAGCTTTGTTGTGAGGAGTATCCGGGTAATAAGTGCCGGAATAATCATAGAAATCAATTGATGCAATGCTGTTATCAGGGTTGTAGCGAATGGAATCAACATACCATACTACACCGCTGTTTTCAGTGTAAACCCTGCGGGTAATATTATTTCCGGTGTAGAAGTAGTCATACACACCGTCATTATCTATCCATTTAATTATTCTTCCATTGCCATCATAAATAAACTGTGCACTGTAGTGCATGCCGCCACCGCCATGATAGTGACCCATAATAATTTTACACTTATTTACTTCTTGCTGAATTTCATAAATACTTTTCTAGCAGGAAAAGATGATTGCAGACAGCAATCCTGCAAATAGCAGACGCTTTCTCATAGCGAGAGTTTAGATTTTAGTAACAGCGGCTCAACCAAATGTAACCATTCGTAAATGAAATTCTGCTGACGGGGATTATTTTTCTTTATGCCTGAAATCAAGCGGCAGGTTTAGCTTAATAGCAAAATTTCTCCCCATATTAAAAATGCCTTTCCTACCTGTTGCAAAATTTTCGGGTGCATATTTTAACCGGCTGAGATGGTTTTGATAAGCAACATCTGTAATATTGTTAACAGCTAAAAAAAGGGTCAGTAATTTTTTCCCTGCATTCATCACATCTCCGCCAAGCCCAATGTTCAACAAGCTGTAGCCTTCTGTTGCCGTTTCGGTATTGTAACCGGTAAAAGGTTTGTTTTGTGAGAAATTATTATCCAGTTCAATTCTTAAAAATGCATTCTTAAACAACTTTCCTTTTTTCAAAAACTCAGCTTTAATTTCATTCAGCAGTCGCGGTGCAGGAATAAAAGGTAAGTTGCGGCTGCCATCCTGTTTTTTGCCCAGCTGTCCTCTTACAAACGAAAATGTATTTTCAATATGCAGCCAGTCGAGAGGATGGGGGTGAATGTCAACGTATAATTCTCCGCCAAACAACCTTGCATTTTGCTGATCAAACGTAAAAGCAAAAAATTCATCGCTGCCATCCACAATTATAGAATCGCCACCATTCATTGCTGAAAGTTTTCGATAAAAAATAAAATTCTGAATGGCGTTGTGAAAAATATTTGCAGTTAAAGAAAGATGTTCACTGTTCAATTCAATCCCTGCATCTCCCTGGAAGCTGGTTTCCGACTTTAGATCTTTTCGGCCATATTCAAAGCGGTTGGTTCCCTCATGTGCTCCGTTGCTGGAGAGCTCTGCAAGTACGGGGGCCCTGAATCCTCTTGCCAGGTTAAATTTTAAAGTAAGCAGCCTACTGGCTTCATAACTAATACCGGCACTGGCAGAAATGTTAGAAAAGTTTCTTTGAAAAGCTTCAAACTTTACTGATCCATTTTGCACTAATTGTTTTGCATGCAAGTTTCGCTCATCAAAACGAACACCGCCGCTCAGGGTAGTGTGATTGCTTCTTTTTTGCGAAAAAATAAAAATGCCGGCATCGAATAAATTATAATCAGGAATGAGGGAATTTACACCTTTGTTTTTATTCCACTGGCTCATTCCATTAATGCCAAGGGTAGAACGCCAGCTATTTTTTTCTTCAAAATGGTATTGAAAATTGTAGTTGATTGTTTCCAGGTCAAAATGTAGTTCTTTTTCAGAGGGATTCAGAATGTTTCCAAATTCTTTTCGCTGGTTAGATTGATAACCCCCTACGGCTGTTAATCTGCCTTTGCTTAGTTTAATACTATTATCTGAAACTAGCTTTACATGTTGTATTTGCTGTCGCGGAATGAATGGTAAAGTTGATTTAAAATCTTTAGCGGTAGCTATTGCTTCTTCGGGAGTACCATTATTGTTTATCCATTTCAAAAATTTTCCGGTCGCATTATCTCTTTCACCTTCAACTAAACCAACCTGCTGGTTAAACAGGCTGAAGGAAAGATGAGAATATCCCCACCCCCGGTTAATACCGGTGTAGCCTCCAAAATTTTTTTCGTTGAACTTTGAATTAAACACGTATCCATCAAACTTGTTTTTATAATCACCAGCGGCTTTGTAGCTTCCAAACCATCCCCAAATGATTCCTTTATGATTGCCCCCAAAATCTGCATGAAAGCTGCGCTGGCGATTATTGGTTTGGTAGCTGCCAAAAATATTTCCAACGGTTTTTGCTTCAGAAACAGGCTGCACCGAAATGATATTGATAACACCGGCCAGGGCATCGCTTCCATACATTAATGAAGCGGGACCTTTGAGAATTTCAACCTTGCCTACATTTAATTCATCTATTTCAATGCCGTGTTCATCTCCCCATTGCTGCCCTTCCTGCCGCAGGCCATCATTTACAACAACCACCCGGTTATAGCCCAAACCACGAATGTTAGGTTTTGAAATAGCGGGGCCTGTAGAAACCTGGCTGACTCCCGGCGTTTTGGTAAGGTTCTCTATTAAATTAACGGAAGCATTCCGGAATAATTCTTCTTTACGAACAATATTTACAGGTATGGCTGTTCTGCGGGTTGACGTAGCAGCGGAAACTCCCGTAACGGTTACAGCCTCATTTTCTATAAAAGAGGTAACGAGAGCAAAGTCATGCGTGGTGTTGCCGTTAATTTCAATCACTTCAATAATAGTAGCATATCCCAGGTGACTCACTTCAACAGAATATCTGCCTCTCGAAATGTTTGTAATAGTATAAATGCCCTGGCTATTTGTTGCAGCGCCGGTTCGCAAATCAGGAAAATAAACACTGGCGCCGGCAAGGGGCTCACCGGTTTTTGCGTCAGTAACCTTACCGGTTAAACTGCTTTTAAGAATTTGTGCCTGCTGGGATTTTATAAAACTATAAAATGAAATAAAGATCAATAACAGGAATAACTGTTTTTTCATACGCTAATAATGTAAAACGATTAAGAAAAAGTTGAAACAGTTGCTGATGCCAATCATAATTAGCAAAAACTGGCAGGCGGTGCTCTTAGCGAAAAGAAAACAGTTGCAGGGAGTGTTGGAAACGAACTAATGGAAGACAAAAATATATTTTCACAAAAAAGGATTTCTGCATTTTCAAGTATTGCAGCCTTTGTGAAGGGTAAATTGAAATCATCAATGCAGGAGCATCCGGAATTATATTTCTCAACCGAAGTTTTATTATCCGCAATCCAACCTTTAACTTCAGTATGAAAAAAACTATGAAGGAACAGTACGCCACCGGATTTCTCCAGCAATACAATCATCAGCATTATGCTTATACACCTGGCGATATGACCTTTTTTTCTCAAGGGCAACAAAGTTATTTAAAATATTTCTGACGACTCAAAACTTCGAATGGGCTTATATAAAGTATCTCTTTCAACCGGTTGTCTTTTTACCTGTTTTATTAATGTTACAATTTCTTCGGTTGTCATGGATGGATTTTGTTCTTCAGCACCGGCCATCGAATAAATTTTTGTAGTGTCATCAATGGTGCCGTCAATATCATTTACTCCAAACGAAAGGCTGAGCTGTGCATTTTCACGGCTAAGCATTGGCCAGTATGCTTTCAGGTGAGGAAAATTGTCCAGGTAAATGCGAGCTACTGCAAACATCTTCATATCCTCTACAATTGAAGACTCCGGTACATGGCTCATGTCATTATCCTTGTTTCGGAATTTTAGCGGAATAAAAGTATTGAAGCCTCTTGTTTTATCCTGCAATTGCCTTAGGCGGCTCATATGATCAACCCGGTGGCTATAATTTTCAATATGCCCATACAGCATGGTAGCATTGCTATGAATACCCAGCTTATGAGCAGTTTCATGAATTTTCAGCCAGCCTTCAGCATT
>PSMD01000027.1:0-31816 GCA_040289925.1 Chitinophagaceae bacterium | reverse complement strand
CTTTTCGAAACATGTAGTCCAGTTCAACCGCCGTGAAAGCTTTTACATGCAGTTGTGGCCTGTAACTTTTAATTCGTCGGATAACATCCGCAAAAAATTCAAGGTTTAATTTGGGATGAACACCGCCGACAATATGCACTTCGGTAACTGGCTTGCCATCGTAGCTTTTTACAATATTCGGCATATGGTCGGCAGTAAGCTCCCAGCCTTTTTCACGATGGGCATACAGCTGACTGTATGAACAAAAATTACAGCTGAATACACAAATATTCGTGGGCTCAATATGAAAATTTCTGTTGAAGTAAGTTTTATTACCATGAAGTTTTTCTCTTACAAAATTTGCCAGGGTACCCACAAAGGGGAGAGGGGCTTGCTCAAAAAGTAGCAGGCATTCTTCATCGGTAATTCTTTGGCCATTCAAAATTTTTTCACCAATTGGCCTTAGGGTTGTATTGGCCTCCTTTACAACTTGCTCAACAGAAGTTTTCATAATCAAAATTTCGATTGCAAAATTAGGAAGAGCAGGCAGTAACTGAACTGATAAAAAACAGCTAAAAACAAAAAACCCCCACCGGGGGTGAGGGTTTTATAAAAAAAGACGGTTATTAGTACTTCACAATACGGAATGAAGTATTGCGATTGCTGTCAGAATATGCCATATGAACAATGTAAACACCAGCCGCTCTGTTCCTCAGATCAACTGTTACTTCTTTCAGTGCATCTCCACTGTAATCCTGCCTCCATACCAACTGACCTGCAGAGTTATATACTGTGATAAACCTGAGGTTGGTTGGAGTTTGGTAATGCCATACAGTGAATCTGTCTTTAAACGGACTGGGTAATACCATTACACCTTCAGCTTTCAATCTTGCAGGCAATGTTCTTGTCTTGATATTGATATTATCAAGGAAGATATTGTTCTGCTTGTTGTTTGTGTTTCTGAACAGAACTTGTAATGGACCATTGCCGGCGGCAACGCCTGTCAGTTCAAGATATTCCGTTCTCCACTGACCTTTATTAGTGGGGAAGAAATTAAATGGCTGAGGATTGTTTGGATCATTCACTGTTTGCAATTCATTACCCCATTTTTTATAAACACTGGTATAAGTGTTACCACAATCTTTGGTTACTAATACTTCAAGTGTATCCAATGGAATTTGAGTAGACCCAGGATAATTGAAAGTAATTGCAGCTACATCAAATCTCAATGATACTGAGTCAACGCCGGTATAAGTGATTTGTGGAGTCCACAATTCATCTCTTGCTCCTTTGTTAGCATAGTTGAAGTTATTGATGTAGGCAGAAGCGATACCGCTGCTGGCTGCATCAGTTGTACGCTGCCATGTGATACCGTTATCAGTATTTACAATACCCCAACCTGTTGGCGGGAAGGTTGTATTTTCAAAACCTTCAACAACCGGAGGATTAATTGAACCAACAAGGGTAACAGTCATCCTGAGTGTATCATTGGTTGTATTCAAATCTCCGCTACCACTTAAGCTAACAGGAGATGCTGTATAAACTGTGAATGTATGAGGACCAGGAGTGAATGTTGCATTAGGTAACGTAATTATCAAACTTTGATTAGGCGCAATTGGAGCATTTGGAGCCGAGTTAAATGTTGAAGTATTCACCGGACCATTATCAACCTGCCAAACCACATTGTACGATGTTACCGCGTCGCTTCCGATATTTTGTATAGTCACTGATGGACCCTGGGTTCCTGTACAGATAATCGGTCTTGGGTTATTGATAGAGACAACTTTCAAATCTCTCTTGAACTTTTGCGTTGCATTGATATTATCAATGTGAATGAAGTTTCCATATCCGTTTGTATTTCTAATAGCCAGGATTAAGCTACCGGTTGTGGTAAAGCTACCGCCAAGCGCAACTCTTTCTGTTCTCCAGTCGTTCGGTCCTGCTGTTGAATAAGCAGCAGTAGAAGAACCTGCTGTTGCCAGCACAGAACCCGGCTTGTTGTATGAAGTTGCACTAAATGAATTACCGCAGTTGTTGGATGCTACCACACTCAGGATGTCATTATAGGCAGGATCAGGATAATTTTTGTGAGCAACATCAAATGTTAGAATCACTGAGTCAGCAAAAGCTGTACCTGCAGGGTTCTTTGTATTCAAGGGCAGTAATTGCAGGTCATCAGTTTGACCTCTGCCATTGTTATTATAATTGTCTATTTCTGCACCTGCACGGCTTGCTCTGCCAGGAATATCTTCCTTCCATGTAAAGTTTGCATTCGGATTAATAATCGTTACAGAATCCGGAGGCCATGGATCATCGAAGTTTTCACTTACAGTATTAAATACAGATCTTACTGTAAATGTTTTTGACAACGTATCGTTGGTTGGCCATGTATCCGGGCCGCCCTGGGGAACTGTGTACATTTTAATGGTATGTACGCCAGGAGCCAAAACTGGTAAACCGCATCCTGTATAAGTTACAGTTGTAGTTGCACCAGCATTTAATGCAGGATAAATAGTTGGGCACAACGTTGGAGTTCCATTATCAATAATATAACCAACTTGGAAGCCGGAGATATTTCCGCTGCCTGTATTCTTTACAGTCATTGAAGGAATAATCGGTTGGTTACATTCAAAGTTTTGCGGAGAAATAATAGCCTGGGGTGCAAGATCACGTGGAGTAATTGCAAAACCGACAATATTGATATTATCAATATAAGCACGGTTACTGTAGCCATTTATATTTCTAAATGCTACCAGCACTTGTCCGCCCCAACCCGGAACATTATTTCCGATAGATACTCTCTTCCTTGCCCAATCGTTGGGACCTGGTGTTTTATAATCGGCGGTTGAAGAACCCGCAGTTGGATAAGTGGTAGGATCTGTTAAGCTTAATACAGTTGTATAAGAGCTGCCACAGTTCGTAGATACTCTAACCTGGAACTCATCATTTAACCCTGGATAGTTTTTGTGAGCCAGATCCCAGGAAATAATTAATGAATCCAATCCCGCAACACTAATAGGGCCAGAAACGATATCATCTGCGGCGCCTATTGCATTAAAATTATAATTGTCTATACCGGCAGAAGCACTGCTACCACTACCTGCTGATGCTCTATACCATGTGTTGCTGTTAGTTGGTGTTTGTACTATTGTCCAGCCATCAGGAGGGAAGGTTGTACTTTCAAATCCTTCATTTAAAGGAAGAGGAGCACCAGAAAAGTTGAGCACTTTCGTTACTGTGTCGTTTGCTGTATTTTGATCACCTGCTAAAACTGTCCAGAATTTTAAAGTGTTGTTGGTAACAAGTGTAATGTTACCTACAGTAACAACTGTATCCTGTAAGCTGATCAAACCGCCAGGCAGGTTAACAGTTTGGTTACCTAATGTAGTACCATTCAAACTCCAGAAAACCTGAACATTTGTGCCGGGAGCAAGATTTCCGGTTCCAAGATTTTTAATTCTTACTCTTGGAGAAATTGTGCCGGCACAACTTGGGTTAGGATAAGTGTTAACACTCCAGCCAGAGCATTGGCTAACGTTATTTACGGCAGGATTACCAGCATTAATGTATTGCCCGGTTCCAACAATTTCACTACCGCCGGGACGAACTACTTCAACAACCGCAACGTCAGTTGTAATTGAACCAGCCGGAGGCACTGCACCTAATGAAGTTAAATATCCGGAACGGCAGAATTCAAGAACATAGTGCATTCTATCAACCTGGCCTTTTGTAAACATGGAGTAACAAGGGTCATCGGTATAGTCCATGTAATTCTGATACATTTTACCCGGTGGATTTGGGGACTGTGCACAACCTGCAGCGGTTGGACCTGAAGGGCAACCGGAAGTAGAACCACTTTGAGCAGGAGTATCATCAGCAGGGCCTAATAAGTTTGATGGTAAACCTGAAGGACAACCTGAAGTTGTAGAGGTCATTTGACCAAAATCATTTGTAGTGCTGCAGCCACTCTGGAAAGTATGATACAAACCAAAGTTGTGACCAATTTCATGAACAGCAGTTCTTCCACCACAAAAAGCATTCAGTGTATATGCAGGGTTTCTTGAAAATGCTCTGTAGTCAACACAAACACCGTCAGTATTTGTGCTTCCCGCAGGTCCGCCAGGGCCAATTTCAGGGGCAATACCTAACAACCCCCCGGAACCGATACCCACCCAAAGGTTATAGTATTGGGTTACATCCCATGCATCCAGACCACCTTGTGCTGTGCTCTTTATTGGCTGAGGGTTACCACCCTGTATCTGAACATTGCTTGCTCGTCTTTCAATACCGGTAGTAGAACCACCAGTAGGGGTTCTTTTAGCAAGTGCCCAGCGAATGAGTGAGTGGCCACGCAAAGGCATGAAGTTATTTCCCACCGGATAGCCAGTTGCTGCATTAGCACTATCAGGATTAAAACCAGAATAGTCAAGGTTTAATCTGTTGATGAAATACAGCACATCCTGGTCGGTAACAATTGTTGGATCAGGAAGCACAATATGCACCACAATGGGGATGGTTACCGGTGAGGTCAATGTTGAAGTCCAGTCTGACCTTGACGTACCATTCAGCGATGCTTCATATTGCCTCAATCCTTCTTCGTACTTAGCACGAAAAACAGGATCGGTTTGCAATCGCTGCTGAATCATTTCGTCAACACCGCATCGTACCTTATTTTCATTTTCAGCAAACGGTTTTGTATTACCGTTGTTACTGCTTTTTTGCAGTTGTGCATTTAAACCAGTAACAAAAAGAATAGCTGCTGCAAAAAGGATAGTAAAATTTTTCAAAGCAGTATAGTTTTTTAGTTTAACAATAGAAATTTACGCAGTCATTATTAAGCTCACAATAATAGTGAAATATAAAGATATACCGAAAAAATAATTCACACAAAGGCCCTAGGCTCAAAACAAATGAAATAATCTTGATTACAGTTATGTTGCATCAAAAACATTGTTTTATTTAAATCACTTATCTTAAGCAGCCAATTTTATTTTACCCGTAAAAACCAAAAAATGAATATCAAATTCCGACTAACCTTAATGAGTTTTTTCCAGTTTTTTGTTTGGGGTGCCTGGTTAATTACAATTGGAACTTATTGCCTGAATGCAAAAGGATGGACCTTCCCGCAATTTGGAGCTATCTTCTCTACTCTTGCCCTTGCATCGTTATTTATGCCAGCCTTAACGGGTATTATTGCTGACAAATGGGTAAATGCTGAACGATTATACGGCATCCTGCACATTCTTTATGGTTTAATCTTATTCTACGTACCCAAGGTTAATGACCCGGATACGCTGTACTATGTAATTTTTGGTGCAATGATTTGCTACATGCCAACCATCTCACTTTCTAATTCTATTGCTTATACAATTTTGAAACGGGAGGGCCTTGATGTTGTAAAAGTTTTTCCTCTCATCAGGGTTTGGGGAACTATTGGGTTTATTGTTGCCATGTGGATCACTAATCTTTCGGGCAGTAAAGCAAATGCAAACCAATTTTTAATTGGTGGTGCAGCCGCTATTGCTCTTGGCTTATTTGCTTTTACCTTACCAAAATGTCCTCCGCCAAAATCAATTTCAAAAGATGCAGGAGTTATTGAACAGTTGGGTTTAAAAGCATTTAAACTGTTTGGTAATTACAAAATGGCTTTGTTTTTTATTTTCTCGATGATGCTGGGGGCAGCACTTCAGCTAACCAATATGTACGGTGATTCTTTTTTAAGTGGTTTTGGTGAAAACCCTGCTTATAAAGATTCATTTGTGGTGAAGTATTCAACCATTATTTTGTCTATCTCTCAAATGTCTGAAACTCTCTTTATTCTTACCATACCATTTTTCTTAAAAAGATTCGGGATAAAAACAGTGATGCTATTGGCAATGTTTGCCTGGTTTTTACGGTTTGGATTGTTTGCTTATGGCGATCCCTCTGGTTTTGGAACTATGCTCATTGTTCTTTCCTGTATTGTTTATGGAATGGCGTTCGATTTTTTCAATATCTCAGGTTCCCTGTTTGTTGAAACTACAACTGATGCCACCATCCGCTCAAGTGCACAGGGATTGTTTATGATGATGACAAATGGAGTGGGGGCCTGGTTGGGAAGTAAAATAAGCGGTTACGTGATTGGAAAATATTTTGTTGCTGCTGATGGCTCCCGTGACTGGTACGGCATCTGGCAAACGTTTGCCATTTATGCACTGGTTGTTGCTGTTTTGTTTTTGCTTCTTTTTAAACACAAGCATGTGCCTGTTGACAGGGAAGTAAAACGGGCAGAAGCTGATACACAAATTCCAATACACTAAGACCTAAAAGAAAAATCCATCCTGATAGCTACCGGGATGGATTTTTTTCATTGATTACTTGCTCTATCAGCTTAAATGAGTCTGTATCTTTTTTACAAAATTTGCTTTGGGTTGGGCACCTACTAACTTATCTACTACCTGCCCGTTTTTGATGAACAAAATAGCCGGAATTGAAGTGATGCCGTAATTCATACTAACGTTGGGATTATTATCAACGTTAACCTTACCTACATTCACTTTTCCCTCATATTCTTTAGAAAGCTCTTCGATAACAGGCCCTATTGCACGGCAGGGGCCACACCATTCTGCCCAAAAATCAACTACAGTTAATTTATCAGATTCAAGAACCTCTGTTTTAAAATTTGAATCAGTAAACTCTTTTGCCATTGTTATTCTTTTTTAATTTTTATTATTGAAGATTGCAAATTTACACCCAATCTGTTTCGTTGGAAGTCCTGTCATAATTTCTGTGGTTAAGTTGTCAAAAGAATATTTTGCCAGTCTGTCCGAACTATAACAACAAATAAAATGCCCCAAGGTTCACAAGCCATCAAACTGTAATTACCTGAACCTGTAACTCCGGTCGCTCTTCCAAAAACTCAACAAGATCATCATTCATTTCAAAGCCACTATCTATAGTTAATAATCCTATCTTATAATTCTGTTTGGGTTCGGTAAGAGTAAACTTTAGGCGGGCCCGGCCGGGGTGTTCTTTAACGTTCTTTTCAATAAAGCCAACAACATCTTTGGTTATATGCTCAGGATGTGTTTCAATATGTAACTGCCGGGTGAGGGTTTTCTTTAAAGTTTCTCCAAGAGAAATTGAAGTAACCTTAAACTCAAACTCCAATTTATTATATCGCTGCCTGAACTCTCCGCAAATAAAAACCGTTCTTCCCAACTCTAAAAATTGCCCAAAGCGAACAAAATCTTCACTCCACAAAACAAAATCCGTTTTGCCTGAATAATCTTCAATCACGTAAGTACCAAATTTGTTTCCCTTCCGCGAAACTTTTTGCTGAGCTGCTGCCACTAACGCAAGAATTCGAAACTGCCGTGCTGGATTTGGTTGTTTTGTAACAGATTCTTTAAACTCATTCAGTTCTGCAATAGGAGTGAGGCCATAATACTTTAACTCAAACCGGTAATTATCCAGTGGATGTCCGCTTAAAAAAATTCCCGTTACTTCTTTTTCATGATCTAACTGAACTATCAAAGGCCATGGAGGACAATCGGTCAAACGAGGCGGCGAAACTTCCATGGTAACAGATAAATCTCCAAACAACGTATTGGTAGCTGTTGCATTTTGCGATTGGATCATCTGCCCGTACCGCATCACTCTTTCCAATCCTGATACTGTTTCTCCCTCGGGGGTGTAAAAAAATTGTGCACGGTGATATTCCGGAAAACAATCAAAAGCTCCTGCATACGCCAGGCTTTCTAGTGTTTTTTTATTAACCGTTCGTTGATTAATGCGTTTGATAAAATCAAAAATGGTGATGAAAGGCCCGCTTTTTTTTCTTTCTTCAATAATACTTTCAACAGCAGCTTCTCCAACACCTTTTAATCCACCCAAACCAAAACGAATTTCACCGGCTTTGTTCACTGCAAATCCTTTCAAGGATTCATTTAAATCTGGGCCCAGCACTTTAATGCCCATTCGTTTACACTCTTCCATAAAGAAGGTGATCTTTTCAATGCCGCCTGCATGGTTTAACACGGCGGCCATATACTCAACAGGGTAATGGGCTTTTAAATAAGCTGTTTGATAAGCTAAAAATGCATAACAGGTGGAGTGAGATTTATTGAATGCATATTGTGCAAAAGCTTCCCAGTCAGTCCAAATCTTTTCTAACTTATCAGCGGGGTAAGAATTTTTAGTTGCGCCATCAATAAACCTGCTCTTCATTTTATCCAGCGTCTTCCGGTCTTTTTTACCCATAGCCTTACGCAAAACGTCTGCATCGCCTTTTGAAAAACCTGCCAGCCTTTGACTGAGCAACATCACCTGCTCCTGGTAAATGGTAATACCGTAAGTCTCTTTTAAAATCTCTTCCATTTCCGGAAGATCGTAGCTGATGTTTTCTCTTCCATGCTTTCTATCTACGTAGTTTGGGATATAAGCCATTGGGCCGGGACGATACAACGCATTCATGGCAATCAGATCACCAAACTGGTCGGGTTTTAATTCCCGCAAATATTTTTGCATGCCCGGGCTTTCAAACTGGAATGTACCAATGGTATCGCCGCGTTGATAGAGCCTGAAAGTTTTTTCGTCATCGAGAGGGATGGTATCAATATCAATTTCCACTCCATGATTTTCTTTGATGAGATGAAGAGCATCACGCAAAATGGACAGTGTTTTCAATCCTAAAAAGTCCATCTTAATTACACCGGCATCTTCAATAATGCTTCCTTCAATTTGCGTAACCCATAAATCAGAATCTTTTGTTGTGGCTACGGGGATTAAATCAGTAAGATCGGTTGGCGCAATGATGATACCTGCAGCATGAATGCCTGTATTGCGAATAGAACCTTCAAGCTTTTCGGCTTCATGTAAAACCTGGCTTTCTATGGTTTTGCTATTGTATATTTCACGAAGTTTTTTTACGTTCTCCAAATCATCTGGCCCAAGACCTTCTTTTTCTATCAAAGATTTCTCTCCTTCTTTTGGAGAAATGGGTGCATGCAACAAACGTTTTAATTGCACACCGGGGCGTTCAGGTACAAGATTGGCTAATGCGTTTGATTCGGGCAGCGGCAAATCCATTACACGGGCAACATCTTTAATGCTCATCTTAGCAGCCATTGTGCCGTAAGTAATAATTTGTGCCACCTGGTTCTTGCCATATTTTTTTACAACATAGTCAATTACTTTTTGCCTGCCTGCATCATCAAAATCAGTATCAATATCAGGCATTGATTTTCTGTCCGGGTTCAGAAACCTCTCAAACAGCAAATTGTATTTTATCGGATCAATATTGGTGATGCCAATGCAATAAGCCACCACTGAACCGGCGGCTGAGCCGCGACCAGGGCCAACAAACACACCAATTTCTCTTCCGGCTTTAATAAAATCACTCACAATTAAAAAATAGCCGGCAAATCCCATTGTTTTGATGGTGAACAATTCAAAGTCTATGCGTTCACGTATCTCCTCAGTTATTTCACTGTACCGGCTTTTAGCTCCTTCGTAAGTAATGTGCTTTAAATATTCCCATTGATTCAGGTTATTGTCTTCGTGCACCTGGAATTCTTTTGGCACCGGAAAGGCCGGCAGCAGAATATCTTTTTTTAAATTCAGCAACTCAACCTTATCAACAATTTCATTGGTGTTATCAATTGCCTGCGGAAGATCATCGAACGCTTTTGACATTTCCGCAGTGCTTTTAAAATAGAACTGATCATTAGGAAATGCAAAACGTTTGTCTTTTACATAAATATCATCGTCGGAAAATTCAGGCAGAGCGGATGTGGCTAATTGTTGGTTGGTCTTTATGCAAAGAAGAATATCGTGGGCATTAAAATCACTTTGATCTACATAATGCGAATCATTGCTGGCGATAATTTTTACGTGATGCTTTAATGCAAATTTTACCAGCACTTCATTTACTTTATCCTGTTCGGTTAGGCCGTGGCGTTGTAACTCCACGTAATAATCTTCTCCAAAAATATCCAGCCACCATTTAAATTCTTTCTCTGCTTCGTCTTCTGATTTTCTCAAAATAGCCTGTGGTACTAATGCACCCAGGCAGCAGGTGGTAGCAATTAACCCTTCATGGTATTTTAAGATGAGTTCTTTATCAATGCGGGGATATTTGCTATACATGCCTTCAATAAAACCAAGCGATGTCAACTTTACCAGGTTTCGGTAACCGGTTTCATTTTTGGCTAATAAAATCTGGTGATGCCGCGGGTCTTTTTCTTCTTTGGAAAATGTTTTCCGCAGCCGGTCGGCAGTAATGTAAAATTCGCAGCCAACGATGGGCTTGACTTTTAAACTGCCGTCTTCATTTTTGTGTTTGTAGGCTTCTGCAACAAATTCAAAAACGCCAAACATGTTGCCGTGGTCACTAATGGCCAGCGCAGGCATTCCTTCTGCAATGGCCTTTTGATACAGGCTTTGAATAGAGGCAGCTCCATCTAAAAGTGAAAACTGTGTATGTACGTGCAGGTGTGAAAATTTCATAATCTCTCAGCTCCTTCCCGGTAATGAAAACCGGATTCTATTTCTTAACAAAACTTAAAATATTTATAGCTCCATTCGTGTACGTACAAACCCAGGCTTCCAGTTTTTCTTCATCTTCAAAAATATCAACTCCTACAGGACTTCCTTTGCAGGACAATGAATAAATTTTTTTAAAGCCCTTTTCCTCTATCTTAAAAATATCTACCATATTTCCACTGTAACAAGTCACAAATAAAAACCGTTGATCTTTTGAAAGAATAATTGTTCTTGGCTGAGCATGTGTGCTTGCGGTAAAAAGTATTTTGCCTGTTGCCGGATCAATGCAGGCAATTTTTGCCAGCTTGTTATATGAAACAAATAATCTTCCTCCGCTATCTATTACTACATGCCGCGGATTGGAAGCTACCGACAATTCATCTTCTTTTTGCCAAACCCAATTGTTAATAACAGTTACACTGGCCCCACCCATAATGGCTACGTATGATTTATAATTTTTATCATCTACTGCAATTCCTCTTGGAATAGCCGTAACGGGAATAGTGCTGATGACTTTTGCGTACGGAAAACTATCGGGCTTTACTTCCAGTACACTTACATTGTAAGAATGCCAGTTGCTCACCAGTAAATTTTTATTGTCGGCAGTTTTAGAAATTATCTTCGGTGTTTTCCCTGTTTTAATCAGTGGTATTTCAAAGGAATCTTTTTGTGAAGAAGAAGGATAGATCACCGTAATCTTTTTTTTATCTCCCTGCATTGTTTTTGGATAAGATTGAAAACTATAAATCATAATGGAACAATGCCCCCTGCATTGTGCAAAGACACCCAAAGAAATTTATCATTGTTCGTCATGCAGGCTTTTACCGGTTTTTCCTGGAAAGATGAAATAGGTTTTTGCAAAGCATAATCCCAGCCCGTGCCTTTTGTTGGTTTAAATTTAAATTCACGAAGGATTTTGCGGCTGGGCTGATCAAATTCATATACACTCATTCCTTCCAGGTTCATTGCATACAAACGAGTGCCGGTTGAATTAAATAAAACAGATTTTGTTCCCGGCGCCGAAGAGATGATTTCTTTTTTAATAAAAACAAGGTTGCTATAACTCTGCTTAACCGGTTGCACTACCGTATCTGCATCTGCAATTAAGGCCTCTGCTATTTCTCTGCCACTAAAATCGGCAGTTGCAGGCTTTTCAATTGAATGACAGCTTGCGCAATAAATAAAGAGTAAGTAAAGCAGCAGTTTCATAGCAGAGAGGCAATGTTAGACAATTCACTGCATTTGACAATCAAAGAATTTATAAACCGGTGTGCCAAAATAATTTCAGATAGATTGATTTTCATCATTAGCATCGGGCAATTTTATTCTGTATTTTTTGTTATTGAATTCGGTTTTTCAGGCAAAGAATTATACTTTTGCCGGCCCGGCGTTTCGGGCTTTCTCCCTGCCCTGTAGAATCATCCTAAAAGAAAAACAACATGTTAAGGAAATTAATACCTGGTTTTACAGTCATCATTCTTTTTGGCAGTTGCACCGCTTTAAAGCCTTTTGCCAACCAGTCTGCAAATACAAAGTCAACTTCTGCATCCACAACTTTAGCCAATACAAATAAAGAGGTAAAATTTTTAGACAATATTGAGAACAGTAGCACTGCTCCTGTGCAGGTTAGCCAGCAAAAAGAAAGTTTACATGATGTAAAAAAAGATGAACAGGGAAGTTTTACCCAAACAAAAGTTGAAAGTTTGGCGCTTTCAAACATCCTGGTAACCTCTGCTGCCTCGGTCAGCGAAATTGAAAAGGCCAGTTCCCTTCAATTTAAATATGCAGCACTTCTAAATACCAATGTTGAAGACATTCAAAACCTGCCGCTTTTTCAAAAAATAGACGAATGGTGGGGCACTAAATTTCGTTATGGAGGCACAACCAAAAAAGGGATTGACTGTTCTGGATTTGTACAAACCGTGTTTGCTTCTGTTTACGGCATTAGCCTGCCACGCAATGCAAGAGATCAATATAAAATTGTTGACAGAATTTCTACCAGCGAATTAAAAGAAGGAGATCTTTTATTTTTCAACACCACAGGCGGCGTGTCTCATGTGGCCATTTATTTGCAGAATAACAAGTTTGTGCATGTTAGTGTTTCAAAAGGAGTGATGATCAGTGACATGACTGAACCTTATTATGTAAAAAGATTTATCAGTGCCGGCAGATTATCTTCATCTGCATCGCTTTCTAATTAATCCCTATTTTCTTTTTAAAGGTTTGCCATACAGGCAGTACATCCGGCGATAGCCTGAAGGTTAAAACACCCGCTGCATACAGCAGGCAGAATGCAGCTGATCTTGCAATTAACCCTGCCCAGCCATGCAGGTTTACAAATGCATAATAGCAGGCAAGAAAACAAAAACCCGCGAGCAAAACCGTATAAATGGTTTTTGCAGTAAAAGGAAAGAACCGGAATTTCTTCCAAAGAAAAATAATACGGATAGCGTTGTAGATAGAAATTGAAATTAAGTTGGCAATGCCGGGGCCAACGATGTCAAATTGTTTGGTTAAAAAATAATTCAAAGGAAGCGTCAGAAGAAGCAGAACAATTCCACTGGTCATTTCAAACCGCCAGTAAGTTGATGTGCCGATGATCTGTGAATTAACGCCTGTGCCCATGTCAACAATCTTAACGGCACCGAGTAACAGAAAAACATAAAAGCCCTGCAAATAGCTTTCTTGTAAATGAAAAGTATTTACCGCGTCAATAAAATTAATAGTGATTAACACATACAACCCGCAGGAAAAAATAAGTTGGTTAATAGAAGAGCGTTGATAAATGCGTTGAATGCGGGACATGTCTTTTTCTTTCCATGCCTTGGATAAATGCGCAATGGAGGCAGACACAATTCCCCGCTGAGGAGCTTGAATTAACGCTGAGATATTTTGGGCAAGAGTGTAAATACCAACCTTACCCAGGCCAAGCAAAGAGCCGATGACAATAGAATCAAATACCTGTGCAATGGTAAAAATTAAACTGCCTCCGTAAATGAAGCTGCACAGCCGTAAAATATTTTTGAAATGGCGTTTGGTAACCTTGCTGGGTTTAAAAGTAAAATGCACCCGGTTAGTGAAAAGCAGGTAACCAAAAAGAATGATGGCAATGCCGGGATAAGTAAAAGCAAAAAGTTTAATAAACAGGCTGTAATCGGGAATTAGTTTTAAAACAAATAATACAATGATAATGGTGATGAACAGCCGCCACTGCACTTCCCGCAGGTAATTTGTAAGAACTGATTTGTGAAACTGCCAGGCATATGCTTCCAGCACCGTGTAAATAAGCAGGCCATATCCCATTACAAAAATCCAGTTGTAATAAGGCAATAGTTCCGGCGAGTGTTCTCCAAACTTTCTTACAACCAAATCTTTGAAAATAACTCCGGCTGCAATTACCAATAAAAAAGCCACACTGCTTACCACCAATGCCCAGGTGAGCATGTCGTTCTTTTTTGGTAATAACCTGTCCTGGTAATAAGGAAAGAATTTATAGATATATGATGGTATTGCCATTTGTGCAAAAGCCATCATAATAGTTGCAATAGAAATAAAAATACTCGTTAGGCCATATTGCGCCTCAGTAAAAAGACCTTGTTTGGTAAACAGGTAAGTGTTCAGCAAACCGATAGCAAAGCCAAAATAGATAATGAGAGAAGAGATGATGGATTGCCGGCGGATTGTGTTCATGTTTTTATGCTAAATCCCGAAGCAAGTTCGGGACAAGTAATGCAAATATGCAAAGGCGAACATGAACTTGGACAATTAATTATTCCCATTTGCTCACTTTTCTTACCCTGATGTAAAAATTTTTATCAATTGCCAAATCTGAGTTCATGCTTTTGCGGTCTTCTGCTGAAACTTCAACAGAACTGATTTGAGTTGTTGGATGAATCCAAACCATTTTATCTGCAAATTTTATTTTCACCGGCATATTGAAGCCATTTATGCAATTTGCCCACCGGTATTGCAATTGGTATCTGTCTGGTTTTTTTTCATCCTGCACAAAATTGTATTCCAAAACCGGGATATTGGTTGTGCGTAAATACTGGTCAAAGATTTTTGAAAGATCTTTGCCGGCCTGCCTGCTGAAATATTCTTCTACCTCTTTTGAAGTAACCGTTTGATGATAGAAAGTTTTATTCAACCCCCTCAATATTTTTCTGAACAAACTATCATCATCAATTACCTGCCTAAGCGTATGAATGATGTTGTTGCCTTTGTTGTACATGTCGCTGCTGCCTTCACGGTTTACTCCATAAGGGCCAATTAGGGGTTCATCATTTTGAATTTTTCTCCTGAGGCCGAGTGTGTAGGCATCAGCAGCTTCCTTACCATACTGGCATTGTACATAAAGCGTTTCCGAGTAATCAGTGAAGCCCTCATGTACCCACATATCAGCAATATCTTTAGTAGTAATGTTGTTGCCAAACCATTCATGCCCGCTTTCATGGACAATTATATAATCCCAGTTTTTACCCCAGCCGCTTCCTGAAAGATCCATTCCCAAATAACCATTTCGAAACTGGTTGCCATAAGCCACAGCACTTTGGTGCTCCATGCCAAGATGTGGTGATTGCACCAGCTTATATCCATCTTCGTAAAACGGATAGGGGCCAAACCACCATTCAAAGCATTTCAGCATTGGCTTTACCTGCTCAAATTGTTTTTTTGCTTTCTCCAATTCATAATCCAGCACCCAGTAATCCAGGTCAAGTTTTCCCTTTTCGCCATTGTATTCATCATGCCAATGCTCATATTTACCGATGTAAGGAATGATGTTGTAATTGTTGATAGGGCTTGTCACTTCCCACTTCCATGTGGTAGTACCGTTATTGTTTTGCTTTTTTTCTTTCAATCTTCCATTGCCAACTGCCACCAGTGAATCATCAACCGTCATGGACAGTGTTGCTCCGTTATCCGGTTCATCACTTTGATGGTCTTTGCAGGGATACCAAACGCTTGCACCTAAGCCCTGGCAGGCAACACTCATCCATGGTCTTCCTTTCTTGTCTTTAGTAAAAATCCAACCACCATCCCATGGAGGGTTCACTGCAATTCTTGGATAGCCATGATAATAAACCGTCAGCCGGTATTTGCGGGGCAGTGGTGGCTTGGCATTATCAACAAACTGAATGTTGCCAAAATTTACATGGTAAACATTCCCTTCTTTTTTATAATCTTTTATTGCAGTAAAATAATCCAGTTTTATGCTGTCAATTTCCAACGGGTGTTGCAGGTCAATCTGCATCACTTTTTTTGTGCCTGTTTGCTTTAGGGTGAACACAATTTCACAACTGCCGGTAATAAATTTTTTACTGTAATCAGGCTTTACCCAAATGTTGTATTGATAAACATCCCACCAGTTTCTTTCAGAGTTAATCGTGCCACGCAGGGTATCCTGCCTGGAAAAATTTTCTTTTTGATTAAGTGGTTGTGCCGAACATGAATGCCTAATAAATAATGTGCAGGCTGCAGCAAATAATGACGGAATTTTTTTCATGCAGAGAATTTGTATGTTGATGGCTTCAAATCTATTCAGCTTCAGTTAGCTTTCGCTAATTTAGTCCGACTGAGTTTATTTCATGAACCGCTTAACAAAATTTTGTTTATGGATGCTGTTTTTCGCAGGGGGGGTGCTTGCCGGCTGCAAGAGCCGCGTCACTAACAGGCAAAATATTTTTTATTACAATGAAACCTCAGGTGTTTCTTCTCTTGATCCTGCTTTTGCAAAAAATCAAAGCATCATGTGGGTTTAATACGCTGGTAGAAACAGATAATGATCTGAACCTTGTTCCATCCCTGGCTAAAAGGTGGGAAATTTCTGAGGATCGAAAAACTTATACTTTCTTTTTAAGAGATGATGTCTTCTTTCATGACGATGCCGCTTTTGAAAGTGGAAAGGGTCGTAAAATGACGGCTGCAGATGTAGTGTATAGCTTCAACCGCATTATGGATAAGCAAACTGCTAGCCCCGGCTCCTGGATATTTAATCGCAAAGTGGATAGCCTGCGAGCTTTCACTGCTGTTAATGACACCATTTTTCAATTAAAACTACAAAAGCCCTATCAACCTATACTCGGCATTCTTTCCATGCAATATTGTTCTATTGTTCCAAGAGAAGCAGTTGAAAAATATGGAGTGGATTTCAGAGCTCATCCGGTTGGCACAGGACCATTTCAGTTTGTTGCCTGGGATGAAGGACAAGCCCTAGTGCTGAAGAAAAATCAGAATTATTTTGAAAAAGATAAGCAAGGCAAACAACTTCCGTATTTAGATGGAGTAAAGGTGAGCTTTTACGACAGCAAGGCCACAGAGTTTTTGTTGTTCAGGCAAAAACAACTTGACTTTATTAACGACATTGAATCTTCTTTCAAAGATGAAGTGCTGACAAAAAAAGGTGAGCTGCGCAAAAACTGGGAAGGAAAAATTGTTTTGCAAACGCATCCTTATTTGAACATTGAATACCTCGGTATTTTGTTTGACACAAGCAATGTACTGGTAAAAAATTCACCTGTAAAATTAAAAGCCATCAGGCAGGCCATTAATTACGGGTTCGATAGAAGAAAAATGATCCTGTACCTGCGGAATTCTCTGGGCATTCCGGCTGAATCGGGTTTTGTACCTGCAGGCCTTCCTTCTTTTGATTCTACTGAAGTGGATGGCTATTATTATGATCCTGCCAAAAGCAGGGAGCTGTTGAAACAGGCTGGTTTTCCCAACGGAAAAGGCTTAGCTCCCATAAAACTTTACACCATTCCCATATATTCTGACCTGGCCAGTTTTATTGCAAAACAATTAGAAGAAGTTGGAATTCCTGTGCAGGTTGATGTGGTGCAAAAGTCTTTTTTGCTGGAGCTGACTTCCAATTCAAGAGCTTTGTTTTTTAGGGGAAGCTGGATTGCAGATTATCCGGATGCGGAAAATTATTTGTCTGTTTTCTACTCAAAAAATCCGGCGCCGCCAAATTATACCCGGTACAATAATCCAGAATTTGATGAAGTGTTTGAAAAAGCTCTGGCAGAAACAAATGATTCGCTACGTTACAAACTCTATCGCCGGGCTGATCAAATTGTAATAAATGATGCACCGGTTGTGCCCTTGTGGTACGATGAAGTTATTCATCTCGTTCAGCCCAATGTAACCGGTTTCGAAGCGAATGCTTTGAATTTACTGGAGCTGCGAAGAATAAAAAAGAATTAGAAATTTGAAGGATAGTGTGGCTCTTCTTATTCAAAAAATCAGCTCAGTTACCGTTTTTTAGTTTCTCCTTAAAAACTTTCCTGAACTTTTCCAGCTTAGGGCGAATGACCACTGCACAGTAGGGATTTTTATCGGAGTTGTATTTGTAATAATCCTGGTGGTAGTTTTCAGCCGGATAAAATTTTTCTGCGGGCACAATCTGTGTAACAATCGGCTTGCTCCATGCTCCGCTGCGGTCTAATTCAGTTTTTATTTTTTCTGCCAGCCGCTTTTGTTCATCGTTATGATAAAATATCACACTCCGGTATTGTGTGCCTACATCATTGCCCTGCCTGTTTAATTGCGTAGGGTCGTGTACCTGGAAAAAAACTTCCAGCAATTCTTCATAGCTGATTTTTGAAGGATCATACACCACCTGTATGCACTCTGCGTGGCCGGTTGTGCCACTGCATACTTCAGTGTAACTAGGATTATCAGTTAATCCGCCTGAGTAGCCTGAAGTTGCAGAAATCACTCCGTTTAATTCTTTAAAAATTGCTTCGGTGCACCAAAAGCAGCCGGTGCCAAATGTGGCAGTTTCAGTTAAGGGAGTTGTCATGCTTCAAAATTAAAAGCAATTTTCCAGTCGGGCCGGCAAGATGATATTTCCGAACTTTGCCCACCTTAAAAAGCAAAGTACATTGAAATTATTTCCGGCATCAGCTCATACACAACTGGAGTTTGATAAAATAAAAACGCTGTTGACAGAACATTGCCAGTTTGAATATTCGAAAGAAAAATCAGGCCGGCTGCGCATACACACCCAAAAATCTTTTATTGAAACAGAGCTGAAGCAAACACATGAGTACAGGCAATTGCTGGATAATGCCATTTATTTTCCTAACGATTATGTGCTGAACCTTTCGAAAGAACTAAAGCTGCTTTCTATTCCCGGCGCTGTATTGAGCGGGGAGAATTTTTTGCAGTTAAGAAAGCTGGTAGAAAGCATGCAGAAGATTTTCAGATGGTTTGATGAAGAAAGAAAAGCAATTTACCCAGGCCTGGCTTCGCTGCTTCGGCATACTCATTATGAAAAATCAGTTATTCCGATGATTGATGAAAAAATTGATGAGCAGGGCCAGGTAAAAAACAATGCCTCGGAATTATTGCGCAGCATTCGCCTGAATCTTTACCAAAAGAGAAATGAACTGAGAAGAGTTTTCCAGCGAATCATTTCTAAATTAAATAAGCAAGGCTACCTGGCCGATATTGAAGAAAGCTTTTTAAATGGAAGAAGGGTAGTGGCTGTTTTTGCTGAGCAAAAAAGAACGGTGAAAGGAATTTTGCATGGTGAAAGTGACAGCCGCCAAACTGTTTTTATTGAGCCTGAAGAAACCATTGACCTGAACAATGAACTGTCTTCGCTTGAAACAGATGAACGAAAAGAAGTTTATCGCATTTTAAGGCAGCTGTCTGCGGATCTTTCCGTGCATGCGGAGTTGCTGAGCACTTATCATGATATTGTTGGGGAGTATGATTTCATCAGGGGTAAAGCCAGACTGGCTCAAACCATGCAGGCAGATTATCCTGTGCTGAACGACCGGTCAATGATTCATTTGGTAAATGCCTATCACCCGCTGTTATATCTCTACAATCAAAAACAAAATAAACCCACTATTCCCGTTAACTTAAATCTTGATGAAAAGAACCGCATACTGGTTATCAGCGGACCCAATGCCGGAGGTAAAACAGTTACTTTAAAAACAGTTGGGCTTCTACAAATGATGGTGCAAAGCGGTTTGCTGGTGCCTGTGCATCCCTCATCGCAGTTTGGAATTTTTAAGCAGTTGATGATACACATTGGTGATACGCAGAGTTTAGAGTTTGAGCTAAGCACTTACAGCAGTCATTTGCTGCACATGAAATATTTTATGGAAAATGCCAATGGCCGCACTTTATTTTTTATTGATGAACTGGGAAGCGGAAGTGATCCCAACCTTGGTGGGGCATTTGCCGAAGTGATTTTGGAAGAGCTGGCTAAGAAACATGCGTATGGCATTGTGACAACGCATTATCTAAACCTGAAAGTGATGGCCAACAAAACGGCAGGTATTATTAACGGCGCAATGGCTTTTGATGAAAAAAATTTATTGCCGTTGTATAAACTGATTGTCGGCAAACCAGGAAGTTCTTATACCTTTTCGATTGCCGAAAGAATTGGCATGGATAAAAAGCTGATTGAAAAAGCAAGAAAGCTGGTAGATGAAGAGCATTTCAGATTGGATAAACTACTGAACCGTACCGAGCAGGAGCTGCAGCAAATTCATAAAAAGGAAAAAGAGCTGCAGCAATTGCTGAAAGAAAATGAGGGGCTGAAAAAAGAAATGCAGCAGGTGATGGATAAAGAACGTCACCGCCAGCAGGTGGAGTTATTAAAGCAGCAAAATAGAATAACTGAAGAAAGGCTGGCTTATTTAAAAGACATGGAGAGAAAGATTAATCAGATATTTGTGCAGTGGAGAAAAGAAGAAGACAAAAATAAACTGATAAAGGAGATGCAGGCATTGTTCTTTAAGAAAAATGAAACGCAGCGAACCAATAAGATGAAAAAGAAAATAGAGTCGAAGTTTGAAGAAGTGGGTGGGGAGATAAAAATTGGTGACAAAGTGATGATGAAGCGAAATCACCAGGTGGGAGTGGTGAAAGAACTTCGTGGGAAAAGGGCGGTGGTGCAAATAGGAGTATTACCTATGCAGGTGGAGCTGAATGATTTAATTGTAGTAAAAGAAAAAGAAAAGAAAGAATAGCCGTGCCAATGGTATAGTTCTTGACGTTTTAGAATAAAATCCGGCAACTATGAAAAGCACACTTACTACTGCTGTTTACGTTGTTCTGACGATGGTCTTTCTGTTTACCATTTTATTCCTGGTTTCGTGCAGCAAAAAAAACAACGGCGAAAACACACCGGGAAATTCTGTTTGTACAGCTACGAAAGCGGCTGCGGAAAATGCAAGGATATTTCCTGTTGCTAATCCATGGAACAAACATATTTCCGCAGAACCGGTTGATCCGTTCAGTAGCCAGATCATTTCCAATTTTTCAACCAGTGCATTGAAAGCAGATTTTGGCGGCGGCTTATGGAACGGAGCACCGATTGGCATTCCGTACGTTGTGGTTTGCGGAAATGCGCCGAAGCTTGCCGTAAACTTTACCGATTTTTATGGAGATGAAAGCGATGCAGAGCCTTATGCCATTCCGTTAACGGCACCTGTTGAAGGAAACGGCAGCGGCGATACTCATGTAATTTCAGTTGACATTGAAAATGGAATTTTGTATGAATTATTTAATGCTCATGTTAACGGCAACCGCTGGGATGCATCTTCGGGAGCCATCTATCATTTAAATACAAATGCATTAAGCCCGGAAGGATGGACCTCTGCTGATGCTGCAGGCCTTCCTATTTTTGCAGGCCTTGTGCGGTACGATCAAATTTTGAAAGGAGAAATTGATCATGCCATTCGCTTTACTTTAACCAGTGCCAATGTGAAACCAGCTTATATTTATTCTGCAAGGCACAAAGTAAACAGCAGTGGTGGATAGTATTCATTTCCATTTGGTGCCAGGCTTCGGTTAAAAGTAAGCGTTGATATTTCATCTTACTCTGCAACCAATCAAATTATTTTAAGAGCATTAAAGAAATACGGATTGATGCTGGCTGACATTGGCAGCAATTTATACATCAGCGGCGCACCTGATGAAAGATGGAACAATGATGAACTGCGCCAGCTATTGCAGGTAAAGGCTTCTGATTTTGAAGTCGTAAGTTTAACCAGTAGCTTTTCTAACTAATCACATGCTCTTACGAAAGATTGGAGTGAATATAATTTTCCAGGTGGTTAATTGTTTCCTGCTGCGCAATAATCGTTTCTTTTACCACATCACTCATTGAAATAACACCGGCCAGCATATCATTTTCAAAAACCGGCAGGTAACGAATATTTTTTTCACTCATCAGTTGCATGCAATATTCAACTGTATCACCAAGGCTAACCTGTGGCAGATCGGTACTCATAATATCAGCTACCTTCGTTTCAGCAGAACTTTTACCTTTCAGAGCCACCTTGCGGGAATAATCTCTTTCAGTCATAATGCCCACATATTCGCCGCCATCCATTACCAGCACGGAGCCGATATTTTTTTCAGCCATAATTTTCAATGCCTCAATAACCGGTGTATCCGGTGGAACCGCAATCGCAGAAACACCTTTTCTTGAAATAATGTCGGAAACACGATGCATAGGGAAATATTTATGCTGTTAATTTAAGAAAAGATAAGGGGGTTGCAAAAGATTTGTTTTCAATGTGCAGAGTTGAAAATTGGTTTGGCTGATTTATACCGCAACCCTATTTTTGCCGCGGAGAGATGGCAGAGCGGTCGAATGCGGCGGTCTTGAAAACCGTTGAGGTGAAAGCCTCCGGGGGTTCGAATCCCTCTCTCTCCGCTGAAATGCATAAACTCACCAGGAATATTTATTCTGGTGAGTTTTTTATGCAACAGGAAATGATTAAAATATCAGCTTGGCTACGGTCAAAAACTCTTTTTTCTGAAGAATCCAAAACTGTAGGCTACCCGCAAGCTTAATGTTTGTATGCCGGCATTTTTGCTGGCCATATCATTTTCGTATTTCAGTCCGAAAATAAAATGGTTACCTCTTTGGCCAACTTCAAGACTGTAGCCACCTTCCAACGCCGCAGCAAATCCATCGCCATAAAGTTTTTCAACATCTGCATCAATAACAACGCGGCACCAACCGAGGGAAGGCTCAAGGTAAAAACTGGTTTTAGATTTATCGGCGCTGAAAATATGCCGGTAACTCACTTTGGCATATAAGACAGCGAGAATTGGGATTTCTTCAGGGTTTTTTGGTTTGGGAAAGAAACCCAGTTCAAGCACTTCCAGCATGATGGCTTTGTTATCGGCACCAAGCGGTATGGCATAAGATGCAAACGTGCCATAGCCAATCGGGGTGTCTTTAGAAATGTTTGCCTATGATTTTGTAAGCAGCTAATTGCGAAAATGCAGTTGTGCAAATAGTGAAGAATAGAACAGCAGTCAGAAATTTTTTCATACCATAAGGTTATGGGCACAATTAAGGATAAAATTTTGATTCAGACACGCATTTGTTTGTGTACAAGTTTGAATGCTTTGTTTCAGAGATCTCTGTTAACTCTGTGGTAACTGTTTTTGTTTTACCGTCACTTATCTTTGCGCGTTCATGAATTTGGTTCAGCCTGCAACTGTCCAATTTCAATTTTGAAATTTCCCGGCAGCGGGATTAAATTCTGCCAAATGCCTTTACACAACCGCATCTCCCGCAAGGAACTTAAAGAACGTATTTTAAACGACCCAACCCCTCGTACAACCATTTCATTTTACCATTACTTTGAAATTGCCGAGCCTGACAGCTTTCGTAATGTGTTGTATAAAAACTTAAACAGCTTAGGTGTGCTGGGTAGAATTTACCTGGCGCATGAAGGCATTAATGCGCAGGTTAGTGTTCCCACTGAAAAGCTTGAACAATTCCGCAACTATCTCTATTCAATAGAACCATTAAACGGATTAAGGTTGAATGTTGCTGTTGATGATGATGGCAAATCTTTTTTTGTGCTGGATATTAAAGTAAGGCCAAAAATTGTGGCGGATGGAATTACCGATCCACAGTTTAGCATGACAAAAAAAGGCCGCTATGTTTCTGCCGAAGAATTTAATAAACTAACTGCCGACCCTAACACGATTGTGATTGATATGCGCAACCACTACGAATATGAAGTGGGCCATTTTGAAAATGCAATTGAAATTCCCAGCGATACTTTTCGGGAACAATTACCGATGGCTGTTGACATGATGAAAAACCACAGTGATAAAAACATTATTATGTACTGCACCGGTGGCATTCGCTGTGAAAAAGCTTCGGCCTATATGCTGCACAAAGGATTTAAAAACGTATTTCACCTGGAAGGCGGCATTATAAACTATGTAAACCAGGTAAAACAAAAAGGACTTGAAAATAAATTTCACGGAAAGAATTTTGTATTTGACCAAAGGCTGGGAGAGAGGGTGACGGACGAAATTATTGCCCACTGCCATCAATGCGGAAAGCCGGCAGACACTCATGTAAACTGCGCCAACGATGCCTGTCATCTTTTATTTATCCAGTGCGATGAATGCAAGGAAAAATTTGACGGTTGCTGCAGTAAAGAATGCCGGGATTTTATTCACCTGTCAATTGAAGAGCAAAAGAAACGCAGGGCTGGTATTGACAAGGGAAGAAACGTATTTAATAAATCAAAAGCCAGGCTTAGCAATGTGAATAACAAAGAATAACTTTATTCACTACTTACTCTCAATCATTATAGTTTCCTGATGACTGCTATGAAGAATACAATTGCTCTATTGCTAATGGCTTGTTTCATCCTGAACATTTCGGGGGCTCATCTTTTTTTCACCTTTCAAAAAAGTGAAGTAAAGGCAGAAATGAAAAGGCTGCTGAAATCTGATTTGAAAAACGATCAGCTTTCAGTATTTACTTTTCAAATTGGCGGAAAAGAGTACAATGAACTGGGCTGGGAAGGCGATGATGAATTTGTGTGGAATGGCGAAATGTATGATGTAATTGAGAAGACAACAGCAAACGGTATCATCACCATTCACTGCATTAATGATAAAAAAGAAACTGAACTGATCAGGAATTTTGAAAAACTGAATAAAGA
Organism: Chitinophagaceae bacterium; assembly: GCA_040289925.1. GTDB lineage: Bacteria > Bacteroidota > Bacteroidia > Chitinophagales > Chitinophagaceae > VBAU01. Next base: position 7,361 of record PSMD01000027.1, on the reverse strand, counting down.
CGCCAGCAATTCAAAGAACAAAGCAGTTTTGATGATGAAACTATTGAGCAATTGTTTCATTACTGCTGCAATTTCGGAAATGCGGATGAAGATTGTTGATGCTTCGGTAAAATCATTCTTTCCACCGGATTTTATTTCCACAGTAAAAGCAGATGTTTTAACGCCACCTCCTCAACTGGCTTAGCTGCTTTTTTATGCTCCGCTTACCGGAGCCGTTTCAAATTATTACTCAACCAAACTATTTTATGAAACAGCTAATATTGATTGCTGCTTTTACAGCAGTAGTATTTTCAGCACATGCACAAAACAAACTGCAGGGCAGGGTAATGGATGCATCTGCAAACATTCCATTATTTGGTGCTACCATTAGTGTGGGCGGCAAAGCCGTTAGCACAACTGATAAAGAAGGAAAATTTTCTCTTGACTGCACCAGGCCTTTAAAAATTACTATTTCATTTGTAGGTTATCAAACGCAGCAGCATAACATTAAAAACTGTAGTGAGAATGTACAGGTATATCTTGTCCCGCTGAGTCATGCGCTGGACGCAGTAGAAATTACCACAGTGTCCGGAGAGAATAAATCCCTGCTTCACCAGCCTGCTTCAATTTCCAAGCTTACACTGCTTGAATTAAAAAGAGGACAGGGAATTTTTTTGGATGACGCCATTCAAACCAGTGTGCCGGGAGTGATTATGAACAGGAGATCAGTATCAGGCGGACAACAGTTCAATATTCGCGGCTATGGCAATGGCACAAGAGGCACACGTGGAATTAGCAGCAATTTTGACGGACAGGGGTATAAAGTTTACCTGAATGGTGTACCCGTTACAGATGCAGAAGGGATAACAACACTGGATGATATTGATTATGCATCGCTGGGCAATGTTGAATTTGTGAAAGGCCCTGCCGGCACTTTATATGGGCAAGCCATTGCAGGTGCTATTAATTTTAAAACCATCATGCCTGAAAAAGGAAAAACTTCCATTGGGCAGGATGTGATGTTTGGCAACTACAACCTGCAGCGGTACACTACGCATTTCCAAATGGGCAGTGAACGCAATTCCATTTTGTTGAATTATGGCAAGCAAAAATCTGATGGCTTTTCTATTCACAATAAATCGCATAAGGACTTTGTGAATTTTGCTTTGGATTTTACCGGCAATGAAAAGCAAAACATCAATACTTACCTGGGCTTTACAGATAGCTATGATGAAAGAATGGGTGAGCTAACGCTGACACAATATCAAAACAAAGATTACTCAGGCAATATTGAGTACATTAAAAGAAATGCGCATAGCCATGTTATCACATTCAGGGCCGGCTTAACCCATGCTTATAACTTCAGTAAGAAACTGGCAAACACTACTTCCATTTTTGGAACAGGTTTCAGAAGTGATGTAAGCTCTGCCGGAGGATGGACAGATAAAACCACTGTGAATTACGGTTTCCGCACTTCGTTCAATACAAAATTTTTTATTGCAAACGGCATAACGCTGACAGGTGTTGCCGGTGCAGAGGTACAAAAACAGAATGCCCAGGTGGTTGGTTATAACATGAAGCAAAACCCAAAAGATACAACTACCAATGGCTGGAGTTGGGGCAAACCTTATTGGGTGATTAATGCCACAACTTCCAACACTGCTTTTGTAACTGCGCCGGTTGTTTTGTTTACAGAATGGAACCTTGCCTTGCCGCAAAATCTTTCCCTTACTGCCGGCATTGGCATAAGCACACAGAAGATTACACTGGACGACAGATTGAATGCCGCCACTGCAACCAACCCTTCTCATTTCGACACTACTTACAAAAAAATGGTTTCGCCACATGTGGCCATCAACAAAGTGTTCAGCCAGGGATTCTCTGTTTACGCATCCTACAGTGTGGGATACAAGGCACCTGTAAGCTCTTATTTCTTTATTGTAACACCGGCTACCACATCACCGGCAGTACCTGCAACAGGCAGAGTGAATGGCGCATTAAAACCTGAAAAAGGAAGCCAGTTTGAACTGGGCAGCAAAGGTGAGTTGTTTGAGAACAGGTTAATGTATCAACTGGCATTTTTCACAACCAAATACAAAGATAAGATGACTTCAGTGGCTGTACCGCTTAATAACACAGCTACTGCTTACAGTTACGTAGTAAATGGCGGAGAGCAAAACCATAAAGGTGTTGAGGCCAGCGTAAGATATTCAGTGATTAAGAACAGCGGTTTGTTTAGTTATGTAACGCCTTTTATAAATTTCACCTATTCTGATTTTACTTACGGGGACAATTTTATTTACGTAACAGGTTCTACTGTTGCTAACCGCGATACATTTAACTATAGCGGCCTGGATGTTTTTGGAGTGCCAAAAATTATGAGCTCACAAGGGGTGGATGTGGCGATGAACAATGGTTTATATGGCAACATTTCTCATTTATATAAAGACGGAGTGAATATTGCGATTGAAAAAACCAGCAATTCTCCCAAAATATTTATGTTGCGTAAATCAGGCAGCTATAATTTGCTGAACGGAAAAGTTGGTTACAGAAGAGCTTTGTCTTCTCATATTGATATTGACGCTTTTTTTGGTGTAAATAACATTACCGGTGTTCAATACCCGATGATGATATTTATAAACCAGTTGCCGGATGCATACATTCCGGCACCACCCAAAGCAGGAGTGTATGGCGGCCTGAACGTGAAATATAATTTCTGAACTTAGCAGGGCGGTAAAGTTTACCGCCCTCTTTTAGTTAATGCAGGCGGCAGCATATTGTTGCAGGGTTATAGTTGGTTTGCCCAATTCATGCCATGTATGCGGGCTTTCAAAAATCTTCATGAAGTTATTTGTTGCAGGCTTTCAATAATGCGGTTGTAAGTTTCTTCTTCTGAAATATTTTCTCCGATAAATTTTTCACCGATCAGTTTTTCGTACAGCTCAATGTAACGCTGTGAAATAGTTTGCACCCATTCATCCGTCATTTTAGGAACCTGCTGGCCTTCTTTACCCATAAAATTGTTAGCGATGAGCCATTCTCTGACAAATTCTTTACTCAACTGCTTTTGCTTTTCACCTTTTCGTTGTCTTTCTTCAAAGCCATCCGCATAAAAATACCTTGATGAATCGGGTGTATGAATTTCATCCATCAGATAAATCTCATCATCAATTTTTCCAAATTCATATTTTGTATCAACCAATATTAATCCGCGGCGGGCTGCCAGTTCTTTTCCTCTTTCAAAAAGCTGCAACGCATAGGTTTCAATTTTTTCCCAGTCATCAGCAGCCACCAATCCCTGCCTGATGATTTCATCTTTTGAAATATCCTCATCATGCCCGGCTTCTGCTTTGGTAGAAGGAGTGATAATAGGAGTGGGGAAGTGATCATTTTCTTTCAATCCTTCCGGAAGTGTAACGCCACAAAGCTCTCTTTTACCGGAAGAATAAGTTCGCCAGGCATGGCCGGTTAAATTGCCACGCACCACCATTTCAATTTTAAATGGCTGGCATTTTTTTCCGATGGCCACATTAGACGCCGGTGTTGCCAGTAACCAGTTAGGGCAAATATGTTTCGTAGCATTGAGCATATAGGCTGCAATTTGATTCAGCACCTGCCCTTTGTAAGGAATTAAGCGGGGAAGAATAACATCGAATGCAGAGATGCGATTGCTGGCTATCATTACCAGCCAGCGATGGTCAATGGTGTAAACATCCCGAACCTTGCCCTGGTAAAAATTGGTTTGGTTGGGAAAGGTGAATGAACTCATGCGCCGAAATTAGTAAGGGCGGGGTGTAAGCCACTGGTAAGATTTCAACATTTTTACCCTTGAATGGTTGATAAAAATCAGGAGGGTAAAAACAGGCTCAAAGAATGCTTTCTGCTTAGAAATTAAATTTTTAGATAAAGGAATCAATGCTTATTTTTCCGGCTGAATTCCCCCTGGAATTACTTCGAAAAACTAAAAAAACTCTACTTATGAGACGAAGCTATCGCCGTTTAGCTTTATTACTGATGGCTGGCATCTTTTCGATTGCGGCCTTTGCACAAAACATTACCATTTTCGGAACAGTACGTAATAATTCAACAAAAGAATCTATACCTGCAGTATCAGTTACTGTAAAGGGTAGTGATGCCGGAACTTATACTGATGAAAATGGGAATTTTAAAATTACAGTTGCCAGGCTGCCGGTTACACTGGTGTTTACTTCTATTGGCTACGAAGCGAAAGAAGTAGAGGTTACCAATGCTTCGCAGGTAATTGCAGTTGATTTAACAGGCTCTACTTCATTAGGACAGGAAGTGGTGGTGGCTGCTACAAGAGCACCGCAAAGAATTTTGGAAACTCCTGTAACAGTGGAGAGAATGAACAACACAGCCATCCGCACAGCAGCTGCTCCCAATTATTATGAAGCTCTTACAAACCTGAAAGGTGTTGATATGCACACGGCCAGCTTAACCTTTCGTACGGTTACAACCCGTGGTTTTCTAAGCAGTGGTAATACAAGATTAAACCAGTTGATTGATGGAATGGATAACCAGGCTCCCGGCTTGAATTTTTCTGTAGGTAGCGTAATTGGTTTAACTGAACTGGATGTAGATAATATCGAATTGTTGTCAGGTGCTTCTTCTGCACTGTATGGCTCAGGGGGTATGAATGGCACCCTGCTCATCAACAGTAAAAATCCATTTAAATTCCAGGGACTGAGTTTTAATATTAAGCAGGGGCTGAATCATATTGATAACGAAAGAGGAGCTATTTCGCCTTACTACGATTGGGGTGTTAGATATGCAAAAGCTTACAAAAACAAACTTGCTTTTAAGCTGGCTGCTCAATTTGTAAATGCCAACGACTGGCAGGCGGATGATTACAGAAATCTTCAGCGCAATAATGTAATTAGTAAAGTAATTGGCGGCGACCGCTGGTCTGACCCGAACTACGATGGTGTAAACGTTTATGGCGACCAGGTTTCAGCAAACATGCTGGCTATTGCACAATCTTACCAATTCAGCATTAGCTCAAATGCACTTTCGCAGGCATTTGCGCAGTTTGCAAGTGGTGGTGCAACCAACAATTTTGTGCTGGTTACAAACAATGCCTTGGCAGGTATTCCTTCTGCTTCTGCCTACAATACATACTTTAGCCAAATCACTTCATTTGTAAATGCTGTACCGGGTTTAACTCCGCAGCAAAGACTTGATTATTTAACTGCTGTTGCCGGTTACCTGCCTATTAATGTTGGTATCAGGAACAGTTGGTTCCCTAGATCTCAAAACGTTTCCAGGACAGGGTATGAGGAAAAATATCTTATTGACTACAACACCATCAACTTTAAGTTTACCGGTGGCATTCATTATAAAATCACTCCGGGTATTGAAGCTTCTTTCAACAGCTACATGGGTACAGGTACTACAGCTTACACCGCTGCCGACAGGTATTCTTTAAGAAACCTTAAAATGGCCCAGCATAAGCTGGAAGTAAAAGCAAAGAACTGGCTGGTGCGTGGATACACTACGCAGGAAAATGCTGGTGAATCTTATAACGCAACTGCCTTGGCCAGTTTAATTAATGAATCATGGAAACCCAGTACAACATGGTTCCCTCAGTATATAGCGAATTACTCTGGCTATATTTTGAATACTTATCAGGCAGGCTTTGCTCCTGATTTTTACAATGCACATCTGTTTGCAAGATCAAAAGCTGATAGCGGCCGCTTGTTACCAGGAACTGTAGCTTTCGAAAATGCAGCAAAGAATGTAAAGAAAGGCCCAATTCCAAAAGGAGCTTTGTTCCTTGACAGAACAGACCTGTGGGCAGCTGAAGCACAGTTAAATTTGTCAGACGCTGCGAAATTTTCAAACATTGTTGAAGTAATAATTGGCGGCGGATGGAAACAATATGTGCTGAATTCAAAAGGCACATTGTTTATTGACACTGCCGGCGCCATTAAAATTGCTGAATACGGTGGCTATGCACAATTGAAGAAGAAATTTTTAAAAGACATCTTTACCATTACATTGGCCGGCCGTTATGATAAACATGATAATTTTAAAGGAAGATTTACACCACGTTTAACACTGGTGAGCAAGATTGCCAATGAAAACTTCCTTCGCTTTTCTTACCAAACAGCTTATCGCTTTCCCACAAACCAGGATCAGTATATTAACCTGAACACGGGTACTGCTTACCTGGTCCCGATGTTTGCTGATATTTTGGATGCTATTTACAAAATCAACACAAACCCCATTTACACTGCAGAAAGCATTGAAGCCGCAAGAGCAACTGGCAATCCTAATTTGCTGGTAACAACTTACCCCCAAAAAGTAAAGCCAGAAACAGTAGAATCATTTGAAGGTGGTTACCGGGGTTTGATTGCCAAAAAAGTTTTGATTGACGCTTATGTTTATACCAGCAAGTACAATAACTTTTTGGGCCGTGTAGCTGTTGGTCAGTCACTCACAGGCTCACCCGCTGGTGTGTTGAACCCGTTTACTACACGTAACATGTCATACATTCAAAACACCAACCAGGAAATAAAAGCATTTGGCTGGGGCTTTGGTACTGAGATCAATTTGCCAAAAAACCTTGTGTTGTATGGCAACTTATATTCAGACAGAATTTACAACGTGCCTGATAATTATGTTACTTATTTCAATGCTCCTGAGTATAGGGTGAATGTTGGCTTGCGCAGTGACAATATTTACAAGAACATTGGATTTAATGTAGTGGTTAAATGGCAGGATGATGTGTTTTATGAAGGAACTTTTGCAACTGGTACTTTGCCCTCATTTACCTGGGTTGATGCGCAGGTTTCTTACAAAATGCCGAAAACAAAAAGCACATTCAAGCTGGGTGGAACAAACATTGGCAACAGCTATTACCGCACAGGTTTTGGAAGCCCGTATGTAGGCGCTGTTTACTACATCAGCTATGGGTATAACCTGTAAAAAATAAATTCTTAGAAATTGAAAGAGGCTGTCTCAAAATCAGACAGCCTCTTTTTATTTGGGTAAAAATTTTTCACTTACAGATTTTCTTCACCAGAATTCTTGCCCCAACACTTTAGCTTAATGTTTTATTAGCTTCTGCAATCAATACTCCATTTTGATAAACCTGCAAAGTATAGTTTCCTGGCTCAACATCCCCCGGATCGAGGGTGTAAAGAATTTTTTCTTCTCACCTTTGTTGTATTCAAAATGAATTTTTGTGGTGTAAGGTTTTGTGCCCTCGTTTTTAGTGGTAAAAACATTGCCACCCCACACATCGTTTTGCAAAACAGTTTTGCCGGGCTTTACAATAACCACGTATAAATCGTACGATGAGGATTTGATTACATTGTTTTGGAGGGTAAAAGAAAAAATAAACTTGTCGGTTTTTTTAG
>PSMD01000081.1:0-5477 GCA_040289925.1 Chitinophagaceae bacterium | reverse complement strand
TGATAAAAACATGAACGAAGTGTATTCAAATGATTATTCAAAAGGACTAAAAGGGAAGCAGTTTGAACGTTTTTTGTTCATTAAAAACAAAATGTACATTATTGCTGATGATTACACCAAAAAAACACGAACCACTGATATTTATGGTGCGGCCATAGATAAAAAAACCGGTGAGCTCCACTTCAGACTGGAAGTTGCTTGAATCAATAGCCGCAGAAAAAGATGAAACACTTATTTACAAATTTGACTACACAGCAGACAGCAGCCAGGTGAGCCTGGTAAGCAGTATGATGGGTAAAGGCAGTGGTAATTATAAAATCACATTGTTTAATGAAAACCTGAAGCCGGTAAAGAAATATCCCGTTATTTCAAATGAATTTGACCCGAAAACTTTTGTGTTGGAAGATGTGGTTGTTACCCCGCAGGGGCAGGTAATTCTTATGGGTTGCCAGCATGAATACCAGAAAGGAAAAAGAAAAAACAAAAATTCCTGATGTTTAAAAGCTATAACATCCGCATATACGGTAATGATGGCAAACTCATCAGTGATTTAAAAACAGATAATGAAAAGCAGTTTTTGGTAAGCAGTAAAGTGCTGACTACAAAACAAGATATTGTAATGGCTGCTTTTTATGCCGAGGATAGAAAGCGGAAAAAAACTAACGGGCTTATTGTTATGCGGATTGATCCTTCAACCGGCAAGGTTATTTCCAATCAAAGCGTACCGCTGAGCAATGCAATGATCAGCGCTATTCATGAAGATGATGATGATAATAAAGAAGAGAAGCGGGAAGATGATGATGAAGGGATTGATGCTAACCGGGTGTTCCATAAATTTTTAATTGCCCCTGATAATTCCCTGGTTGTTTTGGCCGAAGAACAAAGAAGCTGGCTGGTATCATATACAACATACAGCGGAACAGGTGCCAGCAGGTCTTCTACCACAACTACATATCTGCATTATGAATGTGGTGATATTTGTATGGCCAAGATTGCTCCTACCAGTAAAATTGACTGGTTTCAAACATTTCCAAAGTTGCAAAGAGAAAAAATACCGGCTGGTATAAGCAGTGGTAACGGTTACAGTGTATCAGCGTTTTATTTTCTTAACAAAGTAAACAAGCCTTATTATGCAGGCTTTGGAGTCGCCAGCTCGCTGGGTAAGGCTTACCTTATTTTTAACGACAATAAAAAAATGCAGGTGTGGTAAAAGCAGGGCAGCGTATAAAAACGGTGAATTACAGTTTTGAAAAATCGGATTGCTATGCTCTGCAATTAGATCTTCAAAATGGCAATCTTTCCCGCCAGCGATTATTTTCAAACGATGACATCCCTAATTCCATACCCGCCACGGCAACCAATTAGGTAATTTGTTTTATTTGATTGGAAAAACGGACAGAACAATAGGAAAAACAAAAGTGGTTGTTGGCCGTTGCCAGGTAAAATAATGTTGCTTCATCAAGAATCGGGGGAATTGATTTATTTTTACTGAGATGGCGAGTCTTATTTCTGAAGGCATCCAGGTAAGTGTTGAAACTTACTACCAGCCGGATTACAGTAATCCCCTGCAATCTGAATTTATGTTTGCTTACCGCATCTCTATCCAAAATCACAATGCATTTCCGGTAAAGCTTCACCGCCGGCGTTGGCTGATTTTTGATAGCAACGGCAGTTACAGGGAAGTAGAAGGTGAAGGTGTTGTAGGCAAACAGCCAATACTTCAGCCCGGTGAAAAATACCAGTATGTAAGTGGTTGTAATTTGCGTACTGAAATGGGCAAAATGCTGGGCACTTACCAAATGGAAAACCTGGAAACACAACAACTTTTTACCGTTGACATTCCTTCTTTTGAAATGATTGTTCCGTTTAAAGGAAACTGATCTTCGCTAACAGTTGTTGTTGCAAACATTTCACAAACCCCGGTTTTTAAACAAATATATGGAGAATGATTGCTACCTTCAGGCTGCCTTTCACTATTGAATGAGCTTTTACTTATCCTTTTCATTCCGCTAAGGGGCTTCTTTCAAAAAATAATTATGGCAAAAGTTAGCTTCAATAATAAGAACAATGTTTTTTATTCTACACTGAAAAAAGAGGTAGAATATTATTTTTCCAGCAACAAAAAAAAGAAAACCGGCGACTGGCGGCTGTATCTCAAAACTGTTGTGTTGATACCTGCGGCACTCGTCATTTATTTTTCCGTATTATATTTTTCTTTACCGGTAGCCGTACTTATTGGTTTAAGTGGCTTACTGGGTTTTATTCTCGCCTCCATTGGGTTCAATATTATGCATGATGCCTGCCATGGCAGCTACAGCAGGCGGAAATGGGTAAATAATTTATTTGGCTTAACCATGAATGCTCTTGGCAGCAATGCTTTTATCTGGAAGCAAAAACACAACATCATTCACCATACCTACACCAATGTTGACGGGCTTGATGATGACATTGCCAAAAGCCCGGTCATTCGCCAATGCCAAACACAGAAATGGCTGCCCATGCACCGCGTACAACACTTATACCTTCCCATTGCATATTCTATTTCTTCCATTGCATGGACGCTGCTGACTGATTTTATGAAATACTTCAGCCGCAAAGTAACAGGCACCGATTTGCAAAAGATGAATACAGGAGAGCATATTATTTTTTGGGCCAGCAAAATTCTTTGCCTGTTTTTTTATGTAGCGTTGCCCATTTTTATTAAAGGCGCCAGCATTTGGTTATTGTTTTATTTTTCTATGCACATTGTGTTTGGCCTTACACTTTCTATCGTGTTTCAATTGGCTCACGTAGTGGAGCATACCGAATTTGAAACTGTTGAAGAAGATCCCAAGCTAATTGAAACTGAGTGGGCCGTTCACCAGCTAAAAACCACATCTAATTTTGCTATGCGCAACAAGTTCATCAGTTGGTTTGTTGGCGGGCTTAATTTCCAGGTAGAACATCATTTGTTCCCACGCATCAGTCATATACATTACCCGGCATTAAGTAAAATAGTAAAGAAGGTTTGTGAGCAATACCAAATGCCTTATCATTACTTTCCTACCATGACACAAGCCGTCGCCTCACATTTTCGTTTTATGAAACAGTTGGGAAGAAAACCTGTGGCAATTCCGGTGCCTGTAAATGGTTAACTACTTCGGTTTGTATTTCGAGTCCTGCAAAATTTTCCGGGCATCTGTTTTCAATACATCTGTAACAGAAAGTTTCGGATTTCTTTCAACAAATTTTTTGATGATCTGCCATCCTACCCATGGGCCAATATTACCGGGTGAAGCTTCAGGCATGCCTTGCGTAAACGGAGCTTCAGCAACATACAACTGCACCGTTTCGGGGTCAATAGCTTCCATGTTTTCACTGGTTAAAAAATAATTCCAGATCATGCCTTCGTTTTCTTTGCACCATTCCAGCTGGTTTTTTGTGTAGCCGGTTTTCAGCGTATCATTTACAGCAGGTAAAAATTTATCAAGCAGCCACCATTGTTTTCCTTTTTCAATCATTTGCTCTATCAATGGTTTGCCATTGCTGTTATCAGGGTAAATATCATCCACTATCAATTTCATTCCGTCGGCAACAATAAATTCTTTTTCAAAACGGCGGCTGCGGTAAGTAGGCGCCACGTTGTTGATGAAATATTCAACGTTGTATAATTCATAATCTTTTCCCAGATAAAATTGCAGGCTGATGCCTAGAAAATCCCTGCCTAAAAAATCAGGAGTGTATTCTCCATTGTTCATTTGTGCTAGAGCATCAATAGGCCCAACAAGAGTGATCAATTTTGGCACTGCATATTTTGGAAAATAATATTTTACATACCGGAATGCTTTTTCAAAATTTGACCGTATGTCTTCTACAGATTTGTATTTTTTTTCTACTTCGGTATAAACGCTTCGATTGAGGGAGAGAAATTTTTTCAACTCAGATTGTATCATCACATTGCTATCAGTTAAACCTAATACGCCATGCAAAAATACCGGCAAAAAACCGGGGTATTTTTGATTAAGCTGTGTGAGCTGATTTTGCAAATTGTTAGTATCGGCTGTAAACAGGTCTTGTTCAAACCGCTGAACGACTACGCTAACCTGTATGCCGGAAATATCAGGGCCTTTATCGCTGTTGTTGCAAGCTGCAAGCACAATAAAAGCACAAAAGCAGAAAAAAAAATTTTTCATGGTGATGGATAACGGTGGTCTGTTTGTTTTATTATCACGAAAATACTTGAAACCATTCTGAAAAAATCTTTAAACAATGCTCTGCTTAACTTTACAGCATGAAAATAGCTTTAGCGCAGCAGAATTATCATATCGGAAATTTTGAGCTGAACGTTTCTAAAATTATTGAAGGCATTGCATGGGCAAAAAGCCAGCGGGCCGACCTGGTTGTGTTCTCTGAGCTTTGTGTGTGCGGCTATCCCCCGAGAGATTTTTTGGAGTTCAAAGATTTCATCAACAAATGTTACGAGTCACTGGATGTGATTAAAGAACATGCTGACAGCATGGGTGTTTTGGTTGGCAGCCCGGCACACAATCCTGCAAAAGATGGCAAAGATTTATTCAATGCTGTTTTTTTGCTGCATGAAAAGCAAATAAAAGGTGAAGTGCACAAAACGCTTTTACCCAATTATGATGTGTTTGACGAATACCGGTATTTTGAGCCCGCATATGAGTGGAAGGTTCTTGAGTTTAAAGGAAAGAAATTAGCCATCACCATTTGCGAGGATATCTGGAACATGGGCGATAATCCGCTCTACCGCATTACCCCCATGGAAAGGCTGATGCCATTTCAACCGGATGTGATGATCAATCTGTCTGCGTCGCCGTATAATTATGTGCAGGATACTGTGAGAAACAGCATAGTAAAATCACATACACAACGCTACAAGCTTCCCATGCTTTATTGCAATACAGTTGGCTCTCAAACTGAAATTATTTTTGATGGTGGCAGCCTGGTTTATGACATCAATGGAAGAAAAATAAAAGAACTGAAATATTTTGAAGAAGATTATGCCCTGTTTGATTTAGAAGAGCTTAGTCGCCAGACCAGCGATACTGCTTCTCCACCCGGAAAGGAACGCTATTATTATTCAGCTTTTGAAGTTGGGCATGGTGCAGATACCATTGCATATTTGTGTGAAGACAAAAATATTGATGAGATTTATCATGCCCTGCTGCTTGGCATCAGGGATTATTTCAGAAAAATGGGTTTTACAAAAGCCATTTTGGGTGCATCCGGGGGTATTGACAGTGCAGTGGTGCAGGTGCTGGCTGTGCATGCTTTGGGAAAAGAAAATGTAAGAGCCCTGCTGATGCCTTCGCAGTTTTCATCTTCTCATAGCATGTCGGATGCAGAACAGCTAAGCCGCAAACTGGGTAATGCATATGATGTTTTGCCCATTGAGAATATTTTCAATTCTTTTCAAAAAGAACTGAAACCGGTTTTTAAAGATTTGCCATTTAATGTAGCAGAAGAAAATATTC
>PSMD01000080.1:0-5903 GCA_040289925.1 Chitinophagaceae bacterium | reverse complement strand
AACTGAATAGAGCATCTGACTACGGATCAGAAGGTTTCAGGTTTGAATCCTGACGCGGTCACTAAGATCCCGCTTAACGGCGGGATTTTTTATTCACGATTATAGAGTTTCGTCCATTTACGCAATCGATCTTCCTGTGTACTCAAAGGCAGCTCCTTTTGCAACCGCCAGCTCCAATTATTATCATCCTATGCAGGAGTACTCATTCTTGATTTGTCATCCAAACCAAGTACGTCTTGCAAAGGAAAAATAACTATATCCGCGACAGTGGTATAGGACAACCTTGCTAATTCAATATGTATTTCCGCTGAGGAAAGGGCCTTACCAACATAAGCCTCTATTCTTGCCTTCATAGCTCCAGTTGTTTCCTTGTTAAACCAACCTCTGGTAGTATTGTTGTCATGCGTTCCTGTATACACAATAAAATTACTTGCATAATTATGCGGAATGTAATTCGATTGCGGTAGGTCTTCGCCAAAAGCAAATTGCAATACCTTCATTCCAGGCAAGTGAAATTGGTCACGTAAACCCAACACAGTTTCGTCAATATCTCCCAAATCTTCTGCAACAAAAGGCAAGGCGCCTAATTCTTTTTCTACTGAAGCAAAAAAATCACTACCCGGGGCTTCTTTCCAAATACCGTTCTGTGCAGTTGTTTCATTGGCTGGTACTTCCTAATAAGCAGCAAAGGCACGAAAGTGATCTAAACGAATGATATCAAACAACTCAATATTTTTCTTTAACCGTTTTATCCACCAATCATAATTTTGTTTTTTTAGTACATCCCATTTAAATACAGACATACCTCATAATTGACCATCGGCACTAAATGCATCTGGGGGCACACCTGCGATACCAATTCGATTACCATTTTGATAGATGGAGAAAATTTCCTTATGCGACCAGACATCAGCTGAATCGTAACTTACATAAAAAGGCAAATCACCAATGAAGCGGATGCCTCTTTTATTGCAATAAGTTTTTAGTTCATTCGGATTAAAACAATGACCATTTTGTGGCTCATATGGTCCATACACACGATAACCATAAAGTTGCCGGAGTTTTAAACCCGGAATATATACATGCCATACATGATTGGGTTGTTCCTTTACCCGAACTGTAACTGATTCCGTATCATCCAAGGATCGAAACAGACAAAGATCAATCCCCATAGCATTCTCGGCAAACAGCGCAAAATTTACTCCCTCGCCACCACATGTTGCGCCTAATGGAAATGGTTGTCCCGGATAAACAAATTGTATTCATGAAAAATTCAGCTCTTCTGACGGTTAGTGCGAAGCAATTCCACAATTCTCATCTATGTGACTATGGTTTTTCAATTTCCCTGCCAACTAAAGGATGTGGTATAACCTTCAATGCACAGTGCTTTTTAATTTTTGTTCACATGGAACGAGAATAAGCTGTGTACATAAGTTTTAAACTTCCCTATGGCTTATTATTTGTGCAGTTAAGATAAATTACGAACTAAAGAAGAGCTATGTCACAAAACAGAAATGATCGTTTACTTTGGTATAAGGACGCCATCATCTACGAACTACACATTAAGGCTTTTTTTGACGGGAACGGAGACGGTATTGGTGACTTTGGAGGCCTCTTACAAAAGCTTGACTATTTGCAGGAATTGGGTGTAACAGCTATTTGGTTATTGCCTTTCTATCCTTCTCCGTTAAAAGATGACGGTTACGACATAGCCGACTATTACAACATTAATCCATCATATGGAACGCTAGAGCAGTTCCAGAAATTTATTGAAGAAACGCATCGAAGAAATTTGAAAGTGATCACTGAGTTGGTGGTCAACCATACCTCTGATCAACACCCTTGGTTTCAGCGGGCCCGAAGGGCGCCACGAGGTTCGGAAGAACGAAACTTCTATGTATGGACTGATGACCCAAATCAATACAAAGATGTTCGCATTATTTTTCAGGATTACGAAGAATCAAACTGGAGCTGGGACCCTGTAGCACAACAATATTACTGGCATCGGTTCTTCCATCACCAGCCTGATTTGAATTATGATAATCCAAAAGTGCGTGAAGAGATCATTAAGGTTTTAGATTATTGGTGTAAGATGGGTGTCGATGGATTTCGATTAGATGCCGTGCCTTATTTATATGAACGTGAAGGCACCAACGGCGAAAATTTACCTGAAACACATGCATATCTAAAAGAGTTACGAAAGTATATTGATGAGCATTATCCCGGTACTTGCTTTCTGGCTGAGGCCAATATGTGGCCCGAAGATTCAGCTTCTTATTTTGGCAATGGGGATGAATGTCATATAAACTATCATTTTCCTGTAATGCCTCGCATGTTCATGGCATTGCAGCGAGAAGATCGTTATGCTATCACTGATATTTTTGATTAAACGCCAGATATACCCGAAAACTGTCAGTGGGCTATCTTCCTGCGCAATCACGATGAATTAACACTGGAAATGGTGACTGATGAAGAACGTGATTACATGTATCGTGTGTATGCAAAAGATCCGAAAGCAAAAATTAATTTAGGTATTCGTCATCGACTAGCGCCATTGATGGATAATGATCGAAGAAAAATTGAGTTAATGAATTCGTTGCTGTTTTCATTGCCAGGCACGCCTGTTATTTATTATGGAGATGAAATTGGGATGGGCGATAATTTTTATTTGGGGGATCGTGATGGCGTTCGTACTCCCATGCAATGGTCACCCGATCGCAATGCTGGTTTTTCAAATACCAATCCACACCGTCTTTATCTGCCGGTTATTATTGATCCGCAATACCACTACGAAACAGTGAACGTAGAAACACAAAGAGCAAATACATCTTCCCTGTTTTGGTTTATGAAACGCATCATCAATATGCGTAAAAAATACAAAGCCTTTAGCCGGGGTAGAATGAATTTTATTCATGCGGACAATCCTAAAATATTAGCTTTTACACGTAATTATGAAGATGAAACGTTGTTGATTCTGGTGAATTTGTCTAAATATACCCAACCCGCAGAAATAGATTTGAAGCCTTTTAAAGGTTATGTGCCTGTTGAAGTGTTTAGCAAAAATCCTTTCCCATTAATAAAAGATGATGTGCCTTATTTTTTTACATTAGGTCCTCATTCGTATCAATGGTTCGAACTAAAAAAATCGCAGGCCACTATTGATGAAACAGAAACGTTGTCGTTAAACATTGCTTATTGGGAGGAGTTGCTAACACCGGAAATAAAAGAAGCATTGCAAAGCAATATCCTTCCAACTTATTTGTATAAAGCTTCGTGGTTCCTGGGAAAGAGACGAACCATTCATAGTGTCACTATTACCCAGCATACAACCATCAATAATGCAGGTGCTATTCTGCTTTTGTTGGAAATAGCTTACGAAAATGGGTTACCTGAATGGTATCAACTACCGTTGACATGGATAGAAGATGCAGCATCAAAGGAGTTAATCGATGCTTTCCCCGAAGCCATTATTGCACGGTTGACTATTGGCAGTAAAGCGGGCTTTTTATGTGATGCTTATTACATTTCGCATTTACAAATCGAATTGTTGCAACTAATGCAGCAAAGTAAAAAGGAAAAAGGATTGCTATTTCATAACAATGAACCATTGACCTTGAATGATGAGATAAAATCACGTATTCATACCGCCGACCATATCAATACTTCTATTACTTACAACAATGAATATTTTTTAAAACTTTTCCGAAAAGTAGATGTTGGCGTGCAGCCTGAATTAGAAGTGACACGCTTCCTAACCAATGAGGCAAAATTTGGAAACACCCCTGTTTTTGTAGGCTCCGTAGAATGGCAGCAAAACAATGGATCTATTCTATTGGGTATGATGGACGCAATGGTAGAAAATCATGGAGATGGGAAAAGCTTCATGCTGGAGCGGATAAATAATTATATCGAACGCATTTTAGCAAGAGACAGAGCAGAACTACTATCGTACGAATGCGAGGGGACACTTTCCAATCCTGTTTCATTTAATGATTTACCCGAAAATGTAAAAAGCTTTTTAGGGGGGGCTGCAGCAGATATTATTTCTTTAATTGGCAAACGAACCGGAGAAATGCATTTAGCATTGACTACCGGCACTGGTGCTGCCTTCCGTCCGGAAAAATTTTCCTTGCACTACCAGCGTTCGCTTTTTTCTTCTATGCAATCCATTGTTCGGGAAACTTATCAAAGCATAGAAAAGAACTACGCAAAATTATCAATCAGTATACAGGCAGAAGCAGACAGCATCAGAGGCAAAAGAGAACAACTTTTAGCATTATTAAGAAGAATTTACAGTAAAAAGTTAGACATTCTAAAAACCCGCATACATGGCTTTTACACATTGGAAAAAGTATTGCTTACGGGTAAAGATGTAGCCATACATGGCTTTAGCGGCAATCCGCTACGACCTTACAGTGAACGAAGGCTGAAACGTTCGCCACTACGCGATGTGGCATCTATGATTGTATCCATTTATCACATTGCTTACGAAGGCTTTTTTACCAACACACAAGTGCAGAAAACCGAAGTAAATAACTTATTAAATTTTGCCCAATTCTGGGCTCATTACATGAGTCAATTCTTTTTAGAGGCTTACCTCGAAATAGTTAAGGATAACGCTATTATTCCAAAAGAAAAAGAAGATCTACAAATGCTGCTGGTAACATTCATTTTGGAAAATGCATTGATTTATTTGAATTACGAGGTTAATTATCGAAGAGACTATTCCATCGTTCCATTAAAACTTATTCAAACCATTCTAAACAGTTCACTTACTACGCTGCCAGTGCAGACCTAAAACAAAGTATTGATTTTGCTGAAGCGGATTAAAAAGATAAATAGGAAACTCAAAGTCCTTAATTGTAAAACCCAACACTATTCTCCGCTCTATTTTCTGAAAAGATTGAAAATAGCTAGTATGTTGTAAAGCCAATCCTGCATATAAAAATTCTTTTAGTCGATAATTAACCTCGCTACACGAAAAGAGAAAGCTTCTTTCCCGTTCGCTTGCAAAACAAATTTCAGGTTCTGTGTACAGTAAAAATTTACCACAGGCTATTCCCGTCTTTACATTGATAATTGCACCATTCAACTCACCTCTTGTCACACCAATTAATGGAGTTACTTTATAAGTTGTTTTTTCCAAAATGGAATTGCCTGCCTATAAATGCAGAAAGTGTTTTTTGCTCTTCATAGTTGTATCGAACTATTGTTTACCAATTGTTCGGCAATTGATAATAAACTGTTGGAACCAGCGTATTTTGTTGTTGGTTTGTAAGCACCCCTGTAATTCGGACGGTTCAGAATTAGCGTTTTCTGCTTAAATTCAAAAACGGTCAACGTGAAAAAGACAAGATTTACGGAGACCCGGATGGGCTTCATTCTCAAGCAACAGGAAGCGGGCCGCCCGGTGAAAGAGCTCTGCCGGGGAACATTCTATTTCGGATGCCACCTTTTACAATGGGAAGAGCAAGTATGGAGGTATGGAAGCCAGTGACGTAAAGCGGATGAAGGAGTTGGAAGAAGAAAACGCCAGATTGAAACGCATGTATGCGAACCTGGCGATGGATAATGAGCTGCTGCGGGATCTGTTCACAAAAAAAGGCTGGGTCCTGCCACCAAAAGGCAACTAAGTGAGGAGGAGGTCGTTTCTGAGCGTAAGATCCCTCTCCAGGGGCATAGCCATTCCATACATTCAACCAGGTAAACCCATGCATCATGGCTACATCGAACGCTTCAACCGATGATACAGGGAGGCGGTCTCTGATGCCTGTCTGTTCTTCGATTTGTACCAGGTAAAGGATCTGACCGGGGAATGGATGGAGGAGTACAACGAACGAAGACCTCATGAAGCACTCAATAATCTAACCCCAGAAGAGTGGCACAGACAAACATTAAAAAAG
>PSMD01000079.1:0-5969 GCA_040289925.1 Chitinophagaceae bacterium | reverse complement strand
AGAACGTAAAAAAAAAACATTATGGACTCGAAGAGGCTGAAGTATTGTTTGAATCAGGTTACGAATTTAAATTTCAGCCAAAAGTACATTTAGGGATTAAAACACAATTTTATTATACGGTTTCAACAAGTACTGCCGAATCAATTACACTTGTTCCATACATTCACTTACTATTTTAAGTAACAAGTTTCGCAAACCGGGGCTTGTTTTTTTAGATCAGCACAGGATGCCGCTTAAACTCCTTCGCCCTGTCAAACAGGTAGCGGTATGTAACTAAAGTGCGGTAGCGGAAAGTTTCTCCAAAATTTTCAACCAGGTTTATCATTTTTGGATTAAAGTCACCCACCCACTGCATTTCATATTCTGTATAGGGTGTGTGCGGCTGAATAATTTTACCAGCTTCAATGATCATGTATGAATCCACACCTTTGCCCTGGAATTCGGGTACAATTCCAAAGATCAACCCAATGAATTTTTTGCAGCGAACCGTTTTTTTAATCCACAGGAATTTGAGTTTATGCAGCCAGTCAAATTTTCCATGCAGGTATTTGAACCACTGATTTAGATCGGGCAGGTTGATGAACATGGCAATAGGTTCATCATTATAATAAATGAACCAGTTGATCCTTTCATCCATTACCGGCTTCATGGAATAAAACATGTTTTTTACAACTTTTAAATCCAGTTGTTTTAAACCACCATGCCCCGCCCATGCCTTGTTGTAAACAGTTGTAAAATCCTGCGCAAACTTATCCAGTTGGTTTTTTTTGATATGCTGTGATGAAAACCCTCCTTGTTTCTCCAGCATAGCATGACGCTGGTACACTTTATCACTGATTTTTGCCTTAGGGTTCATGGCAAAGCAATACTGGTTAAAAAAATTTTTGAAACCGTACGTTTCAAACAACTGCTGGTAATAAGGCGGGTTGAAATTCATGCAATACACAGGCGGATGAAATCCTTCTACCAGCAAACCCCACCAGCGGTCTCTTTCTCCAAAGTTGATGGGCCCGTCCATCGCCGTCATTCCTCTTTGTAACAACCAATGCCGGGCAACATCAAAAAGCATATCGGCTGCCTGCTGGTCATGAATGCAATCGAAAAAACCAATTCCGCCAACAGGACCTTCATCGCCTTTGGTTTTATATTTTTTGTTGACAAAAGCTGCAATGCGGCCGATAAGTTTTCCCTGCTCATCTTTTAAAACCCACCTGGTTGCTTCACCAAAGCGAAAGGTTTTATTCGCTTTCGGGTCGAAAACAGCATTGACATCTTTATCAAGCGGCCGGATGTAATTGGGATTGCCTTGGTTGATGAATACATTTACCGTTATAAAATCCTTAGCTGATTTTTTGTCGTTTACTTCAATTAATTGCATGTGAATCGAAATAGCGCAAATGTAGCTAAGAAAAATTTCAGAGATTATCCTTGTTTACATAAACATCTTGCTGATGAGGTGTGCATCATGCCCGTAAATATCTTCTCTGAAATTCAGTTGCCCTTTTTCATCTACCCAGGCTGTATAATAAGTAATAATTACCGGTATGGGATCTTTCAACTTCACATATTTTTCTTCACCGCTGTTCATTGCTTCACTAATTCTTTCAGGCGTCCACTCAGGCTGGTTTCTTAAAACATATCGTGCCAGCTTCTCTGGCTCAGCAAGGGGCGTATGCATCCGTGGCTGTAAGCTCTTTTATCTTTTTTAAATAAGCTTTTTGCCGGCGTATCATGAAAATAAATATTGAAACTGTTGGGGAATAAAAATTTCACTCTGCCCAAAGCATTTTTTCCTCCTGGCCGCTGACGTATTACCGGCAGGTTTCCATCCTGGCTGACTATTTCCATATTTTGGCTGGCCAAATAATTTGGATTTCTGTTCATAGCCGGTAAAATTTCTTTTTCTACAATGCTTGGCGGCACATTCCAGTACGGGCTAAAAACAATCTGGTTCAAGTCTCCGTTAAACATCATCGTGTTGTGTCCTTCATTACCCACCACTACATCTATATCAAATACTTTTCTTTTCCCTTCGTACACATGCAGCACAAACTCAGGAATATTCACAACTATCAAATTACCGCCTGGCTGCGTAGCCATCCAGCGCATCCGGTCCATATTAATTAATAGCTGTTGAAGCCTTTTTTCAATTGACACATTCATCTCTTTTACGATGGAGTCAGTGATTATTCCTGATGGACTAAAACCATGGCGTTGCTGTTAACTTTTTACAGCCAGTTCCAGGGTATTATTAAACAACTGGCTGGTGTCGTTGCCTGCCAGGTCGCCGGTAAGCTGCAGATGTTTTTTTATCAGTGGAATTTCCGGGGATGAAATGCCTTTTTTTAATTTTTTTTGAGAAAGATGGATTTGCGGCCATCCACCATTTTTAGCGATATCGTAATATTTTTTTAATTGCTGTTTTAAGGCATGGTAAGGCTCATTTACATCTTCAAAATATTTATCGTCTTTGTGTTTTTTATTTAAGAGCGAATCAGCCAGCTCAATAGCTTTTGTTTTATTGAAAGGAATGAAACGCTCCATTTCCTTTCTTTTTACATAGCCTTTATCATAGTTATGAAGAACGTATTGTATAAAATGGCGGGTAAGCGTAAGCTCGGTGTTGATATAATCTTTATTTTTTTCATTTACAGACAGCTTTTCTTCACCTATCAGCCTATCCATTTTTTTCTGAAGGGCTTTGTTCTGTAGAGTTGTATCCACATCGTACGTAGTTACATAGTCATAAGAGTTCCAAAAGCCTCTTGCCTGGCTCGGTAAGTCCATCACTGCTAAACCATGCAAACTGGTAGTTACGTGTGTTGTAAAAGCTCCGCATTCGGCGGGCCAGTGTATCCTCAACTTTTTTATCAGCTATAAACTTTTCCATGTCAAGGCTATCAAGAAAAAGATCGCTGTAAGAGTTGCTTTTGTTGATACCATAATTGCGGCTGCTGATATTTTTCTTTTTGTCTGAATTATCGCTGCCTTCCTGGCTGGGTGAGCTATTACAGGAAACAATTAGGGCAGATAAAAATAAAATAGTCAATACATTTTTCATACTCCTGCTGAGGTACAAAAGCTGCGCCTTTAGTTTTTAGAGTTCTTAACAAAATTTATTGCATAAAAGAGGAAGCGCTACGTTTAACCTGAATGAAACCACAAACCATCATGCTGGCTTTGTTATTTATTAGTATAGCCACCACTGCTCAAGTCAATACCTTATTCCTTCGGCAGGATACATCGGTTATTAAATCTTCTGAAGCCAATTGGCTTATTCCGCCATTGAAGCCGGCGTCAAATCCTGCTTCCAAAAAGCAAACACCCATTGAACTGGTAAATCCCGGCAATACGGTTAGCGAGTGGTTTTTGTCAAACATTAAAAAAGGAAAAATTAAGGCCTATGATCCACAGTCCGGCGAGTTGATACCCGCCAAAACAATTTACACATGGAGAATGCCGCAGCATACGATTGCCGTATATAATGAAGCAGGTGAGATTGATAAATATCAGGTTGTTGCCCAGGAAATGGATCCCCGAACCATTAGTAGTATTCGTATACAACAGGATTGGTGGCTGGATTTGAATACCAGTAAAATTTATTCCCGCATTGTTTGTATTGAACTTATGAGAGATGTTTATTCTCCGCCAGGCGACTACCGCAGCCGGATGCCATTTTGCCGTATCAACTATTAATTTTTCCCTTTTTTCTTTTTTCCACTTTACTTCCCGCCCCTTACCTTTGCGGCCTGAAAAAGCCCCTGGTTGCTAAGCCCTGGTTGCTTGTCGCTGGAGAATTACTCACCAGAAAACAGAAACCAGAAACCAGAATCAAGAATATGGCAAATGTTGGTAAAGTAAAACAGGTCATCGGCGCCGTAATTGACGTGCAGTTCGAAGGCCAGCTCCCCGAAATTTATAATGCACTTGAATTAAAAAGAGAAAATGGTGATACGCTGGTGCTGGAAGTACAGCAACATCTGGGTGAAGACAGCGTTCGTTGCATTGCCATGGATGGTACCGAAGGCCTGGTACGTGGCACCGAAGTAGTGGATACCGGTAAAGCTATCGCCATGCCTGTTGGTGAGGGTATCAAAGGCCGCCTTTTTAATGTAACCGGCGATCCTATTGACGGGTTGCCACCAGTTTCAAAAGTAAATGGCCGCCCCATTCACAGTAAGCCGCCTGCATTTGAAAATCTTTCTACATCAACAGAAGTATTATATACCGGTATTAAAGTAATTGACCTGATTGAGCCTTATGCAAAAGGTGGTAAGATCGGTTTGTTTGGTGGTGCCGGTGTAGGTAAAACCGTATTAATTCAGGAGCTGATCAACAATATTGCGAAAGCATATTCCGGTTTATCAGTGTTTGCCGGTGTGGGTGAAAGAACCCGTGAAGGAAATGACCTGATGCGTGAAATGATTGAGGCCGGAATTATGAAATATGGCGATGCTTTTAAGCATAGCATGGAAGAAGGCGGATGGGATTTGAGTAAAGTAAATATGGATGAACTGGCCGAATCAAAAGCAACTTTCGTTTTTGGACAGATGAATGAACCGCCAGGCGCCCGCGCAAGAGTTGCGCTAAGTGGTTTGACGATTGCTGAATATTATCGTGATGGTGACGGACAGGGGAAAGGCCGTGATATTCTTTTCTTTGTTGACAATATCTTCCGCTTTACGCAGGCAGGTTCAGAGGTATCAGCCTTGTTAGGTCGTATGCCATCTGCGGTAGGTTACCAGCCTACACTGGCTACAGAAATGGGATTGATGCAGGAAAGGATTACCTCAACTAAAAATGGTTCTATCACTTCAGTACAGGCAGTATATGTGCCTGCGGATGACCTGACAGACCCGGCGCCTGCAACAACCTTTGCTCACCTTGATGCTACAACAGTATTATCAAGAAAGATCGCTGACCTGGGTATTTATCCTGCGGTGGATCCGCTGGATTCTACATCAAGGATTTTGATGCCGCAGGTTGTAGGTGATGCGCATTACAACTGTGCAAACCGTGTGAAGCTGATATTACAGCGTTATAAAGAATTACAGGATATTGCCATTCTTGGTTTGGATGAATTAAGCGATGAAGACAAGCTTACAGTAGCCCGTGCCAGAAAGGTTCAGCGTTTCCTGTCACAACCCTTCCACGTTGCCGAAGCTTTTACAGGATTAAAAGGTGTGTTGGTACCTATTGAAGAAACTATTCGCGGATTCAATATGATTATGGATGGGGAAGTGGATGAATATCCTGAAGCTGCCTTTAACCTGGTAGGTACCATTGATGATGCCATCGAAAAAGGTAAGAAATTACTGGCGCAGGCGCAGGGATAAATTAAGCTTAAGGTTTAACGTTAACCTTAAACTTTAAACTTTAAACGATGAATTTAGAAATACTTACTCCAGAGCGAAAATTATTCAGTGGCGATGTGTACGGCGTGCAAATGCCGGGCATCAGCGGCAGCTTTGAAGTGCTGGAAAAACATGCTCCGTTAGTCAGTGCATTAAAGGCCGGCCGCTTAAAAGTTTTAAAGGATAATAAAAATCATTTTGTTTATTTCAACATTCAGGGTGGATTTGTTGAAGTATTGAATAATAAAGTAACGGTGCTGGTAGAAGGCGCCACTGCTGTTGAGTAAAAAAGTTTCTGCGAAAAACCTGCCTCCCGCCAGGCAGGCCGTGTGTCTGGAATTGTGAAAACATTGAACCCTCAGCGAAAGCTGGGGGTTTATAACTGGAATCTCTGTTTCAATTCTTCAAATTTATTCCTATGCGTACCGCCCTTGCATATAATGTACCCCAATTTTAGGACAGATTTGTTGGTAGTTTAAGACAGTGTTTAATAAAGAACTTATGCAGCCTTTGCGTATAACATAGCCGGTGTTTTATATCCCAATGACTGGTGCGGCCGCTGACTATTATAAAAGCTAAAATACTCATTTAATCCTTCATACAACTGTACACCAT
>PSMD01000026.1:38107-38328 GCA_040289925.1 Chitinophagaceae bacterium | reverse complement strand
TGTACGCCCGGCTTATGGCATTATGCAGGCAATATCTGCTGAGCCGGTGAGCATATTAAAAGCCGATTCACAATTCATCATCAAACGAAAAGACAGCAGTTCATTTTTTTATTTTTCTCCTGTGCAGGATGTACAACTGGTGAATGGCAGCATTCAGTGCATTGCCACCTGCCGTGAGTTGTATTCCATTGAAGAAGGCGTACAGAAAATTCAAATAGCTA
>PSMD01000026.1:37815-38035 GCA_040289925.1 Chitinophagaceae bacterium | reverse complement strand
TGGCGTCAGCTTTTTCTTTAACTGGCTCAATGATCCTGAAGCAGAAATCTGGTACCAGTATTTACAATATGCAACCTGGAGCATACATGATCATCAATTGAAAGTGCACCCGGGGTTACAAATGAATGAACTCAACCGGCCACAGGAACAACTGGAACAGGAATTTGACAGTATTCAGCGGATAGAAGAAGAAGTGTTTGATGTTTTTAAGCGGCAGTTT
>PSMD01000026.1:37319-37637 GCA_040289925.1 Chitinophagaceae bacterium | reverse complement strand
GCAGCGTAAATTCTTTTCCTGTGTTAAACAGGAGATTGAATAAGATCACCTACAAGTTGCAGCAAAACCTCAACATCATTCCGCTGGAAGCCGAAGGTTCATTTTTATCTGTAAAAGATATTATTAACAGTAACGGTCAAAAAATCAAGCTGGTTCCCTTTGGCAACCCCTATGACCTGCAACCGGAAAGTTATACGCTGCGTTACGGTATTAACCGCTTCAACGAAAGAAATTCATACGAAACGCTGGTGAATTTGCTTGATCTCATCAGGGAAGAAAGCTCATTTTTTTCTTCATTGGGAGAAGATTTTTTAGCAC
>PSMD01000026.1:34482-37296 GCA_040289925.1 Chitinophagaceae bacterium | reverse complement strand
AGAGTTGAACCAGATACTGGCCCGCATGGAAGCGAAAGTAAAAATGAAGAACAAGCATGAATCGCCTTTTCCATTTTTAGCAGTACGTTCAGGCAGGGATGGTGCAACGATTATGGTAGAATTCTGGAGTTGCCTGGGTTCGGCCGCCAACAAAATTCCTATTGGCACCAAACTGATGCCCTATCAAAACAGTAATGTAAGAACTGAAAATCTTTACCTGATGACCACCACTTTTGGTGGCCGTGATAGTTTAAGTGATGCTGACAAACTAATCCAATATAAAAAAGCCCTGTTCACCCGCAACAGGATTGTTACGCCTGAAGATTTGAAAGCTGTTGTTTCCAGTGAACTGGGCCAAAGCATCAGCTCTGTTGAAATTCAGAAAACATTTATGAAAGGCGTATTGCCCGGTGAAGGTTTTATGCGTTGCATTCAAATTAACCTGTACCCAAATGAAAAAAATGATTTAACAGCAGCTGAATGGGAAAAAAATTTTAAGGTTGAAAGGCTTGCTGGCTAAAATGTCGGCCAGCAACATTCCTTATCACATCTCTCTGCAAAAAGCCATGAACTGATGCGCAATTTTGAACGATACAAGAATCTAATCAACAAACTACCTTACGATATTAAAGCAGAAGTATTGCTGACGGAAATGATTTTGGAAGATGTGCATGCCGATGAAATTGAAGTGGCCGCCAACAGTGTTTTTTACCGCAACGTGCATTTTGATATAGAAAAAGTAGAAGAAACAGAATATCCAACTACCAGGAAGAAACGGTTAAAATTTGTGCTCAACCGCGACGGGCTTTATGACTTGCTGCCTGAAGATCTTTTCCATCAGCCTGCTGATCCGCAATCCCTGTCTACAAAAGAAAAAGTGATCCAGGAAATGAATTTGCAAAAGCAGCGGGAACTGGCAGCCCGGAAATTTTTTCTTCCCTATGAACAGGAGTTTTTTCGCCTGCGCATCAGGCTGGAGCAGGAAGAAAGAAAATTCATGTTTGCCAACAGCGGCCAGGTTGATACAGATGTAATGGCAAGGCTCTGGAACTTTCCCGGCTTTCTTACTCTGGAGCAAAAAACAAAACTGGGATTGCTGATGCCGGTAATGCACCGCATAGTTGGCAATAAAGAATTATGCAGCTTTCTGGCAACTGATATTACAGGTGATGAAGTAAATATTTCCGAAAGCTATCAAAGCCGTTCAGGGTTTTCGGATGATCCAAAACTGAAAGAAGCGGCCTTGGGTATTGATTTGATTTTGGGTGGCCAATATCAATCTATGGAGCCTTGCAATACATGGCGAATTGATGTAAAAGATATTTCTCAGCTAACAGAATACCTGCCGGGTGGCAAAAAAGCACAATTGCATTTGTACCTGAGCAACCTGATGATACCATTGGAGAATGAAGTGAATTTTGAATTAGATGTAAAAGAATCAAAGAAACAATTTTCAATGGGAGAAGAAGCGGGTGCAAGCATGCTGGGTTATGAAACATTTATTTAAATAAACCAATTCATATGCTATCAGAACTAAATTATATGCCGGTAAACTGGGTAGACGGAATGAAAATTTCACGCAGGCATTTTCAGCAGCAGGATGGATTTACCAATGAAGCTATCCAGGATGCTCTTGCAGTGCAGATCAACCCATTTAACTTTGGCATTTTGCCGGCGGAGCATGCACTCAAAATGGAAGTGCAGTGTGATTTCAGCCAGCAAATTTTTGTACAGGTTACGCATTGCAATGCCGTTACACCAAACGGTTCCCGCATTTACATTATTCCTTCTTTTGATATAAATACCGTAACTCATTTTAAAGAAATTGCTGAACAATACGGATTGCAACTGGCACAACCACAAACGCTGCTGATTTTGTTAAGTGTTAATCCGTTTGACCGTGTGCCTTATGGCGAACCTGCTGTTGATGAGAATCCACCGCGACATCCCTTTACAAGGCCCAATACAAAACTCGACATCCTGCCGGTTGATCAAATAAAAACGCTTTACCTCGGAAACATTTTAGTGATTGGAAAAATATCTTACATCAATGGAGAATTAATTTATCAAAGAGAATACATACCACCTTGTGCCAGTATAAGCAGCCTGCCAATTGTAAAAGAATGGTACAATCGTTTTCAAAATTCTTTAAATAGTATTGAGCATTCTTGTTTTAAAATAATTGAAAAGATCAGGGCAAAAGGCCAAACCAATGTGCTTACCAACGGCATTGGAAAAATAGTTGACAAGTTTGCCTATGAAATTGCCAACACAAAAACATATTTCCGCTGGCTGGTGCCTTATGCGCCACCCGTGCATATGTGCGAAGTATTGTCGAGACTACTGCACCTGCTGAATGCCACGCTGCTTACATTTTCACCAAGCGATAAAGAAGAAGTGATCAATTATTTTTCTGAATGGACCGATATGGTGCAGGGCAATATTGAAAGGCAACTGAACCAGGCTTTGCAGGCGCCTTATGAGCATTATGATCTGCAAAAAACATTCGGAACTATTTTCCAGGCTTACAGCACCTACCAGCAAATTTTTGAAAAGCTGGTACAGCTTGAATACATCGGCAAACACAAAGGTGACAGTAAGATTTACATTGAGCAAAAAGTGGAAATGCCTTCCGTTACCGGTGTAAAGCCAGCAGAAAAAGCTTCAAAATGGAGCCCGTTGGATTGACGAATTAAACTGTGAAAAGCCGCAATCATTCTTCATTTTAATTTTTTAACTATGGCTTATCCTGAAGAAGTAAAAAAAGCAATACAGATTGCGCAATCTCTTGCCAAAGAATATCATCATGAAACC
>PSMD01000026.1:29813-34472 GCA_040289925.1 Chitinophagaceae bacterium | reverse complement strand
GGCCCGGCGCATTTAATGCAGGCCATTTTGCATAATGAAGTTGGCCTCGCTTCCTGGCTGGCCACAATTGGAAAGGACATTCATTTTATGAGAGAGTGGGCGGAGATCAGGATGGAAAGCTATCCTAAAAGCGGCCGGTCAGCAGAAATACCAGCGGCTGATGAGAAAGCTAAATCTGTTTTTGAACTGGCAGAGCTGGTAGCCATGCAACTCAATCGTGACTTTACCGATGCAGTTACCCTGTTTGCAGCTTTATTAAAACCAGGCATTGGTTTTACGCAGGATCAGCTAAAAACATTTCCGGCAACACAGCGAGAAATTATGGATGCAGCTTTGGAAGATAAAATCATCACACAATCAGTAAAAGGTGCTGATGATGCCGCATCATCAAACGGGCATGGCACTGCTGCCAAAGGTGCAGTTGCTCTTTATAAATATTGCATAGATAAAACAGCCCTTGCTGCGGAAGGCAAGCTGGACCCGATAATTGGAAGAGACAAAGAACTCCGCATGATGCAGGAGGTTTTAAGCCGCCGCACCAAACCAAATGTGATTATTGTTGGTGAACCCGGCGTGGGTAAAACTGCATTGGTAGATGGCTTTGCGCAGTTGCTGAATGAAGGAAAAGTGCCAACGTTATTTAAAGGAGCAAAATTATTTGAACTCGATACCGGAGCATTGATAGCCGGCGCCTCTTACAAAGGAGAAATTGAAGACCGCTTAAAAAGTATTTTGAAAGAGCTGAAGCAATTTGAAAAATCAATTTTGTTTATTGATGAAATTCATCTGTTACTCGACAGCCGCGGCTCCATTGGAACAGGAGCAGTGAATTTGCTGAAACCTGAACTGGCAAGAGGTGAGCTGACAGTTATTGGAGCCACAACCAATGAAGAGTATCGTAAGTATATTGAGTCAGATGAAGCATTCAGCCGTCGCTTTGAACTGGTAAGAGTAGAGGAACCTGATTTTGAGACAACAGTGAAAATGCTTGAACGCATTCTCCCCTTTTATGAAAAGCATCACCAATTAAAAATAGAAAGGGAAGCCTTGAAGGAAGCAGTGACCATGGCAAAGCGTTATGCAAAAGACCGCCGTTTGCCCGATTCAGCAGTAGATTTGGTAGACAGAACCATGGCAGCTATAAAAATGATGGGTGATACCTCGGCTGCTGAACTCAATGCCATTAAAGAACAACTGAAGAAGCTGATGGAAGAGGAAATTGAAACTGCCGAACAGGTTGAACGACTAAAATGGTTTCATAAAGAATTAAAAGATAAAGTCAGCCCCATTTTAATTAGCCGGCTTGAGCATACGCCAACTGATGAGGAATTGATTGTTGCAGAAGAATACGCCAAATACCTTGGTTCGATTATCGAAAAACTCATTGAATTCAGTAATGAAAAAAGAGAGGCTGTTACCAAACATGATGTAGCCTCAGTGATATCTCATAAAACCGGCATACCACTGGGAAAAATTCAGAGCAAGGAAAAAGAAAAGCTGATGGTGATTGAAGATGTGCTGAAGAAAAGAGTGGTAGGCCAGGATATTGCTGTGAAAGTTGTTTCAGATGCAATTCTTGAATCACGGTCAGGCCTTATTAAAAGCGGGCAGCCCATTGGTTCTTTCTTTTTACTAGGCCCAACAGGTACTGGTAAAACTGAGCTGGCAAAAACGCTGGCCGATTATCTTTTCAATAATGAATCGTTCATGATCCGGTTTGACATGTCAGAATTTAAAGAAGAACATTCAGCTGCATTATTATATGGTGCTCCTCCGGGCTATGTAGGTTATGAAGAAGGTGGTATGCTGGTCAATAAAATTCGTGAGAAGCCCTACTCCGTTGTTTTGTTTGATGAAATTGAAAAGGCACATCCTTCGGTATTTGATCTTTTTCTGCAAATACTGGATGAAGGCAAGCTGCATGACAGGCTAGGTAAGGAAGGCGATTTTTCAAATGCAATTGTTTTATTTACCTCAAACATTGGCAGTGAGTACGTGGCCGAAAGATTCAATAAAAAAGAAGTGCCCAGCCCCACTGATATGATGGAAATAATGGCTAAATATTTCAGGCCTGAGTTTTTAGCCAGGTTAACAGAGATCGTTCCATTTGCACCCATATCAGAAGAAATGGCAATAAAGATTTTTGATATTCAGTTGAAGAGCCTGACCGATCCGTTATCAAAGCAGGGAATTACACTATTGATTTCGCCAAATGCAAAAAAACACCTGGCATTAACCGGCTTTACACCCAAGTATGGAGCAAGACAAATAAAAGGAGTAATCCGCAATCAATTGCGCAGGCCAATTTCCCGCAAAATTGTTTCAGGAGAATTACAACGTGGACATACCATTAGCCTTGATGTAACCAAAGAAGGTGAATTGAAATGGGAAATAGTGACAGAACTGAAACCGGCCGAAGCTGTGCTTGATTAAAGATTTGGTTGCATTCAATTTGAGGAAATCAAACTAAGTTGTATATTTGATTCCCTTCCAAAAATCCTTCAGAATC
The DNA here is from genome assembly GCA_040289925.1 of Chitinophagaceae bacterium. Lineage (GTDB taxonomy): Bacteria > Bacteroidota > Bacteroidia > Chitinophagales > Chitinophagaceae > VBAU01. The sequence continues at coordinate 31,963 of PSMD01000026.1, read as the reverse complement.
CAAAGCTACCCCCCCCTTGAAACATTTTAGATTTTAGGCTATTGCAATTAGGAATTTTTAATTTTTAATACTAAATCACCAACGCTATGTACAATTACGACATTGGCGGGCAGGAGAGAAAGGGTGAAGTAAATGAAGGGATTGCGGAAATACCACAAAACAAAACTCTTTTTATTGAAAAACTTACTGATGACCCTCCACTGAGCCCCGAAATTGTTCCCGACCTTAAAAACATCAACGAAGTTTTTGAGCATTACAAACCACAAAAAGAAGTGGAATTCGATACAGCCGATGGTTCTTCAGTAAATGAAGTGCTTTCTTTTCGTTCTTTGGCCGATTTTGGCAAGCAGGGAATTGTTAACCAAAGTGCTTATTTAAATGAACTGAATGCCCAGTGTGAAGATCTGCAAAAATTTGTTCGGCAACTTAAGTCAAACAAAATTCTGAAATCAATGCTGGAGAATAAAGAAGCTAAAGCTTCTTACATGGCTACCATACAGGCATTGATAGTTGAATTGGAACAGGCCGGTTAACCCCACTTTTTTAAACATCAAAAACTACTTGTTATGCCAGAAGAAAAAGAACTACAAAATATACAGGCTGCCGAAAAAGTGGCGGAAAGGCCATTAGTGTCTGTTGAACAAGGCGCTGCTTCTCTCGTAAAATTTGGTGGCTTTGCTATTGTTGAAACCACCATTGATGGAGCTCAAAACCTGAATCCTGAAAAAAAAGCCAGGAAAAAAATCTTTCTGTCTGAATCAGAAAAAAAAGCAGAAAGAGATAAGCTGAAAAAAAGACTGGCTCTTATTTATGACTTGCTTGCATCAGCCGACAATGTACCGGCATTAATTGAACAGGCACAAAATAAAGCAGACGCTGCACAAACATTGCTGAATAAAAATATTCTGAAAGCCTTGGAAGCAACCAGGGAACTGGAACAATCTTACAGAACTGTCAATTATTTCTTTAAAAACACCGGCTCAGAGAAAGTGAAGAACGTGTACTTTATGAATGCAGCCAAAGAGCAACTCAACGATCTTGATAACACTGTATTTATTGACGCTGTAAGTGAAGAGCTGAAAAAAAATTATGACCGTCTTGACCTCCGCGATAATTTCTCGCTGCTTTGTGTGCCGGGTTATCTTGGCTCTAAAAAAGTAGTTGACAAATGGGCAAGAATGGCCTACCAAAATAAAGTAATGCTGATTACAGATTTTCAGCATTTGGATGCACCGGATGATGTGCTGGAAGAGTTTGAAAGTGCAAAGCTCACCGGTGGTGATGCCTATCTTTCAAATGTAATGATGGCTTGCAATTACCTGGTTGGCCGTGGCAAGCAAAGTGATGTAGGTGAAGAAGAAGATGTGTACGTGCCGCCTTCTTCAGCATTAACCGGGCTGGTGTATCAAACCTTAATGTCGCAGGTGGCTGCCGGTAGAAAATTTGGCGCATTGAATGAAGTGGATGCTGTAAAGTTTCCGTTAAAGAAAAGTGAGATTGCGCAACTGGAAAAAGCCGGCTTAATTCCTATGGTGAATGAGTATGGCAAGGTGATGCCATTTTCAGCCAAAACTTTATTTAATGGCGACAACCTTGGCTTACAAACCTATTCTGTAGTGCGGGTATTTGATTATGTAACAAAAGTGCTGATTGACTTTTTGAACAGGAGGGCTTTTGAAAATTTCAACGTAAATACAAGAATGGATATTCAAAAGCAGATTGTAAAGTTTTTAGACAGCATTACAGGCCCGGGTAAACTAATTGAAAAATTCAAAATACTGCGTTTTGACCAGGATCCTAATCAAAAGGACAGAATCTTCCTGGATATTCATATGACACCTTATTTCCCTGCTAAGAATTTCATGATCAAGCTGGATGGTCAAAAAGGTGATGATCCTGATTCTGCTGAGTGGAAAGCTGAATATGAGCAGAGCAAATAGGCTTTTGCAATTTTCTTTATCAATGAAAAACTAATGACTGGCTTAAACTTGGCCAGGGTAGCTTGAATTCCCGTTCTCTATGCATTCTTTTTCATTATTGAGAACAAAAGTTTTATGCTATGTCAACATTTTTGGTTCATGATACCAGGTTAATAGGATCTACACCCAGATCCATTGCTGATGGTTTTACTGTAGTAAATGCAAATACGC
>PSMD01000026.1:28192-29656 GCA_040289925.1 Chitinophagaceae bacterium | reverse complement strand
GGCTTGGAGCTTTGCCGCGAAGGCCTGACGCTTGCAAACGTAAACCGCACATACACTATGTCTGGTTATATAAACAATATTGTTTTATATGCATGCGGCCCGGCAAACACACATCCATTTGCAACCGGCACTTATGGAGACGGAAGAAGATTTTGCTCTAAAATGGCGGCATTTACCAATGCCAATGTATATGCCAGTAGCGAAACGCAGTATTACCGCAATGGAAACTATGATAATGTAAGACGTGTATGTGAAGATGTACCGATTGATTTTGGCAATTGGGAAGGCAAGGTTTACCGGATGGAAATGTTTACCAGGTTCAATAATTCATTATGGCATTTAAAGTTGAGCTAACTGTTGAAGGAAAAACATTCGTGGTAAGAAGATACTACGCTGTTATTTTCCGCGAAGATGATAAGAAAGGAAGACCTAAGTCGGACCCTGCATGGCGACTGTATGTTGTAATTGACAGCTTGAATGATACCACCATCACTAACTGGATGCTGGACCCCAAAAAGTTGGTTGATGGAAAACTTTCATTGTACAAGATCGGCGATGGCTCAAAAGTGAAGGACATTGAATTCAAAAAAAGCTCCTGCACTTTTTTGAATGACCATTTTAATATTGAACAACCGTTTATTACCAGTTACGTGGCTATTTCAGGAAAAGATATCAAAATAAATACGGCAGAGCTGCAGCAAAGCTGGCCCGGAGCTTAAAAATAATATGGCTTACAAAGCAACATTAACAATAGAAGATAAAACCTACCAACTGCTGGAATGCGGATCAACCCTAGAGCAACAGGTTGACAACAGGGGAAGGCCAAAATCAGAAGTGAGATCATTTTTACAATATTTGGAACAGATGATGATTTGCTGACTACCTGGGCTACCGACAAGAAGAAGAAGCATGATGGCAAGATTGTAATGTACCAATGGGATCAGCAAACCAGATTTAAGGTAATAAATTTTAAAAACGCTTACGTTACTTTTTTTTCCGAAAGCTTTATGATAGACCCCGGCAATGAATTTTTGGCCGACTGGATGAGCTTTATCGATACCGACAGGCAATATCTCTATAAGAAAGTACACAAGGCACACCAGCAGTTTAATGCCGGTTATTTGTTTTTGTTAAGAATTTCTGCAGAAGAAATAAATATTGATGGTATTGAACACAGTAACAGGTGGTAAAAAACTGAAAGATTTTTATGTCGCAATTAATCGTTGCAAAAATTGAATTAGAAAACGGGAAACAAATCACTCATTACACCAGCCTTAATATCAGGCAGGATCTTTTTCAGCATCATGAGTTTGAGTTGGTAGTTCCGTTTGAGCTGCTTGAATCAAAAGATGATCATTTTTTCAACCAATCACACAAAGAGGTTTGCGGCAAAAGCATTAGTTTTTCTTTTGAATCCGAATATAATTCTGAACGCAGTTTTAGTTTTAGTTTTAAAGGAATTGT
>PSMD01000026.1:27219-28089 GCA_040289925.1 Chitinophagaceae bacterium | reverse complement strand
GATATTTTCAGAAAAGTCCTGGGCGACTATCCCTCAAATCTTTTGCGAAACAAATTAAAGGCACGCAACAAATCAGTTATCAAATACACTGTTCAGTACAACGAAACGAATTTTCAGTTTTTAAGCCGCATGGCAGCTGAATATGGAGAGTGGTTTTATTACAACGGCAAAGAATTGCTGCTGGGAAAAGAAGAAACCAATGAAGTGGAATTTTTGATTGATGGTGTGCAGAGTTTTGATATGGCCATTGAACTGAATCCCACTAAGTTCAGGCTGGCTGCTTACGATTATACAAAACACCAGGATTATACAGAAGAGCCATCCGGCAGCGTAGAAGGTTTAAGTGACCTTGGCAAGTTTGCACTCAAGCAATCTGAAAATCTTTTTACAAATAAATCTGAGCTGGAATCTACCAAACCGATTTTTAATGCAAGTGAAATTTCAGAGTTTGGAAAATACAAAAGAGCAGTTTCAGCCAGCAAGCTGATAGAATTTAAAGGCAGTGGAGAATTACCCGAAATTTCAGTAGGCACTGTCATTACAGTAAAAGGCAACATGCCCGAAAAAGGTGGCAGAAGCCGTTCTCAGGATTTTGGAAAATACCTGATTACAAAAGTGACTCATACTGTAGATAGCAGTGGCAACTACAGCAATAGTTTTCATGCCCTGCCCGAATCAGTGAATTATCCTCCACCAAATCCTTATGTGCAGCATCCTATTGGGCAAACAGAATTGGCCAAGGTGGTTGACAACAAAGACCCTGATAATCTGGGAAGAGTGAAAGTCCAGTTTATGTGGCCGGTGAATGACAATCAATCTGACTGGATAAGAGTGAGTACATTTTACAGCGGAGGTTCAGATTGTCAGGGA
>PSMD01000026.1:16481-27093 GCA_040289925.1 Chitinophagaceae bacterium | reverse complement strand
AAACCTGCCGATAATAACAAAGAAAAATTCTTTTACACACAGGGCGGTAATCAAATTTATATTGATGATACAGACAGGGCCGCCAAAATAGAAATCACCAATGTAAACAAAACCGATACAGCCATTACACTTTTGTTTGATGGCAGCAGTCCGAAAGTAACCATTAAAACCAGCGGCGATATTGAGGTAAATGCAGATAAGAATATTGATATAAAAGCCACGCAAAAGCTAACGTTACAAGGGCAGGATGTAGAAATAAAAGCTACCACATCATTGCTGTGTGATGGAGGCCAGAAGTCAACAGTAAAAGGCATGGAAATAAAAGTGGATGCAGGTACAAATGCCACGGTAAATGCAAATGCGCAGGCAAAAATATCATCAAAATTAACGGAAGTGAGTGCAAGCAGTGTAATGACGGTAAAAGGAAAGTTAGTAAAAATAAATTAGTCAAATTATGTCTTCATTTAACGGCAGGGCTTGAAGTTGTAAGCTTCAAATATGAAGCTTATTCGCCCCGGGATACTTATACGGGTAGAGTAACAGGCCGAACTATAGGCAATACAGTGGAAATGGAATTGAATATTGCCGGACCTATTCTCTGGTATTTTAAAGCTTTAACGCACAACGAAGAATTAAATGGCCGTGTAGAATTCAAAAATATTGATGAGCAGTCCACTTTAATGAAAGTGCATTTGCGAAGAGCCAGATGCTTCCATTTCGAAGAAACATTTCACAACAATCAACCAAGGGCATTCAATGTTTTGGTGAAATTAGTTACCGATGAAATAGAGTTTGAATGGATAGATGGTGGTCTTAGCGTTATTGCGGATTTCACATACGAACATTCAACTTAATAAAAATAAATTCTAAACATTTTTTCAGAACCTAAAAACCAAAGTTTATGGCTTCATCATCATTCTCAGCAACATTTAATGTAAATGGAAAGAAATATGAAGTGCTTTCCTGCAACTATTCATTTGGCCAGGCAACAGATGAAAAAAACCGTCCTGCATCAGGCGTACATGGCGGTAACATTTCAATTACTGTTGTTGCTACAGACGATACAGATTTGATAGGCTGGATGATTGATCCTTACAAAAAACAGGATGGCAGCATTGTGTTTCATCAAATTGACCAGGCATCTACTTTTAAAGAAGTGAAGTTTAAAGACGGCTATTGCGTAAGTTATTCAGAAAAATTTGACAGCACAGCATCAAAACCAATGACGGCATCTTTTTCTATTTCAGCAAGAGAAATTAGCGTGGGAGATGCTACACATTCTGTAAACTGGTAAGTGTTGACTTATAACTGGGACAGAGGGGAAATAAACAGCGATTTCTGAAAGTTGAATTTTTCGTTGGTTTTTTTAATAATTCCAGCAATAGACAAAACTACCTTCCGGCGAACCTGGAGAGTACTGTTAAGAGCTCTTGTTTCAAGCTGAAGAAGGTCAACTTTAATATCAGAAACCTGTAAGCGGGGTTCAAATTTATCAATGGCATTCATTACAGATTCACGAACCTCATCCTTCCAGCGAACGCTGAGTTGGGTTTTAAACTCCTCGTCCCAGATACTGCAACCAAAATCATGTGCATACACCGACTCACCATGATAGGTGGAAATAATCAAATGCAGGTTTTGGGCAATGGAGTCAACAAGGCTGCAGGTTTCGTGTTGCTTTTTCTGAACCAGCAGGTCAGCACGTAGTGGAAGTCTGTAGTATTTTTTCATAACAATGCTTGCAGACATTGAATATACAAATAAATCGGCGGCAGTAAAACTAACGGGGCAGCTTTTCATTACTGGCGAATTGAATATTTTTTTATTTTACAAATCTCAACAATTAACCACCGATGAAAGAACCGAAATATGTTGAAACACCGCAACCAAATGGCTCATGGGTAAAATCATCAATAGCGATCTGATAAAAATTTTGGCAGTTGTTTTTTTAGGAGGCATCGGCTTATACATAATGCTAATGAACCTTACTAAGCAGTTTGTTGGTGTATCCGGAAGCTTCCGTCGCAAGCAAAATATTTATTTACTGGTTTCGGCATTGTTAATCGGAGTAATTGGTATTACAGCCCACCAGGCCGTTTTTGGAGACCCTGCTGTGTTTATGCTTATTTACCAGGTTTTATTTTTTGCATTGGGCATATTGCATGTACGGTTGCTGAAAAAATGGTTTCCCGTTGAAGAGAAAAAAGCTTTCTGGCTGAACTTTGTTTTTACTCTTAGTATTTGTTTGTTTGGCTTTATTCTTTTTGTGTTTGCTTTCCGATATTTCAACCATAATGGCTACCATTATTTACTGGCAGCCTCTATTCTCTGTTTCTTAATCCCGGTACTCATTCACCAGGCTTTCTTAAAAGCAGTAGCCATTCCACCACACCGCATAAAGCAATGGTTTTACCCCGTGTATCAAAGGGTTGAAGAACCTGACGATTCGCAACTCAAAAACATGTTCATTGTTACTTTCCGTTTTCAAAAAAAAATTAACCGACCCATATCTCACCAGCTTTCGGGCAAAGGCTCCTGCCAATATGGGCTTTGGCAATTTGTTCTATTATTTTATTAATGATTACAACGAAAGGCATCCGGATGATAAAATTGAGTTTTTAGATGAAAAAGGTAACCCGCAGGGATGGACATTTTATAAAAAAGGAAGCTGGTACAGCTTATCAAGCAAATATATTGATGCCGATACATCTGTATCTTCAAATGGCCTCAGGGAAAATGATGTCATCATTTGCCACAGGCTGCATGTTTCAAAAAATTAAAACCAACAATACCTGTTTATGGATCAAGTGTTAAATGCAAAAGAAAGAACCCAGGCCTTTTGGAAATTTATTCTGTTTTTTGTAATCAGCGTTGTTGCCATTGTACTGGCAGTGTTTTTTAATTTCCAGGTGCCCAAAAAGCAAAACACCATTTTAAAAGAAAAAACCGATTTGTACCAGGCACATATAACTGCTGAAGAAAAATTTGTGGCAGCTATGAAAGAAGCTAATGAATTACTTGATTCGCTTGATAAGCCCGGTGCCAATGTAACGTACCTGAATCAGCTCATCAGCAAAAAGCTGAGCATGATGGCTGCTATACAAATGAATGATAACAGCGCTGCCAGCAAGCAGGATAAAATTTTCCTGGATGTTATGGTTAAATACCAGCAAACCAAAACCAAACTTATAAGCCTAAACGATGCTGCCGCACAATTGGATAAATATAAAGCTGACCTTGCACAATGTAACCAGGAACTAAACCAGGCCCGGCAAACTATCAGCCTGATGAACCGCAGTAGTGGCGCCTATTAATTCATCACCTCATTTCAACAATTTATCCCTTCAAATTTTATTACCGTCCTAACGGTATTTGCCAGCTTTTATAAAATTTTACTTTTGAAAACATTACCATCCAACCATGCTTAAGACGACTGCTATAGCCTGCCTTTTTTTTACAACAGCTGCTTCAGCCAAAACATTGCATGATAGTACCGGCAAAGAATTGCGAACAGGAATCGTTAGAGATTTTCAGCCGGAAATGAACCTGCGCCAAAAAATTGTTCAAACTGCTTTTCATGAGTTTCAGCAATGGCACAATGAAAAAATAATCCGTGAAAATGAACCTGCAGCCTCTGATAAAATGAAAAAATATTGGGCAGAATTAAATTGGAAACCCACGGAAAAACAATTAGCCGATTCTCTGTGGCAAGAACAACATCCCTGGAGTGCTGCTTTTATTTCCTGGATAATTAAGCAAGCTGGTGCAGGCAATCAGTTTAAATATTCAACCCGCCATTCAGAGTATATTGTTTGGGCACGCAATAACGCTAACCAGAAAAAACAACAGTCATTGTTCACCGCGTATTCTATTTGTGATCCGCGTTCAGCATGGCCGCAACCCGGCGATATGCTTTGCAAAAACCGTGATGGCAAAAATCTTTCTTTAAAAACTATTAGTGCTTACGATATATCACATGGAGATATTGTAGTAGAAGTGAACAAAGAGAAAAGAACGATCACAACTATGGGTGGCAACCTGCTCAATACGGTTAGCAAACGCATTCTTTACCTGGATGCCGAAGGTTTTATTGACCTTGGCGCCACCTGGCGTATTGAAGATGAAGATGCAGGTAACCCCACCGGCCTGCAAAGTGAATTTTTTTCGGTGATAAAACTCTCTGATACTGACAGTGGCCTGAGACCATCCCTGCGTTAACCTTACTTGTTTTGTAGTTGAAGCCTGCCTGCTTAAGTTTGCAGAATATTCATTTTTTGCAATGACTGTTATTGAGCATATCAACCAGGCAAAAAAAACACTGATTTCATTTGAGATACTGCCGCCAATAAAAGGCAAGGGTATTAATGCCATATATGAGCATCTTGATCCATTAATGGAATTCAAACCTTCATTCATTAATGTGACTTACCACCGCAGTGAGACAATGTTTAAGAAAAAAACGGATGGCACTTTTGAAAAAGTAGAAGTAAGAAAAAGACCAGGAACTGTGGCTATTTGCGCAGCCATTATGAACCATTACCAGGTGGATGCTGTACCACATTTAATTTGCGGCGGCTTTACAAAACAAATTACTGAAGATGCCTTGATTGATTTGAATTTTTTAGGAGTAAATAATGTGCTAGTGTTGCGTGGCGATGCTCCTAAAAACGAAACCTTTTTTGAGCCCGAACCGGAAGGCCATCGCTATGCTATTGAATTATTGAAACAGGTGGTGAATATGAACAATGGCATTTACCTGGAAGAAGATTTGAAAAATGCAGTGAAGACAAAATTTTGCATTGGCGTGGCCGGTTATCCTGAAAAACATTTTGAAGCGCCAAATATGGATACAGACCTGGGTTTTTTAAAGGCCAAGGTGGATGCTGGTGCAGAATATATTGTTACGCAAATGTTTTTTGACAACCACAAATATTTTGATTTTGTAAAACGCTGCCGCGAAGCCGGAATTACCGTACCAATCATTCCCGGGTTAAAACCAGTTACCACAAAAAAACAAATGTCTGTAATACCCCGAACGTTTAATGTTGATTTGCCCAAAGAGCTTTGTAATGAAATTATGAAATGCAAAACTGATGAGGATGTGGCAAAGGTGGGTACGGAGTGGCTGGTGCAACAATCAAAAGAATTGGTACAATTTGGCGTTCCCGTGTTGCATTATTACACACTGGGCAAACCGCAGGTAATTTGCAATGTGGTAAAAGAGATCAACTAACTATTTGGAAATTTTTGCAAACACAGCCTCATTGATTTTCACCGGGTATTTTTTCTTTAATTGTGATACCCATTTTTTCTCCAGCTCATTTTGGTAATCGTTTATCACCAACCCTTTTGCTTCAGCAAAACTGCGTGGCTGATTTGCGGGATATGTTTTTATGATGTAAGCAAATGAAACCGTCCCATCATTTTCATTATTAACAGGGGCAGTAACCGCACCGGCTTTTAATGCAGATTTGTTGGCATTTGGTATTTGTGCATATTCATATCTTGATGAGTCGGCCACTATTTTTTCTCCATTCGCTTCTACATATTTTTTCCAGTGGACTGCATCATTTTTTATTTGCTGGTACAGTTCTTTAGCCGTGGCTTCATCTGAGCAAAAAAAGATGATGGCATCAGCACTCTCTTTCCAATGATATTTGCTCTTATTCTTCTGATAATAGCTCATTAATGCAGCTGTGTCTGTTTGTGCCTTGCTCCACACCTGTTGCTGCATTATTTCAAAAAACAAATTGCCTTCTTTAAACTCATTCATCTGGTAACGAAAATCTTCATTAAAATCTTCCAGGTGCTCTTTGTAGTATTCTTCAACCTGGCTTTGCATAAATTCATCATAAATCTGCTGATAAGGTTTTTGGCCGGTACCATCAGGTTTATACCGCCACGTTCTTGCAAAAGCAATGTAGTCTTCAACTGTAGCCGGCTTTCCGCCAATAGTAAACAAAACTGTTTGCTCATTAATGGTGATGGGTATGGGCGAATTTCTGCGGTCAAGCAGGCTATCCTGCAAATACCAAAGCTCACTGTAGTTAATTTTATTTTTTACTAAAGAAATTTTTTTCATCAGGCTATCAATCAAATTTCTTTTTGCAACCTGCATCCGGTCGCTCTGCATCACTTTTGACTTCAGCTCATCCATTGCCGCTGTGTTTTTGGGATCAGCATTTACAGGAGTTACGCCCAGCCTTTTTAAAATGTGATAACCATGCGATGTTAAAAATGGTTTGCTCACCTGGTTATTGGCCAGGCTCATAAAAGCATTTTCAAAGGCAGCATCGTACTGGCCAACAGTAAAATCAGGAATAACACCATGTGAAACTGCGGACACCTGGTCATTGCTGAACTGTGCGGCCAGCTTGCCAAAATCATCACCCTGCATAATACGGTTGTATAATGAATCGGCAAGCCTTTTCATTTCTTCTTTCATGGCAACAGCATTGTCCGGGGGAAAAGACAACAGGATTTGTGCGGCTTTCATTTTACCCATTGCTTTTCTTTCTCCTAAATTTTTAAAGAAATGAAATCCAATTTTAGAGCGGTAAGGAGAAGAGAATTTACCTGGTGCAAGATTGTACACAATATTTTCAAACTGGTAAGGCAAGGTAAACACAGTAATGTAACCAATATCTCCTTTGTTTTGATTAACCGATGGATCTGATGAATATTTTTCAGCCAATGCAAAAAAATCTTCCCCGCTTTTTAATTTCTCGTACACCTCATTTGCTTTGGCAGCTGCGGCAGCGGTGTCAATTAATCCAAATGCATTTTTAAAGCTGATGTAAATATGTGCTACATGAATGTCCTTCTGGCTACGGACAAAAGCTTCATTCACCAGGCGGTCAGTAGTTTTTGAATCGTTTAAATAATTATCAATGATCTGTGAACGCAAGGTTTGAATATCCTCTTTCATTTGCGGGAGCGTATCATACCCTTTTGCATAAGCCTCCTGAATTTTCAGGCGGGAAGCAATGTACAGGTCAAGATATTCCCGCATGGCTTTGGCTTTGTTTGGCGGAGGTGTTAAGCTGTTTTTGTTGAAAGCTTTTAAAAAATCATTTACAGAGGCGGAATATTTTCCGTAAGTAAACAAAGTTTGTGCGGATGATGCCAATGCTAGCAGGCAAACCATTACCAGCACAACAGTTTTTTTGCTCATAAAAGCGTTTTAAACAATTAGTGGTTCATTTTATACTGCAACACATCATTAATCTGCTCGTAGGTTAGCTTTTTGGCAATGATGCGTTTGTCTTTATCCAGCAAATATAAAGTAGGAAAACTTTGCACGTCGTACAATTGAGAATAGCTGGGTATGCCGGCATCTACACGGGCCTTATCATTTTCTTTTGAATAAAACACATTCGTCCACTCCTGCAAATGATTTTGTTTTACAAAATTCAGCCAGTCGCTTTTTGTGCCATCCACTTCTTTGGCCATAGCGAAAACTTTTACGCCAATGTTCTTCCAGCTTTTTTCGTAGAGCGAATCAACCTTTGGAACAATTTCCCGGCAATGCCCGCAAAGCGGATCATAAATTAACACCACTGTATAAGGAGCCGCAATACTGTACAACGAAACATTTTTTCCGGAAGTATCGGGCAATTCAATATCCGAAGCAGGGTTGCCCAGAATATTTGCCATCAGGCTGTAAGCCCTGTCCTGGATGATCTTTTTTCCTTTTTCGGTTAACCAGTTATAATTTTTTTGAGCAAAATATTTTTCAAACAGGTGTACAAACACCGCATCTTCCCACATGTATTTTTGATTCAGGTAGCGGTTCACAAATTTCGTCAGCAAAAACTTCTGCATTTCTTCGTTCACTGATGCATACCCAAGCATCCAGTCAATTTCTTTAATTACCGAATCAGGATGAGGATACACTACCTGCTGAAAATATCTGTCCAGTTTATTTTCAAAAATGGGTGTACGTACCAGCCTGTCATCATAAAAATTAATACCATCCCAATAATGTTTTTTGTAATAGTTATACGCCCAGGCTGTATCATACTTGCCTCCGGGATGTTTTTCAGCAGGCGGCACTTCGGGATCTTCCAGCAACTTCAGCAAAAAGCTTAAAATAGAAGCAGGATTTTTTTTGATGATGTCGCTGCGGTATTTTTTAATGTTTTCATCTTCCGCTTTAATCACATTTTCCAGGACCAGCGAATCGCCTTTATGATCCTGCAATGCTTTTTTTGCACTATCAATTCTTTTTCCATGCTCACCCATAAAAGCCTGGTAGGTCAAAAACAGGCTGTTATCTGCTGAGCCTTCGAACGAAATATTTTTTAGATCAGCGGTATCAACCTTAACAGAAAAATGCTGATCATTACCGATCAGCAATTCAAAAAAGCCCATTTTGTTTGGGTAGCCAATAAGGTAAACACCCTGGCCGAGTTTTTTTGAACCTTTAAAAACTCCTTCACTTTTATCATTTACTACTACTGAATCAATGATTGGCAAATTTTTTCCGGAGTAATGACCAAAATAGATGTATTGATTTTTAAAAGGCTTAAAGGTTACTTTTATTTCGTAGCCCGGTTTTTCTGCAGTTTGTGATTTTTGGGCAGCCAGGTTAAACGAAACAATGATTGCAGTAATAAAAAGGATTTGTTTCATCAAGTTTCAATAATCGGTAAAGATATTAAATCAACCTTCAACAGGTTTATACCTAAAAAAGATTTTAACTAAGAGGCAAATGAGATTTTCTTCGTTGCTTTAGAAAAAAATTTATTCCGGTCATTCACTCCGGCTGTACGGGTATCTTTGCCATTCCATGAGGAAAAAGGCCGTTATATTAGAAAAACTACTGGTAGAAGACTATGCGGCAGAAGGAAAATCTATTGCCCGGCAGGAAGGAAAAGTAATTTTTATAGAAAGTGCAGTCCCGGGAGATGTGGTGGATGTGAGATTGTATAAAAACAAAAAAGATTGGGCCGAAGGTTATCCGCTGCAGTTTCATGATTATTCCACAGAAAGAGTAGAGCCATTTTGCCCCCATTTTGGTGTTTGTGGCGGTTGCCAGTGGCAAATGCTGCCTTACCAAAAACAGCTGCACTATAAGCAAAAACAGGTTGAAGAAACCCTGAAACGCATTGGAAAAATTCCTCTGCCGGCGGCATTGCCTATAATTGGAGCAGCCGAAGAAGAAACCAAATTTTACCGCAACAAGCTGGAATATACTTTCAGCCCGAAAGAGTTTTTACCTGATACAGAATTCGAAAAGCAGAAGAAAGATTTGTTAAATGCCGGGGAAGGAGCCAGCAATTTTACCGGGGCAGTGGGCTTTCATGCAAAAGGTGTATTTGATAAAGTGGTTGATATTAAAAGCTGCTATTTGCAGGATGAGCCTACAAACAGCCTGCGCCTGGCTGTAAAAGAGTTTGCCATAAAAAACGGTTACGAGTTTTATGATGCCAAAACGCATGATGGTTTTTTGCGCACCATGCAACTACGCATTTGCGCAACAGGAGAAGTAATGGTGAACGTTGTGTTTGGTTATGATGATAAAGAAAGAATAACCGGCCTGCTTGATTTTATCATTTCAAAATTCCCAACTATTACCACCCTTCTATACACCATCAATAAAAAATGGAATGACAGCCTGAACGATTTAGAACCGGTGGTGTATTATGGCAAAGGCTGGGTGATTGAAAAATTATCTACCGCAGATGGTGGAGAAGAATTTCAATTTAAAATAGGTCCTAAATCTTTTTTTCAAACCAACACCCGGCAGGCTGAAAAACTTTACCGGGTAACAAGAGATTTTGCCGAATTAACCGGCCGGCAAATTGTTTATGATTTATACTGCGGCACCGGCAGCATTGGAATATTTTTAAGTCGCCTGGCAAAAAAAATTGTAGGGGTTGAAATGATTGAGGCGGCAGTAAACGATGCAATTGAAAATGCAGACCTGAACAATGTTGGCGATGCAGAATTTATTAGCGGAGATGTTGTAAAAATTTGCACAGATGATTTTTTTGCTGTTCATGGCCGGCCGGATGTGATCATTAGTGATCCCCCTCGGGCAGGCATGCATGAAAAGCTGGTGGCTAAAATACTGGAGATGCAGGCGCCCATTGTGGTGTATGTAAGCTGTAACCCCGCTACCCAGGCAAGAGATTTAAACAGCCTCGGCAAAAAATATGAGGTAACCAAAATCCAGCCTGTAGATATGTTTCCTCACACCCATCATATAGAAAATGTGGTGCAGTTAAAACTGAGAAAAAATTAAACAGCGCTTATTAATATTAAGACTGCCTTAGGCCATAACGATTAATTTTACCGCATGAATGACTTCAGGTATTATCGTCCCAACCCCTTTCCACCGGTAGTAAAAAATTTACTCATTATCAATGCACTGGTTTTTGTTGCGCAGCTCATTTTACAAAGCAAGCAGCTAACTGAAAGATTGATGCTTTATCCTATTCTTCCCAAATCAGAAATTCTTACCCGTTTTATTGATGAAGCCTACGGAGCTTCTTACTATGGTTTTCAGCCTTTCCAGATTTTTACACACATGTTCGCCCATTCTCCAAACCTCATCTTCCATATCATTTTCAACATGCTTATGCTTTGGATGTTTGGCCGCATACTG
>PSMD01000026.1:6036-16471 GCA_040289925.1 Chitinophagaceae bacterium | reverse complement strand
AACTTGTGGGGACCAAAACGATTTTTGTTTTTTTACCTGGCTTGCGGACTTGGAGCTGCAGCTTTGCACCTGGCCGTTCAATATTTTAGAGCAGAACAATTAATAGTTGCATTGGAAACAGAGAATATAAAAGCTATTGCCTACAATGTAGGGGCATTAGGCCCGGCACTGGGCGCCTCAGGTGCAGTAATGGGCATCATGGCTGCCTTTGCTTACCTGTTTCCCAACACCGAGTTAATGCTGATTCCGATTCCATTCCCGATTAAAGCAAAATGGCTGGTGCTGGGATATGTTTTGCTTGATTTGTTTGGAGGATTTACAAAAATCAGCGGAGACAACATTGCGCATTTCGCACACATTGGGGGTGCTATAACTGGCTTTATTATTGTATTTATTTGGAACAAAACCAATCGCAAAACGTTATACTAGTTGCTGGGTACCTGGTTCGTTACTGAGAAAGCAACGTAACAGGAAAACACAAGCCAGCACTGAACAAATAACCAGTAACAACAACCGGTAAACAAGTAACTGGATTATGAGCTACAACGAAAAAGAATACAGGCGCCGGCTTTCTTTAAGTGAAGACGGAAATGCGCTGATGATGCTGATAGCCATTAACCTGGTGATGTTTGTGTTGTTTACTTTTTTACGTGTTGTTTACTACATCACTTTTCAGCAACCTTTGGCTGATATCAGGTTCCAGGCAGATATTTACAATAACCTTGCTTTGCCCTCCAGCCTTACTGCACTTGTGCACAAACCCTGGACGATCATCACTCACATGATCTATCATTACAGTGTTTGGCACATCATCAGTAATATGCTTTGGCTTTGGGCCTTCGGTTATATTTTGCAGGATTTAACAGGCACACGAAAACTAATTCCCATTTACATTTACGCTGCATTACTGGGAGCTGCCGCATTTATAACTGCTTTCCATTTTATTCCTTCTTTAAACCCTTTGGTTGATTCAGCAAATGCTGTGGGCGCCTCTGCAGGCGTAATGGGTGTGGCTATAGCCACGACAATGATTGCACCTGGTTACCGGATTTTTCCAATGCTGAATGGCGGCATTCCGTTATGGGTAATCACAATGATCTTTGTAATCATTGATCTTGCTACGATACCGGGAAATAATTCGGGCGGTCACATTGCCCATTTGGGTGGAGCGTTGGGAGGCTTTTTGTTTATATTCTTTTTAAGAAGAGGTTATGATGGTAGTGAATGGATGAACAATGTTTACGACTGGTTCAATAATCTTTTTAATCCCGACAAACCTAAAAAGGGAAAACGGGTGAAAGAGCAGATATTTTATAAATCAAAAACGCAGCCTTATAAAAAAACGCTCAATCTTACCCAGCAAAGAGTTGATGAGATCCTGGATAAGATCAATCAGAAAGGATTTAGCCACCTGACAGAAGAAGAAAAAGAAATACTAAAGAGAGCCAGCCAGGAAGACCTGTTCTAACCCGTTTAAAAAAAATTGCTGCATTTCAGATAACAGAATTACAATCGTTGCGTTTTTTTCTGCAGAATTTTATTCCTTTATGATTCTGCTGCATTGTTTACAGCTTTCATTCAACAGCGAAGCTTAAATTCGTGTATGCCTAACCGCTTTGTCAACATAACAAAACGGGTTCTGTTTGTTCTCAATTTCCTCTTTGCATTTGTTTATCTGCTTTCGTGCATTTCTCCTTTTGCCGATCCTGCCCGGTGGTGGTTCATAAGCTGGCTGGGCCTTGCTTTCCCGTTTTTACTGGCTGTTATGATCATCTCTATTTTTTTCTGGGTGTTTGTAAAAATGAAATATGCACTGGTGTTTTTTATTGCTTCATTATTCGGTATAAAAAACATCAGCGTTTTTTTTGCTTTTCATACGCCAAAAGAATTTAATTACCAAAAGCCGGATGATGTGTTGCGCATTGCCAGCTGGAACGTGGCAAGATTTGTAGAAATAAAGGAGAACAATAACAAAGGCAGCCAAACAAGGCTTAAAATGCTGCAATTGCTGAAAGAACAAAATGCTGACATTCTTTGCCTGCAGGAATTTCACACAGCTCTTCGGGAAGGGTTTTACAATAACATCAGCTATATTCAAAAAGAGCTGAATTATCCTTACTATTATTTTTCTTTTGATGAAGACGGCTCGCAGCTTTATTACAGCTCAATTATTTTCTCAAGGCTGCCTTTGCTTGACAGTGGCAAAACCATTTTTCCACGCCCCAGTTTACCGGAAGCTCTTTTACACGTAGATGTTCTTTTTGACGGCGATACAATCCGCATCTTCACCACTCACCTGCAATCATTTCAATTTAAAAAAGATGATTACGAAAAAATCAATGAAATAAAATCTTACCGGGACAGCTTGATTGAAAATTCAAGAACCATTTTCTCCAAATGGAAACAAGCAGCTACTTACCGCAGTCTGCAGGCAAAAAAGTTGCATGAACAGGTAGCAGCCAGTCCGCACCCCGTAGTGCTTTGTGCAGATTTTAATGATGTGCCCAATTCTTACACCTATTTTACAGCACGTGGCAATTTGCAGGATGCATTTTTGAAAAAAGGCTTTGGCATTGGAAGAACTTTTAGTGGGCTTTCCCCTACGTTACGCATTGATTATATTTTGCCTTCCAGTGATTTTTCTGTTTTACAATTCAACCGGCTTGTAAAAAATTATTCTGACCATTACATGATTGTTGCCGACCTGAAGCTGAAAACCGCAGAAAAATAATCGCCTATTTTTGCGCCATCATGAGCGAACTGAAAGTTTACAATTCTCTTACCAGGCAAAAAGAAGTTTTTACGCCAATTACACCCGGCCATGTGGGCATGTATGTGTGCGGCCCTACTGTCAGCGGTGAAAGTCATTTAGGCCATGCAAGGCCTTACATCACCTTCGATGTGATTTATCGCTACCTAATGCATCTCGGTTATAAGGTTCGCTATGTAAGAAATATTACCGATGCAGGACATTTTGAGGAAGAAGGCAGAGAAGCAGAAGATAAAATTTCAAAAAAAGCAGTGCTTGAAAAACTGGAACCAATGGAACTGGTGCAGAAATACACCAATCTTTATCATTGGGCTATGCAGCAATTTAACACACTGCCGCCAAGCATTGAGCCCACTGCCACCGGCCATATTGTAGAGCAGATCAGCATGATTGAAAAACTTATTGAAGAAGATTATGCGTACGTGGTGAATGGATCCGTATATTTTGATGTGATGAAATATGCTGGGAAATATGATTATGGAAAACTGAGCGGAAGAGTTGTTGACGATTTATTGGAAACAACAAGAGAACTGGAAGCCCAGGAAGAAAAAAAGAATAAAGCCGATTTTGCTTTGTGGAAGGCTGCACCGCCTGAACACATCATGCGTTGGAAAAGCCCCTGGGGAGAAGGTTTTCCCGGCTGGCATATTGAATGCTCAGCCATGAGCACAAAATATTTGGGTGAGCAATTTGATATTCATGGTGGTGGTATGGATTTGCTGTTCCCACACCATGAAAGTGAAATTGCGCAGAGCACTGTTTGCAATCATACAGCCCCTGTTCGTTACTGGATTCATAATAACATGATCACCATTAACGGCAAAAAAATGGGCAAGAGCTATAACAATGTGATTAAGCTAACGGAATTGTTTAGTGGCGATCATCCTGTGCTGGAAAAAGCTTATCACCCAATGACGATACGCTTTTTCATTTTGCAAACACATTATCGCAGCACTCTTGATTTTAGTAACGAAGCCTTACAGGCAGCTGAAAAAGGATTGAAAAGATTGTGGGATGCCTATGAAAAATTGCAAGCCATGAGCTACGGGCCACAGCAAGAAGCAGTAGATGCAGAGCTCGAAGCCAGGATCTCAAAGCTCATTGCTGAATTTGATGAATTTATTAAAGATGATTTCAGCACGGCAAAAGTGCTGGCCAATATGTTTGAGCTGGTGCCCATCATCAACTCTTTTAAAGACAAAACGATTCCGCTTAATTCCATTTCAAAGCAAACTTTTGAGCTGTTGCAGCAGAAAATGAAAGTATTTATTGAAGATATTTTTGGATTAAAAAGCATTACAGAAGCCGACAATGAAAAGCTGAAAGGTGTAATGGAGTTAATTATAGAAATCAGGAAAGAAGCAAGAAGCAAAAAAGATTGGGCAACTTCTGATAAAATCCGCAATCAACTGCAGCAGTTAGGTATTATTTTAAAAGATGAAAAAGACGGAAACATAAGCTGGAGTATTGAATAATCAAACCATCTCAACGGCTTTCCTTGCTCTTATCATTTCTCTTTTACCCGGCGGGCCTTTTAATTTTTCTACTGTAAAACCTGCGGCCTGCAGCGCTCTGCGAACTTCTCCTTTGCTGCAATAGGTAGCTAAAATTCCACCAGGCAAAAGCAATGAGTACATTTTATCAAAAACCTGTTTCGTCCATAGTTCAGGCTGAGCAGCCGGGGCAAAGGCATCAAAGTATATAAGAAAGAACTGGTTTCCCGTAAAAAAATCAAGAACATTCATTTTCAATTTTGTCAGCCGGAAATACCCGGTTATCTCAACCATTTCATTCCAATTGCACTGATGCATTTTTTCAAATGAGCCCTGGTATTGTGGCAGATTTAGCTGTTCGCAATAATTTAAACGGCTTGCCTCTGCCTCGCTTAATGGATATAATTCAATGGCCGTATAATAAATGTGGTTCTGATGTTTATCAGCTTCTACCAGGGAAAGCAATGCATTAAGCCCCGTTCCAAACCCTACTTCCATTAACTGATGAACTCCTGCATAATCAAAAATCCCTGAGTCCATCAGTCCTGCGTTTATAAACACATGCTGCGATTCCTGTATAGCCCCATGCACCGAATGGTAGCAAACTTTCATTTCCGGAATCGACACTGTATGTGAGCCGTCTGCAGTAACAATGATCTTCCTTTCCACCTGTCAATATTAATTTTTTCTTTTTTTAATTTTAGCATTTACTTTAACCCATGCATTATGTTGCCCATCTTTCCAAGGACAAAAAACTGAAAAAAATAATTAACACCACTGAGCCGCACAAGCTGGTAAAGCGAAAAAACATTTGCACGTATCTCTGTGCCTCTATTATGAGCCAGCAGCTTTCAACAAAAGTGGCCAGGGTTATTCATCAGCGCTTTCTTGATTTGTATGGTGGCAAAGAACCCACGCCGCAGCAAATTGTTGACACGCCATTTGAAAAGCTGCGTGCAATTGGCCTTTCCAATGCAAAAGTGAATTATGTAAAAAATGTGGCGCAGTTTGAAATAGAACAAGGCATGGATCATAAACGGCTTAATAAAATGAGCAATGAAGAAGTGATTGCTTATTTAACCGCCATAAAAGGTGTTGGGCGGTGGACAGTGGAAATGCTTTTAATGTTTGCCCTCGGCCGCGAAGATGTGTTTGCCATTGATGACCTGGGCATTCAGAATGCAATGACAAGGCTTTATAAACTGAACCACCCTGATAAAAAAATAATCAAAGAAAAAATGCTGGCGATTTCTGAAAAATGGAGCCCTTACCGCACTTATGCCTGCCTGCATTTATGGAAATGGAAGGACAACACACCTGTGGTAAAGAAAAAGTCAGGCTGATTTTGGTGGCTCAATAAACTCAAGCACCCCGGCTTTCAATTCAATTTTTACTTCGGTTTTTTTTCCAGCTTACTGATCTTATCATCTGCATGCACATGTGTGCCTTCCCAGCTTATGGTAATTTCTTTTCCTTTCAGCGTATGAAACTGGTATGTTTTTTCAACGCCTTTGCTTTTACTTAAAATATATTCAGCAAATTTTTGTTTATGCCTTTCCGGTACAAGAATTACTTCAAACTCTTCATCACCGGGGTCAGCCAGCGGAGAAAGTATAAGGTTGGGGCCAATTGATTGTGTGTTCATGATTTCAGCCAATATAAAATCACCGGAATGATCGCTGCCATCAACTGTTAATTTGCAATGCCGGGCTTCGTAAGAGTTAATAACCTCGTACAGCAATAGCAATGCTTTGTTTTTGCTTTCTTCAGCTGAATCATCTTCGTTTTTATGATGTTCCATTTCGGCCATCAGGTATGGAAAAATGCCGTAACCAAAACTTTCCAGGAAAAAATGTGAATCTTCAACAGTGTAAATGCGGCCCACATCAAATTTTTTTAAAGGTGCATGATGCCAGTCTGCAATATTTTTTTTCCAATCACTATTTAATCCCAAAGTTCTTGCAATGTTATTGGCAGTGCCCAACGGCAAAAGCGCAATGGGATAGGGCTTATCAATTAATTTTTTTTCTAGAAGATTTTTAGCTGTTTTTTTAACGGTACCATCTCCGCCGGCAATTACAAAAACATCGGTGTCTTCATCCAGCAGTTCCCATTCTTTTTTCTTTGTAGATAAATATCTACAGGTAAACCCATTGCTTTCCAGCAAGGTTATCAATTCTTCTTTGCCATATTCTTCGTCGCCGGCTTTAGGGTTGTGAATTAGTGTGGCTCTTTTCATACATGTAATGATTGATAATACCTATGCAAAACTGTACCCTGAATGATTTTGTGGCACGAAAATGCCGGAATTTTTTTTGGTGAGAATATTAATTACAAATGATGATGGCATTTACAGCCCTGGCATTGCTGCGCTGGCCAATATTGCAAAGCGTTTTGGAGAAGTACCCGTAATGGCGCCTGATGTAGAGCGTTCCTCCACAGGCCATGCCGTTACGCATTCAAGACCGCTATCTTTTAAAAAATCAAATGTGCAGTTTGAAGGTGTGGAAGCTTTTAAAGTAAATGGCACGCCGGCCGATTGCGTGGCGCTGGGAACACACTTGTATGCAAAAACAGATGTGGTGCTTTCTGGTATTAACCTTGGGCCCAACCTGGGAAATTCCATGTGGCATTACACTTGCTGCTGCAAAGCAAGCCGTGTTGCTGGGGGTAAAAGGAATTGCCTTGAGTACGCCTGTTGGTAAAACCGAACCCGACTTTGCTACTCTGGAACCTTACGTGGAAGAAGTATTGAAAGTTTTATTGGAGAAAAGAGAACTTTCTTTATTTAATGTAAATTTTCTGCCGGAGCCTAAAGGCATTAAATGGACGAGGCAATCAGTACGGTTGGATGATGGAAAAATTGTTCCGGGCATTGACCCCATGGGAAGAAAGCATTATTGGTTTACAGTTATTCCGCTTGAGCCTGCCGAAGAAGGAACAGACAGATGGGCTGTTGAAAATGGATTTGTTTCCATCACACCCTTAAGGCTTGACCTGACTGATGAAGAAACTTTGAAGAAAATGGAAAGACAGAGTCTGGAAAAAAGGAAGGTCAGATGATAACAGGCTGCAAAGCCTGTAAACGCTCTTCATCAATACTTGCACCCAATCCCGGAGCATCCGGCACTTCTACAATTCCTTTTTCTTTATAAAGAATTCCTCCTGTCACGGGATCTTCAGTAAACATCAGCGGCGTATCAAAATCACAATAATGAATATGATCACTGCATAAAGCTAAATGGGCAGCCGCCGTCATTCCCAGTCTTGATTCCATAAATGCGCCAACCTGCATGTGCATATTTGCTTTTTCTGCCAGGGCTATTATTTTCCTGGCTTTATAAATTCCGCCCGATTTTCCCAGCTTCACATTTAATAAATCCACTGCTTTCAGATCAATCAGTCTTTTTGCATCATTATGATCCCAACAGCTTTCATCGGCCATAATGGGTATCGGGCTGTTCTTTCTTATTTTTTTCAGCTTCATAAAATTCCATCGGGCAATCGGCTCTTCGCAGTGCTGAATGTTGTAGCGTTCCAGTTCTTTTAAAGTAGCAATGGCTGTTTTTACGCTCCAGCCCTGGTTGGCATCTATGCGCAATGGAATTTCATAGCCAACAGCTTCGCGAATAACATGGATTCTTTCTCCGTCTTTTTTTGTTGATTCGCCCAGCTTTACTTTGATTGCGGGAAAACCCAGTTGCTTTATTTTTAAAGCATCTGCGGCCATTTTCCCTGCATCGGCAATGCTAACGGTATAATCTGTTGTCAGCTCTTTATTCTTTTTTCCCTCTAAAAATTTATACAAAGGCAAGCCTGCCTGTTGTGCCGCAATATCAAACAGTGCTATATCAAATGCACTTTTAATACTGGTGTTACTATAAATCACTTTATCCATTGCCTGTATGCAGGCTTTTATATCCAGCGGATTTTTGTCCTTTAAAACTTTTGCCAAATACTGGCCAACAATAAAACAGGTGTCTGCACTTTCGCCGTTGATGGTCATGTAAGGACTGCATTCGCCAAAACCGGTAAGGCCTTCGTCGGTTTTAATAACTACAATAATGTTTTCGGCATTGTAAATTGTACCGAGTGAAATAACAAAAGGTTGTTTAAGCGGAATGAATAATTTATAAATGCCGATGCTTGTTATTTTCATGATGTGATTCCTGGTTCATTCATTAAAACAAAACTCTTAAGCCCAAACTGAATACTGCACTGAATGGTGCATTTTCATTTACAAAAAGATATTTACTGGGGTAACTGCTTGCAGGCACCCAAACTTTTCCTTCACCATACAAATACACTTCGGCGCCTAAAGGATATTCTGTGCCCAGCCCAAGGTCAAAAGTCAATCGCTTAAACCTGCCTGATGAATTAACGGGCCTTTGCGGAAGATTATACAAAGCCGTATCAATGGACATGGTGTATTCATTAAATGCCTTGCCGAAAATAATTCCAAAGCCGGCCATGCTATATACATTCCATTTGCCGCTTTCTATATTTCCTTTCAGGTAGTGTTTCCATCCAACCGAGAATTCTTTTAACCGCACTTTGGCCCGGTTAATAAAATTAATTTGCTGCGGGTTGGTTAAAAAAGATTTTGCAGTGGCTGTTAATTTATTTTCAAAGCGGCCGTCGGAGTAATAACAGGCGTACAGGTAAATACCATTTTGGGGAGTAAGATGAAAATCAGTAATAATGTTTTGACCGAATGCCCAGAACTGCTGGTCTTTTTTAAAATTGCGAAGAACAGAAAGATCGGTTGAAAGACTGAATGCAAACTGCGCAGTGGCCTGCAGGCAGGTAAATACAGCTATTATGGCGATCAGCTTTTTCAATTGCTTACAATTTTAATCCGAAATGCTGAAACTGTCAAAGACAAAAAAGCCACTTCTGCTAACAGAAATGGCTTTTGTAAAAAAACGGGACTAATTACTTCACCAGCTTTAATTCATTAATGATGTTGGATGCGCCGCCTAATTTATCAATACACCAAAGCACATAGCGAATATCAACATTAATGGTGCGGTTTAAATCTTTATCGAAAGCAATTTTATGACTGAGTGCTTCATAGTTTCCATCAAAAGCAAGGCCTATCAACTCACCTTTGCCATTCATTACCGGGGAACCGGAGTTACCGCCGGTAATATCGTTGGTGGTAATAAAGCCAACCACCAGTTCGCCGGTTTTTTTATCGCCGTATTGTCCAAAATCTTTTTTCTTTAATAATTCAACTGCTTTTGCCGGCAAATCAAATTCATAATCGCCGGGTTTATATTTTTCCAACACCCCTTTTGAAGTGGTGATGTAATCATAATAAACCGCATCTCTTGGGCGGTAACTTTTTACATGGCCATAGCTAACACGCATGGTAAATGTGGCATCAGGATACATCATTTTTGCTTTGGCAGGATTCATTTCCATAATCCCTTTTAAGTACAACCGGCCCAGTTCATTATTTTTTGCATTGAACTGTTGAAAGAAAGTGGCGTATTTGCTGTTATAGTTTTTTAGAAAGGTGCTGGCAACTTTAAATGCCGGATCAGCCTGCAAAACATTTGCATCAGGTTTTGCCACAAATGCATTCCATTTGGTGTCGTCAAAGATCATAGTGTTATTAAACACATCTGCTGCAAATTTTTTGTAAGTGGCTTCGTCTTTCAAATCGCCGTAATTATTTCTCAGGTCTGCATAAAAACCAACCGGGTGCTGATCCTGCGGAATGTCTTCGTAATACATTTTTAAAACTGAAGCCAGGATGTTTTGATCAGAAGGTTTGTTTTCATCTGCCAGGAAATTTTTACGTGCAGCTACGGCTGCATCGAGTGCTTTTTTTACATCTGCCTGTGTTGATTTCGGATCCACCATCGCATTTTCCAATTGGGTAAGCGAGGCAGCAAAGCCAAGTAATGGTGATCCAAAAATGCCTTCGTTCATATACACCCTGTGCCTGGAATAGGGCCTCCATGCTTCATATGCTTTTTCCCAATCAGAAAATATAGATGCATATTCCGGTTTTGATTTTGCCCAATTGATGAATTGTTCTTCTGCTTTTTTCTTTTGGCCATACACATCATATTTTATCAGTTGCTTGCTTTCGCCATCATAAAACTTCCAGTAGTTGGCAATACTTGCATAAGAAGAAGCCAGTTGAAGTTTAATGGCGGGG
>PSMD01000026.1:0-6026 GCA_040289925.1 Chitinophagaceae bacterium | reverse complement strand
ATCTTTTTTCATTTCCTCGAACATATACTTCAACCGCATGTCTCTTAACTTTACCAAAGTAGGATTATCAATATCTATTTTTTGCTTTACGCCAAATGAAGTTTCGTAACGGTTGGTGCCGCCAGGATAGCCATAGATCATGGCGAAATCACCATCTTTAATTCCTTTAATAGAAACCGGTAAAAACCATTTCGGCTTCAGCGGCACATTGTCCGCGGAATAATCGGCCGGCTTACCATCCTTACTCATGTACACACGAAAGATTGAAAAATCACCTGTATGGCGTGGCCATTCCCAGTTATCAGTATCACCACCAAATTTTCCAATGCTCTCCGGTGGTGCGCCAACCAATCTTACATCTTTATAACGCTGGTAAACAAAAGCCAGGAACTGGTTGCCTTTAAACAGGCTGCTTACTCTTGTTTCAATATTTTGCGCAGCATCTGACATGCGTTTGTTTATAGCAGCCAATACGGCTGATTGGCGCTGCTGTCTTTCCATGCCGCTTAATCCTTTTAATGAATCCAGCACTTCCGCCGTTACATCTTCTATTCTTAATAAAAACTGAACCGATAAACCTTCTGCCGGAATTTCTTCAGCACGGTTTTTTGCATAAAAACCATCTCTTAAATAATTATGCTCAACTGTGCTGGCGGATGCAATTACATCATACCCGCAGTGGTGATTGGTAAAAATTAAACCCTGAGAACTTACAATTTCACCTGTACAACCACCGCCAAAAATGATGATAGCGTCTTTGATGGATGCTTTGTTGATGCTGTACAACTGGTCTTTTGTCAACTTCAAACCTTTTTTCACCATGTCGTTATACACTTGATGGCCCAGCAACAGGGGCAGCCACATGCCTTCATCTGCAAAAGATTTAAAGAAAATAACAACCGCTAAAACAATTGACAGGAAGAGTTTCTTCATAACAAAAATATTTTGTCACAAACCTAAAGCAATTTTCCTTACTGCACCGACCAGTTCATATGAGACTGGTCAGCTGAAAAAGCAACCAGCCCTGCTTTTAACAAGGCTGTTACAGGAGAATTAATAATTCTGTTTAATGTATGTGCATCACAGGTGTATCATAAGCCTGTAGTTCAACAGAAGTTTTTCCGCCTTTTAATACATCTGAAGATACCTTCACTTCTGCCGGCCCCACTCCCCATTTGTTGAGTGACTCGGTAATTGGCCCAACTTTGTACAAATCGAGTGACAGCGAAGGACCAAATGATGTATGACTCATTCCGCTGCCGGGTTGATAAGTTCCGCCCCCTTCAAAAGAAAGGCCGGGTACGCCGGGCACTGAAACTTCAAATTTTATTTCCACTTTGCCACCACCCTGCAAATGCACACTGAATTTGCTACCACCGGGCAGCATGATTGTAAATCCTGAAAACAAGCCGGGGATCATAAAACCTGTTGCCGGAGTTTCTTCATCGCAGTTGTAAGAAACAGCGTAAGGTTTCCCTTCACGACAGGCCATCACAGCATCCTGCTGTGCAATTTCGCAGGATACTAACTGAATGCGACCAATGATGGAATAGGGACAGTTGTGGTCGCAATCATAATGAATGCTGTCGCAATAACCTCTTGAATCTTTTTGAGAAGCAAACGAGGGAACTGAGCCGGCTGATTGAATAAACACGCCATTCAAAGGCTCCAGCCTGAACGCATTGTTTAATGCAGAAACAGCTTCTTTGGTTTTGTTTTGTGCATTATACACATCTGCAAGATGGCTGTAGTAAATAGCATTCTTTTTATCTAGCTTAATCGCCTTTACAAAATTTTCTTCTGCCTGTGTTAATGAAGCCTGGTTATTGTTTGATTTGTAATCCTGAAACAACGCATAACCCAGGTTATTTAAAATAGCTGCCTTATCCGGTGCAAGGCCAGCGGCCTTTTTTAAATTTTCAATGGCAGATTTTAGAAGATCTTTTTTTTGCGGATCAGCCAGAAAGAGCTCATGCAGCGTAAGTCCGAGATTATTGAGGTTAGCATAATCATCCGGCTTTTTTTGCGCCGCAATAGAATATAGCCAGGCAGCTGTTATTAACTGGCGGTTTAAATATGCATAATGCCCCAGCCATTTAATGGCTTCCCCATCTTCTTTTAAAGCTTTTATAGTTTCTTCAAATTTTTGTTGTACTGCGGGGTCAACCTGTTTTTTTAATGAGGGAGTAAGATCAGAAGTTTCGCCGGCTACGGCTTTACTGTCATTGCTGTTGCATGAGGCAAAGCAAAAGGCGGCAATTACAATAATGAATACAATATGTTTCATAAAAAGAACTGTTTGTTGAAGTGATATAGAGAGAGCCATAATAAGATAGCAAACAATGCTGTCAACTCAAAGGTTAGCGAGGCATAACTTTGAACTGAAGCGGATAAATGGCACTTTTGGTTGCAGTATCGGCTTCCTGCTGAATGGTTAGCCCGTAGGTAAACTCTTTTTGTTCATTCACACCCCAAAACTTATAGAAGTCTTTCAAAAGAATTTTTTTGGCTGGATGCTTCACAATATATTCAGCCGTTTCGTAGCTGCCTGCAGGTGTATTCAGCGGGTAAAAAGAAATTTTGACCGAAGAATCTGCCTTTCCCTGCCAGTAAATAACGAGATCATTTGCCGGCGCCTTGTCCTGTGTTTCTCCCCAAACAAAATGATGAGCCAGGTGGGCATCGGTAATTTTTAGAGGGCCTTTATTATAGTTACAGGCAGAAAAAAATAAAGTGGCTGATAGAACGACAGAAGCGAAGATTGTTTTTTTCATAACTGTTGATTTTTGGAAGTAAATCAACAGCCACAGGTTTTTGTTACCCGTAAATTAATAAGGCCGGTTTTAGCCGGCCTTATTAATTATGATTCAGAGAGAAATTTATTTATAGCCTTTCCAAATTCTTTCGTTTCTGTCAAACAGCCAAAAAATGCCGTTTGCATAAGAAAAGCAAAGCATATCTTCTGCCGGGGCATCATCTGGTAAGGTGTAAATTTTAGTGAGGTAACCATTTTCTGCATTATACAATTCAATTTGGCGCAGGTTAAAATTCAGCAAACCGAATTCTGCTTTTTTCATGCCGGTGTACACAACGGTTGTATAGTTATAATCCATGTAAACATCAACATTGCTACTGCTGCCATCATCGTCAGCTTCGGTAATTCCCAAATGCAAAGGCAGTTTATCAGTATAAGTTGCAGTTGATGCATCGTAATAATCAAGAGCACCTTCCCCATCAAAAAAATAAAGTTGCTTTGATTTAGGCTCAAATGCTCCCACACTTTGTTCAGAGGGCTGGTTCATGCCATCAAATAACGTTTGGGCAGAAGTAGGAAAGCCTTTTGCATCCAGCTTGTATTCGGCCCAGCCAAAATCATTATAGCCGTTCATTTGAAGTGTTTTTTTATTTGGGTTATACCAAAGCCCTCTTATATCAAACATAGTTTCTTGTGATGATGGAGTGAGCCGCTTGCCTTTTATATCAAACACAGCCAGACAAAAACTTGTGTTGCCGGCCATTGCTGCATAGTACTTTTTTTGTAGGGGGTGCCAGGCCACTTGTGCAGCTCTTACACCACCTTCACGTGGAATAGGCAACTCCAGAACTTTTTTTAATTGTTTTGTTTCTTGTGCATAGCAAACAAAACCGGTGAGTAAGGCGGAAAACAATAGTAGCTTTTTCATAACGCTTAATGTTATTTGTAAGTTAACAGAAAAAAACCCGATGACCGAATACCGTAAGGAGGGTAATTATTCGGCTGGCTTATTCAGTGCTTGCCAAAGCAGGTCTTTTAATTCAATTAAACCCTGGCCCGTTACCGAGGAAATAAAAAGATGAGGAATCTCAACAGGTAAGTCTTTTTCAATTTCAGCAATCAATTCTCTATCCAGCAAATCTGATTTGCTGATGGCAATAATAAATTCCTTGTTCAGCAATTCAGCATTATACCTTTCCAGCTCATTTCTTAATATCTTAAATTCTTTCTTGTGGTCTTTACTATCTGCGGCAATTAAAAACAGTAACACGGGATTGCGTTCAATATGCCTGAGAAAACGATGGCCCAAACCTTTTCCTTCAGCAGCTCCTTCAATAATGCCCGGCAAATCGGCAATACAAAAACTTTTTCCATCGCGGTATTCAACAATTCCAAGGTTGGGAGTAATAGTTGTAAAAGGATAATCTGCAATTTTTGGTTTGGCAGCAGTTAATACAGAAAGCAAGGTTGATTTACCTGCATTAGGAAACCCTACCAATCCCACATCAGCCAAAACTTTTAATTCAAGAATTTTCCATCCCTCACTGCCCGGTTCACCGGGTTGTGCATATTCAGGCGCCTGGTTGGTAGCTGTTTTAAAGTTGCTGTTTCCAAGCCCACCTCTTCCTCCTTTTATCCAAATTATTTCCTGGCCATCTTCTAAGATTTCCGCTTCTTTTTTTCCGGTTTCCTCATCTATCGCTATAGTACCCAGTGGCACTTCAATTATTATATCTCGTCCATCTCTGCCTGTTTTATTATTACTGCTGCCGCCTTCACCGTTCTCTGCCAAAATATTTTTGTGATAACGTAAGTGCAGCAACGTCCATAAATGAGAATTGCCTTTTAAAATAATATGGCCGCCACGTCCACCATCACCGCCATCCGGCCCGCCAAAAGCTGTCATTTTATTGCGTAAAAAATGTTTGCTGCCGGCACCGCCATGTCCGCTTCTGCAAAAAATCCTTATCTGGTCAACAAAGTTTGATTTCTCCACAAAAAAAATTGTGCAGCAAAACTAAGTGTTTTGTGTGCGAAGCAAATGTGCATTACCCCAGCCCTGGCGGCAATAGAAGACTTGACAAAGTTTTTTCGACAAATAATATAGGCACTGTGCCGAAAGGAAAATTTTCCAAAAAAATTTATATGATCAAACCATTGAGAAAATTGCATTATGGTGAGCCTGCCTGCCAAAACCGTTCAGATGCTGATCATTTAAAATTTGTGATCTACAAAAAGGAGGGTAAGGAGCAGACCTACGATTTTTCTATTGAGCTGAACGGTATAAAATGTTGGGCTGTGCAAAAGCTTCCATCTTTAAACCCGCTCAATTTTTGCCCGGCCGAAGAGAACCGTGCAGAATCAGAAAGAATTTCTGATACAAATCTTCTTGAAATTACCGGGTTTGTAAATGACGCCTGGGACAAAAGCAATTATATACCTATTGACTATACTGGAACTGTTTTAACCGAACGCCAGGCTTGTCAATGCTTAAAGCAGGGTTCATTAAAATTTTTTCTGCAGGGAAAAAAATTGGTGGGTGAATTTGTTCTTATGAAAAAAGAAGATCAATGGCTGCTGATGAAGCGGCATGATGAGTTCGCTTCATACAACCGTATTCCTTTGGAAGCAGCTTCGTAACTATTCTCATGTTAGTTTTGCTGTAGAATTAGCTCTACAAATACGATCTCCTTGTTTTCTTTTTCCACCATTGAGCTTTTAAAAAAGCAGGGTTGAAAACTATTTTTTTGTTCAATAAAAATTAAATACTATGGCACGCAGATCAAACAACCGGTGCTTTGCCTCAATGGATCCCGAACGTCGCCGTCGCATAGCCAGCAAAGGAGGACGTAGCTCTCAAGGTCGTGGTCGCTCTTATGAAGATGATTACGAAGATTGGGAAGATGAAAACAATGAAGACGAGGATGTTTATGATGTAAGCAATGAGGATGAAGATGAGGACTGGGAAGATGAAGAGGATGATCGCCGTGGCTTTGGCTCCATGCTTCGTCAACAATTGAGAAGAATTGCAAGAAGAGGTGGAGAGGCTTCACATGGCGAAGGTCGTAGCGGCCGAAGCAGTGGTCGTGGTTCTTCAGGTTCATCGGGCCGTGGTAATTCTTCATTTGGCAGGAAAAGAGGCTCATCGGGTCGCAACTCTTCTTCCCGTGAACGCAGCAGTTCTTCCGGAAGCAGTTCTTCTTCCCGTGGCCGTAGCAGTTCTTCGGGAAGGGGCATGTCTTCCAGCCGTGGCAGAAGCTCATCTTCATCT
>PSMD01000025.1:15783-38580 GCA_040289925.1 Chitinophagaceae bacterium | reverse complement strand
TGTGCCGCTTGTGGTGCGCAGAAAAAATTTTTTCCAGTACAAAACTACCACGGCCAGTATGGCGCCAAGCTGTATAGCTATCTCAAAAATTTTTGTAAACTCCTGTTTTTCTATTCCCATTAATGAGCTGGCGATAACCATGTGGCCTGTTGAAGATACAGGCAGGAATTCTGTAATGCCTTCAACAATTGCAAGTATAATAGCCTGGATGATGTCCATGTATGTAAAAATAGCTGATTGAAAAAAAAGAAGTCAATCAGCTAACACGGGGTTTTTTAAAAATGGCATAGATCTCGACAGCAAAACCAATTAAAATTAAAATGGGAGCAACCGTAATACGGGTTGTGCTGTACACTTCTTCGGGATGAAATTCATTGGGGCTGGGACTTTTTCCGCCTTTCATTAAAAAAAGACCAATAGCCATAATTACTATGCCAGCCAGCATCCACAAATAATTTTCTTTGCCAAATAACTGGTAAGAAGATGAAGTTTCTTTTGTTACAATTGTTTTCTTTTTTGCCATCTGCCTTTTTTTGAAGCCTGCAATATAGGAATTTAGATAATAGATGATATTATAAGGGAACATAAGTTTAATCACTATCATCTGTGCACTGCCATCTTAATAAAGATCATCCAGCTTCATTCTGAGATATTTTAGCACACTTCGGTGTGTACTGAATAAAGTAATGCCAATGCCCAACAGGATTAACATGATGGAAAGAAAGATGAGCATTTTGGTATCATGCAATGCTCTGAAGCCATCAAAGAAACTTTCTGCCAGGATGATGAGGACATAGATAAGAGCAGTGGCAATGACGCCGCTGATGGCGCCGTTAATAACGGCCCGCTGGTCAAGCGGCTTGGCAATAAACCACCTGGTGGCGCCAACCATTTGCATGGTTTTAATCAAAAAGCGATTGCTGAACATGGCCAGCCTTACTGTATTGTCAATTAAAATTATTACCAGTATAGCCACCAAAATGGCAACAACGGCACCGCCAATTCCAAACACACGGAAGTTTTTTATCATTTTACTCACCACGGCGGTTGGGTAACGGATTTCATCAACAATTTGAAATTTGGCAAGGTCAGCCTTTATCTGGTTCATATGAACTGAATCAACGAACTCATTTTTCAGTGTAAAATCAATGCTGGCGGGCAGCAGGCTGTTATCAATAAATTCAGTAAAATCTTCGCCACCGCTTTTCAGCCATTCCTGTTTGGCGGTTTCTTTATCCGTGTATTTTACGGTGCGTACGTAAGGTTGTGAGCTGATATACTTCTGCAAGCTTTCCCGGGCCGTATCCTGTATATTTTGTTTTAAAAATACATGCACTTCTACACTTTCTTTCAGGTTTTGAATCAGCTTGCGGGCATTGATGGTCATTAATCCAATGATGCCGAAAATGAACAACACGATGGTTACTCCTAAAATTGCCATGAAGTAGGAAGGCTTGCCCCGCTTAATTGATGCTTTTGCCGATTGTGCCATAATGAAAATGAGTTAGATAAATGAGCAAACAATGCTCTAGGTTTTTTTAATGGGTTAAGAATTTCAGTTTGAGATCAGATCAGCTTCATCCATACTACTCAGCCGCTGACCTCAGCATCCTCAAAAGTAACGGAATAAAAAAAGATCGAAAAGACAGGAGTTGAAATCAGCAGCCGAACCGGTCCCGGCTTTTGACCACTTCACCCCAATCCGTATTTTTGCGACTCCTGAAAACGATTGCTTTGCTTTTATATTGCCGGTGATTATTGAAGAATGAAAAAATGAATTCTTTTTAAAATTCCTTTCACATTCGTTCATGCTTGAATGGTGATGTTGATGAAATGGATTCCAAAAACAAATGGCTAAACGGTAAGAATTAAAGCAATCAAAAAACTAACATACTCACAAGTAATTTTTGATACTGATAGATGGAATATAAATTCAGAGAAATAGAAAAAAAATGGCAGCAATACTGGACTGCTACAGGCGTGTATAAAGTCAGCAACAACTCAAATAAGCCGAAGTATTATGTGCTGGATATGTTTCCTTACCCCAGTGGTGCAGGCCTGCATGTGGGGCACCCGCTGGGTTATATTGCCAGCGATATTTATGCAAGATTTAAACGGTTGAAAGGCTTTAATGTTTTACACCCCATGGGCTATGATGCTTTTGGTTTGCCCGCAGAACAATATGCCATTGACCATGGCATTCATCCTGCTGTTTCAACAGAAAATAATATCCGCAATTTTAGAAAGCAACTTGATAATATAGGCTTTTGCTACGACTGGAGCAGGGAAGTAAGAACCTGTGACCCGAAATATTATAAATGGACGCAGTGGATTTTTCTCCAATTATTCAATAGCTGGTATAACCGCAAACAAAACCGTGCAGAAAAAATTCAGAACCTGGTAACCATTTTTGAAAATTATGGCTGCGATGAATCCATTGTTCATCGCCCAGGCAACGTGCCGCCATTTACTGCTACGGAATGGAAAAGATTTAGCGAGAAGCAGCAACAGGATATCCTGATGGAATATCGCCTGGCATATTGCGGCTATGGTGAAGTGAATTGGTGTGAAGCATTGGGCACTGTGCTGGCTAATGATGAAGTGGTGAATGGCGTAAGTGAGAGAGGTGGTTTTCCTGTAGTAAAAAAGAAATTACGCCAATGGTATTTGCGCATTACTGAATATGCAGACAGGCTGCTGGAAGGTTTGGAGAAAGTGGAGTTTAGTGATGCCATGAAAGAAATGCAAAGTAACTGGATAGGCAAGAGTAGCGGAGCAGAGATTGAGTTTCGCCTCACCCCCAACCCCTCTCCTGGCGGAGAGGGGAGCACTGCTTCCCAAGAAATGACCGGAAAGTTTTTTAAAACAGCGAATACAAGGTTTTGGCAAATTTTAAAACAGTATGGACGAGAAAACAGAAAGAATCAAACTGAGGCTGAAAATATTTTGTGGGGAAAAATTCGAAATAACCAATTAGGTATAAAAGTTAGAAGACAACATTCAATTGGTGGCTATATAGTTGATTTCGCTATTTTAGAAAAAAGAATAGTAATAGAAATAGACGGAGCTTATCATCATACCGAGGAACAAAAAATTTTTGATGAAACCCGAACAGAATTTTTGAAGGAATTTGGAATAGAAGTGTTGCGGTTTACAAACCAGGAGGTAATTGAAAATACTGCCAACGTAGTTAAAAAAATTGCTGAAGTTTTAAATAGCAAGCAAACGGATACATCCCTTCTCCGCGAGGAGAAGCGGCAGGGGGATGAGGCAAAGCTGACGGTTTACACCACCCGGCCTGACACCATCTTCGGCGTTGACTTTATGGTATTGGCACCGGAACATGAACTGGTAGAAGAAATAACTACTGGTGAACATTGGCAGGAAGTGCAGGACTATCTTTCTTATGTAAAAAGCCGCAGCGAAAGAGAACGAATGGCTGAAAAAAAGATCACGGGTGTGTTTACCGGGGCTTATGCCATTCACCCGTTCAGCGGTAAAAAAATTCCGGTTTGGGTGAGTGAGTATGTGCTGATCGGGTACGGAACGGGTGCAATTATGGCTGTGCCCTGTGGCGATGAAAGAGATCATCGTTTTGCAAAGCATTTCAATATCCCTATTACAAACATTATCGGTAGTGAGTATAATGGCGAAGAAGCAAACCCTACCAGGGATGCCATTTTGCATAATTCTGATTTTTTGAATGGCATGGTGATGAAAGATGCTATAGAAGTTGTTATTGGCAAGCTGGAAAAAATGGGAATCGGGAAAAGAAAGGTGAATTACAAAATGCGTGATGCTGCTTTTAGCAGGCAGCGTTATTGGGGGGAGCCATTCCCGATTGTTTGGAAAAATGGGATAGCAATTCCTCTTGATGAAAAAGAATTACCGCTGCAGTTGCCGCATGTAGAAAGCTATAAGCCCGGGCGTGAAGGTGAAGGGCCGCTGGCTAACATTCCTGAATGGACAGAGCGGAATTTAGAAACGAATACAATGCCGGGCTATGCCGGTAGCAGCTGGTATTTTTTGCGCTATATGGATCCGCATAATGAAGAAGAATTTTGCAATCGCAAAGCATCCGACTACTGGGGGCAGGTTGATTTATACATTGGCGGAACCGAGCATGCAGTAGGGCATTTGTTGTACAGCCGTATGTGGACAAAATTTTTGTACGACATGAATTGGATTGGTCATGATGAGCCTTACAAACGGTTGGTGAACCAGGGAATGATACAGGGAAGCAGCAGGTTTGTGTACAGGGTTACAGGTAAAAATAAATTTGTGTCATTTGGATTGAAAGAAAATTACCAAACAACACCCATAAGAGTTGATGTAAACATTGTTGATGGTGTAGAATTAAATATTGAAGCATTTAAAAAATGGAGGAGTGGAGAATATGCAAATGCAGAATTCATTCTTGAAGACGGGAAGTATATCTGCGGACTGGAAACAGAAAAAATGTCCAAATCAAAATTCAATACGGTTAACCCCGATGACATTGTTGAAAAATACGGTGCCGATACCTTCCGCATGTACGAAATGTTTTTAGGTCCGGTTGAATTAAGTAAACCCTGGGATACCAAAGGCATTGAAGGCGTTTACCGATTTCTTAAAAAATTCTGGCGGTTGTTTGCCCAGGAACAAAAAGGATTGATTGTAACGAATGAACCGGCTACCAAAGATGAACTGAAGACTCTTCATAAAACCATAAAAAAAATTGAAGAAGACACAGAAAGGTTTTCTTTCAACACGGCAGTCAGTGCTTTTATGATTGCCACCAATGAGCTCACCGATTTAAAATGCCATAAACGGTCTGTTCTGGAACCTTTGCTCATACTGCTTACTCCTTATGCTCCACATATTTGTGAAGAGCTTTGGCACCAGTTAGGTCATTCTACCACCATACTGGATGAAGTTTATCCTGCCTGGAATGAGCAATACCTGGTTGAATCAACCAAAAACTATCCTGTGGCCATTAATGGTAAAACCCGTACAGAGCTTACCATTGAGCTTGATGCCAATCAAGAGCAGGTAGAAAAGCTGGTGCTGGACAATGAAATAGTTCAAAAATGGCTGGAAGGAAAATCTCCCAGGAAGATTATCTATGTAAAAAACAAGATGATTAATGTAGTGGTATAAATGTTTTCCACTTTGTCTGTTTGTTATAAAAAAGGCGTTACCGGTTGAGCTTTGATGCAGGTAATTCTTTATTTTCAGCAATTAAATTTTTTGAGCCAGATTAACATGAAATTTCATTTCTCCTATCTCCTTTGCAATACAAGCCAAATCAATTAATCAATCTTCAAACAATTACTAACTATTTAACCATTTATGAAAAAAATTTGCCTGCTTCTGGTAATTTCTTTTCTTACCTCCGTATGCTTACAGGCACAGGTAAGCGAATCAGAAAAGAATATTGCTTTACAGCTTGTTGAAAAAAACAGGGAATCCATCGGCCTGTCTGCAGATGAAATGAATCACATCGCCGTTTCTTCTACTTACCTGAATGGTAGCACAGGTGTGCGGTTGGTTTACCTGCAGCAGACCTACAAAAACATACCGGTATTTAACCGCATGCTGGTGTTGGCTTTTAAAGATGAAACGCTGGTTTCCAGTTCTGGCACCCGTATAAAAAATATTGAGCAGTATGTAAATATTCCTGCTGCCGTTCCTTCAACAACGGCAATTGAGGCAGTAAAGGCCGCCATGCAGCATGTAAAAGTGCAGGTTCCTGAAAGCCTTTCTCAAATTGCTGTATGGAATGGGAAGGCACAATTTGGCAAAGCCGGTGTAGCTTATGAAAATATTACTGCCGAACTGGTTTGGCTACCAGTTGGCAAAAAAGTGTTTTTAACCTGGGAAGTATTTCTTTCTCCCAATGGTACTGCTGATATGTGGTTGATTCGTGTAGATGCACAGAATAATGTGGTGCTGGATAAAAATAACCTGACAGTGTATGACGCCTGGCACAACCAGGGTTATGATAAAGTAACCACCACACGAAAAATTTATGCAGAAAGCGATCACAAAAATTTTGTGTTAAGAAGAAATGATGAGGTGGTAAACTATAAGCCGTTTATTGTAAACTCAGCTACTTACAGAATATTGCCTTTCCCCATTGAAGCACCCAGTTTTGGATCTGATCAATTGGTAACTGATCCATGGACATGGACACCCGGTGCTGCTACTACATTCAAATGGCATAATGATGGAAGCGTTGATTATACCATTACACGGGGCAACAACGTATATGCGCAGGAAGACAGGGATAACAACAACAACACGTTTGGCACAGCCGGTAATTCATCCACTTCTCCCGACCCTTTAACTTTTGACAATGCACCAAACTACTCTATAGCACCTACGCTGTTCAGCAATCAACAATTTGCTATTACCAATTTGTTTTACTGGAATAACCTGATGCATGACATATCTTATGTATATGGTTTTACAGAGCCAGCCGGAAATTTCCAGGCAAACAACCAAAGCCTGGGTGGGGCACAGGGTGATTATGTAATTGCAGATGCGCAAGATGCAGGTGGTTTAAACAATGCAAACTTTTCTACTCCGGTAGATGGAACGAGACCCCGCATGCAAATGTATTTGTTTAATTACACCAATCCGCAAAGAGATGGTGATTTGGATAATGGAGTAATCAGTCATGAATACACTCATGGTATCAGCACCCGTTTAACCGGGGGCCCTTCTAACAGTTCTTGCTTGAATAATGCAGAAGAAGGTGGTGAAGGCTGGAGCGATTATTTTGCTTTGATGGTTACAACCAACTGGGCTACTGCCACAGTAAATGATGGTGATCTTGCAAGGCCTATTGGCACTTATGTGTTAGGACAAGCTACCAATGGCCCAGGCATTCGTCAGCATCCTTATTCAACAAACATGGCGATTGACCCATGGACGTATGGAGACATGGCTGCTACCGGAGGTGAGGTGCATGACATTGGAGAAATTTGGTGTACAGCATTGTGGGAAATGACCTGGGAAATTATTAAGACAACCAACAGCATTAATACAAACTTATTCAATGCTTCGGGCACAGGTGGTAATACCATTGCTTTAAAGCTGGTGATGGAAGGAATGAAACTTCAGCCTTGCAGCCCCGGTTTTTTGGATGCAAGAAATGCGATTTTAAGAGCCGATACACTTTATTTTGGTGCACAATACAGCTGCGCTATTTGGAGAGCTTTTGCAAAAAGAGGAATGGGCCGTTATGCTGTGCAGGGTTCTTCAAACAGCACAACAGACCAGGTGGCCGATTTTTCTCCGGACGGTACAAACTTTAAAATCACGCAGAACTCACCCATTGTTGCCGAAACACAAAACATTATTTATACCAACATCTTAACGGCCGGCAACTGTACACCCATCACCAATTATTACATTACCGATACTTTGCCAACCAGTGTAACCTATGTTAGTGGTGGTAGCTACAACGCAGCCAACCGCACAGTAACTTTTAGTCCTATTACACTGCCTATAGGGCAAACCCAGACATACAGTTTTACGGTAAACGTAAATGCAGGAACTTATTTCCCTGCAGTAGATCATATCAATGATGTTGTGGTGGGAACAACCATTCCTTCAACCTGGACAGCTACATCATCTACCTCAAATGTGTGGAGTGTTTCAACTACGGTCAGCCATTCGGCTCCTAATTCCTACTACACACCTGACCCCGCAGGGCCAAGTGCTTCTGAACAAATACTTACCAGCACAGGTACTTATACGCTCAGCAATGCATCTTCTGCTTATTCAACTTTAAGCTTCTGGCATAAGTATAATACAGAAGAAGGATGGGACGGAGGTGTAGTTGAAATCAGCACAAACGGTGGTACAACCTGGCAGGACCTTGGCAGTAAAATGTTTTTAAATGGCTACAATGGTTCAGTAGGCACCGGCAGTGCTCTTGCCGGAAGACAAGCTTTCACCGGCAATAGCAATACATTCATTCAAACCAAAATCAATCTTTCTTCTTATGGTGGTCAAACGGTGAAGATCCGTTTCCGCTTTGCTGCTGATAACAACACGGCACCTACTGGTGGTGGATGGTGGATTGATGATATTGTATTACGAACAGAACCTGCTGTGTACATGAAATCGAATTTGTTTAACAACAATAACGTTCGTGTAACAACAACCGATACCATTACACAAATCACAAACTCCTGCGTAGCAGCCGTCATTAATTCTCAGCCGTCAAACGCTGCAGGCTGCCCCGGTGGCAGTGTAACTTTTAGCGTAGGTGCAACGGGTACATCAAATACTTACCAGTGGCAGGGAAATACCGGCAGCGGATTTACCAATCTTACCAATGCAGCACCTTATTCAGGTGTAACCACAGCTACCTTAACCATCAACCCGGTTTCATCAACCATGAATGGTTACCAATATCGCTGTGTAGTTAGCAATTCTTGTACTTCGCCAATCAACTCAAATGCAGCTACACTTACAATAGGTACTGCACCAACAGTTACCAGTCAGCCATCGGCTACTATCGGTTGTGCACTTCATTTACAGTAGCAGCTTCAGGTGCATCATTAACCTATCAATGGCAGGTTGACCAGGGCAGCGGATTTGTGAATCTTACCAATGCTTCACCTTACTCTGGTGTTAACACAGCTACACTTACAATAAACCCTGTAAGTATTAGCATGAACGGGTATCAGTATCGCTGTGTAATTACTAGCAGCGGCTGTACCCAGGCCACCAACTCAAATGCCGCTGTGTTAACAGTAAACACCCCGCCTTCGGTAACTTCTCAACCAACAGCAGCATCTGTTTGTCCCGGTGTCAGCCAGTCATTCAGCATTGCAGCCACAGGTTCTTCTGTTAGTTATCAGTGGCAGGTTAATACAGGCAGTGGTTATACCAATCTTAGCAATGCTGCGCCGTATTCGGGAGTAAATACAGCAACGCTTACAATAAGCCCTGTAGCTGTTAGCATGAATGGTTACCAATATCGTTGTGTGGTTAGTGGAAGTTGTCCGCCGGTTGCCAATTCAAACGGTGCTACATTAACGGTATATACCCCGGCTTCAATTACTAACCAGCCTGCCAATACCCAGGTTTGTGAAGCCAATAACACCAGCTTTACTGTAACTGCTGCCGGTTCAGGTATTACTTACCAGTGGCAGGTAAGCACAGGTAGCGGTCCATTTGTAAATATCAGTGGAGCTACTTCAGCAACATTGAATATTACCAACGCTGCGGTTTCTCAAAACGGAAACCAGTATAGAGTGGTTGTAACCGGTAATTGTGGAACTGTAACATCAAATGCAGCCAAACTCACAGTAAATCCTCGTCCCAACTTTACGCTAACTGTGCCTTCTGCTCTTTGTTTGTCAGATACAGCAAGAACATTAATGGCTACACTTAGCGGAGGAGCATGGACAGGCACAGGAGTGGTTGGAAATACATTTGTTCCATCTTCTGCCGGGTTGGGAACCCACCAAGTTACTTATTCAGCTACCAATGCTTTGGGTTGCAGCAATACGCAATCAACATCCATTGTGGTAAATGAATGTCCTGAAAGACACAGGACACTTGACAGTAAAGATGCTGTGATCATTTATCCAAACCCAGGCAATGGCTATTTGAAAATAAAGCTCAACAGTGACCTGTATAACAAATTAGGTGTTCAGATTTACGGTACCGATGGAAGATACCTGGGCACACAAATGTTCAATGGCTTGTATTATGGTGCTGTAATCAACCTGGATTTGTATAAGCTTGAAAGTGGTGTGTACTATTTATACCTGTATAATGATGCAGGTTCGAAAGAGGTGCACAAAACTCATAAAATTGTAATTGCACACTAAATAAATCTTCAATGAGTCAAAGGCCTCCTGTTTTGCAGGAGGCTTTTTTATTTTTCTTTTACCAGTTTGATCATTGCACTGCTGTTTTCTGTGCTGGCAAGCTGTGCGTCGTATCTTTTATCACCCACTATAGCCACCATGTAAGATGTGTTGGGTGGGATGGCACCAAGATTTTCTGCCACCATTGTCAGCTCATTTTGGGGTTGCAAATCTTTCACGGCAATTTTAACGGTGTATGCTTCTGCTTTTAATTTGATATGCTGAAAAATGAGATGATTGTTTAGGAATAAAGAAATAGAGTCTCCATCAATTTCAGCGTTGTCATAAAACCTTAGCTCAATAGAATCGCCTGAAACAGGTATTTCTTTCACAAAAACTTTTTCACGAAGCGTAAATTTTTCTTCGATGGTTTGGGCAGGTACTTTTTTCTCCGGCATATTTTGAGATTGCTGTTTCATTTCCGGCTTAATAATAACAGTCTCTCTTTGCACGGGTTTTTCAACTTCAGGTTGAATAGCTACAGTATTGTTGGTTTCCACAACCTGTGATTTGGCTATTTCATTAATCAACTCCGGGTCATTACCGCCGGTTGTATAGTTTTCAATTATTTCATTCCATTCATCTTCAAAATATGCGTTGGTGGTTTTATCAAGATGAACATCTCCTGTTAGCTTTTCATTTTCTTTATCTGCTGCTTTACCATCTAATTTCATAATGCCACCGCCCGGGCAGTTAAAATCTGCATGGGCCAGCATTGGAGTTTTTCCGGGAGAAGTAAGATTTAACCCACTTTTTTTTTCTTCAATCAGTAAATCATCCCACCAAACTGCTTCGTTTGTCTGGCTGTCAAAAAAACCTTTAATGCTGTAACGGCGAAAATGATTGGATGAGACATAGTAATAACTGGTGCCATACAGGCTATCGCCACTCTGAATAATTTTTACCTCTACCTTTTGCCGGTTGATTTTTCCATGCCAGGTGCCGGTGATCATTTGCGACTGAACGGTAATAGATAAAACGGTTGCAGATAAAAATGTTGTGAAAAAAAATGTGTTTTTCAAATGTACTGATTTCAGGTTAGGCAGTTAACGAACAGGAAAGAATCATATTTTATAAGAGTTGTTAA
Organism: Chitinophagaceae bacterium; assembly: GCA_040289925.1. GTDB lineage: Bacteria > Bacteroidota > Bacteroidia > Chitinophagales > Chitinophagaceae > VBAU01. Next base: position 27,618 of record PSMD01000025.1, on the reverse strand, counting down.
GAAATGCATTCTCAAAACTTTTTTCGGAAATTTACTTATGCCGCAGCCTTTAGTTGAAATTTTAAGAAAAAATCAACCTGCATTTCACCTGGTGGTTCCGTTTGATGCAGCAACTGATAAATTAGTGAAGTTTGATTTTACAAAAAACAACCAGCAAATTTCTGCAGATATTTTGGGGCATACAGAAAAATTTATTGCTTACATCAACAATAAACTTCAATCTGCTTCGGCCAAATATGGTATTGGCGGATATGATGAGTTGAGAGAAGTGTACAGCCGGAGTAAGTTATTTTCCTCGGATGGAGAAGGGACAGAGGCCGGAGAACCGAGGCGATTACATTTGGGCATTGACATTTGGGGCAAGCCTTATACAAAAGTAATGGCGCCGCTGGATGGAGTTGTTCACAGCTTTGCGTTCAATAATAATTTTGGTGATTATGGTGCAACCATCATTCTTTCACATCACATTGAAGGCAAAAGTTTTTATACGCTGTATGGACATCTTAGCCTGAACTCGTTAAAAAATTTACAGCCGGGCATGTTGATGAAACATGGAGATGTGTTTGCGGAATTTGGACTTCCATTCGAAAACGGGCAATGGCCGCCGCATTTGCATTTTCAGGTAATTGAAGATATGCAGGGCTATAAGGGAGATTATCCCGGCGTTTGTAAATTTTCTGAGAGAGAAAAGTATTTAACCAATTGCCCGGATGCCGATTTGATTTTGCAGATGATGAAATATGCCAATTGAAATTTACATCTTCAGCAATTTAAAAGCATGTGTCCATTGATTGCGGATAAAGCCGGGGATGCACCAAAGTATGGCTAGCGGCTCAATGGCTCTTGCAGCTTCAACAGTACCCATGTCTTCTGTTTCCCATCCAAAAGAACTGAGAATACCGGTTACTGTTTTTTTTGCTGCCGCATCATTTCCACAAATAAACATAGTAGGTGTACCGCCTGGGAAATCTGGTTTGTACATAAATGCATTGCCAACCGAATTAAATGCTTTTACAACTTTTGCATCGGGCAATAGTTTTTGAATTCTTTCCATCAGCGACTCTTCCAGCGTTGTAAAATATTTCAGCACGCCGTTATCCGGCGGCACGGCAGCAATGGGGTTGGTAGCATCAATAACTGTTTTTCCGGAAAAATGATGGGGCCCTGCCTGCTGAATAACATCTTCCACCACCAGTCCGCCTACTGCAATGATCAGCACTTCCCCAAATTGGGCTGCCTCGGCATAAGAGCCCAGCTGGCCTCCCGGGTTTTGATCTTTCCATTTTAAAAGTTCCACCTTACTTGCATTTCTTGTTCCAATCATCACCTCATGTCCTTCGCTTAAAAAAGCTTTACCTAAAGTTTGTCCTACAATGCCTGAACCCAGAATACCCAGTTTCATTTTGCTTTGGTTTTAATGTTAGTTTTACAACACCGTTATCAATGCTAAACATAATTTACTGAAAAAAGTTCATGGGTAATTCAAACCTGAATAGCGACAAAGAAAACTTGACCGCCGCGGATAAAGAATTTGAAAACAATATACGGCCTGCACATATTGAAGAGTTTGCCGGTCAGCAGCAGATCATAGATAATCTGAAAATATTTATCAAAGCGGCCAAATTGCGCAGCGAAGCCCTCGATCATATTTTATTTCATGGCCCCCCGGGATTGGGAAAAACAACCCTGTCCCGCATTGTTGCAAATGAATTGGGAGTAAATATCAAAGAAACCAGCGGGCCGGTGGTTGAAAAACCAGGTGATCTGGCCGGGTTGCTCACTAACCTCGGGCCAAATGATGTTTTGTTTATTGATGAGATACACAGGCTGAGCACAGTTGTAGAAGAATATTTGTATGCTGCCATGGAAGATTACCGCATTGATATAATGATTGACAGCGGCCCTAATGCCCGGAGCATACAGTTAAACTTAAATCCGTTTACATTAATTGGTGCCACTACAAGAAGTGGTTTGCTCACTGCGCCGCTGCTTTCACGGTTTGCCATTAAATCAAGATTAGAATATTATAATTCGGAAACGCTGCAAAAAATCATTCTTCGCTCAGCAAATATTTTGGGTATAAGAATTACCAGCGAGGCAGCAAAAGAAATTGCTGGCAGAAGCCGGGGAACTCCACGCATTGCTAACGGCTTGTTGCGAAGAGTGAGAGATTTCGCTCAGGTATTGGGTAATGGTGTAATTGATTTGGGCATTACCCAGCATTCTTTAAAAGCATTAAATGTAGATGAGTTTGGTTTGGATGAAATGGACAATAAAATTTTACTCACCATCATTGAAAAATTTAAAGGCGGGCCTGTTGGTATTACAACCATTGCCACTGCAGTTGGCGAAGAAGCCGGAACACTTGAAGAAGTGTACGAACCTTTTTTAATACAGGAAGGTTTTTTGCACAGAACGCCAAGAGGAAGAGAAGTAACTTCAAAAGCTTATAAACATTTAGGCAAGATGGATCCAAACATTGGCATTGGTGGAACCTTGTTTTCATAGAACCACGATTTTAAGATTATATAACAGAGGTTTTTCGGAATTTCTGATGACAGGTAATCGTTAGAAATTATTAGTCTTCCCAATCAAAGCTCATGTAGTTAAAAAAAGATCAAAAATTCCTCTTAATCTTTCCTATAAATCGTGGTTCTTAATACTTCTTTCTTTATTTCACCACCAGCCTGAAACCATTGCCGTGAATATTGACGATCTCGATATTTGGATCATCTTTTAAATATTTTCTCAGTTTGGCAATATAAACATCCATGCTGCGGCCATTGAAATAGGTATCGCTGCCCCAAATCTTTTTCAGTGCCTGTTCTCTTGGCAACAAATCGTTCATGTGTTCTGCAAGCATTTTCAGCAATTCATTTTCCTTTGGAGAAAGTGTTTGGGTAATGCCGTTGTGCGACAGCTGCCGCAGCTTCGGATTGAAATGATAGCTGGCCAGGTCAAACTCACGGTTCTCACTTTCCTTATTCAGCTCTTCATTTCTTTTTAAAATAGCTTTTATTTTTAGCAATAGCACTTCACTGTCAAAAGGTTTGGTAATGTAATCATCCGCACCCAGTTTATAACCCTGTATGATGTCTTCCTTCATTGTTTTTGCACTCAGGAAAAACAAGGGAATGTCAGGGTCAACATCGCGGATCTCTTCGGCCAGTGTAAAACCGTCCATATTCGGCATCATTACATCCAGCAGGCAGAGATCAAATTTTTCTCTTTGAAAAGCGGCAAGGCCCAGGCGGCCATCTCTTTCCAAAGTCACATCATAATCGTTTAATTCCAGGTAATTCTTTAAAACACTTCCAAGATTGGGATCATCTTCACACAACAAAATTTTTGGTTTCTTTCCTTCCATGATTGAGTTTTTAGGTTGAAAATGAACTTGCTTTCGTACAAATAAAGATAAAGCAAATTAGGGCCTCGAATTTAAGGCATCTAAATTTTTATTAAAACAACACAGCAAGCGGCAAGCCATAACTGCTAATTTTGTGCCTCAACCGCAAAATCATTGTACATGCACATAACACCTGATAACAAACTGAAAAAGCTGATAGTAATTGGCGATAGAGTTTTAATTAAACCAACCAGGCCCGATGAGCGGACTGCCAGCGGATTATACCTGCCACCCGGTGTACAGGAAAAAGAAAAAGTGCAGCAGGGCTATGTAATCAAGACCGGCCCCGGCTATGCTATACCTATGCCACCGGAAGATGAGCCATGGAAACAGGAGGATGAAAAAGTGAAGTACTTGCCCCTGCAGGCCAAAGAAGGCGATCTTGCTATCTTTTTGTTGGGCGGCGCCACTGAAGTTTTTTACCAGGATGAAAAATATTTTATCGTCCCTCAAAGTGCTATTCTGATGCTGGAGCGGGAAGAAGATTTGTAGAATTTTATGTACCAGGAATTAATTTTACAATTTGTGTTTTAATTCAATCCTGCTCATTAAGAAAGCTTATTTTAATAACTAATTATTATGCCTGATTCAACAAAATTCCTTAAGCAAATACAAGCTGGCTATAGTTTTAAAGATGAAGCTGTGAAGATTGGTACTGCGATGCTGAACGGTGAAGTGATCAGCGGCGCAGATGTTTTTCTTCCTTTCAAAACAATGAACCGGCATGGTTTGATTGCCGGCGCCACCGGAACAGGAAAAACAAAAACACTTCAGGTGTTGAGCGAAGCATTGAGTGATGCCAGTGTACCGGTTGTTTTAATGGACATCAAAGGGGATTTGAGCGGAATAGGAGCTGCCGGTACTGCCAATGAAAAAATAAATGAACGTTGCCGTAAACTGGGAATCGAATTTACGCCAAAAGCTTACCCGGTTGAGTTTTTAACCCTGAGTGATCAAAAAGGAACAAGACTAAGAGCAACTGTTTCTGAATTCGGTCCTGTATTGTTGTCAAAGATTCTCGATCTCAACGATACGCAGGAGAGCTTTGTTGCTCTCATTTTTAAATATTGCGACGATCATAAACTGCCTTTGCTGGATCTGAAGGATTTTATCAGGGTGCTGCAGTTCATCAGCAATGAAGGAAAGGCGGATATTGAAAAAGAATATGGCAAGATTTCAACCACTTCCACCGGAACTATCCTGCGGAAAGTTATAGAACTGCAGCAACAGGGTGCTGATGTTTTTTTTGGTGAGAGAAGTTTCGAAGCCGAAGACCTCGTTCGCATTAATGATGATGGCCGCGGCATTATTTCCGTGATCCGTGTAACTGATCTGCAGGACCGGCCAAAACTGTTTTCAACTTTTATGCTGCAAATGCTGGCCGAACTGTATGCCAGTTTTCCCGAAGTGGGTGATTTGGATAAACCCAAGCTTGTATTTTTTATTGATGAAGCCCATCTCATTTTTCAGGAGGCAAGCAGCACCTTGTTGCAACAAATTGAAACCATCATCAAGCTCATTCGTTCCAAGGGCATCGGCATATTTTTCTGTACACAAAACCCAATGGATGTACCGGCACCCGTGTTGTCGCAACTGGGTTTGAAAGTGCAGCATGCACTTCGTGCATTTACAGCTGCTGATAGAAAAACCATTAAGCAAACAGCAGAGAATTATCCGGAAACCGAATTTTATCAAACAGATGATCTCATTACCCAACTGGGCATTGGCGAAGCATTCATTACCCTGCTGAATGAAAAAGGAATTCCAACACCACTGGTTCATACCATGCTCCGCCCACCATTCAGTCGCATGGATATTTTAACTGATGATGAAATTAATGCCATTGTTTCCAAATCAAAGCTGGCGGCTAAATACAACCAGGTTATTGACAGCGAAAGTGCTTATGAAATTTTAAATGAGAAACTAAGCAATGCAGCTGAAAGTGACAAGGAACCAAAGAAAGCGGAGAAAACAACCAAGAAAGATGAATCTGTTTTTGATAATCCCATGGTTAAACAAATGGGAAGAACAGCAGCCAGTGTAATTACAAGAAGTTTATTAGGAGTGTTGGGTTTAGGAGGAAGTACACGGAGAAGGCGAACAACACGTTTGTTCTGATTATCGTTTGCTGACAAAGCCTGATTTATCCAATATAATTTTATTTTCAGCTTGGAGAATGCGCAGCACTTTCCAGGTTTTTTCTTTTTGTATTCCTTTTAAGCTTTGCAGTAATTGCAGGCAATGTATGGAAGAACTTTTTACCGTGTCATTAATACGGTTATGAATCATTTTAAATTCATCTTCAGATAAAATAATTGCTTTTTGATTTAAGCAATTGTCGCAAACACCACAGGGTTTTAATTCATCATCGCCAAAATAAGCTCCAATCATCTGGCTGCGGCAACGTAAAGTAGATTGCAGGTATTCGATCATCGTATTCACTCTTGCCAAAAAGTTGGCTTTTCTTTTTTCAAGATTCTGAAGATTGATGACGAGGTCTTCTGTTTTAATCCGGCTGCGCAAGAATAAGATCTGTGGCGAATCTTTTTGCGGCCGATAGTTGATGATACCATATTGATGAAGCATGATCAGTTCTTTTTTTAAATCGTCTGCTTCTTTTTTCAGCAATCTTGCCAGCATTAATTCAGAAATAGAAGCGGGGTATTCAAAAATCCCTTCGTATGCTCGGAGCAGTGCCTTTATTGTTGGTTCAAGCGAGGATTGATCTTTTTCAAACTGGTACAGTGAATCTTTATCGCAAATAAATTGAACAGTTGATGGAAGAAATACCTGTTCGTTAAAACTTAACCAGCCATCCTGTTCCAACGCTTTCAGGCAATAAATAACAGAGAAGCTATTCAGTTTAAATTTCTTAATAAAATCATTTAAGTCGAAATCAAAATACTGGCCTTCGCCTGTACCACTCGGTATTTGCAAATAATTGCTAACCGCCTGGTAAACGTTCCTGATTTCATCAATGCCGGGAAAGCGAAGGGAAACTGCATTTTTTAATTCTGTCAGGTCATTTTCATCAAATAATAACACCGCATAGGCTTTATTTCCGTCGCGGCCGGCCCGGCCGGCTTCCTGGTAATAATTTTCGAGGCAGTCTGGTGGGTCTGCATGAATAACCGTGCGTACATTAGGTTTGTCAATCCCCATTCCAAAAGCATTAGTGCAAACAATTACACGGGTTTTATCGGTAATCCAGTCTTCCTGTTTTTTGTATCGGTCATTTTGTTCAAGCCCGGCATGATAGTAATCCGCAGAAATATTTTGCATGCGAAGCAATTCACAAATCTCCTTCGTTCGCTTGCGACTTTTGCAATAGACAATAGCGCAGCCATTTACATTTTGCAGCACCTGGATGATCTTATTGATCTTGGAGTCAACTTTAAAAACACTGTAGGATAAATTTTTTCTCTCAAACGAGTTTTGAAAAACACGCCACGGTTTCAATTCAACACTTTCAATGGATAATTTGTTTTGTATGTCCTGCTGAACAACCGGCGTAGCTGAAGCCGTTAGGGCAAGCACGGGTACACCGGGCAGTTCCTCTCTGAGTGAAGCTATGCGTAAGTAGGGCGGACGAAAATCATAACCCCATTGTGAAATGCAATGCGCTTCATCAACAGCAATGAGATTTATTTCCATTCCCGGTAAATACTCTTTGAACAACGACGTCTCCAAACGCTCCGGAGAAACGTAGAGGAATTTGCAGTTGCTGTTGGTGGCTGTTTTTAAAACACTGATCACTTCTTTACGGCTCATTCCTGCGTAAATGGCAAAGGCTGTAATATTTTTTTTGCGCAGATTTTCCACCTGGTCTTTCATCAGGGCAATAAGTGGTGAGATAACGAGACAAAGCCCTGGCCTTGCCAGTGCAGGAATTTGATAGCAGAGAGATTTGCCGCCGCCTGTGGGCATTAAAGCAAGGGTGTCATGACCATCAAGCACCGATTGGATAATGTCTTCCTGCAAAGGGCGGAAAGTGGTAAAGCCCCAGTATTGTTTGAGTATGTCGTTAAGGAATGCGTTCACTATTTGTAAATGTCTTTTCTATGACCGATTGCGATTACTATTATCCGGAGTATTTTATCTTTAATTTCATAAATCACCCTGTAATCTCCAATGCCAATAAGATAATGCATTTTTGAATTTTTTAAGTTTTGTACAGCCGGGCGGGCGGGGGTTAGCAGATAAGCTGAGAATTTCTTCAATGATATTATTGTGAATAAAAGCCGGAAAAGTTTTTAATTGCTTACTGGCGGCTTTGGAAAGAAAAACTTCGTAAACAGCCATAATTATTTCTTGTTTCCCTTGCGCAGGTATTCTTTCAGCGGCATGTATTTTTCATTTTTGTCTGCCTTTACTTTTTTATACAAAGCAATATCTTCTTTCAGTTCCAGCTCATGTATAAGCTGCTCGTATTCCTTTAAAGATAATTGTACGGCAATTTTTTCCCTTTTTTATCAGTAACAAATTGTGGATTCAAAGTCATGTTTTCGATTTTTTACCCTATTCTCTAATTTACAATTTACTTATTGACCTAAACTACTTTTTTCACAAACAGCCTTACTGAATTTAGGGCAAGTATCACATCACTAAACCCCATTACCAATGCGCCGAAAGTGGGTGTTAAAAAACCAAAAGCCGCAACCGGTATAGCAATGATGTTATAAAAGAAAGCCCAGAATAAATTTTGCTTAATAGTTAAATAAGTATGCCTGCCTAATCCCAATGCTGTTGGCAATTTTTTTAAACCACTACCCATTAATACAACCTGTGCAGTTTGTATGGCAATCTGTGAGGCTTCTCCCATCGAAATTCCGATGGTTGCTTTTGCAAGAGCCGGCGCATCATTAATTCCGTCACCTACCATTGCCGTTGGCTGTTGTTTATTTAAGTCATCTATCTTTTGCAATTTTTGTTCGGGTGTTTGCTCTGCAATTACTTCATCAATGCCCAGCTCATCTGCAATTTGTTTGCATTTAAAATAACGGTCACCGCTAAGTAAGATGGTTTTAATGTGTTTTGTTTTCAGATAATTAACCACCAGTTTCGATTCAGGTCTCAGCTCATCCTTCAAATCAATCCATCCTGCCAGTTCATTGTTTTTAACAATGTAAATGCTATGCTGATCATCTTTCACAAAATTCTCTGCTATTTTATAAGAGCCTGCCTGGTAAATATTTCCTTCCGCATCTTCAGCCCTCATACCCAGGCCTTTTATTTCAACTATCTTTTTCCATTTTATTTCACCTGCAGTTTTCCATTCTTTTATTATGCATTTGGCAATGGGATGGTTAGAATATTTTTCTAAAGAATAAACCAACTGCCTGAACTGTTCATCACTTTGTGAAGAAAAAATTTTATAACCTGCAATTTGAAATTCCCCGGTGGTTAACGTGCCCGTCTTATCAAAAACTACCTGCCTGATGTTTTTAAACATTTCAAGGCTGGTAGCATTCCGAAACAATATTCCCGTTTTTGCACCACGGCCCAAACCAACAGCAATAGCTGCCGGAGTAGCCAGCCCCATGGCACAGGGGCAGGCAATTACCAGCACTGCAATGCTGCGCATTAATGATTCTGTAAAATCGCCTGAATAAATCCAGTTGCCTGCCAGTGTGATAACAGCTATTCCAATAACCACAGGCACAAATACTGCACTTATCTTATCTGCCATCTGCTGAACTGGCGGCTTATCGCCCTGCGCCTGTTTTACTAAATTGATGATGCCAGACAGTACCGTGTCATTCCCAATTGCAGTTACCTGTGCTTTTACCGTTCCATCAACCAGCAGGCTGCCACCAATAAGCTGTTGCTTTTTAAATTTGTGAACCGGTGTGCTTTCGCCTGTAATAATAGCTTCGTTTACATGCGCATCACCCCAAAGTATTTTACAGTCCATCGGTACCTGCTCACCACTTTTAATCAGGATCAGATCCCCAACTTTTAACTGTGTATTTTCAACAGGAAAAATATTTTCCTGGTATTTATCATCATAGGCAATCATATTGGCCATCACTTTTTGGGATTTGGCCAGCGAATTCAATGCTCTTTGTGTTGAATGAATGGAAGCATCTTCTAAATAATTTCCAAGAAAGACAAGAGTTAATATAGTAGCAGCGGTTTCATAAAACATGTATCGTTCAGCTTCACCAATCAGTGTTCCATACAAACTATAAACAAAAGCTGCAGTAGCACCCAGCGCTATCAGTACATTCATATTAGGCATGCCGTTGCGCAAACTTTTTATAGCACTCTTACCAAAAAAACTCATGCCCACTATATACACCGGCAGGCACAATGCCAGTTGTACCCAGGGGTTCATCAGCCAATGCCAATGCAAACCTGGAATCATATGGGCCATTAATAAAAGGGTAAAAGGCAGGCAAAACCAAAAGCGTTGTAAGGATGTAGTAAGAAATTTAATTCCTTTTTTTGTGCCTGCTTCACCTGCTACATTGTATCCAAGCTGACTGATACCTTTTGAAATATCAGCTTTGGAAATGTCACCATTGATTTCAAAAGAAACATCCCCATCAATTGGATTCACTTTCACATCCTTCAAGCCTTGTTTTTCCAGGTATTTGTGGATGGTAAGCGCACAATTAGCACAGGTCATTCCTTCTACTTTCCATTGAATTTTTTCCATCTTTTATAGTTTTCAACTCCTCTTCCAGCCAGTCATCTGTCGAATCTTTGAGTGAGCTGATGTTGCAAATACTGTTGCAAATTTACAACATTAATAACGGGCTAATTGTTGCAACAATGATCTTAATTATGACAACCTTGTTGCCTTTTGTAATATTGGTCAGCTATTTTTGATTATGCAGAAGATTTATACATTAAACAATATTGAAAAAGCAGCACAGGAGTTTTGGGTAGAAAATGATCAATCAAGGGTCTTTGCATTTCATGGCAGTATGGGCGCCGGCAAAACCACATTCATTCATGCTCTTTGCGATCAAAAAAAAGTGATGGATGTTGTATCAAGCCCAACTTTTTCTCTTATCAATGAATATTATTTTGAAGAAAACGGTGAAGAGCAAAAAATTTATCACATCGATCTTTACCGGTTAAAAGATGAAGAAGAGGCCATACAGGCTGGTATCGAAGATTGCATTTACAGCATTCATATCTGTTTAATAGAATGGCCAGAGAAGATAATAAAGCTGTTACCGGCAGATAGTTTACATGTTTATATTGAACCGGTTGACAGCCAAACAAGAAGGCTGAGTATCGGCGATAATTAATTATTTTTGGAGGCCTTACCAAAATTTTTTACCGGCAAGCATTTACATGGCTCAGCACAAACCGCAAATATCTACTTCCTTCAGTTACGAAACCCTTGAAGAAACCCTTGATGTAAAGCCCAAAGGTGCAGAAATGAATATTGGCATCCCTAAGGAGATTGCCTTCCAGGAAAACCGTGTGGCTTTAACGCCGGATGCGGTGAGTGTTTTGGTGAGCAACGGCCATCATGTAACCATTGAACACAATGCAGGCGAAGCAGCCCATTTTCGTGATAAAGATTATAGCGAGGCAGGCGCAAAAATTGTTTACCACCGCGAAGAAGTTTACAAAGCTCCCATTTTGGTTAAAAGTGCACCGGTAATTGATGAGGATATTCCGCTACTGCAACATAACCAGGTGATCATTTCTCCCATTCACATCAGTATGATGAAGGCTGAGCTATTGCAAAAAATGATGGAGAAACGCATAACAGCTATTTCGTTTGAAAATTTAAAGGATGACAGTGAAACCTATCCCATTGTTCGCAGCATGAGTGAAATTGCAGGAAGTGCAGTGATGTTAATTGCAGCACAATACCTGAGTTCTGCCAATCATGGCAAAGGAGTTTTGCTGGGAGGTATTTCAGGAATTGCACCGACAAAAGTTATTATCATCGGCGCCGGGATAGTTGGAGAATATGCAGCAAGGGCAGCGTTGGCCCTGGGTGCATCGGTAAAAGTTTTTGATAACAGCGTTTACCGGTTAAAAAGATTACAGAATAATATTGGTCAAAGATTGTGGACTTCAGTAATTGAACCCCGCATGCTGGCCAAGCAATTAAAGACCTGTGAAATTGCCGTAGGTGCTTTGGGATCAGATGGAGGAAGAACACCCATGGTGGTTACAGAAGAAATGGTAAGCAACATGCGGCCGGGCTCAGTGATAATTGATGTGAGTATTGACAGGGGCGGATGTTTCGAAACTTCAGAAATTACCAGTCATGAGCATCCCATCTTTTTAAAATATGGTGTGATACATTATTGTGTGCCGAACATTCCGTCAGGTTTTGCAAGAACCGCATCACAGGCCATCAGCAATGTGTTAATGCCTTTATTACTGGAAGCTGGGGATGAAGGGGGGTTTGAAAATCTTGTATGGCATAAGATCCATTTAAGAAATGGCATCTA
>PSMD01000025.1:0-15688 GCA_040289925.1 Chitinophagaceae bacterium | reverse complement strand
CGTTTTACAATCTGTGCGACCATCTCGGCTTCTGTGCAAACTTTCCCACCGGAGTAAACAGTTCCTTTCATTTCAACAATACCGCGACGAATGGGAGACAGCAGTTCCATTTTTAAAAGCATTGTATCGCCTGGTTTTACCATTTGTTTGAACTTGCAGTTGCTGATCTTGAGAAAATAGGTGTCATACTGGTGTTCGCCGCCGGCTAAGTTCACGGCAAGAATTCCGCCTGTTTGTGCCAGTGCTTCAACCTGCAACACGCCGGGCATTACGGGGTTGTTTGGAAAATGCCCCTGGAAAAACCATTCGTTGAAGGTCACATTCTTTACACCCACAATGTGGCTGTCGCTAATTTCAATAATCTTATCTACCAGTAAAAACGGAAAGCGGTGGGGCAGTTTACTTTCAATGTAAGTGATATCAAAAATTGGTGGCTTTGACGGGTCATAAACAGGAACTGCTTTTGCCAGCCTGCTCTTTTTTATGTATTGCTTTATCACTTTGGCAAACTCAACATTGCTGCGGTGGCCCGGCCGGTTTGCAATAATCTGTGCTTTTATAGGGTAACCAATCAATGCAAGGTCGCCAACTACATCCAGTAATTTATGCCGTGCAGGTTCATTGGGAAAACGCAGCTCAAGATTATTTAAATACCCTTCACTCTTCACTTCAATTTTTTCTTTGCCAAATACTTTTGCCAGCCTCGCCATTTCTTCATCGTCAACCGGCGTATCAACTACAACAATGGCGTTGTTTACATCGCCACCTTTTATCAGGTTATTATCCAGCAGCATTTCCAGCTCATGCAAAAAACAAAACGTACGGCACGGAGCAATTTCATCTTTAAAATCACGTATGTGCTTGAGGCTAGCATGCTGTGTACCCAGCACCGGTGAGTTAAAATCAATTAAAGTGGTAACGGTATATTCTTCTGCAGGTAAAGCAAATAACTGAACGTTCTTTTTCTCGTCGCGGTAAATAATGTTTTCATCAAGTATGTACCAGGCTTTTTCAGCATCTTGCTCTTTTACACCGGCTTTTTCAATCAGCTCAACAAACGGTTCCGAGCTGCCATCCATTATCGGTACTTCAAAACCGTTCAGGCAAATCAGCACATTGTCAACACCCATACCTACCAATGCAGCCAGGATGTGTTCAACCGTATTAATCTTAGTACCGTTGCTTTCAATGGTTGTACCACGGCTGGTATCTGTTACTAAATCGCAATCAGCTTTTATAATCGGTTGGCCAGGTAAATCTGTTCTTTGAAATTGAATTCCAAAATGGGGTTCGGCGGGTTTTAAAGTCATATCTACCAGCATGCCTGTATGAATACCATTACCAGAGATGGTAACTTCAGAAGCAATGGTGTGTTGTTTATCTGGATTAAAATTATCCGACATATGGCTGGCTGCTACGCTCTTGTTTTTTTCCAAAGGCATCATCGGGCAAATATACTATTAGGCCGTTAAAGCATTAAACTCTTTCACCCATTAACTGTTTCACCAATGCTTCCAGTTGTTTAATTCTTTTTTCAAGTTCAGGAAGTTTGCGACTGATTGCCTGGCTTCTTAATGCAGATGTATAATCATATGCCGGAGATCCGGTTACTGCTTTTCCAGGTTCAATAGATTTACTAACGCCACTTTGTGCATTTATTTTGGCACCGTCACCAATTTGCAAATGCCCTACAATGCCGGCCTGGCCTCCAACCATAACACCTTTACCCAATTTGGTGCTGCCACTTATGCCTGCCTGTGCTGCAATTACAGAGCTGTTGCCCACTTCAACATTGTGTGCAATCTGAATCAGGTTATCCAGCTTTGCACCGGAGCGAATAATGGTTGAGCCCATCGTGGCACGGTCAATGGTTGCATTAGCGCCTATTTCAACAAAGTCTTCTATCACCACATTGCCAATTTGCGGCACTTTTTTAAAACTGCCGTCGGGCTGCGGTGCAAACCCAAAACCATCACTGCCAATTACAGTGCCTCCATGTATGGTAACGTTATTTCCAATTATACAATCATGATAAATTTTTACGCCGGGATAAACGATACTGTTGTTGCCGATTGTAACATTATCGCCAATAAAACTGTTGGGAAAAATTTTGCTGTTATCACCCACTTTTACATTTTCTCCCAGATAAGCAAACGCACCTACAAAAACGTTTTCACCAATGCTGGCTGTTTGTGAAAGATAGCATGGTTGCTGTATGCCACTCAATTGCTGCGTCATCATTTCCTGGTATTTGGAAAGAAGAGCTGCAAAAGCAGAATAAGCATCTGCAACACGAATGAGTGTAGCATTCACAGGTTGCTTTAATGGCTGAGATTCATTTATGATAATAATTGTAGCCTTAGTGGTGTACAGGTAGTCTTCATATTTTGGATTGGCCAAAAAAGCAAGTTGGCCGGCTTTAGCTTCTTCAATTTTTCCAAAAGAATTTACAGAAGCATTTGCATCACCTTCTATCTTTCCATTTATCAATACTGCTATTTGTGCTGCGGAGAAGTTCATAGTTAATTGTTCATGATTCATGTGCTGATTAATAATTTTGCATTCACCATCAGCTATCAACCCCGGTAGTAACAAATATAATACTTCTTAACAGGGCTGGCCAGGTGCTGGTGGATGAGAGCATTGTCAACTTGAGAAATATCTTTTATACTACCATCTTTAAACAAAATATTTATTCGCTCGTCTGCGGGATCGTAAGTGGTGTTGATGGCTTCACCGGTAAAAACAAAATAATCCAGGTTGTTTTCATCTATGTTGAGCTTGTTCTTTACTTGCTGTTTCTTTTCTTCAATCAACTTTTCGCTGAATGGCTCGCCATGCAACTTTATTTTGAACAAATGTCGGTCAGTGAGGTCCTGGCAAAGAATAGAAAGAATCTTGTCCGGGTGATTGATCCAATTTTTGAGGGTAGCCATCACATCAAAATCATCAAGCTGGCAAAAAACTTCCAGGTTGCTGGCAATGCTGGCATTTGATTTCAAAAAGAAATTAAATGCATCCGTGGCCGCATTTACTTCAACCCTGCTTTGCAATAATTGCTTTGCCCGGCGAATAATTTTTACCAAAAGCATTTCTGCACTCATAACTGTTTTATGCAGATACACCTGCCAGTACATTAAACGCCTTGCCACTAAAAATTTCTCTATTGAGTAAATTCCTTTTTCCTCAATCATCAGTTCATCATCTTTTACCACCAGCATTTTCAAAATACGATCATAACTGATTACACCTTCCGCAACACCGGTAAAAAAACTATCTCTCGATAAATAATCCATCCGGTCCACATCTAACTGACCTGACACCAACTGGTGTAAAAAACGCTTGGGATAATTGTCGGTGAAAATATCAATGGCTGTTTGCAGCTGGCCGCCAAATTGCTTGTTAAGTGTTTGCATAATCAGCAGTGATATTTCTTCATGATGTCCCTCGATCAACTCATTTTCCAATGCATGTGAGTAAGGGCCGTGACCAACATCATGAAGCAGGATAGCCAGCTTTGCTCCCAATTCTTCTTCCGGCGAAATGCTTGTTCCTTTATTTTTCAATTCTGCCAATGCACAGCTCATTAAATGATAGGCGCCGAGTGAATGATGCAGGCGGGAGTGTACGGCACCTGGATAAACAAGGTGCGCAAATGCCATTTGATGAATGCGCCGCAAACGCTGATACCATGGGTGAGCAATGATTTCAAGAATCAGCGGGTTATCAATAGTTATAAAACCATAAACAGGATCATTGATAATTTTGCGGGATGAGGCCATCGTTGAAGATTTGTTAAACCACAAGGGTAAGCGACAAAACTACAAATGCTGGCGTTAATGGGGTAAATTTGAAATTGGTAGACAAATTGAAATCTGAATCTTCAATCTAAAATCTACAATCGATACATGGCTTTAGCAAAAATTCTTTGGGTAGATGATGAAATCGAAAGCTTGCAATCGCAAAAAATGTTTTTGGAAAGCAAGGGGTATGAAGTACAAACACTAACTAATGGCTTTGACGCTATTGATTATGTAAAAGAAAATGTTGTTGATGTGGTACTGATTGATGAAATCATGCCCGGCATTACCGGTTTGGAAACACTTGCCAAAATAAAAGAGATCAATGCCTCACTTCCTGTTGTTCTCATCACCAAAAATGAAACGGAAGATTTAATGAACGATGCCATCGGCAGCCAGATCAGCGATTACCTGATTAAGCCGGTTAATCCAAACCAGGTTTTGCTGAGCCTGAAAAAAATAATTGACAACCGCAGGCTGGTGGCTGAAAAAACAACAACTGCCTACCAGCAACAGTTTCGCAATTTGTTCATGGCACTCAACAGTAATCCGGATTACAACGAATGGATGGATATTTATAAAAAGCTGGTGTATTGGGAACTGGAGATGCAAAAAAGTGACAGTCCAGAAATGCAGGAAGTTTTGCAAACGCAAAAAAATGAAGCTAACACAGAGTTCTTCAAATTCGTCTCAAAAAACTATGCATCATGGGTAAAACCAAGAAGTGAAGATGGCCCAGTGATGAGCCATACTATGTTCCGTTTTAAAGTTTTGCCGCATGTTGAAAAAGGAACGCCGCTGTTTTTTGTGGTGATTGATAACCTGCGTTTCGATCAATGGAAAGCCATTCAGCCCATTTTTGCAGAAAGTTTTCGCATTTTAGAAGAAGATAGCTTTTACAGCATTTTGCCAACAGCCACGCAATATGCCCGCAATGCCATTTTTGCCGGCATGATGCCGGTTGACATTGAAAAAAATTTTCCCACGCAATGGAAAAATGATGACGAGCAGGGCGGAAAAAATTTGCATGAGGAAGAATTTTTCAAAGCACAGTTAAAAAGATTGGGTAAAGAAGACCTTCGCTATTCTTATACCAAAGTTTTAAATAACCAGGCCAGTCTTGACCTGGTGAACAACATTCATAACCTGCTGAACAATGATATTAACATCATCGTTTACAATTTTGTTGACATGCTCAGCCATGCAAGAACGGAGATGGAAGTACTGAAAGAGCTGGCAGGAGATGAAATGAGTTACCGCAGCATTACGGCTTCGTGGTTTGAACATTCACCACTTCACCAGGCGTTAAAAAAAGTGGCTGATAAAAACATCAGGCTCATTCTTGCAACCGATCACGGAAGCATTCGTGTAAAAACTCCCTGTAAAGTAATTGGTGATAAGCAAACCACAACTAATTTACGTTACAAGCATGGCCGCAATTTGAATTACGATCCAAAAGAAGTGCTGGCATTTCGTGATCCAAGAGAAGCTGGTTTGCCGGTGCCTACGGTAAATTCTTCTTTTATTTTTGTAAGAGAAGATGGCTATCTGTGCTATCCCAACAACTACAACTACTATGTAAATTATTACCGCAATACTTTTCAGCATGGCGGCGTTAGTTTGGAAGAAATGATAGTGCCGGTAATAAAAATGGTGAGCAAGTGAGGGTTCATCTCCCTGCTATATCCTCACAATTGTGGAAAAGAAATCTGATTGATCATTAATGAAGATGTAGTTTTGCAGGGAAGCATAGTTAATAAACAATACCTGGTAAGGGTTTGGGGTTTATGAAATACACACAATCCACTCTTGATAAACTGGACAAGCTGGTTGAAGAAGCCGGTTATATCCTCCGCTATGAAAGAGGTAGCTTTCAAAGCGGCTTTTGTATATTGGAAGATAAAAAAGTAGTAGTGCTGAATAAATTTCTTCAGCTTGAAGGCCGCATAAATACATTAATTGAGTTAGTACCCCAACTGGAAATTAATGCCGGCTTTCTAACCTCGGAATCAAAAAAATTGTATAACGAAATTATTTCCCGCCTGGAAACGGAAGAGAATAATGCTAAAGAATAAACCAGTCCCAGGCAAAAGGAAGTTTAATTGGTTGCCCTGAAACAATAAAGCAAATATTTTCCCTCTTAGCCCTAATTTTATTTGTGGCTTATCCTACATTAAAAATCACTTTTCTTGGCACGGGTACCAGCAGCGGTGTGCCTATGGTTGCATGCGATTGCGAGGTTTGTCTTTCTGAAGATAAAAAAGATAAACGCCTTCGTCCAAGCATTCTCATCGAATCACCCAATACTACAGTTGTTGTAGATACCACTCCTGATTTTCGTTACCAGATGCTGCGGGAAAAAGTAAAACATGTAGATGCCATTTTGTTTACTCACCCGCATAAAGATCATATTGCAGGGCTGGATGATGTAAGAGCTTTTAATTTCTTCAGCGGAAAAAAAATGCAGATTTATGCCAACTCATTAACCGAAGAAGCGTTGAAACGGGAATTCGGCTATGCGTTTTCCGATAAAAAATATCCGGGTGTTCCCGATCTTAATCTTAACACCATTGACCTCAATCCTTTTCACATCGGCGATATTCCTGTTACTCCCATCCAGGTGTGGCATCTCAAAATGCCGGTGCTTGGTTTTCGTTTTGGAAAATTTGTTTACATCACCGATGCTAACCGCATTGATGAGGAAGAGAAAGATAAAATAAGGGGGGCAGAAATTCTTGTGCTGAACGCACTGCGCAAACAATCCCATGTATCGCATTTTAATTTAGGAGAAGCGATTGAACTTGTACAGGAATTAAATATTCCGCAGGCTTATTTCACTCATATCTCTCATCAACTCGGTTTACATTCTGTCATTGAATCAGAACTTCCCGAAGGGGTAAGCCTTGCTTTTGATGGTTTAAAGTTTGAGACCCGGTAGCGATCGGATGAGATTTATAAACTATTTCTTTCCCTAACGCCTGTTAGTAATTTCTAACTTTCCCTTATCTTGCATCGACTTTTAGCGAAAGCTTGCTATATGAAAAGGCAGATGCCATTCCAACGGGTGGTATCTTTTGATTCAATTCTCTGATATGAATTTTCAACGCTCCGAAATCACCGAACAAATTGCACAGGCTGCAAGAGATTTTGCTCAACAACATATTAAGCCATATGTAATGCAGTGGGACGAATCTCAGGAATTTCCCATCCACGTTTTTAAAGAACTGGGTAAGCTGGGCATGATGGGAGTGCTTGTACCAGAACAATACGGTGGTGCAGGTCTTGGTTATTTTGAATACAAGTCAGTTATTGAAGAAGTGGCTAAAGTTTGCGGCTCAATCGGCCTCAGCGTAGCAGCACACAATTCACTTTGCACAGGCCACATTTTAGCTTTCGGTAATGAAGAACAAAAGAAAAAATATTTACCGAAGCTGGCTACTGCCGAATGGATTGGCGCCTGGGGATTAACAGAACCCAACACGGGCAGCGATGCAGGCAATATGAAATGTACCGCTGTAAAACAAGGAGACGAATGGGTGATTAACGGAACTAAAAATTGGATTACCCATGGCAAAAGTTGTAATGTAGCAGTTGTGATTTGTAGAACCGGCGAGCCACGCACCAGTGGTAATGCCACTGCTTTTATTGTAGAAAAAGGAACTGCAGGTTTTGCGGGCGGAAAAAAAGAAAACAAACTGGGCATGAGGGCCAGCGAAACTGCCGAAATGATTTTTGATAATTGCAGAGTGCCTGATACAAATCGTTTAGGTAATGTAGGTGAAGGATTTCGGCAGGCTATGTATGTGTTAGATGGAGGAAGAATTTCCATTGCATCACTGGCATTGGGCATTGCCAAAGGTGCTTATGAAGCGGCGGTGCAGTATTCAAAAGAACGTTACCAGTTTGATCAACCCATAGCAAACTTCCAGGGTATTTCTTTTAAACTGGCAGATATGGCTACTGAAATCGCTGCGGCAGAGTTGCTCACTTTGCAGGCCTGCGATTTAAAAAACAGGGGAGAAAAAATGACCAGGCAATCAGCTATGGCAAAATATTATGCCAGCGAAGTTGCGGTGAAGGTGGCCAATGATGCTGTACAAATTTTTGGCGGCTATGGTTATACAAAGGATTTTCCTGTAGAAAAATATTACCGCGATGCCAAGCTTTGTACCATTGGAGAAGGTACATCCGAAATTCAAAAACTGGTTATTTCAAGAGAGTTATTGAAAGGATGAGTACTCACTTTCATAATAGCAAGTTTCAGATTGCGGCAGTCTGTAGCCTCTTTAGCTTACCTTCATGACAGATTATGAAAGAATAGAAAAAACCATCAATTTTCTCACCTCAAATTTTAAACAGTAACCTAAGCTGGAAGACGTAGCGAAAGAAGCTTATTTAAGCTCTTTTCATTTTTATCAAATGTTTAAAGACTGGGCAGGTGTAAGCCCAAAGAAATTTTTGCAGTTCCTGATTGTGGAATATGCCCAAGGACTTTTGAAAAAGGAAATTTCGTTGCTGGATACAGCTTACGAAACCGGTTTAAGCAGCCCCAGCCGCCTGCATGATCTGTTTATTTCCATTGAAGAAATGTCACCGGGAGTTTATAAAAGCAGGGGTGAAAACCTGGAGATCAATTACAGCTTTGCCGAAACCATATTTGGGGATGTCATCATTGCCTCCACCAGCAAACGCATTTGTTATTTGAATTTTTTGGGAGACAAAAAATTTGAAATTGCCACTCTTGAAAAAATGTTTCCCAAAGCAAATCTTCAGCAGAAAACAGATATGCTTCAGCAAAAGGCTTTACAATTCTTTTCAAAAGACCGGACAAACCTGACGCAACTAAAACTGCATTTGAAGGGTACAGGGTTTCAGGTAAAAGTTTGGCAATCGTTATTAAAAATTCCTTTAGGCGAAATATCAACCAATTTCCGTGTGGCTGCAAAAATTAACAGCCAGCATGCAGCAAAAGCTGTTGGTGCAGCCATTGGCAGCAATCCAGTTGCTTTCCTCATTCCCTGTCATCGTATAATTAAATCTTCAGGTTGTTGTTTTTATTGTTGCTGTATTTTTCTTTTTAAAATTAATGAACTGATAAGCGTAACAACCAGGCCAACCGGTAAAATTTCAGCATAGGTCAAAAGTATTTTCACAGCAGCACAAAATTAATTTGGTTTAAATGCTTTTGCTTTGAAAGCATACGTTGAATCAAAGGTTCATTATTAGCTGATCATATCCCTCCTCAGGAGTTAAAGCTATATCTAAAAAACATTCACAGCAGCAAATGTTTTTGTTTTTCCCACGAGACAATTTATCTAATCAACCTGCTTCAGCACAATTCCTTCACCTGCATCATCCAGCTCTTTTATCAAACCAACTCCCGGTGCATAGATCTTATGTTCGATCACTCCAGGTTCCAGTGCCGTCCAGTTTTTTTGTTTTTATGCAATTGGTATAGGTACCCAGCGGAATGGTAATGACTAAACTGGTTTCTACAATTTCAGCTTCATCTTCTGCATGATTAAAATAAGATTCCTCCCTGTATTTTTTTCCCACAACAGCATTGGCGGGCATAATTAAACCGGGTTGTGCTCCATCCACACCGGGCTTCCCACGAGCCTGCATGATTGGTGATGTTTCCAAAAGCGTTGTAATTGTCAACAACTTCGCCAAAATACCAAACGTTGCCATCATTATCCGGCGCATACCAGTCGTGAGTTTCTTCTATAATTTTTCCATTCAGCCATTCCTTTACATCTACAACAATGCACACAATGCCCATAATGGTTTTTGTAGCAGGCAGCCTCTTTTTTTCCACTCTTTCCAATCCATCGGCCGACTGAAATTCATAAATATATTTTTTGCCAGTGGGCATAAGAAAATAGGGGTTGGTGAGGTTGGTGCTGCTGGTCAATTTTGAAGGAGTGACATCAGGCTGATAAGTGGAATCAAAAACACGGTTCGTTTCTTTTTTGCAGGTGCACATCACCAATGCAAATAAGGTGGCGATAAATGAAATGCGGTTCATGGTAAAATTTTTTTGTTTGAAAGAATTGTTTTCACAAAAGCTTTTGCATAATAAATTCAACGCTCTAAAAAAAGATACCATGAAGCCTGGTTTTGGTTGGGTGAAGAAGATTTTTTAAAACTTAACCGTAATGCCGGCACCGGGTGTTAAAGAAATTTTTTTCTTCCCCAGCTTATAATTTAAGGTGAAGGGAACTGCTATGGATTTTATAGTGTGTTTTCCTTCGGCTATCAAGCTATCACCAAAAGCGGGTGCGGCGCCGCTGGGTTTAAAATACGCATAGCCGATGAGGTGATGTATTTATAAACTATATCCCCGCCGGGGACTTGGAAAGCATATAAATTTTGAGGTAAAATGCCAATGACGGTTTGCGAATAAACCAGTCCTGTATTCACACTCCATTTTGAACTAAGTTGTTTTGTTGCCAGCAGGCCTGCAGAAAATGAAGGTTTATGTACTTCCCTATGCCTGATTTTTGAAATGTTATTGGGCACATCACTGTCAAGCTTATGGCCAGCCTGGTCTTAAGATGCAAATGCTGTAAACAACCAGGAAGAACTAAAGAGATGTTTAAGATCTGTTTTCGCATTCACAGCAGCTTTCTTCTTTAAAACAAAACGCTCCAGCTTTCAGCACCTTCATTCACACTCGTCCAATCGGCAGAAATATTTTGAAGCAGCGCAATCAAAACATCAGGAGTTCTTTCCAAAATTTCCAGCGACGGGTCAAGATTAAATTCCATAAAAAATTTTTTGCCCAGTAACAAACCATCACCAGCTAAAGCCAATCCTGCGCATCCCTACTTCACCTCCTGCATTTCAACCAGCTTTTTATAAAACCCGTTGGCAGCCATCAATTGATCATGCGTTCCTCGTTCCACAATTTTTCCTTTTTGCAAAACAATTATTTCATCTGCATGGCGAATGGTTGATAGCCGGTGTGCAATGACCAAACTTGTTCTGTTTTGCATCATGTTGTTAATCGCATCCTGCACCAGCCTTTCACTTTCTGTATCAAGTGATGAAGTGGCTTCATCTAAAATAAGTATGGGTGGGTTTTTTAAAACTGCCCTGGCAATGGTTAACCTTTGTCGTTCACCCCCGCTCAGCTTACTGCCGCGGTCGCCAATATTGGTTTCATACCCTTTTTCTTTTTGCATAATAAAGCTGTGTGCATTGGCTACTTTGGCGGCCTGCACTACTTCTTCATCTGTTGCATCGGGCTTACCCAGCTTAATATTGTTTGTAATGGTATCATTAAACAAAATAGGCTCCTGTGTTACAATGCTCATCTGGCTGCGTAAAGAAGAAAGAGAATATTCTTTTATGTTCACTCCGTCAATCAATAACTCGCCACCAGTTACATCATGAAATCTGGGAACAAGATCAGCCAGTGTTGATTTACCAGCGCCGGATGAACCAACCAGTGCAACAGTTTTCCCTTTTTCTATTTTTAAATTGATGTTATCAAGAACCAGTTTATCTTCATATCTAAAGCTTACGTTTCTGAATTCAATACAGCTGTTGAAGGAGTTGAGTATTTTAGGATTCGGCGCTTCTTTAATGGTTTCTGTTTCTTTCAGCAAAGCATTAATGCGGTCAATGCTGGCGGCGCCATTGCGTATGTTATAAAATGCCTGGGAAAATAATTTGAGTGATGGAATGATTTGGGTAAAGATGGCGATAAAGGTTAAGAAATCACCACCCGTTAAGCTGAAGCCGTTTTTGTCCAACACCAGTCTTCCGCCATACCACAGTACAAAGCAAACGGCAGTAATGCCCATAGTTTCGGAAACAGGTGAGGCCAGCTCTCTGCGGCGGTTCGCTTTGTTCTTTATATGAAAAAGCCTTTCATTCTCATCTTCAAATTTTCCGGATTGATGTTTTTCTGCATTAAACGCTTTCAGCACACGAATGCCACCAATGGTTTCTTCAATAATTGAAAGCAGTGAGCCTTGCTTCTCCTGTACTTTGGCAGAGGTTTTCTTTAAAGAACGACCTACTCGACCAATAACAAAGCCAATAATGGGTAAGAACACGAGCAGGAATAAAGAAAGCTCCGGGCTTAGTGTGATCATAGAACCAATCAGGATCAGCAACGTGATCGGCTCTCTGAAAATCACTTCCACAAAACTGATGGTTGAAAATTCAACCGTACCCAGGTCATTGGTCAGGCGGCTCATCAAATCGCCTTTGCGCTGTTCATTAAAATAACCAATTGGCAGCTTGAGAATTTTATGAAACATATCCGACCGCATGGAATTGAGAATATTATTGCGGATAGGATTGAGGGTATAAAGAGCCAGGTAACCAAAAATGTTTTTGAGTGTAACCGCTATTACTACCACAATGCAGATGGCAGCCAGGGATTTTATTTTTCCATCTTCACTGTTCATTAATTGAGTGAGCCAGCTATAAAAATCATCAATGGGGCCAATGGCAAAGCGGCTGGTAATTTGATTGTTTGTTCCCTGGGCAACCTTAAAGATCACCTGTAAAAAAGGGGCCAGCATCACCAGCGATATCAACGAACACAGCGATGAAAGAATGTTGAAGAAAAAATAAAGGGCCAGCAGGTTGGGGTATCGTTTTACATACTGGAAGACGGTGACTAAACTTCTCATAAAGGCGCAAAGTAACTAATTTCGCCGGTGCAGTTAAGACGTGCTTATGGAGGACAGGTGCGTAAAGTGTCATCAGTTGGTCGGTGGCTCAGTGAGGCAAACGGGTAGGATGATAACTGATGATTTATGTGTACTAGTGGCTTTAATGATTGTTATAAATAGTTGCCGTTTTTCAAATTAAGATTATGCAAGAAGGTAAAAGACAAAAGCAGGTTGGCGGATTGATACAGGAATACATGAATGAAATATTTCAGCGCAGAAGCCTGAACATGATGGATGGAGGCATGGTTTCTATTTCGTCTGTAAAAATTACTCCCGATTTGCTGGAGGCAAGAGTGTATCTCAGTTTTTTCCAGGTGAAAGATGCCGGTGCAGCACTTAAGAAGATTGAAGAAAGAGCCTGGGAAATAAAAAAAGAGCTAGCCGCAAAAATTGGTAAGCAACTAAGGCGTGTGCCCGAGATAAAATATTTTAAAGATGATACGCTGGATCATGTTTTTAAATTAGAAGAGATGTTTAAGCAAATAAAACCCCCAACCCCTAAGGGGGAGCAGGAAGAAGAATAGTTTAGTTTTTCAAAAATGTTCCAAACAAACAAACTATGGCAAAACTAAGTTCCTCTTTAAAAGGCACAGGGGGTTGGCTTCACTTTCTTTTTGCCTGGCGATACTTCAGGGCCAAAAAATCTACCAATGCTATTAATGTGATTTCGTGGATAAGCATTGTTGCCATTACCAAAGGTACGGCCGCTCTTATTTTGGTATTAAGTGTATTTAATGGCTTTGAAGAATTGGTGAAATCTCTTTACTCCAGTTTTTATCCTGATATCAGGATTTCTGCTTCTGTCGGTAAAACTATTACCATTACTCCGCAGCAATTGCAGCAGCTAAAAACATTGGGCAGTGTAAAATCTTTTTCGCTGGTAGCAGAAGAAAAAGCAGTGCTGCAGTTTGGCGATTACGAGTCTGTTGTTTTTTTAAAAGGCGTTGATGATAATTATCCTTACGTAACCGGTGTGGCCAACCACTTATGGAAAGGAGAATTTAATACAGGCACTGCAGATGCTGCATTAGTGGTTTTGGGTGCTGGCATTGAAAATGCTATCGGTGTGCAGGCCGACAGAAACATTTTTTCCCTCAAAGTGTATTTACCAAAAAAAACAGGTTCAGATCAACTGGATCCATTAAATGATATTTCAGTTGATACTATTAATACAGCCGGCTCATTTGTTATTCAGCAGGACATTGATAACAAATACGCCATTACCAATCTTGATTTTGTAAAAAGAATGCTGGGATACAGTGAAAACCAGTTCACCAGCATTGAACTGGCTGTTAAAGACCCGGAAAAAGCTGATGAAGCAAAAGAGCAATTGCAAAAAATATTTTCTGACGGGTATAAAGTGCAAACCCGTTACGAACAAAATCAAGGCCTGTACTCAGTTATGCAGACGGAAAAATGGGTGATTTATGCTGTACTTTCTCTCATACTGGTTGTGGCTGCATTTTGCATGATCGGCGCTTTAACCATGCTGGTGCTTGAAAAAGAAAAAGACATTAGTGTGCTGCATGCGTTAGGCAGCAATCAGCATTTTATTCAAAAAATATTTTTGAGTGAAGGATTGTTGCTTGGCAGTATTGGGGGCTTGGCAGGTATGTTGCTGGCGTTTATCATGGCTATTCTGCAAATAAAATTTAAGCTGATTCCCCTGGCGGGGGGCTCTTTTTTGATTGATTATTTTCCGGTGAAATTGAAGCTTGCCGATTTTTTGCTGGTAGGTAGTACAGTAATTATTATAGCCCTGCTTGCTTCATGGATACCTTCCCGAAAAGCCGCCCTCAATGAGTTCAGTTTAAGAAGTGAGTAAAGAAAGGAGATGAGGAAAGCTTAATTATTCCGGCCTGGTAAAAGTTGCAGGTAAGAAATATTATTACTTTTTGCTACCAATGCCTGATAATCCGGTTAATCATAGTTCTTCAATAATCTCCCAAAGTCTCCGGCAACTGGGCAAGAGCTTTTTGCAACTGTTCATCATTAGGTGCTACACCATGCCAGTTATGATCGTTTTCCATAAAATCAACTCCTTTGCCCATAATGGTATGCATCAGTATGGCAACCGGTTTTTGTTGGCCCAGTAAAGATTTGGCATTGTTCAGTGTTGCAACAACCTGCTCCATATCATTTCCATTCATCTCCAGTGTTATCCAGCCAAACGCTTCAAATTTTCTTCTTAAATCACCATGATCCATTACTGATTCTGTTGTGCCGTCAATCTGCTGGTGGTTCCAGTCAACAGTTGAAATGAGGTTGTCAATTTTATGGTGGGCTGCAAACATGATGGCTTCCCAAACCTGGCCTTCATCCAGTTCTCCATCCCCATGTAGAGAATAAACAACAGTATTTTCTTTATTTAATTTTTTTGTGATGGCTGCACCAAGGGCTACACTCATGCCCTGGCCAAGAGAACCACTGGCAATTCTTACACCGGGTAAATGCTCATGTGTAGCAGGATGGCCCTGTAAGCGGGAATTTATTTTGCGGAAAGTAGCCAGCTCTTTAATATCAAAATAGCCAGATCTTGCCAGCACTGAATAAAAAACAGGAGAGATGTGCCCGTTTGATAAAATAAAAACATCTTCATTCGTTGCATCCATATTAAAGGCAGGATTGTGCTTCATCACCTTAAAATAAAGAGCAGTCAAAAAATCTGCACAACCCAGTGAACCGCCCGGGTGGCCGCTGTTTGCACCATGTACCATTCTTACAATATCTCTTCGTACCTGCGTTGCAATGTCTTTCAGATCGGGCATAATTTTTTTTGATGATTTAAACTTTTTGTACCTTACGAATTCAAATCCCCTGATTAACGCTGCAAATGTGCAATCTTTTTTGATAAGTCCACCTAAGAGTAAATCGCAAATCATTATCCGGGTATCAAATGAAGTAAAAAAGTTCTTTCAGGTTTTTTATCAGCACATGAATAAAAAGCTGAAATAGCATACAAACTTTGTTGAATACCATTATTTTTGTAACGATCAAATTACGCTGAATGCAGGATGTACTATTGACAGGCTCTGTGGCTTTTATTATAACCTTTTTAGCCATACCAATTGTTTTACAAATTGCCGAGGAAAAAAAGCTGTTAGATCTTCCTGATCAAAGAAAGATTCATAAAGTTCCGATTCCTTCATTAGGCGGCGTAGGTATTTTCGGGGGCTTTTTACTGGCATCTCTTCT
>PSMD01000024.1:28246-38953 GCA_040289925.1 Chitinophagaceae bacterium | reverse complement strand
GCCAAAGCATACTGGCAACATCGTATTGCGGAGCACCTTTCATGCCGCCCTGATAGTCTATAAAATGCACCTCAGCGCCAGGGGAAATCAGAATGTTCCTGCTTTGAAAATCGCGGAACATAAAATATTTAAATTCGGTGTGAGTCAGATAATTACTTAACGCCTCAAAATCATCAATGAGCTTTTGCTTGTCGTAAGGGCGGCGAAGCGCATCTAAAAAATAATATTTGAAATAAAGCAAATCGGCAAGAATAGCCTTCTTGCCAAATTCTTTATTGGTTAAGCAATAGCTGTAATCAATGCCTTCATCACCCAACACCTGCAACCGTGCCAGTTGATGCAGGCTGCTTTTGAAATATTGGTAAACATATTCAGTGGTTCCTTCTTTTTCCAATAAATTCAGCAGGGAATGATCGCCAAAATCAGTTTGTAAATAAGCAGTGCGGTCTTCACTTACCACTAAAATTTCAGGAACGTTTAATTGTTTTTGACGAAAGTGATTGGTGAAATAGATAAACGTGTCATTCTCCTGCACATTATCGCCGTAGGTGGCAATAACTGTTTCGCCTTTCTTATTGTGCAGGCGAAAATATCTCCTGTCGCTGCCCGATTGAGGAAGAACATCTAACCGATCCGGCTGATTACCCGCCCAGCTTTTGTACAATTCAGTTACTGCATGAATCATTGACTGCATTGGACAAAATTAACTGAATGCATCGGCCGAAAAATATTTCTACAGCTTAAAAGAAAATCCAATTTTAATGGCATAATCAGCAAAAGCAGCATCTCCATGTGTATAAATACCGTGGCTTTTGTGCGCAGCTTGTCTGAATAGCTCTGCGTACGGTTGCGCCAGGTAGCATCTCAGGCACAGTAATAAATGCAGCAGCTTTTTTGTATTCATAATTCAATGCAGGCTCAAAAGAGGTAACATATCCCGGCCTTCTGAAGCCTTTGTCACCGTCTTATTAAATCGCTTGAAGGAATACACTCATGCCTGATGCCGGCAGAAAGCGTAATGTGTTGAAAAGAAAAATTTACACCCCACGAGCCATGTACTGATCAGGCACACTCATTACACTGCTGCCATATAAAACAGCTGTTTAAAATGGTGTTTCGCCCCGAGCCGTTGAAACCCCATTGTGCTCTCTTGGATTTAGCAGGCAATACAAATTGGTATAAACCCCAACCCGGTGAGAAAATATAAAAGCCATTCAGCTCTCCACTAAAACCAGTACCACCATCGCTAAACTGTATAGATTGATCAACCGGACCAAGAATGATAGAGCCATTGGATTTATAACAGAAATCCTGCACACGGTAATCACCGGTTAAAAATTTTATTCCCAGCCCAGCCTGCAAATTTCCTTTGTGTGCTTTGGCCGGATCAAACAACCACCTGTAGGCAGCTATCCGCACATCTCCCAACCCAAATGAATGAGTTTTGTGCCTTGCAGAATCTCCTCCGGAGTTTCCCCCGTGTTCATACAATGAGGAGCTGGTGTTGTTAATAATGGGTAAATACAAACCAAAAGACCAGCGGCTATTTAAGGTAAAATTCATTTCAGCATTAATTGCATGCTGCCAGTTAATAACTTCTGTATGCTGTTGTTTTCTTTGCTGCTGCTCATCGGTGCCCACAAAATGCCGGCCCGATTTAAAATAGCGATAAGAAAAGCCGAGGCGCCATCCTTTTGTATTCGGATTCATGTTAGAACAATTGCTGCCACCGGTGCGTAAGGCCACACAGCCCTGGGAATGGGATTGCAGATAAAGACAAGCTGACAAAATAATCAGAGCTACCAGCTTTCTAATAAAACAAAATTTTCGTTGTTGGTATTAAAGATAAATATTATCCAGGTTCAGGAACAGGCTATGCTTGAAATAGCGCATATACTGATTGCGTTGATTAGGCTATTTTTGTCCTAACCCTTGTAAGCTATATGAGTTATCAACCAAAAAATAAAATAAGGATTGTTACTGCCGCCAGTCTTTTTGACGGTCATGATGCTGCCATTAATATTATGCGGCGTATTATGCAAAGCAAGGGGGTGGAGATCATTCACCTGGGGCATAACCGCAGTGTAAAAGAAATAGTAGAAGCTGCTATTGAAGAAGACGTACAGGCTATTGCCATTACCAGTTACCAGGGTGGCCATGTTGAGTTTTTTAAATACATGAAAGACCTACTGGAAGAAAACGGCTGTGGACATATAAAGATATTTGGCGGCGGGGGCGGCACCATTTTGCCCGAAGAAATTGAAGAGTTGCATAACTACGGCATCAGCCGCATTTACTCGCCTGATGATGGAAGAAAATTAGGCCTGGAAGGAATGATTGAAGATTTGATTCGTTCCTGCGATGTATCATTAAACGGAAAGGCTGATTTTAAAAACGCAATGACACTGGGAGAAGTGAAGGATGTAAGAAAAATAGCCAGGCAAATTACCAATGCGGAAAATGGAATTCCTGTTAAAAGTCAAACTGAGGCTTCTAAAACACAAATTCCTGTGCTTGGCATCACCGGCACTGGCGGCGCAGGTAAATCATCAGTTACCGATGAAATTGTTCGGCGCTACCTGAATAATTTTCACGATAAAACAATCGCTGTTATTTCAGTTGATCCTTCCAAGAAAAAAACCGGTGGGGCTTTACTTGGCGACCGCATTCGCATGAATTCTATTTCAAACCCCCGTGCTTATATGCGCAGCCTGGCCACCCGTGAAAGTGACAGGGCGTTGAGTGAACATGTGCAAGAAGCTATTGACATTTGCAAAGCAGCCGGCTTTGATTTTATTATTTTAGAAAGTGCCGGCGTGGGACAAAGTGATGCTTCTATACTTGATTATTGCGATGTGAGCTTGTATGTGATGACGCCTGAATATGGTGCCGCATCACAACTGGAAAAAATAAACATGCTGGATTATGCCGATGTAATTGCCATCAACAAATTTGACAAGGCAGGTGCATTGGATGCATTAAGTGAAGTACGCAAGCAATACAAACGCAATCATCAATTATTTAAGGCTAAAGATGAAGAGCTGCCTGTCATTGGCACTGTGGCCAGCAAGTTCAATGATGATGGCATTAACCATTTGTTTGAGCTGGTGCTTCAAACCATAGAAAAGAAAACTTCAGTTCGCTTTGGCGATTTTTCTTTTGATGAAACGGCCAAGCTCACACAGGCCATCATACCATCAAACCGGGTAAGATATTTAAGTGAGATCAGCAGCACCATTCGTGAATACAATCAACTGGTGAAAGACCAGGCTGCCATCGCTTCTAAACTCTATCAATTGCAGGGGGCATTGGAAACGCTGGCCGATAAAACGGATAACAATTTGCTGGATGTGATCAAACAGCAAATCCGTTTCTATACAGATCAAGTTACACCTGTTGCCCGCAAGCTGATCAACAATTGGCCGGAAAAAATAAAAGCTTACCAGCAGCATTACTATGAATACAAGGTTCGTGATAAAGTGATCAAACAACCGATGTTCAGCACCAGCCTGAGTGGTACAAGAATACCCAAAGTTGTTTTACCAAAATATAAAGACTGGGGTGATTTGCTTCGCTGGCAGGGGCAGGAAAATTTTCCCGGCAGCTTTCCTTTTACAGCCGGTGTGTTTCCCTTAAAAAGAGAAGGCGAAGACCCTACCCGGATGTTTGCCGGTGAAGGGGCGCCTGAAAGAACCAACAAGCGGTTTCACTACGTTTCTATTGACCAGCCTGCAAAGCGTTTATCAACTGCCTTTGATTCGGTGACCTTGTATGGAGAAGACCCTGATCACCGCCCGGATATTTATGGTAAGATTGGCAACAGCGGCGTGAGCATTGCCACAGTAGATGATGCAAAAAAATTGTACAGCGGTTTTGATCTCTGCGATCCGAAGACTTCTGTAAGCATGACCATTAATGGTCCGGCGCCTATGATCCTTGCTTTCTTTTTAAATGCTGCCATTGACCAGCAATGTGAAAAAAAGATAAAAGAACTGGGATTAGAGAAGGATTTGGAAAGAATAAAAAAAGAGAAGTTCGGAAACAATCCGCCAAAATATTATAACGCTGCTATGAGCAAAGCCGGTGAACAGTTGCCCGATGGAAACAACGGCTTGGGATTACAACTGTTGGGGCTGAGCGGTGATGAAGTTTTGCCAAAAGATGTTTATGAACAATGCAGGCAAGAGGCTTTGCAACAAGTGAGAGGAACAGTACAGGCAGATATTTTGAAAGAAGACCAGGCGCAGAACACCTGCATTTTTTCTACAGAATTTGCGATAAAGCTGATGGGTGATGTACAGGAATATTTCATCAATAACAAGGTGAGGAATTTTTACAGTGTCAGCATCAGTGGTTATCATATTGCTGAAGCAGGAGCAAACCCCATTACACAGCTTGCCTTTACTCTTGCCAACGGCTTTACTTACGTGGAGTACTACTTAAGCCGTGGAATGAACATTGATGAGTTTGCACCGAATCTTTCTTTCTTCTTCAGCAATGGAATGG
The DNA here is from genome assembly GCA_040289925.1 of Chitinophagaceae bacterium. Classification (GTDB taxonomy): domain Bacteria; phylum Bacteroidota; class Bacteroidia; order Chitinophagales; family Chitinophagaceae; genus VBAU01. The sequence goes on along the minus strand of PSMD01000024.1, from coordinate 34,447 downwards.
ACCCTGAGTATGCGGTAATAGGCAGGGTGGCCCGCAGAATTTGGGCAAAGGCCATGAAGTATAAATACAAAGCCAACAAGCGTAGCCAGATGCTGAAATATCATATTCAAACTTCTGGTCGCAGCCTGCATGCACAGGAAATTGATTTCAATGACATCCGCACTACACTGCAGGCATTGTATGCTATTTACGACAACTGCAATTCTCTGCACACAAATGCCTATGATGAAGCGATCACCACCCCAACTGAAGAAAGTGTTCGCCGGGCCATGGCTATACAGTTAATTATTAACCGTGAGCTGGGCAGTGCAAAGACAGAAAACTTTTTGCAGGGTTCATTTATCATTGAAGAATTAACCGACCTGGTTGAAGAAGCGGTGATGGCAGAGTTTGACCGCATTACGGAAAGAGGTGGCGTACTGGGAGCGATGGAGAGAATGTACCAGCGCAACAAAATACAGGAAGAAAGCCTGCACTACGAAAATTTAAAACATACAGGTGAATTGCCTATTATTGGCGTTAATACCTTCCTGAATAAAAAAGGCTCACCCACTGCCATTCCCAATGAAGTGATACGAAGCACCAAAGAAGAAAAAGAGCAGCAGATTGCAAACCTTCAGGCGTTTTGGAAAAGAAATGAAAACAAAACTACAGAGGCATTGAAGCGGTTAAAGAAAGTCGCCATTAACAACGGCAATTTGTTTGAAGAGCTGATGGAAACAGTGAAATATTGCTCACTCGGACAAATTACGCATGCATTGTATGAGGTAGGTGGGCAGTACAGAAGAAGTATGTAAGGCTCATTGCCAGAAAACTTAGCCCTTTAATATTTAAAATCCAGCACTGCCGTTACCCCATAAGCTTTATGCGACTGGATGGATACAGCAATTTTATTGTAAGAAGATAAGCAAACAAACCTGTGGCCAAGGCTGGGAACACCATCATCTACCAGCAAAGACATAATAATATCCAACGGTTCACCATGACCGTAGTCGCAGCACTCTCCATTAAAATATTTCTTTTTCAGGCAAGCACTGTTTCTTCTTTCATGGCCAACATAGCCCTCCACACCAGAAGTTTTTGCATGGCACTCGGCACTTTTAAAGCATAGCTCATCCGGGTACAGCAGGTTAAGCGGCTCAGGATTTTGCATTGTATCAAGCAGGCTGGGAAATTCATCAGCATTGGCCAAATAACCATAAGGGGAAAAATCCCTGTATTGCTTTAATACAGTTGCTGCAAACAGTTTTGGATTTGTACGGGCACAGTTAAGAATGTAAATCACTTCTTTTTCTTTGGCAGATAAATAATTTGCATTTGCCGCCGTATTACACTTTTGATATTTGGCCTGGTTCCATTGAGAAGAATATTTTGCCAATGGTGATGGGGCAGAAAGTTTAGCGTCAGGCTGAGAAAATGGAAGAATGAAAATAACGAGTAAATAAAACATAGGTGGTTTGCTTGCAAAGCAAATACGTCTGCTGAAAAAAATATTGCCCATTGGCATGTTGCCAATCAGAAATTTGGCAACAGTTAACAAATGAGCAAAAATTGTTCAATCATTCAACGTGGCATGTTTGCCTGGTATACGGCTGCTTTTATTATTCATCAATCTTTGTGAGCGTGCCGCTCTTGTCAACATTATACCATTTACTGTTGAATAAAACTTTCCCGTAGCCATCCAAAAAAGCTGAGGCGTAGCTGTACTTAAATGGGATGGCCTCATTGCTGTTGTGGTCAATATAACCCCAGTGGCCTTTCATGTTGCAAACCGGGGCAAGGCCTTCTGCAAAGCTGGGTGCATTGCTGTATTGCATGGGAATAACCAGTTTGCCGGTCGTATCAACATAGCCACATTCACCCCTTTCATTACCATGGCCAGGCCTTCGTGAAAAGAATAAACTTCCCAATACTGAGGTTTGATGACTTCATTGCCAAATTTGTCAACAAATCCCCATTTGCCGTCAATTTTTACAGCGGCGCGGTTTTCTGAGAAAGATGTGGCATCATCATAAATGAGCTTTACACAAACATTTCCTTTTTCGCAGCAAAAGCCAAACTTGCCATTTTTTTCAACCAATGCACGGCCATTGATAAACCCGTCAATGCGGTCGTATTGCTTCGACTAGTCCTGCCCAAGCACCAGCAAAGCAGCAGCTAAACTGCATAGAAGTAGAAAAGACTTTTTCATAAAAAATACTTTAAGCTCTCAAAAGGTAAAAGCATTAGCCACCTGAAAGAATGATTTGAAGCAGCAAACAGACTGATTTTTGTTTGAGGAGAATATGGAACAAAAAAACTCCCGATCAACCGGGAGTTTATGTTTGCCGGAAAGATTAGAATCTCGTTTTTTCTATCCCAGAAGATTTTTGGATAACAGGTATTCCGCAATTTGAACGGCATTGGTGGCAGCACCTTTGCGCAGGTTGTCTGATACGATCCACATGTTTAATGTGTGTGGCTGGGTTTCATCTCTTCTTAACCGGCCTACAAATACTTCGTCTCTTTCATGTGCATCCATGGGCATGGGATATTTCTGCGAGGCAGGATCATCAACCACTACCACACCAGGCGCAGCAGCGAGCAATGCTTTTACTTCGGGTAAATCAAAATCATTTTCAAATTCCACATTCACACTTTCGCTATGCCCTCCCATTACAGGAATGCGTACCGTAGTGGCTGTTACTTTTATTGAATCATCCCGCATAATCTTTTTGGTTTCATTCACCATCTTCATTTCTTCTTTGGTATAACCATTTTCCAAAAACACATCTATCTGCGGAATGGCGTTGAGGTCAATGGGATATTTGTAAGCCATTTCATACTCCCCCGCTTCACCTTTCACTGCTTTTTTTCTTTCGGCCATCAGTTGGTCAACCGCTTTTTTGCCGGTGCCGGTTACACTCTGGTAAGTGCTCACTACAATTCTTTTTGCCTTGTATTTTTTGTGCAAAGGGTTAAGCGCAACCACCATTTGAATGGTTGAACAATTGGGATTGGCAATAATCTTATCATTTTTTGTAAGAACGTCAGCATTAATTTCAGGCACTACCAGTTTTTTTGTGGGGTCCATGCGCCAGGCAGATGAATTGTCAATAACGGTAATGCCCGCCGCTGCAAATTTTGGCGCCCACTCCAGCGACGTGCTGCCGCCTGCGGAAAAGATGGCCACAGCCGGCCGGGCAGCAATGGCATCTGCCATGCTAACCACTTTATAGTTCCTGCCTTTGAATTCAATTTCTTTACCTACTGAACGCTCAGAGGCAACCGGAATTAATTCGGTAACCGGAAAATTTCTTTCCTGCAAAACCTGTAACATTTTTGAGCCTACCAACCCGGTGGCGCCAACTACGGTTACTTTCATGAAAATTCCTCCAAAAGGTTGTCTTAAAGGTTTAATTTAGTAGCACAATGCCGGCAAGCTCTACCGATGTTTTTTTAAACAACCTGTTTTTTGTTTTAATTTATTCTTGTTAAAAAAAGAGCCTTCCGTTTGGAAGGCCTGTTAAGATTTTATGCATTCATACAAAACAACAAACCTTCCGCTTAGGCGAACTGTTTCTGACGTTTTGTATGCTTGCTTATCATCATGCCGGCAAAAATAGAATGCCGTGCTTTTCGTTCCAAAAAATTCTGAATTGCATTTCATTTTTTAACTTGTAGAAATGAAGGCCACCAAAACTCTTCTGCTTATCCTGCTTCCGTTTTTTTGCGTTGCACAAAACCGGTACGATGTAGTGATTGATGAACTGATGGCGGATCCTACGCCGCAGGTTGCTTTACCTAACAATGAATGGATTGAATTAAAAAACACAACCACTGCACCCATTAACCTGCAGGGTTGGCGCATTGGTGATGCAACAGGACAAAGCGGACCGATGCCAAATTTTATTTTGCAACCCGACAGCTTTGTGATTGTTTGTACAGGCAGTGCTGTTGCGGCGTTATCTGTTTTTGGCACTACCATTTCTGTTACCAGCTTTCCATCTCTTGATAATGATGGCGACCAGGTTTTTTTAAAAGCAGCGAATGGAAAAATCATTCATGCGGTAGCCTACAACAGCTCGTGGTATCAAAATGAATTAAAAAAAGCTGGCGGATGGACGCTGGAAATGATAGATACAAAGAACCCGTGCAGCGGCAGCAGCAACTGGAAAGCCAGCACTGATGTAAAAGGTGGTACACCGGGAAAGAAAAATTCTGTTGACGCACTGAACAACGATGCTACACCACCGAAACTAAAAAGAGCTTATTCACAGGATAGTGTAACGATTGTGCTGGTGTTTGATGAGCCGGTTGACAGCCTGAAGGGAGCAGCCATTGTTAACTACAGTATTGATGGTGGATTGATCATTACATCAGCCATTACTCTTTCGCCATTGTTTGATAAAGTACAGCTGAAGCTATCAACACCAATGGTGGTAAATACAGTTTACACCGTTACAGCCAATAATGTAACCGATTGCAAAGGCAACGAAATAGGAACATATAACAAAGCAAAAGTGGGTTTGGCCCGTGAAGCGGTTGCTGGTGATGTAGTGATTAATGAAATTTTATTTAACCCACGCAGCAATGGCTATGATTACGTTGAGTATTACAACCGCAGTAATAGAATAATAGATGCAGCAAAACTGTTTGCAGCCAACCGCAGCAGAACTGGAGCAATTGCTTCTATTAAGCAAATTTCATCTTCACCGTTTTATATTTTTCCCGGTGATTATTTGGTAATTACAGTAAGCCTGGCAAGCCTGCAAATGAATTACCTGGTTAAAAATGCAGATGCGGTTATTGAGTTGTCATCACTGCCCTCTTACCCGGATCATGAAGGATCTGTATTATTATTAAACAGCCAGGGAGCAATTGTTGATGAAGTGAATTATAAAGACGACTGGCATTTTAAATTAATTGACAATGCTGAAGGTGTTTCGCTTGAGAGAATAGACCCCGACGGATCATCAAACACTGCGGATAACTGGCACAGCGCAGCATCCACCGCCGGCTATGGAACACCGGGCTATAAAAATTCTCAGTACAAACAATTGCAAGCGGCTGATGCAACAGTAGAAGTTTTGCCCAAAACATTTTCTCCTGATAATGATGGCTATGAAGATTTTTTGGTGATACGGTACAAGGTAGCTGAGCCGGGCTATGTGGCTAACATTACCATTTTTGATTCACAGGGAAGAACGGTGCGAAGTCTTGTAAGAAATGCCACGCTGGGCCTGAATGGTTACTGGACATGGGATGGCCTTGATGAGAAAGGCAAAAAGCTTGCAATTGGCAGCTATATTATTTACACTCAAATTTTTAACCTGCAGGGTAAGAAGAAGGATTTTAAAAATGCTGTTGTGCTGGCAAGAAGATTAAACTAACTACATCCTGCCTTCAAAAAATCCCTGCTGTTTTAAAATAGCTTTTAAAAGGTCAACGCCTGTGGCTTTTACATTTACGGAAATATCGGCAGTAAAGTTGATCACAAAAAAATAGGGGTGATTATTTTCTTCAATCCACCCGCAAACCCAGCCAATTTGTTCTCCTTTTTCATTTTGACCCCAGCCGGTTTTATAACTCAGCTTGTAAGTTGATCTTTCTTCCTGCGACATGATTGCTTTTACCATTTCCTGGTAAGGACGGTAAATGCCTGGCAGTTGAGAGCAGTAAAGATTTTTAATAAAACCCAGTTGCTGATCAGGCAAAATTTTTAAACTATTATCTATCCAAAAACTATCAACAGTGGTTTTAATTTTTACTTTTTGTGTGTCTGTAGCAGCACCATATTTTAACTGGTTTAGCCAGAACTCCATGGAATCTTTGCCGATTTGCCGGGCAATTTGTGGGAAATAAAAAGGAGCAGAGCTTTTGAATGCATCAACCATAGTGAGGTCTTTATTCCAGTTGCTGTCTTCTCTTGAAACACCATCCCAGTTTACTACCATTTTTTCATTGAAGATCTTTCCAGTTTGTAAGCCTACCAATGCGGTAACAATATCAAAAGAAGAACCCGGCAAATAAAAGCTGTCACGATATCTTTTTAAATTATAAATAGTAAACTGGCCGGTGCCATTGTTGAGGATAGCAAAAGTGCCGTTCACGTTTCTTTCTTTAAAAAAACTTGCAAGGCTATTATCGGTTTTTACATTGTTGTTGGTGCAACCGGCAATAACCACCAATAAAAAAACAATGATGGCAATTCTCATTTCA
>PSMD01000024.1:7795-28200 GCA_040289925.1 Chitinophagaceae bacterium | reverse complement strand
GTTTTTTTGAAGGCAAAAAAAATCCCGCCGGTAATAGCGGGACTAAAATTCTTTACCCGATAGGGTTAAAGATAAATTCCATTCTTCAGCTTTGTATGTTTCACCCCCTGGCAATCTCTTTTTGTTGCTGCGCAGGATGAGAACATAAATGCTACCAAAGCCGCCGTAAAAAAGCAAAGCATTACTTTTTTCATAATAAAAATCTTTTTTCAGGGTAAATCAATGCTGGTCTAACAAAGGAGGGATCGGTAGAATTGGTTCATCAGAAGGAAAACGAAAATAATACCTCTTTATTGCTTTTCATAATTAAGCCGGAAGTTTTTGAGTTTACTGCTCAAAATCACACGTAATTATTCGAAATTTTGCCCGAATTCAGTTACATTTAGTTAATACTTTAACTAAAAACTTATTGTTATGAGATCAATCTTTGTTTGCCTGGCAGCCACCGCCATTTTTATTTCTGCCTGCAATAATAATAGGCCAAAAAATACAACCACGTTTAGCAGCAAAGATGGTAAGGAAAAAGTGAGCATAGATATGAACCAGGTGGCCGGCGAAAGTGATGCCATGGAAAAGAAAATGGACGAACTTAAAAAAGTTCCACCCCTGTCAATGGACGAATTGAAAAAATTGTTACCTGAAACATTGGCTGGCATTAAACGCACCAGTTTTAACGCAAACAGCATGATGGGTTTTGCAGTGGGAGATGCTGATTATCGCATAAATGATACTGCCCGCTTAAAGCTGATAGTGTATGACTGTGCCGGTGAAGCAGGTTCAAGTTTTTACTGGCTGAACTACTGGGCTAAAATGAATATGCAGTCAGAAACCGATCATGGCTATACCAAATCTGTAGATTTTAATGGAGGCAAAGCTTTGGAAAGCTATGAGCAAAACAATAACACTTATACATTGATGTATAGCGCCAATGACAGGCTGCTGGTTTCTATAGAAGGTGAGAACACCACGCTTGATTTGGTAAAAGATGCAGCCCGCCAATTGAATTTAAAGGTTGATTAAAGCACTTATCTAAAATAATGAAGAGGCCGGCTATGCCGGCTTTTTGGGTTTAGAGATTTTTTTACAACACGTCAATTTTTCAATACACCTAACTCTTTACCCACTTTTGTAAATGCAGCAATGGCTTTATCAAGATGTTGCTGCTCATGCGCCGCACTTAGCTGCACACGTATGCGGGCCCGCCCTTTGGGAACAACTGGGTAAAAGAATCCAATTACATAAATGCCTTCATCCAAAAGCCTGGCTGCAAAGTTTTGCGCCACCACTGCATCATACAGCATAATTGGCACAATGGGATGTTCGCCGGGCTTAATATCAAAGCCATTTTCCGTCATTTTACTGCGGAAGTATTTTGTATTTCTTTCCAGCTTATCACGCAGTTCAGTTGTCTCACTCAGCATATCCAGCACTGCAATGGATGCCCCCACTATTGACGGAGCCAGCGTGTTGCTGAACAAATAAGGCCTTGACCGCTGGCGCAAAACATCAATGATCTCTTTTCTTCCACTGGTAAAGCCGCCACTGGCGCCACCCAATGCTTTACCCAATGTGCCGGTTATGATATCAATTTTACCCATTACATTTCTATACTCATGTGTGCCGCGGCCGGTTTTACCTAAAAAGCCGGTGCTATGGCTATCATCTACCATTACAATGGCATCATATTTTTCAGCCAGTTCTACAATTTTATCAAGCTGCGCTATGGTACCATCCATGCTGAAGGATCCGTCGGTTACAATAATGCGGCTGCGGCAATCGGCCGCTTCTTTCAGCTTCGCCTCCAAATCTTCCATATTGTTATGCTCATACCGGAAACGCTGGGCCTTGCAAAGCCTTACACCATCAATAATTGAAGCATGGTTCAATACATCAGAAATAATAGCATCCTGCTCATTAAACAAAGGTTCAAACACACCACCATTTGCATCAAATGCCGCTACGTATAAAATCGTGTTTTCCGTGCCTAAAAATTCTGAAAGCTTTTGCTCCAGTTCTTTGTGAATGTCCTGCGTTCCGCAAATAAAACGTACACTACTCATGCCGTAGCCATGACTGTCAATAGCCTTATGAGCAGCCTGGATAACTTTTGGATGTGAAGAAAGCCCGAGGTAATTATTGGCGCAAAAGTTTAAGACGGTTTTTCCGTTTACAACTATTTCAGGCCCCTGGGGGCTGGTAATAATGCGTTCGGTTTTATAAAGCCCGGAAGCTTTTATTTCCTCAATTTCGGCAGTAATACGCTGAACAAATTTTTCATTCATGCGGCAAATATACTTGTGGCAGATTTTAAAACTTACACTGTACTGAAACTCACTTTTGTTTCATCATTCATACAAACCAACAGTTGATTTAGCCAAAGGTCCGCTTTATACAAATTTTGGTTTTACTGTAACATGTGGTGAAGTAGCTTCGTCCCATTCAGGAAACCAACACCATGAGAAAGATTATTCTTGCTTCGGTTATAGTGGGTGCTGCCGCCCTTTCTGCCATACTGTTGGCGTTTTACCGTCCAACAACCCAATCCTCCTGCCCTCATCGGCAGGTGGAATGCTGTAAAAAGCCAGCTAATCCACCGGTTGAAACCCCGCTTATCTGGGAAAATGTGTCCCGCCAGTTTATTTAATCAACAATTTCTGTAACAAAAACAACAGTTAGGCCGTATTACCTTTATTCCGGGTAAAGAAGGTACTAATTTGTCTGGAAATTCCGACTGTTTATGACTGAAAAAGAGTATAACCAATGTATAACTGAGTATGCAGATAATGTGTACCGTTTTATTGTTAAGAACCTTCGGCATGAAGAAGATGCCCGTGATGTGGTGCAAAATGCATTTGAAAAAATGTGGGTGAACAGGGAAGGCATTGATGCAACAAAGTCGAAATCTTACCTTTTTACCGTAGCCTATCATCAAATGATTGACCACCTGCGTAAAGTAAAAAGGGTACAGTTATGCGTAAAGTAAAAAGGGTACAGTTAAAAGATGAATTTAATGAGCACACCCGAACCCAGGACCGGACTATGCACAATGCCAGGAAAGTATTGGAAGAAGCCTTGGGAAGGCTGAGTGAAACACAACGTTCGCTGGTAATGTTGAAAGATTATGAAGGATATAGCTACGAGGAGATTGGCAGAATAACCGGATTGAACGAAAGCCAGGTGAAGGTTTACCTGCACCGGGCCAGAGTGCAGTTAAAGGAATATTTAGTGAAAATGGAAAACGTTATTTAAAAAATACAGGCAGCCAATCATGAATATTAACCGCCATAATTACGAAGAATTTTTCCTGCTTTATATAGACAATGAGCTTAGCCTTGCTGATAAAAGTAAAGTCGAAGCCTTTGCCGAAGAAAATCCTGATCTGAAGCATGAACTGGAATTACTGCAGCAAACAAAGCTACCGACCGATGATGGATTTATTTTTGAAGAAAAAGAGCTGTTGCTGAAGCCAGAAAATCTGTCTTTTATTAATCAAACTAATTACCAAGAATATTTACTGCTGAATATTGACGGCGAGTTGAATGAAGCCGATCATACAGAACTGGAAAAATATTTAGACCTGCATCCACAGGCAAAACAGGAAATGGCTTTGCTGCAAAAAGCTAAACTTCAATCTGAAGCAATTGTTTATCCTTACAAAGATGAATTGTACCGCTACGAAAACCGCAAGCCGGTTGTAGCTATGCGCTGGTGGAGGCTGGCTGCAGCAGCGGTATTATTAATTGCTGCCGGCACCACAGTTTACAAATTGACCAATACAAATCAGCCTGTTGCAGAACCGGTAGTTGCTAAAACAAATCCGGCGCCGGCTAAAACTGTAACTACTAATGTAACAGATAAACAATCCACACCTGTAGAAAACAACAACAGCAAAAACCAAATAACAAAAGCAGTTACCGAACAAAAACAGCAAGCTACTGCTTACTCAATTGCTAAAAACAATTCTGAAAAATCTTCTAAGGAAAAACAGGATAACAACCTGGCTACACCTTCACAGGAAAGAATACTTGCTATTAACCAGCTTAATGAGAACATCAGCAACAATCAAAAGCCTGCAGTTGAAAAACAGTTGATCAACCTGAACCCCACTAAAAGCAACAATGATTTTGCGGTACAATCAAATCCCAGTGTTAAACAATCTTTCACAAAGGCAGATGTAACTTCTCCAACTTATGCTTCGTTAAACAATCAAACAGTTGGAGATGAGTTTACTTTAAACGAAAACAAAAACAAAACACTTCGTGGGTTTTTCCGGAAGGCTACACGGTTTTTTGAAAAAACTACCAAAGTAAACCCGGCCAACGACGATGGTAAAGTTTTGATTGGCGGAGTAGCCATCAACCTGAAATAACTAACTTTCAAACAAAAAAACTATGAAACGAATTTTACTTCTGTGCGTACTGTCATCCACAGTTTTGATTGGATTTGCCCAAACGGATACAACCAGCAAGGAAAAAACCGATACAATAAAAATTGGCGGAATGATCATTATTCGCAAACCAGGTGGCGACCGTGAGATTTACAAACAAAGGAAAGGAAGCGACAGCACCGTAAAAATTTCCGGCAGAAGGTATAACAAGCCTTCTAACATTAGTACCAACTGGTGGATAGTTGACCTGGGGTTTTCAAACTATAACGATAAAACCAATTACAGCTCTGCTGCCGTGCAAAGCTTTGCACCGAATAGTAACGAAGACATGTTTAAGCTAAAAAATTTTAAATCAAGAAACGTGAACATTTGGTTCTTTATGCAAAAACTGAATGTGGCCAAACATATTTTGAATTTGAAATACGGGCTTGGACTGGAATTGAACAATTATCATTTTGATGAAGAGCAGGTAAAGTTTTCAGAAAATCCAACAGTGATTACAATAGATCCTGCATTTAAAGACAAGCTGAAGAAAAATAAGCTGGCGGCCGACTACATTACTGTGCCGCTGATGCTAAACATAAATTTTACCCCTGGTCGTGGACGTGGCTTTGGAATTAGTGGCGGTGTTAGTGCCGGCTACTTGTACAGCTCAAGGCAAAAAGTAAAGTATAATGGCGGTAAGAAGGATAAACTGAAAGATGATTTTGACCTTGAGAAATGGAAAATATCTTATGTAGGAGAAGTATTGCTTGGGCCTGTTAAACTCTATGGCAGCTACAGTCCAAACAGCATGTGGTCGAAAGCACTTGACCAGCGGCCGTACACATTTGGTGTTCGTTTCTCAAACTGGTAAGAAAATTTCAGAAGTAAATTTTTTAGAATGGCGTCGTAAAACGGCGCCTTTTTTATTAGTAACTCTTTAAGAAATTACGGAAGAATTATTGCAGAGGTTGGTAAATTTCCTCCTTAACCATTCGTACAATCAAAAAGAATGTGAAAGATTCTGCCGAAAGGCAGAGAATTATCCACAGAAAAAAATAAAACCATATTTTGACTCGTTCAACTTTCGACGGTTAAGGTTAACTTATGAAACTACCACTCCTGTTTACGTCCGTGTTCCTGGGAAGCTCTGTGTTTTTATTGAAGACTTCTCCTGTTAACAATTCATTTTTTACTCCTGAAAAAAAAGAAGGGGTTAGCTCCAAGCGAAAAATTCAGCCGGTGGGCGTAGTGTATATTGTGATTGACAAATCGGATTACGAGCTGAATGTATACGATGACAAAGGCTGGTACGCAACTTACCCGGTTGTATTTGGTAACAGCAGCCTGGCTGATAAAAAAATGGAAGGCGACCGCAATACACCTGAGGGTAATTTTAAAATTGTCTCCAAACGCATTCATGAAAAATGGGATCGGTTTATGGCCATTGATTACCCCAATAAAGAGAGCTACGAAAAATTTGAGCTGAGAAAAAGGCGCGGTGAAATTCCTGGCAACGCAAAAATTGGAGGTAGCATTGGCATACATGGTACCTGGCCGAATGATGATTACATTATTGACCGTTATAAAAACTGGACGCAGGGCTGCATATCCATGAAGAATTATGATGTAGAAGACCTGTACAGCTATGTAAAGCCCGGAACAAGAGTGATCATCCGCAAATAACTATCTGCTCTCTAAAAAATTTTCAACTTCATTTTTCCATTCGTCCGGGTTACGATGAATGAACAGTTCATGACCAATATTTTCGTGAAGGGCAAGTTTCTTTTTTTCTGAAGCTATTGCATTAAAAATATTGTCGGTTTCTTTTCTTGTTACATACTTGTCTTCAGTACCGTATTGTAACAACACAGGGCAGGTTATTTTTTTTGCGTAAGCTGCTGTATTTAATTTAAAACCATTGAAGTCCCTTTCTACACCTATCCAAAAGCAAACAAGCGTAGCAAAAGGTTCAGCAGGAAAACCTAACATTCTTGCACGGCCTCTTAAATGGCAACGCAAATTTTCAAACGGAGCTTCCAAAATAATTTTTGATGGCTGAATGGAATAATCAGCAAATGCTTTGGCAACTACAACTGCACCCATTGATAAACCATAGAGAATAATATTTTTTTCCTCTCTTGAATGAATAAAATCATAAGCCAGCTTTACTTCTTCTGTTTCAACTGCACCATAGCAGGTAGTATTGCCACTGCTGTTGCCGTGGCCGCGAAAATCAACCAGCAACGTTTGGTAGCCCAGTTCATAAAACCCATTGGCTTCGGCCAGCAAAATAGATTTTGAATTGCTGAGACCATGAAAAAGGATCACTGTTCCCTTTGCAGAATCCTTTGGTATATACCAGCATTCAAAGTTGCTACCATTGGCCGTAGTCAATTGAATGGTTTGAAAAGGAAGCGATGGTTTTTGACTGGCCGGCGTTTTATAAAATTTTGGACCTGTAAATAACTTCCAGGTTTTTGCAAGAAAGTTGGAAGAAGGATTAAGGGTTGTTTCACCATTGTGATAGAAATGGGTAAGCTTGTATGCGTAGAGAGCCGCACTGATGTTAATGAGAACAAACTGAACAAGAAAAAACCAGCCAACCCATTTAAGAATTGTCCGCAGTTTTGATTTTGGCTTGATATGGTTCATCAGGATGTGGGATTAGGTGGCAAAATACATCAGAACATTTATTTGTGCACTGGTTGCTGAAAAAAGCAACAAACTGAGGAAAAAGATTCTCTGTGCAGGATGCACTCAGGATAAAAAAAACAAAGCTCCGTTTTATGGAGCTTTTGTTTGTTGATTGCTTGCCCTGGTTTAAAAATAAGTTGTTCTGTATACTATCAGGCAAATGTTATGCCGTTGAGATTTTTACATTCATCCATAAAATTTACCCATGGATTTTGGAAGAATTGATGAAGCCGATTTGAATAAAATCAATTTCAAACTTCCGGATGACTCCGTGCTGAATAAAAAAGTATTAAAAGGTAAGCCGGCACCCCATGCAAAAGTATATGCCGGTTGTGCCAAATGGGGAAGGCCGGAATGGGTTGGCAAAATTTATCCTTTAAAAACAAAGGAGAAAGATTACCTGGATTATTATCTGAACCATTATAACAGCATTGAATAAAATACGACACATTATCGCATTTGGGGTGCCACTGCAATTGGCAAATGGGCAGATAAGGCGAAGGATAAAAATTTCAGGTTTTGCCCCAAAATGTTCCAGGGAATTACACACCGTGGCAGTTTGAAAGGCAAGGATTTTTTACTGAATGAGTATTTCAGAGGCATTGTTGCTTTTGAAAACCATTTAGGCCCTGTGTTTATAAAGGTTAGTAATAGTTTTTCAACAAAAAGAAAAGCTGAGCTCATTGAATTTTTGGAAAAGCTGCCCAAAGACCTGCAGTTCTTTGTAGAAGTTCGCCATCCTGATTGGTTTCAGCCAAAAGTTGCTGAAGAGTTTTTTGAGCAATTGTACAACATGAACATAGGAGCAGTAATTACTGACACAGCCGGCCGGCGGGATTGTGCACATATGTACACTACGCTTCCAAAAACCTTTATCTGGTATGTTGGCAACAGCCTGCATGAAACAGATTTTTCAAGAATTGATGGCTGGGTGAAAAGAAAAAAGCGATGGCTGAATAACGGAATGAAAGAAATTTATTTTTTCATGCACATGCATGATGAAGCCCTTTCCCCTGAGCTGACCGTTTACCTCAATGAAAAATTAAATAAAGAATGTGATCTTCATTTGCAGGTGCCGGCATTTATAACAGAAACAGAAGGGTTAAAGCTGGTAAGAAAAAAACTAAAAGAGAAAAGCAAAAGCTAAGTTAACGGCTGGTTTAAAAATTTTACAAATGGCTGCAACAACTTGAATGTTTCAACAGTTTTGCTAACCAGGTTTTTTGATGTGATTTCTTCATCAGAAATATCAGTTAACACCAGCCAGCTTTTAAATTTCAGATATTCGGCTGCCGGATTATCTTTTTCAAACCCCTGCGGAACTTTTGAAAGTTTTACATCCTGGCCAGCATACAAGTCACCAAACAATGCTTTGAATTTTTTTGCATCAACTATTGTTTTGAACTCATTAAAGCAATAGTCAATCTCCTGTCTTACTTTTTTCATCCAGTCGGCCGGCGGTTGCCATAGGCCGCCGCCAATAAAGCTTTTGCCGGGCTCTAAGTGAAAATAATAACCAGCCAAGCCCGATTTTCTTCCGCCTTTATCCATGCTGGCGCCAAAATTTGTTTTGTAAGGAGATTTGTCCTTTGCAAAGCGAACATCCCGGTAAATTCTGAACACACATTTTTTTGCTTCCAATCCCTTCAGGTCGGTGTCATTTTTGCTATGTGCATCTAGCACCTGCTGAATAAAATTTTCAAAATCCCCTTTAGCAGCTTCGTATTCAGAACGATGTTTTTCAAACCAGGCTTTATTGTTGTTTTTATTTAAGCCTTTTAAGAATTTTAATGTTGCAGGCTGTATCATTTTTGAATAAAACTTATCTAAGCTTTTTATGGGAAATATTTATTAATGGATTTTCGGGACAGGAAACGAACCACCATATTTTGTTGCCTCTTATTATCGCACCAATTCTGTAAGAATCTTTAGCAGACTTAACAACGATTCGATAATGATTAGTATAGCTCCTTAACAACTTCAGGCCAGTTATATGTAAAATGTCTTCAGCTCTTTCAATTTGACTGATCTTGTTATCAAGAGAGGCAAGTAAAGCCTTGCTTCGTACTCTTGTAACATCACGATAAAAGCTGCCTTTAACGATGACATTCACCTTCTGAGTTTTGAACGCAACTTTGAAAGAGGGACATTCTTTGTTTTCATTCCTTCATCAATCAAATTAGCAAAGTAAAAATCCTCAAGCTCTTTACCTTTGAGAATTTTAGCCTTACCATTTACCTTTTCTACCAGTTTTACCAGAAGATCAGCATCGCTTGCATTTTTCATTTCAGCAATAACAATTGAGCTCATAATCAAATTTACCATTTTAGTTTTTCCCAATCATCTTCAGAAATTCCTCTTCCGAAATAATTTTTACCGTATTTATTTTTTTTGCTTTCTCCAGCTTGCTGCCGGCATCTTCTCCGACAACCAGGTAATTGAGCTTACTGCTTACGGCACCTAATATCTTTCCGCCATTTTGCTCCACCATTTCTTCTGCATCGCTTCGTTTTAAGGTTGGCAATGTACCGGTAAATAAAAAAGTGAGGCCTTCCAGATTGCCACCCGTTGCATGCTCTTTCTTTTCATTTTTCAATTGTAATCCCAGTTTTTCTAACTCCTCCAGTATGTGCAGGTTGTCTTTGTTTTGAAAAAACTTGTGAATACTTCCTGCCACTTTCGGACCTACGTCTTCCAGGTTTTGCAGATCTTCCAGCGGATAATTTTTCAGATCAAAAAGATGATTAATCTTATTGGCCAGCGTTTTAGCGGTTGTTTCACCAACAAAGCGAATTCCAAGTGCAAAAATTAAACGGTGCAGCGGTTGGGTTTTTGAATTTTCAATCGCTGTTCTCAGGTTGTCAATTGATTTTTTTCCAAAACCTTCCAGCTCGCCAATCTTATCAAAGTCTAATCTGTAAATACCGGGAATATCTTTCAGCAAACCAAGGTTATAAAACTTAATGACGTTGGCTGCACCCAGTCCACGAATATCCATTGCATCTTTACTTACAAAATGTATGATGCGTTCCACCACCTGCGCCGGGCATTCAATATTTATACAACGCCAAACCGCTTCGCCCTCTTCTTTAAATAATTTGCTTTTGCAAACGGGGCAGTGTGTAGGAAATTTTATTTTCTTTTCATCGCCGGTTCTTAATTCAGCCAGTGATTTTACAATGTAAGGAATCACATCACCGGCTCTTTCCACCAACACTGCATCGCCAATCATCAAATCTTTTTCACGGATGACATCTTCATTAAAAAGAGAAATAGAACCAACAGTAACTCCACCAATCGGCACCGGTTGAATTTTTGCGACCGGTGTGATAGAACCAGTTCTGCCCACCTGGAATTCTACATTCAATAATTTACTGGTTGCCTGCCTTGCTTTGAATTTATAAGCAATGGCCCAGCGGGGATGATGCGTTGTCATGCCCATTTTATCCTGCAGTGCCACATCATTTACTTTTATCACCATGCCGTCAATTTCATAAGGCAGATCATCTCGCTTTAACTCAAACTCGTTACAGTACATGATTACTGCATCAATCCCTTTTAAAACTTTCTTTTCTTTTTCGGGGCTTCTAAAACCAAGCTCCCACAACATTTCCAAACAAGATGAATGCTTTTGCAAAACGGTTGGAGTTTCTTTGGCAGAAACAGTATAATCGCTAACGCTGTACACAAATGCCTCAAGACTGCGCTTCTTTACCTCCGCAGGATCTTTGATGCGCAGCGTACCTGCTGCAGCATTACGCGGATTAGCCAATGGAGCCAAACCCTGCTCCATCAACTGCTCATTGTATTTTTTAAAATTGTTTTTATTAATGAGCACCTCTCCTCTTATTTCAATTTGCTGAATTCCATATTTGGAAAATTTGGCCAAAAGAGGAATAGAGCCAATTTGTTTAATGTTAATGGTGATATCATCCCCCTGCACTCCATCGCCACGTGTTGCCCCACGCACCAGCAAATCATCTTCATAAATCAGTGAAATACTGGCGCCGTCAAATTTTGGTTCCACGCAATATTCAATTTCATCAGTGCCGGTTAGCTCTCTGGCTCTTCTGTCAAAATCAACCAGGTCTGCGCTGTTGTAAGAATTATCCAGCGAAAGCATAGGCACCAAATGCTGCACCGTTGGAAAATCTTTGGTCAATCCCTTTGCCACCCGTTGCGTAGGTGATGCGGCAGAAATGAATGAAGGATTTTCTTTTTCCAGCTTCTCCAGTGCTTTATAAAGCAGGTCATATTCGTAATCTGAAATCAGCGGATCATTTAAAATATAATAGCGGTGTTCATGAAAGCGAAGCACATCTCTTAATAATTCTATTTTTTCTGCAGTTATTCCTTTTTCAACCTGCTTTAATAATTGATTGGTGGCTTGCTGAAGATTTTTGGTTTCCTGGGAAGAATACATGCGTTGAAGTTAGTGGGTAAAATTAGTGCGACAAGACAAACAGCCATCACCGAAAAAGATTTTAAAGCCTGTTAATGTGTGATAAGTACATAATTGCTATCTTAGTTGTCCTCATCCTTTAAACGATTGCTATGAAGAAGCTACTACTGTTTTTGCTGCTCCCATTTTCCTTTACAATTTCATACTGCCAGCTTCTTAGCTGGACGCCTGATTTTCCAACTGAAAACAATTCATCACAGGTTTTGGTGATTACCATGGATGCCACCAAAGGCAACCAGGGTTTGCTAAATTATACACCCACAAATGATGTGTATGTACACATTGGTGTAATCACAAACTACAGCACCGGCCCCACTAACTGGTTGCATGTTCCTTTTACCTGGGGCACAACAAATCCTTCTGCACAGGCTACATTTATTGGCAGCAATAAATGGACATACACCATTAACGGAAGCCTGAGAACTTTCTTCAACATTACCGATCCAAACGAGCATATTCAAAAGGTTGCCATTCTTTTTAGAAACGGAAGCGGATCACAAGTCCAGCGCAATGCAGATGGCAGTGATATGTATTTGCCGGTGTACGATAACAGCATTCTTGCAGTAAGGTTCACGGTTCCTTTAATGCAGCCACTTTATGTACCGCAGCCGGAACCGATCAATACAACAGTAGGAAATAGTTTTCCGATGACGGCCATCGCCAACCAGTCATCCACAATGAAATTATATTTAAACGGAACAGTGATACAAACCGCCACAGGTGTAACAAGCATTTCTGCTAATCCCACTTTATCTCAATCGGGCAATAATATAGCAGTTGCAGAAGCTACCGTTGGCACCACCGTAAAAAGAGATACAATCCAATTTTTTGTTTCACCCGCTATAACTATTGCGCCTTTGCCTGCCGGTGTTAAAGACGGAATTAACTATTATCCATCTGATAACACCAAAGCAACACTTGTTTTATACGCGCCGGGTAAAAACAGAGTTGCCGTTATTGGTGATTTACCCGGAAGCAACTGGACAGAGCAAGCCCAATATGTAATGAACAAAACACCAAATGGAAATTATTGGTGGATCACATTAACAGGATTAACACCGGGCACAGAATACTCCTTTCAATATCTCGTAGACGGAAATTTAAAAACTACTGATCCTTACGTTGAAAAAATTCTTGACCCCGCCAATGACAATGGAATTTCACCAACTACCTATCCGGGTTTGAAGCCTTACCCTACGGGATTAACAACAGGCATTGTTGGCATTTTGCAAACCAATCAACCTAATTATACCTGGCAGGCCACTACTTATATAAGGCCCGACAAAAGAAAGCTGATTGCGTATGAATTACTGCTGAGAGATTTTTTGGCTGCTCACGACTGGAAAACCTTGCGTGACACGTTAAACTATCTGCAAAACCTCGGCATAAATGCCATTGAGGTAATGCCGTTTAATGAGTTTGAAGGCAACAACAGTTGGGGCTACAATCCTGATTTTTATTTTGCACCTGATAAATATTACGGCCCTGCATCTACATTAAAAGAATTTATTGACACCTGCCACAAGCGGGGCATTGCTGTAATTATGGATATTGCGTTGAACCACGCAACAGGGCTCTCGCCCTTGGCGCAATTATATTGGAATAGTGCCGCCAACCAACCTGCCGCAAACAACCCATGGTTTAATGTAACAGCAACGCATCCGTTTAGTGTTTTTAACGATTTTAATCATGAAAGCTTGGCAACAAGATATTTTTTCAGTCGTGTAGTAGAGCATTGGCTGCAGAATTACAAGATGGACGGCTTCCGTTTTGACTTGTCAAAAGGTTTTACGCAGTTTAATTCAGGAAGCGATGTTGCGTTGTGGAGCCAGTACGATGCAAGCCGCGTTGCAATTTGGAAAAGATATTACGATACGCTTCAGTTGAAATCTCCCGGCTCTTACGTAATTCTTGAACATTTTGCTGATAACACGGAAGAAACAGAATTATCAAACTATGGCATGCTGCTGTGGGGAAATTTGGCTTATAACTATCAGCAGGCAGCTATGGGTTACAATACCGATTGGGATTTTTCGTGGGGCATCCATACGGTTCGCAACTGGCCTAACCCTAATTTGATGACATACATGGAGAGTCATGATGAAGAAAGAATCATGTACAAAAACATTCAGTTTGGAAACAGCTTTGGTAGTTACAATATTAAAGACACATCTACGGCATTAAAACGGGTTGAGCAAAATGCCGCGTTTCTGTTCACCATTCCGGGGCCAAAAATGTTCTGGCAGTTTGGTGAATTGGGTTATGATTATTCCATCAACACCTGTACAAATGGAACTGTGAATACAAATTGCCGTCTTGATCCCAAACCGATTCGGTGGGATTATTTTCAGCAAACAAGAAGAAAGCGATTGTACGATATTTTCGCAGCTCTCATCAAGTTGCGGTTTCATCCATTATATAAAGATGTTTTCATTTCCAACCAAATTACACGCAGCCTGAATGGACCTTTCAAATGGCTGCAAGTAGTTACTGATACTAGCAAGCTTTTAGTTGTTGGTAATTTTGATGTGGCAACGCAAACAGGCACTGTTACATTTCCACAAGCTGGCACCTGGTGGGATTACCTGAATGGAAATACAATTAACGCCACCGGTTCAGCACAAATCTTTACACTGCAGCCAGGCGAGTACCATGTTTATTTAAACAGAAATGTGGTAAACACTGTTGTAACAGCTTTGCCAAATTTTGCTCAGCGGGAAAATTCATTAAACATACAGTTGAACCCAAACCCTGTAAAGAACAATGGCATTATGGAGGTGAATATTGCAGAAACCGGAAATGTTGAAATTGAATTGCTGAGTATCACCGGCCAAAAAATCTCAACTGTGTATAACGGATTTAAAGTAAAAGGAATTCATCAAATAGAGTTCAGGCGCCCTGCTGCAGCAAATGGCATTTACCTGTTGCAGGTAAAAACAACAACTGCATCTGCAACTACAAAAATTATTTTGCAATAACCGACTAACAATGGCTTTATCAAAATCATTAAAAACCGCAGAGCTTGAAAAGATCAGTCACCTTGATTATTTCAATATTGCCATATCGGTTGACTGTGTCATTTTTGGTTACGATAAAAAAGAGTTGAAAGTATTACTCATCAAGTCTGACCTGGAAGAGTTTAAAGGTCTTTGGTCGTTGCTGGGAGATTTTATAAACCCGGATGAAGATTTGGAAAGTGCACCCTACCGTGTACTGAAAGAAAGAACAGGAATGGATGATGTTTACCTGGAGCAGGTTTACACCTTTGGTGACCTGGACCGTCACCCTTCCGGCCGTGTAATAACCACTGCATATTATTCTTTAATTGACATTCGGCATCACCAGCTAAAGCTTACACACAATGAGCTGCACTGGCATTCGGTTAGCGACATCAGGCAGCTTGCATTTGATCATAAAAAAATATTTGACCGCTGCCTGGAACGGTTGCGTGAACAAGTGATGGAACACCCCATCATCTTCAACCTGCTTCCTGAAAAATTTTCACTGCGTGAATTACAGGATCTTTACCAGGCTATTTTAGGCGTGAAGCTGGACAGAAGAAATTTCAGAAAGAAAATTGCCAATAAAGGATGGTTGCTTGACATTGATGAAATGGAAATGGATGTGCCGCATCGCCCTGGTAAATTATACAAAGCAAAGATCAGACTGAAAAAGAAACCCATAAAGAAAAAAGCCGGGCAAGTAGTTTAGCTGGTAAAGCAATTAACGCTTCACAAAAAATCACTTTGCAACTCTGCAATTTCATCTTCGTCTTTGTTTTTCCCGGAGATCAATAGCATTATGATTCCAAACAAAGCAAACACAATTCCACACCAGCGATTTACGGCCGAAAGATCGTTTGATTGACCGGAAAGAAAACCGTAGCCAACAAGAATGAGGCCCACCAATAGAAAAAAACAACCGATCACAAAACGCAGGTCAAGTATTTTTTTCATAAATATCTTTTTTAAAAGAAGATGATATTGAGCACAAGTGTTGCCGCCAGCACAATCAAACCCAGCCACAGCGGATTTTTATACCATGCTTTTGCCGGATCAGTTTGCTTTGGCGTTAATGCATACACAAGGCCTGCCAGTTTTTCATCATTTTTTCTTTTTGTAAAACTGCTGATGAGAAGAGTAACCACAAAACAAACCACAAAAGCAATGGATGCGATCATGAATGCCTGGCTGGTACCGGAATAAAATTCATGAACATGCCCTAACCAACCACCCTTGCCTTCTGCTGTTGTTAAACCATGAGTAATTGCTGCAGAAGCAGTGCCGGCCAGCAATCCCCAAAATGCACCATTGGCTGTAGTACGTTTCCAAAACATGCCTAAGAAAAAAGTGGCAAATAGCGGAGCATTTACAAAGCTGAAAACAAGTTGCAGCAAATCCATAATGCTGTTAAATCCTCTTGCCACGTAAGCAGTGGCAATGGAAATTAAAATACCAACAACAGTAGCGGCTTTGCCTACATACAAATAATGTTTTTGAGAAGCATTTTTGTTGATGTGTGATTGATAAATATCAAAGGTCCAAACTGTATTGAATGCAGTTACATTTTCCGCCATGCCCGACATAAAGGAAGCAATCAATGCTGTTAAGCCTACTCCTAAAATGCCACTCGGATATAATTTGGAAAGAAGCAACGGCAGCGTCATGTTATAATCCACCGCACCATTTGCATTTTTGGGCAACTCAAAACCTGTAAACTGGTTTTGTAAAGCCAGGATGATAATACCCGGAAGGATAACAATAGCAGGCATAAGAATTTTTGGAACAGCAGCAATAATCGGTGTTCGCCTTGCTTCATTCAGGTTGCGACTGATCATGCCTCTTTGCACAACCAAAAAATCGGTACACCAGTAACCAAAAGCCAGCACAAATCCTAATCCGAATATCATGCTGAATGCATCAACACCCATGGGGTTGTTTGCCGGATGATCCATTCCCCTCCACAAGTGCAGCTTTGCATTTTCTACATTATGCAAAATGCCCTGCAGGCCACCTGCTTTTTCTAAGCCGATAAAAACCAACGGAGCAATACCAAGTACAATTAAGAAGAATTGCAGCACTTCATTGTACACGGCACTGGTTAAGCCTCCCAGCAAAATATAAATCAACACTACGGAAGCGGCTACCCAAATTGACAAGCTAAAATCCCACCCAACAATTGTTTCCATTAAAATAGCAAGAGCATATAAAGAAATGCCTGAAGAAAAAACTGTCATCACTGCAAATGTGAGTGAGTTGAACGTTCTTGTTTTTTTCATCAAACCTTAGCTTTAAATATTCCGGAACACTGCGGGCTTTGCTGCCGTAATAAAACGGCATCATGTAAATGCCAAGAAACACCATAGCAAAAGCAGCACCCAGCCAGTAAAAATGTGCAGTGTACAAACCATATTTGGCACCGCTGGCAGCCCCATGCCCAATACTTCCTGCGCACCCAGGTTGGCTGAAATGAACGCCAGGCTGGTTATCCAAAGCGGAATGCTTTGGTTACTCATTAAAAAGTCATTGGTGGTTTTTATTCTTCGTTTTAATAACACACCAATGCTTACCACAAACAAAAAGTAAATAGCAATAATGGCGTAATCAACTAATTGCAGGTTTAATTTCATAAGCAGGCATTAAATTATTTTTTTTTAAACCCGTTTGCTGATTTCATCATACACCAGCATATGCTGGTTTGATTTTCCATCTTTATCAAAAACAGCTTCCCAGGTGTTCAGCGGTTCCCAAATCATTGTGCCCTTGCCTTTGTTGCCAGGCAGGTTGAATGCAATTTCATTTACTTCTTTTTTTAATTGAGAATACTCCACCACAATCACATCTTTATTATATCGTTTCACTAAATCGGTCAGATTGTTTTGCAGATCACTCAGCGTTCCGTGCCATTTGGGATAGTATGACTGAACAATAACATCAAAATGCACTCCTCTTGCCAGCATGTTATCAATGAACCAAACTGATTCATCGTTTTGCCCGCCGAGTGCAACATGCAATAACATAATAATACCCGGATCAACGGAAAGCACTGCATCTGTTCCTGCTCTTAATAAGGCAGCAAGACTGTCGAGATGATTAACGTGCCTCTCAGGCCAAATGATTCCGTGGTTAATTTCATTTCCTATCTGTACCATGTCAGGAATTGTACCCTGTGCTTTCAATTCACGGATTACTTTTCTGGTAAACTGGTAAACCGAATCTTTCAATACATCAAATGGCAATCCTTTCCATGCCGAAGGCTTGAATTGTTTTCCGGGATCTGCCCAATAATCGCTGTAATGAAAATCGAGTAAGAATTTTAAGCCGGCGGCTTTTATTCGTTTGGCCATTTGTTTCGTATGCTCCAAATCACAAAAACCTTTGGCTGGTGAATAACCGCTATCGGCTGCCGGGTTATTAAAGATGCGCAGGCGGATGTAATTAAAGCCATGATCTTTCAAAATCTCAATGGCATCTTTCTGCATTCCTTTATCATAAAACTTCATTCCTCTTGCTTCTAGCTCCGCCAAAAAAGAAATATCTGCTCCCAGCACTTTCCCAATCTCTTTTTTTGAAATGGGTTTTTCTGAAACCGGCAATTCTGTTTTTGCATCAGAAGATGTTACAGTAAAAATATCTGTTGAGCCGGACCACAAACCTTCACTCTTTGCCTCCACATGAATGTTCGAAGAAGTTTTCCCTGACAAAAGGATCAACTGACATTTTCCATTAAAGAATTTTCTTTCTGCAACGGTATCGTTATACCTGTCTCTTTCATGACTGCTGGGATCACCATTACCCACAGCTATAATTTTTGCATCTCCCCGGATTGAAAATTGAACTAAGTTATTTGCATCCGGAACTTCCCTTCCCTGCCGGTCAATAACAGTTACATTAATCACGGTCGCATCCCTCCCATCTGCAAGCATTGTGGTTTTGTACGGAGTTAAAACAACTTCAGCTGGGGTACCTGTTGTTTCTACTTTGGCTGTAATTTTTTTCCGTGTTTCATAGCAACAGCTTCCAGCACGCCGGGTTGATAATTTACGACCCATTGCAAATGTCCGTTGCGTGGCATTGTTTTTTTGCCAAGACTTTTTTCGTTCAAAAACAATTCAACATCGTCTGCATTGCTGTTCACCCATACATCAATTGGTTGCCCCTCTTTTCCTTTCCAATTCCAGTGCGGTGAAATATGCAGCACATCTTTATCTGTCCACCAGCTTTGATAGTAGTAATAAATATTTTTGGGAAAACCGCACATGTCCATAATACCAAAATGAGAATTGATATTTGGCCATTGAAAAGGTGTTGGCTCTCCGCGGTAATCAAAACCTGTCCACACAAAACCGCCCAGCCACCATGGCTTGTCTGCAGCTAATGTCCACCATGTTTCTGCAGTGCTTGCCCACCACGGTGCAGTAATATCCTCGTCGGGTAAATAAGCATTTACCGTGTCTTTAAAATAAATTCCTCTTGTTGTTACGCTACTTCCCATCTCTGTCCCAATAATTGGTTGATTGGGATGATCGGCATGGTAAGCATCTACAAACTTTTCACGGTAATTAAATCCACGAACAGGAATTACTTCATTAATGCCCTTAAAAACATTTCCAACGTCTGCCGCATAAGTGCTGGTTCTTGTAGGGTCTAATTCTTTTTGTTTGGCAAGAAGAGAAAGAGCAATTCTTTTCCCGATGCCGGTTGTGTGCACCCATCCTTCTTCGTTACCGATGCTCCATAAAAAAACACTGGGCCTGCTTCTGTCTCTTTTGATCAATCTTTCAAACTGGTTCATGTACTCAGGACTGCTGTTAAGCAAACGTTGTTCATCCAGTACAAGCATTCCTAAGCTGTCACAGGCATCCAGCCATTCAGGCGCAGGCGCATTGTGAGAGGTTCTGACTGCATTACTGCCTAATTCTTTTAATAAGCGAATGCGATAGTATTGCAGGTAATCCGGCACTGCACTTCCCAGCCCTGCATGATCCTGGTGATTATTTGTGCCCTTGATTTTAATGTGCTGTCCATTCAAAAAAACGCCATTTGGTTTTATTTCAATGGTACGAATACCAAACCGTTGTGTGAGGCTATCAATTGTTTTTCCTGATTGTTTGATAATGGTGGTTATCCGATACAAATACGGATCATCAACGGACCAGAGTTTTGGATGCAAAACAGTTAGCTGATGCTTTACTGTTTTCAATTGATTTTCCCGGAGTGAAAGATTTTGCGCAGAAGACCGGGCAACAACTTTTCCATCTCTTGTGGTAACGTAACAGCTAACTGTACAATTGGAAGAAAAAAGGGTTTGATTTTCCACCGTTACTTCCGCAAACATTTTTGCTGCCGATGGCTTTACTTCACTATAAATAAACACACCGTTTTCAGCTATGTGCAAATTGTTGTATTCATTCAGCCATACGTGGCGATAAATGCCGGCACCTTCATAAAACCATCCTTCATATTGCGTGGCATCCACTCTTACAACTAAAACATTTGGCTTATCAAAGTAGATGTAATCTGTTACATCGTAACTACATCCAACATAGCCGCTTTTATTATTGCCAAGATAGAAGCCGTTCAGCCAAAAATTTGCATCTCGGAAAACACCATCAAACTGAATTTGGAAACGCTGGCCAGAATCTTTTTTTGAAACTGTAAAATGCTTGCGGTACCATCCAATACTGGTTTCGGGAAACAAGCCACCCATGGGCTTGTAGCCATGGCTCATTACATCAAAGTTGTTTACGTTTACAAAGGGCAATTCCACTGCCAAGTCGTGAGGCAGGTTCACATCCCGCCAATGGCTGTCATTAAATTTTGGATCTATGGCTGTACCAACTGCTTCCCCGGATTTTTTAAAAATGGCGGCAATGCT
>PSMD01000024.1:0-7785 GCA_040289925.1 Chitinophagaceae bacterium | reverse complement strand
AGTTAAAATCTTTTTTAGCATCGGGGCATGGCCAAAATGAAATTTCCAATCGTCATCTAAGCTGATATGCTGACGAACCTGTGAAAATGAAAAACAATACAGGAGACTAAGGGCAAAAAACAGAAAGTATTTTTTCATATTGACCGCAGCGATAAATCTAATAAAAAAGCCGTCCCGATTTAACAGAACGGCTTCTTTGCACTTATTAAAAAGTTATTGAATCGAATAAGTGTAGTTACCAGGCACTCTCAAATCAAGTGTAATTGTTCTTAAACCGGCTACGCTAATAGGAATATTAGCTCCGCCATAATCCAAAATCCTATCGCCTGCATCATCACCAAAGTTCACACCCCAATCGCTGTTTGCACGGAATTTAAATTCACCTACTACACAGTTGGTAGTAACCGTCCATAAACCAGTGGCAGCATTAAATGTCATTGGCACGTCGTTGCTCCAGTTGTTTGATGCTGTAGGAGCACTGCCAATAACAGCCCAAGTGGTTTTTAATACATCCCAGGTTAATGCCGCTGTGTTAGCTCTCATTCTATAAAAACCAGGAGAGGGCACAAACAAGTTGCCTGCAGAACCGCTGGTGCTTAATGTGCCGGTTACACTGTTACCACTTACAGTGCCGCTTGCGTACCCATAGTTGGTATGCCCCCAGTCCGGATTGCTGGTGAATTTAAATTGTAATGTACCGCCAGGAATATTTATATAACCTTCGTATTGCTGATTGCTAAAGCGGGAAGAAATTCTTGGAGCAGTGGCAGGATTCCATCCCTGGTAATCGCCAGGTACCCACAAAGAAGGATAATTGATGATAACGAGATAAGGCGTTACAGTAATATTTACAACGTTAGAATAAGTTGTATCAACCCGTGAGCTGACTACCGATCTTACTCTTGCCTGTAATGTACCTGCATTGCCCGGAGGAAGACCCTGCAGTAAAGCGACCTGGTTGAAATCAGCATGGCTTAAGCTGGTTGTAAACTTTCCGTTGAAGCTGTATTCTTTCGGATTGGAAAAGTTTGTGCCTGACTTTGAAATTTGCAAAGTGTAGGTAACACCGGCCTGGTATCCAAAGTCAGCTTCAGTCCAGCTGAATGTAATAGCGGTATTGTTTCTGTTAGCTGCAGAACTATCCAACACAATTGTTGTTGGAGTAACGGTAAGTGTGCCGGCGGCTCCTACATGCACATAAGCTTTGCTTTCATCTTTTTTACAAGAAACCAGCACAGCTGCGGGAAGCAAAACCAGCAATAATTTGTTTATCCAATTTTTCATACTTGCTTTTTTTATTGGTTGTGATTTCTGTTTTAATAACCCGGATTTTGTACAAGGTTGGGATTAGCATTTACATCAGCAGAAGGCAATGGATACAATTTTCTGAATGCAGGCACTGCCACACCATTTTGTGTACCGCCTTTCCAGGGCCACAAATACGTACCTTCTACAAACTTATTATAACGTATCAGGTCTGTTCTCCGGAAGCATTCCCAATACAATTCTCTTGCTCTTTCATCTAAAATAAAATCAAGCGTTAGCTGGCCAGCAGTAATGTTGCCTGAAGAATTTCCATAAGCTCTTGTGCGAAGTTGGTTGATGTAACCCAGGGCAGTCGTCAAATCTCCTCCTGTACCACCTCTTAATACTGCTTCTGCATAAATCAAATACATTTCAGGCAAACGGAAGAGTGGAAAATCAATATCTACCCACGTTAAACTGGAACCTGGCTGGCCGGTACGGGTAACATTTTTGTATTTAGTAATGGCATATCCATCAGTGAACGTGGTTAAAGAAAAAATATCAAGATTCTGACCGCTGGTATAAAATTGTGAACGCTTATCTGCAGCACCTGTTACATCAGGAAATAATAACGGAATATTTTTGGTTGTGCGAAGACCACCCCATCCACCATCAATGCCAAATGAAGCGGCACTCATTGAACCACCAACGGGGGCATGAGTTAAGAAAGTTGTGCCACCCCAGTTTTGAGTGTAGCGGCCATCATAATTAATGGTAAGGATGAATTCGTTTGTATTGAGGTTATTGTCAGCTCTCATCAACCAGGAATAATTACTTACCAGGCTATAGCCGGCATCAATTACTTTTTTAGCGTATGTAATTGCATCAGTAAAACGCGGAGTGCCTGTATAAACCTGTGCATTCAAATACAATCTTGCCAGCAAAGCCCAAACAGCAGCTTTATCAGCACGGCCATATTCATTACTGCGGGGGGCAGGCATGCCTGGTTCAATAGCCAGTAATTCATTTTCTATAAAAGTGAAAATTTCAGCCCTTGTTTTTTGCGGTGGCAATTTTGTTCCGGCAATGGGAAAAGATTCATCAACAAACGGAAGATTGCCAAACACATCCATCAATGCCCAGTATTGAAAAGCTCTTAAATACCTGGCTTCTCTTGCATACTGACGAATATTATCAGCATCGGCACCGGTAATATTGCGTGAAGCCAGTTTTGCATCTGATGATTCCCTGATGAATTCATTTGCCAGGGTTATCTGGTAAAAAGACCGGTAGTACAAACCTTTCAACATAGGGTTGTCTGATGTCCAGTTCATCAAATGAAAATCCTGAATGCCGGGGTCTCCCCATGCAACTACGGCTTCATCAGTACTTAGTTCCTGTGCCTTCCAAAACAGGCGAAGAAAATCCGAAGTACCTTCATCAATACCCTGCACATCTCCATTGCCTGCAGGGCCCTGGTTACCGGTTAAAGCAAAAGCTCCATACACTTTTGCTAATACAGATTTATAGCCTGCCGGTGTGCTGTACACAACAGTAGAGTTGAATGAGTTTTCAGGAATAACATTCAAATCTTTTTCGCAAGACTGCAGCAATAGCAACCCAGCGGCTACACTCAATAATTTTATTGTTAGTTTTTTCATATGCTTTTGTTTAAGCAATCTATTTATTAAAAATCAAGATTTGCAGAAATTGTAAAGATTCTTGGTCTTGGATAAAAGTTGTTATCAATGCCCCCTGGTATTTCCGGATCAACACCTTTGTATTTGGTTACCATGAACACATTTTGAATACTTGCGCCCAAGCGCAATGTAGTTCCTTTTGCCAAAAAGCTACCGGCATCAAATCCAACATAAATATTATCCATTTTCAAAAAGCTGGCATTTTCAACAAAATAATCTGATAAGAAGAAACGGCTGCCACCACCTACAAAATCATTTTTCAATACAACTGATGAACCATTGCTTAAAAAGCCCAGCGGGTTTAAAATTGTATTTTTTGTTCCGGTGCTGGCAAAGCGGTTGTTGTACATGTAGTTGCCTATGCTTGCTCTCATTAAAAATCCACCAAACCATTTTCTCCAGGTAACATTGCTGCTAAAGCCCATCAATATTTTTGGATCAATTCCTTTATACCTGTAAAGGTCTTTATCGGTAATTTGTCCATCTCCATTTCTATCTACAAAAAGATCTTCAACCGGTTTTCCATTTTCATCATATACCTGCTGGTAAACATAGAAAGCTCCCCTGTTAAACCCAACGCTGTTTATCAGGATTGTGTTGCCTGTTCCACCAGATATTCCTCCAAACGTATTACCAATGTAGCTGGAATCGGTAAACAATGTCAGCTTGGTAATTTCGTTATGGTTGTAGGTAAAGTTGAAGTTGAGATCAACTGTTGTGCGTTTGCTTTTAACTGCAGTTGCATTTAAGTTCAGCTCAACGCCTTTATTCTCCATATTACCAACATTAGCAATAATAATATTGGTAAAATTGGTACCTGCCGGTTGAGTGATTGCATTCAGCAGGTCTTTGGTTTTTTTGTAATACACATCAATTGAACCGGTAAGGCGATTGCTAAGGAAACCAAAATCTAAACCAAGATTTGATGTGGCTGTACTTTCCCACTTCAGGTTGGGGTTATATCCCTCTGGCCTGAAGACCGGGTAGAAGGCGCCACCAAATTGATATTGAGCACTTGTATTGCCTACATTATATATAGGCAGATAAGTAGCTCTGAATTCCTGTTGACCTGTTTCTCCATAGCCAATTCTTAATTTCAGATCAGAAAACACTCTTGAGTTTTCCATGAAGGGCTCTGATTTAATTCTCCAAGCAAAAGCTCCTGCGGGAAACCATCCCCATCTTGTTTCAGGTGCAAAGTGAGATGAGCCGTCTCTTCTAAGACTTCCTGTTACCAGATATTTATCATTAAATGAGAAGTTAACACGTCCATAATATGAGATCAATCTTTGCACATCACGGTCGTGCCTGTAAGTAGGTGCAGAAGTTAAAACTCTGTCTGCTGTATAATTATAAAAAGGAGTCCATCTTCCTTTATCATCTGTTAACGGCCCATTAGGGTCTGCCATGCCGTTTGTGTTTCTGGCAATAAACTCCTGGTAAGAATAACCAAGTACAACATCTACCTTACTTTTAATTGAGCGGATATCTTTTGCATAAGCCAGGTAAGGCTCTAACAGTGTGTTGAATTTTCTTTGCAAATAATGATTGTCAACTCCGCCATGTAAAACACCATTAGCATCCTGGTAATATTTATAGGCACTGGCTGCGCTATCAGGAACATAAACGCTTCCTTCACCGGTAGCAACATCCCAACCGAGGTTAACCTTTGCATGTAAGTCAGGAAAGAAATGCAGCTTGTAATCAACAAGTGCATTCATGATATGTCTTGACACATCGCTGATATCTAGCCTTTGCTCCAGTAAGCCAAGCGGGTTGCGTGGAGCAAGAGTTTTTAAACCTGTTGTTGAATTGGGATCGAGCCACTCATAATAGCCACCAAAACGTTTGCTGCCGCTGTGTACAAACTGCGTAGGATCGAAATTGGCGGCTGCTTCAATAGCACCCTCATTAGCAAAACGTGTATTGGTAAATGAGCTCTTAATTCCCAGATCAATTCTGAGATAGTTTTTGAAGAGAGAAGGGCCGAGGTTAATTGAAATTGATTTTCTTTGCAGGTTGCCTGTTTTCAATACACCTTCCTGGTTAAAATAACCAAGAGAAATTCTGTATGGGGTCCATTTCAACGAACCACTCATCACCAGGTTATTATCCGTTCCGTTTGCTTTGCGAAAAATCTGATCAAACCAATTTGTATTAGCCGCACCAAGCATAGCTCTTTGCTGAGCTGTGCCATGGCTGTTTACATAAGCCCTAAATTCAGTTGGACTTAATACATCAGCATGATTTGAAGGAGTAGATAATGAGTACTGGCTGCTGAAGGTGAAACCTGGTTTGCCGGATTTTCCTTTTTTAGTAGTAATAATGATGACACCATTTGATGCTCTTGAACCATAGATGGCTGTTGCTGATGCATCTTTTAAAATGTTGATTGATTCAATGTCGTTGGGATTAATGAGCGAGTATGGATTGGCTGCACCGGAAATACCGCCAAAATCCATAGGAACACCATCAATCACTATCAATGGTGAATTATTTGCCGACAACGAAGCCCCACCGCGAATACGGATTGTACAGCCTGAGCCCGGTGCACCGCCATTTGAAACTATTTGTACACCTGCCACTTTACCTGCAATTAATTGCTCGGGTGTAGCAATAGTGCCTTTATTAAAATCTTTAGAAGTAATGTTGGTTACAGAGCCGGTTAAATCTTTTTTCTGCCTGGTACCATAACCAATTACAACTACTTCGTTCATTGTTGCATTGGTAATTTCAAGAGAAACATTTACTGTATTGCCCGTAATGGCTGCTTCTTTTGTTCCATAACCAACCGAAGAAAAAATTAGTGTGGTTGTTGAAGCAGATACTTTAATATTAAAAGTACCATCAGATGAAGTTTGAGTTGGCGAGCCTCCACTTTTTGGTGTAACAGTAACCCCAGGAACACCATTGCCGCTTGGGTCAGTTACTCTACCGGAAATTACACGGTCTTGCGCAAACAAAATTTGCGAAACAAAAAGGAGTGCCGGCAAAACAAACAATCGGAGCAGTTTACTGCTAGTCATAAGCAATCATTAGTTTTTAGTAAATCAATTTGCAAATTTAAATGTGTAAAAAGCACACAATTATAGAGATTTTTTAACAACCTGAAAAATTTAATTTCAGATTATTTGTGCTACGACAAACCGGTATAAAAC
The DNA here is from genome assembly GCA_040289925.1 of Chitinophagaceae bacterium. Lineage (GTDB taxonomy): Bacteria > Bacteroidota > Bacteroidia > Chitinophagales > Chitinophagaceae > VBAU01. The sequence continues at coordinate 1,682 of PSMD01000024.1, read as the reverse complement.
TGAGGGAAATTTGTTGCAACAAAGCTGAGATTCATCAAGTGAATTGGAATGTTTGCGGATGGAGAAAGTTAATAGGATATAGTTGTTGGAGAGGACGAGGGGAGACACGCAGTTAACGGGGATTTGGTTGGCCTCTCCCCTCCTTCTCTCCGCAAGTAGAGAGGAGGACTGATTTTGTGCCCTGTTATGACTCACCCCCTTACCCCTCTCTCCATGAAGAGAGGGGGTCGTTTAACCCCGTCGGGGTTAAATATTCGTAGTAGTACAATAGAGATAATTATGTTATTAAACTCCGTAGGAGTGACATGTTTCTTCTAATAGAAAGATTAATGCGCTACCAGTATGATGCCTGCATGGAAAGTTCTCTCAACACCTACTTCAATCACAAGGAACGAGATTCCCTCTTAATCAATAAGTATGGAAATAAATTGTCCAGCACTATCCTTAACGGTCTTCACAACCTTTATTCCAACTACCTCATTTATTGTTTGAGCGACAAGTTTCTTTCAGCCGAAGAAATTGCTGAATTGAAACACCTGAAAGCGATTTTGGTGCTGAATGATACAGAAGTTCGTAATATCCACAACAATATAACGGGGAAGATTTACCAGAAAAGTGTTCGTGAAGTAGTTGACGATGGAGAAATTTCAGCAGACGAGCAAAAATTTTTGATGGTTTTGCAGCAAAACCTTTTATTGCCAGATGAATTTGCCCAAGAACTTTCTAAAGAAGTTAGAAGCAACTTCGCCCAAGAGTTTTTACAAAATGCAGTTACTGATGAGAGACTTTCACCTTACGAAGAACAACAGTTAGAATTGATTTGGAAAAATCTAATCGTTGACCTTTCCTATACAGAAGCCACGAAGGAGCAACTTTCAAAGTATAAGCTGTATTGGACAATTGAAAACGGTGAATTGCCTGCGATTAATGTTCCTATTTCGTTAGGCAAACAGGAAGAGTGTTATTTTCAAACATATGCCGATTGGTACGAGCAGCGAACTGTAACACACAACGCATTAATTATCGTGGCACAACAGCAAGCATCCGAATTATGAAAGGCGTACGGTATCGGGTTGGTAGCATAAAGCCGCAACGTGTAACCAGTGAAGAATGGAAACATATTGACAGCGGAACTTTATACCTCACAAACAAAAGACTGATTTTTACAGGCAGACTTAAAAACAGCACTATCAACCTGACCAAAATACTTTCGTTCACCCCATACTCTGACGCTATTGAAATTTCTAAGGAAACTGGACGACCACCATTCCTGAAATTTTCAAACAACACAGACATGTTTGCTCTGATTTTGTCCAGACTGTTAAACGGATCACACTGCCTACAACATGCGGTGGCTGATGCGCAACTCCTTTCTATAAAAAATGCGGGTTGTTTTTCAATTTAATCAGCAGAAAATAAATTTTGACTGAACATGGGTATCGGCACGTTGGGAGTGCCATAGCATAAAAAAGCAAAAACAAAGGCTTTTTCCTGCCCTTTCCAAGCATCGGGACAAGTTTTTCAAACTCATCACCGCTGTTTCCACTTTTGTTTGCTGCCACTTCAGTAATTTTTTCAGATTGTAGGCAACAGCACTCATGAAGATGCATTTATTTGCCTGTTCAATTCCCCGGGTGGTTTACCCGGCTCATGGCCAGATAGTTTACCAATGTGCCCAGCAC
>PSMD01000078.1:2797-6277 GCA_040289925.1 Chitinophagaceae bacterium | reverse complement strand
AGGCTTCACCGCTATCGGCCTTTGGTTTAAAATTATCGGGAATTTCTTTCCAACTATCACCGCCACTAAAAGTTCGTGCAATAAAAAATTTTCCGTTTGTAGGATCACCAATCACAATTCCAGCCTGTTCGTTCCAAAATTCCATAGCATCTAAGAACATGCCTTTGGCTTTATTTTCATAAACCACTTTCCAGGTACTGCCACCATCGTTGGTTTTTAAAATATAAGCAGGCTCACCTACGGCCATGATTACTGCAGTAGCTCCGTCGAATGCTTCAATATCTCGAAAGTCAGTTTTTTCAAAACCTTTAACTACTTTCCATTTCCAGCTTTTACCGCCATCTGTAGAAACACCCACAGTGCCGTTACTGCCACTTACCCAAACAACATTATCATTCACTGCGCTTAATCCCCTGATGTTTGTTTTAACATCCTTTGTCAGCACCTCCACAACAGGCATTGGCATCATTTTCTTTTGAGCAAAAAGGCAACAAGGAGAAAAAAAAATAGTCAGGATTAATATAATTGAAACAGGTTTCATGTGTTTAAGTTTTTATTGAAAGATATTCCTCCCTATACATATAAGGCATCATTCACGGATAATGAAAATAAAAAAAAAGGACAGCACATGTGGCCATCCTTCTTTTATAATTAGTTGTAAGATTAATTTTTCTTCAATTTAGCTGCAAACACTTTCTGAAATTTTTCAAGTTTCGGACGAATAACAATAGAGCAATAAGGGTTGCTATTTTTATTGTTTTGATAGTATTCCTGGTGGTAATCTTCTGCAGGATAAAATTTCGTAAATGGAACAATCTCGGTAATCACAGGCTTGTCATAAGCACCAACACGATTTAATTCTGTTTTGTAATACTCTGCTTTTTCTTTTTGTTCGTTGTCATGATAGAAAATAGCACTGCGGTATTGTGTACCTACATCAGCACCCTGACGATTTAGTGAGGTAGGATCGTGTACTTCGAAAAAAACTTTTAATAGATCGTCGTATGAAATTTTAGCTGGCTCGTAAACCACTTGTACGCATTCTGCGTGACCGGTTTCACCAGTGCATACTTGTTTGTAAGTGGGATTAGCTACTTGTCCGCCAGAGTAACCCGATGTTACTTTTAATACACCTTCCAGTTGTTCAAAAATAGCTTCTGTACACCAGAAGCAGCCCGTTCCGAAGGTTGCTGTATCCGTCCTGTCCGTCATGTTATTTGTATTCATTAAAGATGAGTTGAGTGCCTGATAAGGCGGTGTGGTAGTGCATCCAAACAAACCGCTCACCAGTGCTAACACAGAAAGAAAAAAATGGTTCATCATGAAACTTATATATGTGCAAAGTTGAAACGGAAGTTAGTGAAAAAGCGTTAGCAAAGTCTTTTTAACACCGCTTTTGGACAGGCTTTTGCTTATTGTTAAGAGATAATTTTGCCACAGATTTAAAAACGATTCATTTTTACTGCTGCATGAAATTATTTCCGGAGTCCGCATTAGTACAATTAGAGTTCGATAAAATTAAGAGTTTGCTTCATGAAAAATGCCGCTTTGAATATGCCAAGCATAAGGCGCAAGGCTTACGTATTCATACTAAGAAAGAATTCATTGAACGTGAATTAAAGCAGACACATGAGTTCAAACAACTCATTCAAAATAGTATTTACTTTCCTAACGATTATATTCTAAACCTTACCAAAGAACTGCGGTTGCTTGCTATTGAAGGCGCTGTATTAAATGGTGAACAGCTTGTGTCGTTCCGGAAACTGGCGATTAGTATTGAAAGTATTTTTCGTTGGTTTGATAGTGAAAGGAGAGTTGCTTACCCGGGATTATCATCTGTGGTTGAAGGCACTTATTATGAGAAAGCCATTAAGCAACTCATTGATGAAGTAATTGATGAAACCGGCAATGTAAAGGATAATGCTTCTGAAGATTTGTACAACATTCGCATGAATCTGTACCGTAGAAGAAATGAATTGCGCCGGGTGTTTGAGCGCATTATTGGCAAGCTTAATAAACAAGGCTATTTAGCCGAAATAGAAGAAAGCTTTATGAATGGCAGGCGGGTAGTGGCTGTTTTTGCCGAACAAAAAAGAACAGTGAAAGGAATACTGCACGGCGAAAGTGATAGTCGCAAAACGGCATTCATTGAACCTGAAGAAACCATTGAACTAAATAATGCGATCTATGATTTAGAGATTTCTGAACGTAAAGAAGTAGAACGCATTATAAAACAACTAACGAAGCAACTTTCAACTCATGTTTCTTTGTTAACTACCTATCATTCCATTGTTGGGGAATATGATTTCATTCGTGCAAAGGCTGCTTTTGGATTAGACATTGGTGCCGAATATCCTGTATTGATGGACCAGTCACATGTTCACCTAGCTAAAGCCTATCATCCGCTTTTGTATTTATACAACCAACGAAGTAGTAAAACAACTGTTCCTGTTGATATAACGCTGGATGAGGATAACCGCATTGTAGTGATTAGTGGTCCGAACGCAGGCGGTAAAACCGTTACAATGAAAACAGTTGGTTTATTGCAAATGATGGTACAAAGTGGTTTGTTAGTACCCGTGCATCCATCCTCACAGTTTGGCATTTTTAAGCAGATCATGATTCATATTGGTGATACGCAAAGCATCGAATTTGAATTAAGTACTTATAGCAGTCACTTGCTTGCCATGAAGCATTTTATGGAAAATGCGAATGGCAAAACTTGTTCTTCATTGATGAATTAGGTAGCGGTAGTGATCCCAATCTTGGTGGCGCTTTTGCCGAAGTTATTTTGGAAGAGCTGGCAAGAAAGCATGCGCTAGGGATAGTTACCACACACTACCTGAATTTAAAAGTAATGGCAGGTAAGACATCGGGTATTATCAACGGTGCTATGGCCTTTGATGAACAGAATTTATTGCCGATGTATAAATTGATTATTGGTAAGCCAGGCAGTTCGTATACTTTTTCTATTGCGGAACGCATAGGTTTAGACAGGCGATTGATTCAACGAGCCAAAAGTTTGGTAGATGCTGATCATTTTAGGTTGGATAAATTATTAAATCGCACAGAGCAAGATCTACAGGAAGTAGAAAAAAAGCAAAAAGAATTAAATGGTTTGCTTCGTGAAAACGATCGTCTGAAAAAAGAACTTGAAAGCTTGATGAATAAAGAGAAGCACAAGCAGCAAGTGGAATTATTGCGTGAACAAAATAAGGTGGCAGAAGAACGTATTTTTTACCTAAAAGACATGGAGCGTAAACTAAAACAGATCTTGACAGAATGGCGCAGAGAAGAAGACAAGAATAAAGTGATTAAACAAATGAATGCATTACTGTTTAAAAAGAATGAAAAGCAAGCTGCCAGTAAAATGCAAAAAAAGATTGAATCGAAATATGCTGAAGTCGGTGGAGATATAAAAGTAGGTGATAAGGTGAAGATGAAACGTAACCAGCAGGTAGGTGAGGTGTTGGAGATAAG
>PSMD01000078.1:2422-2763 GCA_040289925.1 Chitinophagaceae bacterium | reverse complement strand
TTGTTACCGATGCAATTTGATATGATTGACCTGGTAGTGGTAGAAGAAAAAGGAATGGAAGAAAAATCTTCTAAATAATGTAAAATGATTTTGCTGATTTATCCGGTGCATCTATATTTGCGCCGGAGAGATGGCAGAGCGGTCGAATGCGGCGGTCTTGAAAACCGTTGACTGTCACAGGTCCGGGGGTTCGAATCCCTCTCTCTCCGCCAGATAGCATATCAAATGATACTAAATCCCTTTAAACTTAATGTTTACGGGGTTTTTTGTTTTTAGCCCTCACCAAATCATTCAATTTTTCGCATAAAAAATAGTCTAAATCGAGACCCGGAACTTTTATC
>PSMD01000078.1:0-2406 GCA_040289925.1 Chitinophagaceae bacterium | reverse complement strand
AAACCATATAATCAACTGATTTTCATAGCATTTGTGGATAAAAAATGCTTGACTTTTGCTCAAAAAATTAGTAAATTTAAAGAATAAAATCACCAGCAAATGAGCACCCCAATGCACCTCTCATTTCAGCTAAAAAAAAGTCTAAAGCTGATGAAACAGGCAAAGCCCCCATCTAAGCAAGAATTACCATCAACGAAGTACGAACAGAGTTTTCCATCAAACGCACCGTTGACCCGGAGAAGTGGGTATCAAATGCTGGCGTAATAAAGGGAACAACTGAAGAAAGCAAAAGCATTAATGCTTACCTGGCTACTGTTCGTTTGAAGCTGAATGAGCACTATCGTTTGCTGATGGAAGCCAACAAACCCATCACTGCTGAAACAGTAAAAAATGCTTACCTGGGGATTACTGAAAAAGGCAAAACCATCCTTGAAATTTTCCAGTACCACAACAACCAGGTAAAGGAACTGCTCAACATAGATTTTTCTTTTGGTACTTATGAAAGATACTGCACTAAGCCACACACAAGAGTTCATCCAGTGGAAGTACAATATTTCTGACTTGGAGATAAAGCAAATAAATCACGAGTTCATTACAGAATTTGAATACTACCTGAAGACGGTCCGGAAGTGCAGCCACAATACCGCCATTAAGTACATTACCAACTTTAAAAAGATAATCCGCATTTGCATTGGCAACGGTTGGTTAGAAAGAGACCCGTTCACCAACTACAAAATCACATTGCGGGAAGTAGAAAGAGAATGTCTGACAGAAGCTGAACTGGATGCAGTGGCAGCAAAACAATTTTAACTAATCGCCTGGAACAGGTAAACGATATATTTCTGTTCTGTTGTTTCACCGGCTTAGCTTATTCTGATGTAAAGAAGCTATCAAAAGACCACATCATCATGGGCATTGATGGTGAGAAGTGGATTAAGATAAACAGGACCAAAACAGATACCCGTTCCAGCATTCCTTTGTTACCTATACCGGCAGGCATAATTGAGAAGTACACCAACAATCCAAAGTGCCAGGCTGATAACAGGTTGTTGCCAGTGCTCACAAATCAAAAGATGAACGGCTACCTGAAAGAGATTGCCGACTTATGCGGCATCACTAAAAATATTACATCGCATTTAGCACGCCATACGTTTGCCACCACCGTTACACTTACCAATGGAGCGCCTTTAGAAAGTGTAAGTAAAATGCTTGGTCATAAGTCTGTTCGTACCACACAGCATTATGCGAAAATCGTTGATAGAAAGGTGGGTGATGATATGAAATTGCTGAAAGAAAAGTTTGCAACCCAGCAGGAAAAACATACCATTTGCGCAAAAGTGGATAACAGTAGTGTGCATTTCCGCACAACTTTTGAAACCCTTATCCAGCTTATATTGTAAGCTAATAATAATTCACACAATTTGCCCACAAATACTAAGTTTTTTATCAGGAAATTGCTAAAAAAAGTGGTAAATTTATTAGGTATAAAAGATGGTGTAAAAGTAAGTAAATAAGACGTAAAATGCATTTAGAATTACTGACCCGTGACGACATGAAAAACTTCAAATCAGAACTGCTGTAAGAAATCCGCAGGATGATACAACCACAGTCAGAAAGTAAAGAATGATTGAAGAGTTCAGACGTAATGAAGTTGTTGAATTGCTCTCCTGGTACTTTGCAAAACCTTCGCATAAATGGCACACTGCCTTTCTCAAAAATGGGCGGGACAATCTACTACGCCTACAGCGATGTAATGAAAGTGCTGAATGGAAATAAGCGGAACAATGCTTAACTAAAACTCAAAATCACATCATCACCAGATTTACATGCTTCCAGAAAGGCATAAAATATTACTATTACCTTATCAGATTACAGAGTACGTTTTCTACAACGAACTGCATAAGCCTTTCTCTATTTTCCTATACCTGAAAATGTTTGGTGGTGACAAAGTACCGGCAAACGATGAAGTATTTGCCAAGCTACGGCAAGACTTGAAAATGTCTGACCCCAAGGGCAGAACATTCCGCAAACATCTTCAAAAACTATTAGACCTTAACTGGATTGGCTACAATGCCAAATCCGGCATTTACCATATTCGCAGCTTCGACTACATCAGAGCCGTTAATGGTTTCAAGAAGCGCCGTGCAACGAAGCTGTTTTTAAAAGACATACAACAACTACAGGTGTATTTGGCAGCAGTGCTGATTTGTACCAAGATACACGGACAGAAATACTTCTGGGAAAGAATGAAGGGAAAGCTAAGGACCGCAACTAAACAAAGGGGTGTTGCCAAGCAATCCAGGGCTTTCCGCCACTCAACCCAACCACCGTATTATGGACTGTGTAACAGAACCATTGCCCGCCTGTTAGGTTGTAAATACACCCGTGCCTGCGAATTGAAATTAA
>PSMD01000002.1:143537-151248 GCA_040289925.1 Chitinophagaceae bacterium | reverse complement strand
TTGTATGGCGATATGGCTGGTGGATTGAGTGTGTTGGGTGATGTATATAAAATGCAGGTATATGCGCTGGCCAACTATCTGAATAAAAATGGTGAGATCATTCCGAAAAACATATTAACTAAGGCACCATCAGCTGAATTGCGGCCCAACCAAAAAGATACAGACAGCCTGCCTGAGTATGAAATTCTTGACCGCATACTTTACCAGTACATTGAATTAAGAAAAGGCCCTAAAGAAATTATTGGAATGGGCTACGATAAAGATCTTGTTGCAAGAGTTTTGAAGCTGGTAAATACAAATGAATACAAGCGAAACCAGTTTTGTCCAATCATCCGCATTAGTTGCAAGGCCTTTGGTATAGGAAGAAGAGTTCCTATTGTGGGGAAATATCTTTCTTAATGTTTAAAAGTCACTTCTACCGTTGTATTGCCGAACGGAGACACGTTCATCACCTGTGACAATACCAGGTTGGTTTCTGTTAGCGATACAATATTGAAATCACTGGAACCTCCGGAAAATAATACTACTGACAGATGAAGAACAGTTTCATTGCTCAAAAAATTCCAGTTGAAATTAGTTGCTTGCGGGTCACCGGCATTGCATTTTGTAGCTCCTTCATCAACCACGCCGGTGTTATTTGAGGAAAACGTAATTATATCATCTTTTTTGCAGCTTGGCAACTGGCTCGAAATATCTCCAAAGCCACTCGCTGTTGCTTTGTCAAATTTCCATGAAGCCTGTGTTAACAATTCTGTTTTTGTTTTGCCATTGCCATCATTCGATTTTTTGCAGCTAACAAAAACAACCGTAAAAGCGGTTAAAACAAAAATGGCCAGGATGCGTTTCATAGCTTTATTATTTATTTAAAGATAGCTATTCTCTTTCTGACTCCAAAACGGCAAAAACCTTACAAAAAACGAATATTACCTTCGTAAAAGACCAATGATAGCGTTTATCGGCAATAAATTTGCTTAAAGGTATCAACTTTATCACCCAACCCAATATATATGCTCAAGACCGCCGAAGACATTCGTCAGCTAAATGAAAAAATTTCTCACGCCGGGTTATTCGTTGATAAATTAAGAGAAGAGATCAGCCACATTATTATTGGGCAGTCGCACATGCTTGACCGTTTGCTGATTGGTTTGCTTAGCAATGGGCATGTGTTGTTAGAAGGGGTGCCCGGGCTTGCCAAAACGCTTACAATAAAATCGCTGGCGCAGGCTATACATGCAAAGTTCAGGCGCATACAATTTACACCCGACCTGTTGCCTGCCGATGTAATTGGTACTATGATTTACAATCAGCAGAAGAATGAATTCGTAGTTCGCAAGGGCCCCATTTTTGCCAATTTTATTTTGGCCGATGAAATTAACCGTGCCCCTGCAAAAGTGCAAAGTGCTTTGCTGGAAGCCATGCAGGAACGGCAGGTGACAATTGGGGAAACAACTTACAAACTGGAAGAGCCATTTCTTGTGCTTGCCACGCAAAATCCATTAGAGCAGGAGGGAACTTATCCATTGCCCGAAGCACAGGTTGATCGTTTTATTATGAAAGTGATTGTAGATTATCCCCGCATGCATGAAGAGCAAATGATCATTCGGCAAAATGTGCAGGGCTTAACGCTGCCAGAAGTGCGGCAAATTATATCGGTAATGGAAATAATGAATGCAAGAGAGCTGGTTCGGCAGGTGTACATGGATGAAAAGATCGAGCAGTACATTTTGGATATTGTATTTGCCACCCGTCATCCGGAAAAATATAAGCTGGAAAAACTGAAACCGCTTATTTCCTATGGTGCATCACCGCGGGGTAGCATTAACCTGGCCCTGGCCGGCAAAGCACAGGCATTTTTAAATAAAAGAGGTTTTGTGATCCCGGAAGATATCAGGAGTATTTGCAAAGATGTTTTACGCCACCGTATTGGTTTAACCTATGAAGCCGAAGCGGAAAATATCAATGTGGAAAATGTGGTTGATGAAGTATTAAAGCAGGTAAATGTGCCATAGTTTTTAACTCGTAAAGGCTTGAAAAGAAAAAACAAAATACAAGCAGAAGAAACGAATCCTTCCGCTGGGGTTAGTAGTATCTTCAAAAAAGTCAGGGAGCTTGAAATAAAAAGTAAAAAGCTTACCAGTGATCTTTTTACCGGTGAGTATCATAGTGCTTTTAAGGGAAAGGGTATGACGTACAAAGAAGTGAGAGAATATACTCATGGAGATGATATTCGGTTTATAGACTGGAATGTGTCGGCAAGAATGGGCCATCCTTACAGCAAAATTTTTGAAGAGGAAAGAGAGCTGACCGTTATGCTGCTGATTGACATCAGTGCCAGTTCTGTTTTTGGAACTGTTTACGGCACAAAAAAAGATTTGATCACTGAAATTGCCGCCGTGTTAGCTTTTTCAGCAGTAAGCAATGGCGATAAGGTTGGGGTGATTTTTTACAGCGATGTGGTGGAAACTTATATTCCTCCTAAAAAAGGAAGACAACACGCCTTGTACATTGTTCGAAAATTATTAACCGAACAATCTGAGCACAAAGCCACGCAGTTAACAAGTGCGTTAAAGTTTTTTCGCAACTCCACCCGCCAGCAAAGCATTGCGTTTGTGCTGAGTGATTTTTTGGATGCCAGTTATGAAGATGCTTTACGCCTCACTGCCCGCAAGCATGATGTAATTGGAATAAAGGTGTATGATAAAATGGATATGCAACTGCCCGATGTTGGTTTGCTGCAGGTGCAGGATGCTGAATCAGGGAAAACAAAATGGGTGAACAGCAGCAATGCCTATGTGCGCCAATCCTATCAGCAGGAATTTTTCCGCCTTACTGAATACAGCAGCCAGGTGTTTAAAAAAGCCGGCAGCGATTTACTTCACGTTAGAACCGGGGAAGATTATGTAAAAGTTCTGCAGCGCTTTTTTATCAGCCGTAACAGGTAATGCAATGAAGATTTCTAAGCTATATACCCTTTCCTTTTTATTAGTTGCTATGGGTTTTACATCCTTGCAGGCACAGGAAGCGGTTTCTGTTAAAGCAACGGTTGATAAAAACACAATTTTAATCGGTGAACAATTTTACTTTCAGGTAGAAGCTACTCTTCCATTGGGGCAACCGTATACCATTTTAAAAATTGACAGCATTCCTCATTTTGAAGTGTTGCATGCAGAAGAACCAGAAGAAAAAAACATTGGTGATGTAAAGCAGGTTATTCAAAAATTTTTACTGACCAGTTTTGATTCCGGGCATTGGGTAATTCCATCTTTTCGTATTGCTGCCGAGGTTTATACAGATACCATTGCGGTTGACGTTGTTTTTTCAGAGTTTGACCCTGCACAGGATTATCATGACATAAAAGATGTGCTGGATGTAAAACCTGAGGCGCAGAAGAAGAAATTGTGGTATTGGTATGCTGCGGCAGGAGCAGTATTGCTGGCTGTTGCTGTTTATTTTTTAGCCCGTAAGAAAAAACCAGCCGTTTTACCGGCAGTAAGCATAGACGCTTATGATGAAGCCAAAAAACAACTGGCCGCCCTGGAAAAAGAAAATGCAGATGCCAGGATGTTTTATACAAAGCTGGTTGATATTTTCAGGCTCTATGTGTTAAGAAAAAAAGGAATTGCCTCACTGCAAAAAACGACTGACGACCTTGTTTTGCAATTACGTTCCCTGAATTTGCCGGAAGAAAATTATCGCACGCTGGCACAGGCATTACGCCTGAGTGATTTTGTGAAGTTTGCAAAATACCAGCCTACCGATTTGGATAACAAAGCTTCTTTTCTTACCATAAAAAATTCTATTGCCATTATTGAATCATCTCTTAAGATGACAGGTAACCAACACTGATGTTATACGACTGGATAAAACATATTGAATTTGCCCGCCCGGCTATGCTTACACTTTTTGCATTATTGCCTGCACTGGTATGGTGGTATGTTACAAAGTTCAACCAGTCGCAGGCAACAGTAAAGGTTTCAACGGCTTCTTCATTTACAGTTTCCTCTGCAAAAAATTTTTTCAGGCATTTACCCTTTGTTTTACGATTGCTGGCACTGAGCTGTATCATTTTCGCACTGGCAAGGCCTCAAACTCACCTCGATGAAAAATTAAGCAGTGGCGAAGGCATTGACATTGTAATTGCCATGGATGTAAGTGGCAGTATGCTGTCGCAGGATTTTCAACCGAATCGGTTAGAAGTATCAAAGCAGGTGGCTGAAGATTTTATTCGCAACCGTCCCATTGATCGCATCGGGCTGGTGATTTTTTCAGGAGAAAGCTATACGCTTTGCCCAATTACTACTGATAAAAATACTTTGCTCACTTTGGTTGCCAGCATTAGAAGTGGAATGTTGCAGGATGGAACACTGATCGGTGAAGGGCTGGCAACAGCTGTTGACCGCCTTTCCAGAACAGATGTAAAAAGTAAAGTGGTGATATTGCTGACTGACGGAAAAGAAGAAGCCCCTGAAACAAGGTTAATAGATCCGTTAACCGCTCTTGAAATTGCAAAGTCACGTGGAGTGAAAGTTTATACCATTGGCATGAGTGCTTACGCTGTTGAACCGGTTGAAGAAAATATTAAAGGAAAGAAATCAGGTGCAACCAATAATTTTTTGGATGAAGATCTGCTGCGGCGCATTGCAAATGAAACCGGCGGTGAATACTTCAGGGCAAGAGATAAATTAGGCTTACAGGAAATTTATAAGCAGATAGATCAAATGGAAAAATCAAAGATAGAAATACAATCACTCAGGCATTATGAAGAGGAGTTTGTGCCGCTTCTTTTAATTGCTTTGGGTTTATTGTTTCTTGAATTTGTACTTCGGTTTACCGTATTCCGAAAATTTCCCTAACGCCTCACCTCATCGGGGGGGGTGACACCCGAAAGGAAAAGTAACAAAACAGCAAGCAGGAAAATAAGTTTCATCTGGTAAAATAGCGGTAACATGAAAATTAATGAAATTCGCATCAACCATGAAAGGACTTGTTTATAAATCTACCGGAAGCTGGTACACCGTGAAAGATGAAGAGAGAAGATTTCACCAGGCCAGGATAAAAGGCGTATTTAAAATTGATGATATTACATCAACCAACCCCATTGCTGTTGGTGATGAAGTTGAAATTGAGAAAGAAGAATTGGGAGAAGCCTGGATCATCACCAAAATTTATGACCGCAGAAATTATATTAACCGCCAGTCGCCAAGAGTAAAGCGTCAGCATCATATTGTGGCTGCAAATCTTGATCAGTCAATTCTGGTTGCCACTTTAAGAGAGCCAAGAACGTCGCAGGGTTTTATTGACCGGTTTCTTGTTGCCTGCGAAATGTATCATGTACCGGCTGTTCTTCTTTTTAATAAAACCGATCTGTTTAGAAATAAAGAAGCCGCCCTGTTTAAAAAGCTTAGAGAGATTTATGAAAAAGTTGGGTACACGATAGTACCTGTAAGTGTAAAGGAGAATTTAGGCATTGAAGAAGTCAAATCTCTTTTAAAAAATAAAATCAGTTTAATCAGCGGCCATAGTGGCGTTGGAAAATCTTCTCTTCTTAACCGGCTTATTCCCGGCATTGAATTAAAAACACAGGATGTAAGCGGCTGGAGTGGTAAAGGTTTGCATACAACAACCTTTGCTGAAATGTTTGATCTGCCTTTTGGAGGAAGCATTATTGATACACCGGGAATGAAAGAATTTGGATTGGTTGACGTAACCAGGCAGGAGGTTAGCCATTATTTTCCGGAAATGCGTGAAAGACTGGTAGATTGCCAGTTTAATAATTGCCTACATGTAAATGAACCGGGGTGCCGAATTAAACAAGCTGTAATAGATGGGGAGATAGATGAGGACCGCTATGTAAGTTATGTGAATATACTGGAGAGTATTGAGGAGAAAAACTATTGAGATGATAACGGGATTGTAATTCCCCATTTCATCAACTGGCCAATGTTATTATGCAATATTCCGGTTCAAATCAAATCCCAAAAGCCTTTTTTCCAACAAGCCTGCCAGCTCAACAACAGCACGGTTATCTTTTTTCAAAGCCTCTCTTGTACGGGCAGGAAAAATGGAAACACCGGTATAAATGCTGTAATGGAGAGTAAGTACATGACCATGAAAGCTGAATTCCCAATCAATAGAATCAAAGTCATCTTCTTTATTGGAGAACTTAATGCGAAGGTCTTCGCTTAAAATATCGGCAACCTGGTAGAAACATTTCAATCCGCCGTCATCATCAATAACTGCTTCGGTACAGCCTAAAGTAGTTCGTAGGGTGAAACTCATAAAAAAAGGTTTTTTAGTAAGACTTGGATTTACGGGAAAAAGCTGCACGAAGTTTTACTAACCCCTAAACTTCGCTTTTTTAGCTTTTTTCATTTCTTTCTTATTCATATCACCTGAAAGCAATTTCTCTGCGCCAACATTTCTTCCATCACTGGGGCAACCATATTTTGGCTTAAATACTTTATACCACAAATTGCAGGAAGATATGGTAAAGCAAAACGTAGCCAGGATGAGTATGAGCTTAAGACCTTTCATGCATTGCTTTTGTTTTTAACGAAAAAACATTGAGTTAATTGCTTCGTAAATCTACCTATAGTCGCAGCAATTTCATTATTTGCCTCTAAACCAATCTGCATACTGAACATAGTTGTTGGCTATTCGCTCAATTTCTCCGCTGATCATTTCGGCAGGAATGTCTTTTACCTTGCTGGCCGGCACTCCGGCATAAATGCTGCCGGCTTCGCAAACTGTTCCTTCTAAAACCACGGCACCTGCAGCAATGATAGTGTTGCTGTGCACAACAGCTCCATCCATAATAATAGCACCCATGCCTATTAAAACATTGTTGTGCACCGTGCAGCCGTGTATAATGGCATTATGGCCAATAGAAACGTTGTTGCCTATTGTAGTGCCGTATCGCTGGTAAGTACAATGAATACAGGCTCCGTCCTGCACATTTACTTTATTTCCTAAACGAATAAAATTTACATCGCCACGAGCCACAACATTAAACCAAAAGCTGCAATCATCACCCGTTACCACATCACCAACAATGGTAGCATTTGGTGCAATAAAACAATTGCTGCCAAACCGGGGGCTTTTATCTTCAACTGAAAGTATAACCGGCATAAAACAAAATTCAGGTTTTCTGTTCATTTTTATCTTAAAGAGCAAATGCAGATTTAACAATCATGTTTGTGTTTTGTTAGATATTTGATGACATGAATCAAAGAGAGCTTTTCTTTAATCATGTGGCACAAACTTCTCCTGCACCATTGGCATTAGAAATTGTGAAGGCAGAAGGTGCAGAGCTTATTGATTCGAAAGATAAAAAATACATTGATCTTATTGGCGGCATCAGCGTTGCTAATGTGGGCCACCGCCACCCAAAAGTTGTTGAAGCAATCAAACGGCAGCTTGATGATTATTTGCACATCATGGTATATGGAGAGTTTATTGAATCGCCACAAGTGCAATATGCAAAACTCTTAACCGATCATCTTCCCGGGCATTTAAATTCAGTTTATTTCACCAACTCCGGTGCTGAAGCAGTGGAAGGTGCCATGAAACTAGCCAAGCGGTTCACAACCCGGGTTGGAATTATCGCATTCAATAATTCTTATCACGGTTCAACACAGGGTGCACTCAGCATTTTTGGCAGTGAGGAATGGCGTAATGCCTACAGGCCTTTGCTGCCCGGCATTTTGCATTT
>PSMD01000002.1:140447-143507 GCA_040289925.1 Chitinophagaceae bacterium | reverse complement strand
GATGCTATTGACGAAAACATTGCCTGTGTAATAATGGAACCTGTGCAGGCAGAAGCAGGCATTATTGCCGCATCAGAAGAATGGTTGAAAGCAGTAAGAAAAAGATGTGATGAAACAGGTACGTTATTAATTTTTGATGAAATTCAAACGGGCTTTGGCCGTACAGGAAAACTATGGGGTTTTGAAAATTTTGATGTAGTACCTGATGTATTGTTATTGGGTAAGGCATTGGGTGGCGGTATGCCGCTCGGGGCTTTTATTGCAAGCAGAGAAATGATGAATTCCCTGGCAAATAATCCTGTGTTGGGTCACATTACAACTTTTGGGGGGCATCCTGTGTGTTGTGCAGCCGGCATGGCAGCTATGCAGGTTTTGCTTGAAGAAAATATGATGGAAGAAGTAAAGGTGAAAGAACAATTGTTTCTGTCTAATCTTCAACATAAAAAAATTAAGACCACTCGTTCGTTTGGTTTGTGGCTGGCAGTGGAGTTTGAAAATTTTGAAATGAATAAGGCGGTTATTGACCGGTGTATTGAGCAAGGTGTATTAACCGACTGGTTTCTGTTTGCAAACAATTGCATAAGAATTTCACCGGCATTAACATTAAACCTGGAGCAAATTCAATTTGCTTGCGATACAATTATTAGCTGCTGCCATTAAAAACTCAACCGAAAGCTTCCAAAAATTCCAAACCTTCTGGAAGCAGATGAAGGAAGCGGAGTGGGTAACAAACGCCAGATAAAATCAATTCGCAAAACCTTTAAAATGTTGTCAACACCGGTTCCTACTTCTAGGTAGGTACGGCCATTCAGCGTTTGAAAGCCGCTGCCACTTTTGAAATTCAGTGCAAGGTTTGCATTGCTCAAACTTCCCCATACAGCTTTTGCCGTCCAGAATTGCCGGAATTTTAATTTGGGAAAAAACCGGAATAGGCCATTGCCAATGTTGTGATCAATATTAATTCCTGTGTATTTATCGCTGATAAACTCATAACGGTTCATCATGTTAAATGCATATTTGTTGTAGTAATGCAGTTCATTGCCGGGATGTATATCAAGCAACACATATGGCAAAGTGCCAAACGTTCTGCCGGCATACACATTAAAAGACAGGCTGCCGTAAGGAGGAATTTTTACATAGTCAGAAATGCTTCCGGAGATTTTTGAATAGTTATAACTGCTTTTAAAAATACCCGCAATGCCTTTTGTAAAATAAATTTCTGCAATCGGGTAAGGACTGCCCAGGCTTGTTCTGAAAAAATTATTCTCCAGGAATTTTTCCAAATATGCAAATCGAATGCGCAGGCCGGCTTCAAATGTAGTGAGTGGCGTACCGCTGCCATTTACCGGAAAAGAATCTTTGGAAGGAATGTTTCGCAATGGCGTAAACGCTTTATGAATTACTGTAGTAAGAAATGAAAAGCCTGGTGTTGTTTCCTTATAAAACTCAAACCGCTTTTCATCTGTTTTAATATACTTCACCGGCACATTGGATTTGCGTATAGCCAGTGAAAAAATATTATCCTGTGTAACTTCTCCATAATAGTTCTGACCAAAATCAAGGTCGTTTGTGTATGAACCGTATAAATAAAGTCGGGGATGTTTTTTCGGCAAGTAAAAAATTTCTCCTTTGCCTTTTAATTTTTTATCGCCAAAGCCGTAAGCAAGGTAAGAATGCAGCCAGATTTTTTTGTTGAAATTTTTGTTAGTTCCCAAATCAAATCTCACCCGGAAGCCTTCCCACCCGTCATAACTCATCCAGTTATACCAGGGGCCCAGTTGATAATTGCCAACATTCAAATAACCGGTACCAATAAAATTTAAGCGGTTTGTAAAACGCCTGAATACCGGGGCATGCAAAAGTGTATCCATCATTTTTACAATGGCCCTTTCATTTTTGTTCAGGGTGTCATGCCGTGATGCGGACCAGTATTCGGAATTTTTTTCTGTTGCCCCGGCAAGAGTAATAATCTCTTCCTGCAGTTTGTTTTTTGACAGTTGATTGGTTACAACAGTATCATTGGTGATTACATTTCGATAGGTAGTTGTTTTTTTGCCAATAAATGCAGGAGCATCTTTTCCAAAGGGAGAAATATCTGCCACAAATTTATCCTTTGCTAAAAACCAGGTGCTGTCATTTATTAATTTGTATTCCTGTATCAGGCTAAGCTTCTCTAAAAAATTTACATTGGCATCTTTACCCAAACGCAAATTCATTTTCTGAATCGCAAAGGTTGTGTCGTGGACCCAGCAATCGCCTTCAAACGTATTTTCACCCCGGTGTTTGGGCGTAAATACCAGATGATAGAATTTACGGTGATTAATAAACTGCGTATCCGTTACCCGGTAATTATAAAATGCATCTCCATTATCGCTGGCAGGGCTTACAAATTGCTTGTCAAAAACAGGAATAAAATTGTTGTAGATGTTTACATTCTGATCCATTCCACCGAGAAACTTAATGATGCTTTCATTTTTTACCCCGTTGGTGTTAACTGCTTTAATCACTTCTCTTCTGCGCAAGGGGCGTTTTTGATAATAATAATCACTGATCACCTCTGTTAAATAAGAGGGTAGTACTGGCGGCATTTCAGTAGAATCTATATTGCTGTTGATAAGATTCGTTACCGGCTTTAATGGTTTAATTTTGGAAAGACCTTTAAAGTTTATGTTTTTAAGATCTATTTCCAGTTTGTTATACAGTTCGTAACCAAAATTATCAAAACGGTAGCGGTCATTACGGTCTTTATTCTTTACAATCTTGCGCCACAGCAACAGTCCTTTGTTCACTTTCACTTTTACCTTAACACCTTCAATAAAGGTTCCTCTCTCCAATTTAATATTGGCAAGAATTGAATCTTTATTTGCATTCACCACAAAAAAAAATGGCTGGTAACCTACGCAGGTTATTTCAATGGTATCCGAAGGCCATTTGTGAAGCAAGAAATTAAAGGCACCGGAAGAATCGGTGAGGTTGCCAATTGTTGTTCCCTTAAAACGAACGGAGGCAAAGGGTACCGCTTCATCACTATGAGCATCGCGTATAAAACCTGAAATTCTT
>PSMD01000002.1:134565-140437 GCA_040289925.1 Chitinophagaceae bacterium | reverse complement strand
AGCCACAGTAACACATACAAAAAATAAAAAGCCTTTAAAAAACTGCATAGTCAGGTAACAAATATAAGAAACGGATGTTGCGTTGGGTACGGATTATTCCGTGGAATAAATAATGCCTGTAACTATTTCTTTTTTCACAAAAAAACTGTTCTGCGGCAGCCGCTTTTTCTCATATTTTCCGCTGACTTTGCTCATATCCAAAAAATGGCTATCAGGCTACTTTGTTGGTCTTAATTCAGCGTTATGAATACCATCGCCCAACCAAAGAAAAGCGTTGGTAATTCTCGGCTTGATTGTGAAACGGCGATTATGGACGGCAATGAAGCAGCCAGCTATATCTACTATAAAACCAGCGAAGTCTGCGCAATTTATCCCATCACACCTTCATCGCCCATGCGTGAGTGGGCTGCTATGATAATTCTAAAACCATTCCAGTAATAAAAAAGAGGGAAAAATATTTTTAGCGTAAATACCCGCAATTGCTGCATTTGTGTATGATTATTGTTATTGATAATTCTACCTTTTTAAGGAGTTATACATAACCTAAACCCCTGTTTTAAACATGAACCAGTTGCAGCAGTTGGATACGTCGGTATTGGTGGATATGCTGGCTATGCAAACCGAGAAATTAATCGAATTAAATGAGATGCATGCCGATCCGGATAAATATGAAGAGTGCCGGCAGTTGATAGAGGAGCTTCAAAAAGAAATTACACCCCGTAACAATATTGCTGAAAAAGATGAAGCAAAATAAATTTTTAAAGCTGGTTTGCATGTTTGGCTTAAGAATAAAACAACCATAGATATTCTGAAAAATGGTTAATGGGGTGATGAATTCCTTATCTGGAATATAAAATCCAATTGTTTGAGCATGTATTTCCACAAACACTGGTTTGCCTGAAAATTTCTAAACACAAAATTGCCGCCCCGGCTGTTGCACGAAAGTTGCAGAGGAATTACAACTTTTTCTTTGACGAATCTTTCACCGGAAAATAATCATAGCATCGGTCTTGTATAGTGTGAGATTCATTTTTGCTATACACACCGATGCTAGTTTTTGAAAGTTCATAAAATATATAATAAGTAATATGAAGTCATAAGCAACTCAACAAGCCGCTGCTTTACAAAAATTTCCTCCCGTGCATTCTCCTTTATGGGTATTACGTTCAAATGGCCTGAGAGAAAAAGATAAGACAGAGCGAAATGAACCCAACAGGGAAACACCGCAGTTTGTGACCCAACCCATTTACAAAGCCAGGAATTACGAGTTTTTTTAAGCAATACTTATACGGCAGCTGCCGAAGAAATTTTTCTGTTAACTGTTGAGCCATTCACAGGCTTAACGGTTAATTTTTCAAACCTTACCTGGAAAAAATGCAAATACTTCGGTTCATAAACCATTTTTAATCCACTGATTTTTTCACGCCTTCCAAAAACTCTTGCTGTTGATTCGGCAATTACATCCATGTGTGCATGTGTATATACCCGGGGTGGAATGGTGAAGCGAACTAACTCAAGCTTCGGATAATAATTTTCACCATTTTTTTTCTTCCGGCTGATACAATTCCTCTTTCCATTGTTCTAACGCCGGAGTCAAGATAAATTTCCGCTCCCAATGTTTGCGCCGGAAATGCGTCTTGCAAAAGATGAGGCAGAAATTTTTTTGCATCTACAAATATTCCGTGGCCGCCAATTGGTTTTACAATCGCCGGAGTTGTTGGTGATTGTGATGATGCAAAGAGGAATATTTTCGGCTCCTTTTTCATCAATAAAATTTTTCAGCGCTGTTAAATCAATATTTCCCTTGAAGGGTGCAGGAATGGCCGAGTGCTTTCCTTCTTCACACAACAAATCAATTCCCTCTGCACCGCTGAATTCAATGTTGGCTCTTGTAGTATCAAATAATGTATTGCTGATAATAAATTTTTTGTTGCCGCCTAAAATACTGAACAAAATTTTTTCTGCTGGCCACCCCTGGTGTGTGGGAATTACAATGGGCATTCCGGTAATTAAACGAACTGTTTCCTCAAAATGAAAAAAGCTTTCGCTGCCGGCATAGCTTTCATCGCCTTTCATTATGCCTGCCCACTGGTCGCTGCTCATGGCACTGGTGCCACTGTCAGTTAACAGGTAAATTAAAACATCTTTGGCAGCAATTAAAAAGGGGTTATAAAAGGCGGCTTGTAAAATATTCAGTCTTTGTTCTTTCGTTGTAAAAAAAATCGGTTCAACAGATTTTATTTTAAAAGGCTCTATACTGGTATGCCTGCTGAAAAAATAAATGATGAACAACGAGTGAAGGGTAGTAAGAGGAGGAAAAAATAGCTATGAAGGCCGGCGGATAATATTTCCAGGGATTACACACGCCTCAAAGCTAAACGGAAAGCCTGCCGTTGTGCATGCTTTTCGTCAACTTTTTAATTGAATGTTTGTGAAGAAAAATTCAGCTACTTTGAACAATGGCCGCAATGTCATAATTTTAAACTGTGAGAAAGAATTTTTTGTTTGCAGGTGTGATGATGCTTGCTGTAAGTCTGGCAAATTTTTTTTGCAAACCGGACAAACCGTCTTTATCAAATCCTTTGCAGCAGGTAATACCGTCGGGTTTTCCTCTACCGGCTTACCAATTTTCAGATAATCCATTAACCAAAGAAGGATTTGAGCTGGGAAGAAAATTATTTTATGATGGCCGCCTGTCAATAGATGGAAATTACCCTTGTGCATCCTGTCACCAGCAGGTAGCTGTTTTTGGTACTTACGAACACGACAGAAGCCATGGCTACAACGATTCACATACGTTGAGAAACGCCCCGCCGCTTTTCAACCTTGCGTGGCAAAAAGAATTGCACTGGGATGGAGAATATAAATCTCTTTTTTCAGAAGCTGTGCATCCAATTACGACCCGCACAGAAATGGCTGGAAATTTTCAACAAATCATTCAGCGTTTGTATGCTGATGCAACTTACCGGCAAATGTTCAGAAAGGCATTTGGCAGCAGCCTGGTATCAAAAGATAGAATACTGGCAGCACTGGCGCAATTCACCGGCTCAATCACCTCTTATAATTCTAAATACGATAAAGTGAAAAGAGGCGAGGCTTTGTTTACATTACCCGAGCAAAATGGTTATTTCATCTACCAGCAAAAATGCGCAGCTTGCCACCCTGAGCCTTTATTTACTGATTATAGCTACAGAAATATCGGTCTGCCGGTAGATAATGAGTTAAAAGATTTTGGAAGAATGCGAATTACCGGCCGGGCTGAAGATTCTTTGAAATTCAAAGTTCCATCACTGCGCAATGTAAATATGACGGCAAACTATATGCACGATGGAAGATTTAATACGCTAATGCAGGTGCTTAATCATTATTCTTCCGGTATTCAAAACAGCACTACGCTTGATCCGTTGCTGGTTAATAGAATTCCGATGACGACTACGGAAAAAACGGAGCTGGTTTCCTTTTTAAAAACACTGAGTGATTCAACAATGCTGACTGACATCCGCTATAAAAAACCCGATTGATGTTTACGGTGGAATCAGCTTTTTCTTTTGCCCTTCAAAGCTTCCAGCACTTGTCTTTGCTTTTCAATTTCCTTTTGCTGGTCTTCCTGTTGTTTCAGGTTGTCTTTAATATCCTTCTGCAGTTTCTTGATTTTTTTCTCCATCGTGTCTTTGTCATCCTGCAGGTTCTTCAGTTTCTTTTCTGCTTTGGAAACGGCGTCTTCCTGTTCTGCAATTTCTTTTTCCAGGTTAAATGCTTCTACATCAGGCGTAAGCTTATTTAAAAATGTTTTGGCATTGCTGTTAACCAGCGTATCGCTGCGGGCAATTATGTTTTCATTATTTCGCTGCATTACCAGGTACACCACTGATTCATTTTTTTCTTTCCGGCTTTTTCGTTCTACCTTAATAAAATAATCTGCCGGCTCGCTGCTGATTTCTGCCAGTACGGCATTTTTGTACACAAGAAAACCTTTTGATTCTTTCTTTTTATAACCCAGCTTTTCCATTTTTTCAACAATGGCATCCTCCACCACATCCGGCGGGTAGGGAAATTCAATCACCATTGCTTTTTCATCTTTTTTCTGGTAATCAATTTTTCCTTCATAGGATTGTGCAGTTGTATAAAGAAAGAAAAAAAACATTACAACTGCAGCACAGCATAATTTCCTCATGGCAGTAATTTTTATAAAGATAATAGGTGAGTGCAGAAGCAGCAAGCATGACTAACCAGCTACCAGCTTACAATCAGCAACTGCCTCACTTCACTTTATAAAAGTTATTTTTGTTGCCACGAAACTCCAATCCTTTGAGTGGAATAAAAAAACTGGCCGGGCAAACCCTTTGGTATGGCATCCCTACCATTGCCAATCGTTTTCTCGGCTATTTAATGAACCTGTCGCTGCCATTTGTATTTAAACAACCTGCAGTTACAGCCGATCTTACGCAGGTATATGCCATCGTTCCTTTTTTAAATGTGCTTTTTACTTACGGGCTGGAGACGGCTTATTTCCGTTTTTCTCAAACTGAGGAAAAGCAGCGGTTGTACAACACACTTTCCATTTCCATTTTTTTTACAACAGTTTTTTTTACAGCCCTTCTTTTTTATTTCAAAACAGATATTTCAAATGTGGCCGGGCTTGACAAGCATCCGCAATATGTGATGTGGATGTGCTGGATCATTTTTTTTGACACACTGGCCACTTTGCCTTTTGCCCGCCTGCGGCAGGAAGACCGTCCACGCAAATATGCATTTGTACGGGTAGCCGGTATTGTAATGAACATTGTAGTAGTTGTATTGTTTCTTGCGGTTATTCCCCGTTACCTGCAAACACATCCAGGTAGCTTTCTTAAAAATATTTATAACGATAACGACCCCGTAAGCTTTTACCTGTTGGGAAATTTATGCGGCAGCATTTTTACTTTTTTATTGCTATATAAAGAATTAAAAGGTTTACGGTTTGCCTTTGATGTTAAGCTTTGGAAACGTGTGATGCATTACAGCTACCCGCTGATTATTGTTGGCCTTGGTGGAATGATCAATGATATGCTGAGCCGGCTTGTATACAGGCATGTGGTAGATGTGCCCTCTGCGCAGGCAGATAAAGAGCTGGGAATTTTTGGCAACCTGTACCGCATTGCAGTTATGGTTACTGTACTGATACAGGCTTTCCGAATGGCGGCTGAGCCGTTTTTCTTTAACCGTTCCAAAGAAGAATCAGCACCGAAAACCTATGCAAGAGTGATGAAGTTTTTTGTGATTGCCTGCTGCTTTATGTTTTTGTTCATCGGGCTTTACCGGGATGTACTGCAGTGGATCATCACACGCAAATCAAAAGATTGGGGTGAAGGAATGTATATTGTGCCGATACTGGCAATGGGAAATATTTTTCTTGGCATTTATTACAACCTGAGCATTTGGTATAAGCTAACGCATAAAAACATGTATGGTGCTTTCATCACCATTGGCGGAGCAGCCATTACCATTTTGCTCAATATACTTCTTATACCAAAGCTGCATTACCTGGGTGCTGCGCTGGCAACATTTAGCTGTTATTTTTTAATGATGATTGCCAGTTATGCATTGGGACAAAAATTTTATCCCGTTCCTTATGCAAAAAAGAAATTGATTGCTTACCTGGTGATTGTTACTCTTATTTACCTGCTGCACCGCGGCCTGCTGCTGGTTTCTCATAACTGGCTTTATAATGTTTCAACAGCCAGTTTGCTGCTGGCAGGCTTTGCTGTTTTTATTTTAAAGATGGAAAGAAAAGAATTTCAGCGGTTGCCTTTTATTGGGAAATGGCTGCAGCCGAAAGTGGCATAGATGCACTTGTTTCTGCAACTTCTTCCACAGTACCCGGTTCAAAATA
>PSMD01000002.1:106131-134555 GCA_040289925.1 Chitinophagaceae bacterium | reverse complement strand
TTCTTTAGCTTTTTGTTTTTTGCCGGTTAATTTATTTACCAGTAGTGCCGCCAGTTTAGCTGAAGCAATACCGATAATAGCACCGGCAACTATATCTTTTACCCAATGCCTGTTTTTCATTACCCTGATAGCACCTGTAACGGTAGCAGCCACATAACCGGCACAGCTTAATACAGGTATTGACTCTTTTAGCTGGTTGTGTAAAAACTCCGCACCTGCAAATGAAGTACTGGTATGCCCCAAAGCAAAAGAGTGATGCCCGGGATAAGGGAAAGGCCTGTGCTGGTGAAACAATTTCTTCATGTTATCAGCCAGTAAATAACGAATGCCTTCAGTAGCCCCGGCAATTAAAATTTGCCTTGCCCAGTTTGATTTTGTTTTTACACCTGACAGGTGCAAACCAAATGCTGTTGCAAAGGGTATCCATTTTAAATGCTTATCAATTTTTGTATTAAAAAAAGGTGATGCATCAGCACCCAGTTATGTACAGATTCTCCAATGGTAAAAGGCATAAACTTTTTTTTGATAACCATCATTGCTGAGATAGAAAATTATGCCAATAGAGAAACCTTGTTGGAGTTCTGCTTTAACTGTTGTAAGAAAACAATAAATAAAGTAAATTTTAAATCTGCTACATTAGTTTCACAAATGGATTGTTCATCTTTTCTAAACCAATTGTCGTTATAGGCCCATGGCCGGAATAAATTTTTGTATCGTCAGGCAAAGGGAAAAGCCGGGTGTGTATGCTGTTAATAAGCGTTTGATAATCTCCGCCGGGTAAATCAGTTCTGCCAATGCTTCCATTAAACAATACATCACCGCTAATAGCAAAACCATCTGCCTGCGAGTAAAAACAAACACTGCCCGGTGAATGACCCGGTGTAAAAAAAATATCCAACTCATCCTCACCCAGCTTTATTTTTTCTCCTTCTTTTATAAAAACGATTTCGCCTTCATAATTTTTAAAAGGGAGGTTCCACATTTCTCCGGCTTTTTCAGCAAAATCAAAAACCGGTTTTTCTTTCGGGTGAAAATGCAGTTTTAATTTCCAGGTTTCTGCCACCCACTTGTTACCAAAAACGTGGTCAAGATGGCAATGAGTATTCAGCAGCAAAACAGGCTGAAGGCCTGTATGGTCAATAAAGTTTTTCAGCTCTTTTCTTTCTTCTTCAAAATAACAACCCGGGTCAATAATGCAGCATTGCATTTGTTCGTTATAAACCACATAGGTGTTTTCGGCAACAGGGTTAAATATGAACGATCTGACAGTTAGCATTTCCGATTTTCGTATTTTACATGCAATTTACAACCGTGAATGGTGAGACGTGAGTGGTTAGTAAACATCCTCTCATGATTCCCATCTCACTGCTTACGTCCATTACCACTGCCGGCCAACCAAACAAAAAAATAAACGATTTTAGGTTATAGAAATAGCAAACAAAGTTTATGAAGAAAATTATCTCTCTTGCCTGCTGCCTCATTTTTTTTGCTGCCAGCCATGCACAGGTTAGTGCAGTTGAATTTGGAAAAAACAGGGTGCAGTATCAAAAGTTTAAATGGAGATATTACCAAACCGACAATTTCAATGTTTACTTCAGCGAAGATGGACTTGAGCTGGGGAAGTATGTGGCCCAGGTTGCCGAAAGAGAATTGCCCGGTATTGAAGAATTTGTTGAATACGGATTGCAGCGCCGTGCAAACATAATAGTGTATAATAATTTTGATGAGTATCAGCAATCCAATATTGGTTTGGGTATTGACTGGCAAAATACCGGTGGTGTAACAAAGCTGGTCAACAACAAGATGGTTGTTTATTTTGATGGCAATCACGATAGCCTTCGCCTGCATATACGGCAGGGGCTTGCAAGAGTGCTGGTTGAAAATGTTTTGTTTGGTGATGATTTGGGAGAATTTGCCGCCAACCAGGCTTTGCTTGATTTACCCAAATGGCTTACCGATGGCTACATTTCCTATGCTGCACAAAACTGGAGTACAGCATTAGACGACCAGGCAAAATCAGCATTGCTTAGTGGAGACTACAATAATTTTTACCAGTTTGCTTTTGAAAAGCCAACACTGGCCGGCCATGCCTTCTGGCATTGGTTCGGTGCTAAATACGGTGTGAACAAAACAACTTACCTGCTTTATCTCAGCCGCATTTACCGCAACCTCAACAGCGCTTCACAAAAAGTTGCCAAAAAGAAGTTCAAAAAACTGCTGCAGGATTTTATGACAGAGGAATCTCAGAAATATTTCAAAGATATCCGCGGTAGAAGAAACGTTCCCAAAGGACAGCTATCCATTGTTGAGGAAATTGGTAAAAAAGATTTCATCCGCTTTAATGCCAACCCCGCTCCGCGAAGCTTTACTTATGCAGTGGTTGAGTTCAGGCAGGGACAATATCGTGTGGTAGTGAATGAAAATATGGTGAACCGCATTGTGCTGTTAAAATATGGGGTAAGGGCTAATGAAACAGAACAAAATCCAAACTATCCCATACTTGCCTGGGATGGCAAAGGCCAGCGTTTAGCCTGCATTTACTGGAAGGAAGGTAAGCTGCGATTGTTTGTGTATGATATGGTGGCAAGAATAAAAACGGTAAAAGACCAGGAACTGCACCAGTTTGACCAGGTGCAGGATATGAAATACATGCTGGATGCAAATACCCTGTTGCTTTCGGCTGTAAAAAGTGGGCAAAGCGACATTTTTGTTTATAAGATAGATAAAGGAACTGCAGAGCAGGTTACCAATGATGTGTATGATGACTTAGATGCTTCGTTTGTGGCTTTTCCCAATAAAACAGGGATTATTTTTGCCAGTAACAGGCCCAATGCAACAGCCGTAGGCACCAGCGACTCATTACCCGTTGATCATTTCAATATTTTTTTGGTAGATAACTGGAATAAATCAGAGTTCAAACAAATTTCTCAATTGACCAACGTTCGGTTTGGCAATGCCCGTTATCCCTCTCAATACAATACAACACACTTCACTTTTGTGAGCGATGAAAACGGAATTAATAACCGCTATGCAGGATTTTTTAAAACAGAAAGAGCCGGTCTTGACACCCTGGTGTTTATTGGTGATGAAGTGTTGAGAAATCCTGAAAGAAAAGAAGTGGACAGCTTATTAAAAGAATGGAATAAAACAGACGTAGACTCGGTGGGTTTTGTTTCGGTTACCAACGATTCAACTTATGTTTTTCCACTCACCAATTACCAAAGTGGCTTGCTTGAAACAAGAACAGCCGGTGATAACACGCTGGTGAGTGAAATAACCCGGCAGGGTAATTTTAAATTTTTGTATCGGTTAAAGGTTGATGAAAATACACTGAGAAGAAGAAATGTAACATCCCGCCCCACTGAATATGTAAAACGCTTAATGGATAAAGAAAGAATAGAAAGCGAGAAAGACATTCCGCCGGGGCCAATGCCTATTGATAGTTCTGCCAAAAAAGAGGAAAACTTTTTTCAGAATGAATTTGAAGGTGAGAAAAAAGATTCAACAAAACTGGGGCAGGTTGTAAAAGCAGAAGAAATTCCAGAGAAAGTTTCACCCTTAAAAAAATGGCGTTTGTTCGAGTACCGTCCGCCCAAATTCTTTATTGATTATGCAGTAACGGGTTTTAACAACAGCACATTTGGTACCCGCTATCAAACTTATACAAATAGCACAGGACCCATTACATTATCAAACGGCGATGATTTTAATGGCCTGGTAAGAATGGGGACTTCTGATTTGTTTGAAGATGTGAAATTCTCGGGCGGGTTCAGGCTTGCTACAAGCAACCTTTCTAATTATGATGTGTTATTCTCCTTTATGAATTATCGCAAGCGGCTGGATTGGGGTGCAATGATGTATCGTACCAACGAGCAAATGACTGCCGGAGTAATTTTTAGCAATGACACTTCTTTATATAATGCATTGAATCGTTCAAATCTTTATTTAATCAACCTGCAATACCCCTTTAATAAAGTAAGAAGCATACGGGCTAAAATGGGCGTTCGTTTAGATAAATTCATTACAAAAGCTGAAGATGATATTTCTGCAAAAGTTCCCGATGAGAAAAAAACATACAGCCAGTTTAACCTGGAGTATGTGCATGACAATACACTAAACCCTGCATTGAATATCTGGAAAGGGTTACGATGGAAAGTTTATTTCGACTGGTATACCCAAATCAGCAAAGTGCAATCAACTGAAGGAAAATTTTTACTGAATGGCGGCTTTGATGCAAGGCATTACCTGCCTATTTATCGCAATGTAATTTGGGCTGTAAGAGCAGCTGGTGATTTTTCATGGGGAAATCAAAAAGTTATTTATTACCTCGGTGGTGTTGATGGGTGGGTTATGTTTGGCCCCAATGAAAAAACAAATGGCGAAACTAGGTATTTTGATAACTCAAATCCACCGGATCCCAAAGCAAAATATGCCTACCAGTCACTCGCAATTAACTTACGGGGGTTTAAGCAAAATATTGCTCATGGTAACAATGCCATAGTAATAAATAGTGAAGTAAGAGCACCTGTTTTTGCTACTTTATTAAATAAACCCATCAACAATGCATTCATTCGCAATTTTCAGTTGGTGCAGTTTATTGACTTAGGTACGGCATGGGACGGCAACTATAATCAAATTGAAAGGCCGTCGGTGAGATATGGATTGCCACCCATTACAGTTAAGGTAAAACCCGGTGGTCTTGGTCCATTTGCAGGTGGTTATGGGTTTGGTGCAAGAAGTACATTGCTGGGATATTTTTTTCGCTTTGATGCTGCCTGGCAAATGAATGGGCTCTTCCGCGGAAAGCCGATGTATTATTTTGCAATGGGTCTCGATTTTTAAAATTTCATCATCTTAATAATAAATAATAATGCCTCCTTTGCGGAGGCTTTATTTATTGCAGAGTTTGCTGCTGTAAATGAAAAATTATCTGCGGCATATTTGTTGAGCCTGTATTTCTAATTCTAATTAACAAGGAGGTTATATGGCCGAAAGAAATAATGAAAGAGTTGTTTATCATGTTGGGCCTGATGCTTCGGGTGAACGTTGGGTAGTATCACAGGGAAATGCAGAATTCAGAAGAGAGTTTAATCGTAAAGAAGAAGCTGAACGTTTTGCAAAAGACAGAGCAAGGCAGGAGAGGCTGGCACAGGTAAAAGTTCATAAGGCCGATGGCAATATGGACTATGAATCTACTTATGGCGGAGATCCGAGAGATATTCCCGGATAAGAGGTAAGCAACGTCTTCTTCAATTACAAGATGACTTATGAAAAAACCGCCCCGATTCACTGGGGCGGTTTTCTTATAATGTTGCCTGATTAAAAATTATAACCCACACTTACGCTCCAAAGGGCTGAAGGTAATCTTTGCCAAATAAAGGAGTGAAGCCTGCCCTCCACGAGAAGCCACCAGAAGCGGGTTGATGGCGATACATAAAACTGAAAGTACCCAATACCTGTGTGCGGCGATCATCATAAAAATTCATGATCTCGAGTTTCTTTGTTACATAGGTTACGCCAGAACCTACTTCAAAGCTATGGGCGGAATTTGCTTTCCCAAAAATGTAATTAACCTGTATAGGAAATGTAATAGCACATTTTTTATCGCCACCATACCAGCTGGTATTATATTCATAAGCACTGACAAAACCTACACCTATTCTTCCTTCAAATCCAGGATTGGAAGATTTGCTGAAACGGGTATCAAAGTTAGCTGAGAAGGCAATTCCCGCTCCGCCACCTTTGGCAAAAAACGACCGGGAGGCTACCGTGTTTTCAGATTTGTTTTGAGCAAAGGCTGTTGTAATAACAAAAGCAGACAAAACAATTGAGAGGGACTTTTTCATAACGAAGAGGTTTGGTTTAAATATAAATGTAAGCACTCAGACCCCGACATTAACTGGTGTGCTGCTTTAAAAATTGATAAACAAACTTGCTAAGCATCTATTGAGCAGGGATACCACTGATGTTATTTTTGCTTACACTATTTCTTTCATCACAATTTCCTTAACCCTTTCCGCAGGCACTCTTTCCTGTTCCATGGTGTCCCGGTAACGGATAGTGACTGTATTATCTTCCTTTGTTTGCTGATCTACTGTTACACAAAAGGGTGTACCAATGGCATCCATCCGGCGGTAACGTTTGCCAATGGTATCCTTCTCTTCGTAAAAACAACGGAAATGCGCCTTGCAGTCATCCATAACGCTGCGTGCAATTTCAGGCAAGCCATCTTTTTTTACCAAAGGCAATACAGCCAATTTTACAGGGGCCAGCTTTGCCGGAAACTTCATTACCACGCGGCTGTCTTGTTTTTCAGCAGTACTCAGGTCCTGTTCTTCGTAAGCTTCACTGATCACCAGCAAAAACATTCTGTCAAGCCCGATGGATGTTTCAATAACGTAAGGAATATAATTCTGATTGATCTCACTATCGAAATACTGCATTTTCTTTTTGCTGTATTGCTGATGATTTTTCAGATCAAAATCAGTACGTGAGTGTACGCCTTCTACTTCTTTAAAGCCAAACGGAAACTCATATTCAATATCGCAGGCCGCATCAGCATAGTGAGCCAGCTTTACATGGTCATGAAAGCGGTATTTACTTTGTGAAATGCCCAGCCCTAAATGCCAGTTCATTCTTTCGTTCTTCCAGGTGTCATACCATTCCTTTTGTGTTCCCGGCCTTACAAAAAACTGCATTTCCATTTGCTCAAATTCCCTCATGCGAAAAATAAACTGCCGGGCTACAATTTCATTTCTGAAAGCTTTACCAATTTGTGCAATGCCGAAAGGAATTTTCATTCTGCCGGTTTTTTGCACGTTTAAAAAGTTTACAAAAATTCCCTGTGCAGTTTCGGGGCGCAAATAAATCACGTCTGCTTCCTCACTCACAGAACCAATTTGTGTACTGAACATCAGGTTGAACTGTCTTACTTCTGTCCAGTTTGCAGTACCGCTAACCTGGCATTTTATATTATGGGTGATGATGAGATTTCGTAACCCTTCAAAATCATCTTTGGCAAGCAACGCATCCATTTCAGAGAGCAAAGCATTTGCTTCGTCATCGCGGTTTTGCACACGCAACTCTTCTGCCCTTGATTCAATTAAATGATCAACACGGTAACGTTTTTTGCTTTCTTTATTGTCAATCATCGGGTCGTTGAAATTATCAACATGGCCGCTGGCTTTCCATGTGGTAGGGTGCATAAAAATAGCAGCGTCAATTCCCACGATGTTCTCATGCAGCTGTGTCATGCTCTTCCACCAGTAATCTTTAATATTTTTTTTCAGCTCACTTCCCCATTGGCCATAATCATATACCGCCTGCAGGCCATCATAAATTTCGCTGGAAGGGAATACGAAACCATATTCTTTACAATGAGAAATAATTGCCTGGAACTTACCTGTTGCCTGAGCTGTTTTTTTGCTGTCGTTTGCCATAGGCGGCAAAGATAAAGTAGCAAAGGCTTAAATTTTTGATGGCAGCAATTAAGATGACTGACTGCTTGCTTCAGCTTTTTGTGCATCGCTGGTATTGCTGAGCGGTTGTTTAGAATGTACTTCAACCTGCTCAATCCAAACTGCATACTTGTTAGGATAAATTTTTGAACCCATCTCAATGGCATATTCACGGGTAAATGCTGCACCAAAATAAAGGATCATAGAAGAATAATATACCCATAACAGCACAATGATGGTTGAGCCTGCCGCACCATAAGCTGTTGTGTTGTCATTTTACTTTGACCCAAATAGAAACTGATTAAAAACCGGCCAGCCATAAACAAAGCAGCCGTAGTAAACGCACCTACTCTTACATGTTTCCATTGCACTTTTGCATCAGGGAGCACTTTAAAGATGGCGCCAAAAATCAGAGCGGTGATCAGGAAACTTACGAGCAGGTTAATTATATACACTACAATCACTGTAATTTCAGGAAAGCGATTGAGCAATTGATTAACCAGTAGATCTAACGCACCATTTACTACCAGTGAAACCAGTAGAATAAAACCCAGACTAATGATGAGTGAAAATGATAACAAACGATTTATTATTAAACGCATCCAGCCTTTTGCTTTGCGTGGCTTAGCCTTAAGTTTCCAGATGTGGTTGATAGAGGGTTGAATTTCGACAAATACGGCAGTTGCACCAATAACTAGTGCAATAATGCCAATAGTGGTAGCAACTCCACTTTGGCCAGATAATAAACTGTTTTGCATTGTCTCCTGTATGCTTGCGGCAAGCTTTTCGCCAACAAGCTTTGCAATTTGGTTGTATAAAGTGCCTTCCACAATTTGGCGGCTTAAAAAAATATTGCTGATCCAAATAATAATAATGAGTAAGCCGGGCAAGGAAAAGATAGTGGAAAAAGCCAGTGAAGAACTAAGCTTTGGCACATCATCATCAAAAAAATCTGAAAAAGAACGTTTAATAATTGCCCATAATTTTTTTGGTGCCATAAACGGGAAAATGGTCATGCGTTTTTTCTTCATATAAAGTGCCAAACCATAACATGGGGGCTATTTGTATCTCAGATTTTAAAATTAATTATTTCAGCTTTTCATTTTGCTGGTGCCGGTTACTATCTCTTTCATTTTTTTTATCAAAGTTTTTTTGAAGGGCTTCCGTAAGATCAACACCGGTTTGATTAGCTATGCAAATAACTACCCAAAGTACATCAGCCAATTCATCAGAAAGCTTGCGGCCCTGGTCTGATTCTTTAAAGGACTGGTCGCCATAAATGCGGCTCATCAGGCGGGCCACCTCACCCACTTCCTCAGTTAAAATAGCCATATTGGTTAAAGGACTAAAATATTTTACCCCAATAGTTTTGATCCACTGATCTACCTGGTGTTGCGCTTCCCTGATTGTCATAACATGATTTTGTTGTTAGTTAAGATAAAGGCTTATTCACCGGATTATTGCACAAAACACTACTCCTTATTTTTTGTGTCAATCAAAATAGTTACCGGTCCATCATTCAGTAATTCAACTTTCATATCAGCACCAAAAATGCCAGTCTGTATAGCTTTGCCTGAATCTTTATTTAATTCCTGAATCATTTTTTCATAAATGGGAATTGCAATTTCAGGTTTGCTGGCTTTTATGTAAGACGGGCGGTTTCCTTTTTTAGTGGAAGCATGCAGGGTAAACTGGCTGATCAGCAAAATTTCTCCGCCGGTTTCAATAACCGATTTATTCATCACACCTTTTTCATCATTAAAAATCCGCAGGTTCACAATTTTGTTGCTCAGCCAACCAATATCCTCATCGTTATCGGCATCTTCAATGCCTAAAAAAACAAGAAGGCCTTTTGCAATAGAAGCCTGTAATTTCTGTTGAATACTTACACTGGCTTTGGATACCCGCTGAATAACTGCCCGCATAGTTTATAAATACAACTGTTGATAAATGAAGATATAATTTTGCGAAAGATAAACGATTTGAAAATTGATTGATTTCACCAACGAAATAAAATTGCAGACTACACGCAGCGGTGGCAAAGGTGGGCAGAATGTAAATAAAGTGGAAACGGCAGTCATTGGTTCACTTCATATTTCTAGCTCACAATTGCTAACTGATGAGCAAGAGCAACAGCTAATGCAGAAGCTGGCAAACCGCATTACTGCCGATGGGTATTTGCAAATAAAATCACAAACGCACCGCACTCAACTGGAAAATAAGCAGGATGTAATTAAAAGGATAAATGAACTGGTGAACCTGGCATTAAAAAAGAAAACGCCACGCATTGCAACCAGGCCAAGTACGCAATCAAAAGAAAAAAGGCTGGAATGGAAAAAGAAAAAAAGTGAACACAAGCAGGCAAGAAAAAAACTGAGGCCTGGCGATTATTAATGCATCAATAACTTTTCTCGTAATAAGGCACTTCATCATCAGGCACTTCTTCTTTTTGCTGCCAGTAAGCAAGTGTTACTGTGTGGCCGCCGGGAACCTTAAGCAATTTTCCAAAAATGGCATTAATGGGGTTGAATGTAACATCAGTAACACCAATGGTAAATAATTCCAGCGCTGGTGGTTGTGGTTCTGGTGGCGGCTGTGGATTTGGTTCAGGTTGAGGAAGGGGTTGTGGCTCCGGCTGCGGTTGCGGAGTGGGAACCGGTTTTGGTGCTGCTGCAGCTTTAGGCGGTGGCGCAGCGGCAATCACAACCTTATACCTGTTGTATTCAAGAATTTTTTTGAGGAACTCTACTCTTTCCTTTGTTGCATTTCTTTCCACAATGGCGCATTTTACACCATCCAGTTCTTCAAACTCGTGATTTTTATTAATTGCCATATTAAAATTCAAAAGTTTTACTTGAATAAAGAATGAATATAATCATAAGCTCCGCTAGCAATACCTGTTATCAAAATACCAACCACACAAATGATCATCGCAAATTTTGGCTGCCAGTTGCTTTGTATTTTTTCAATCGGCTTCTCGTTGGCATCCATAAACATGGCTTTTATCACCCGTAAATAATAATAAAGTGCAACCACCATGTTAAGGCCGGCAATCACTATTAATGTATAGTTACCTTTACCTGCACCCGAAAACAGCAAAAAGAATTTTCCAAAAAACCCGGCCATGGGTGGAATACCAGCCAGCGAAAACAAAGCGATGGCCAGCACCCAGGTCAACCTTGGATTGGTTTTGTAAAAGCCTTTGTAATCATCAATATTTTCTTTCCCGGTTGTTGCGCTTACAAGGGAAATAACCCCAAATGCACCCAGGTTAGAAAAAATATAAATGAGAATAAAAAAGATCACCGAACTACCCCCGTCAACGGGGTGGCCTGTCATACCCACCAGAATAAAACCAACCTGTGCTATAGAAGAAAAAGCAAGAAACCGTTTCATGTTTTGCTGGCGCAGAGCAAAAAGGTTTCCAACAATCATGGTAGCAACCGAAACGATGATTACCGTGTTATACCATAATTGCCCGAGTGGTGAAAACACATTGTACAATACCGAAAGCATCACAAACAGCACCGCTCCTTTAGAAATTACGGAGAGATAAGAAGTAACTGCAATGGGTGAGCCTTCATACACATCAGCCGTCCACAAATGAAAAGGCACAGCAGAGATTTTAAATGCAAGACCGGCAAACAACAAAACGAATACTAGCATTTGCAGGTCGACACCTTTAAGTGCAGCAGGAATTTCAGCAAAATTCAACGTACCGGTTGTGCCGTATAACAGGGAAATACCAAACAGCAGGAGGCCCGATGAAAAAGCGGAAGAGATGATCATTTTAAAAGCTGCTTCTGAGGAAATCCTTTTACTCAAATCAAAATTGCTCAGTGCAGCTAAAGGAATGGTCGATAGTTCAAGACCCAGGTAAAACATCAGCAGGTTATTGCTGGAAAGCATAAAGAACATGCCGAGCAATGTAGATAAAAGCAGGATGTAAAACTCGGGCACATGCTTATGATTCTTTAACCAGTGATATGATTGCAGGGAGATAATTAACGTACCCAGGTTGAGCAGGTTTTTTTCCAGTGTCAGCAACTCATTGGTGCGAAACATGTCACCAAATAATTTGCCTTCGGGTATAAAGAAAAATCCCGTGATAAGATTAATGACGAGCAGAACGTTCACAAAATTCAACAGCGGAACTGTCTTCATTTCATTTTTGGCAAGCTTCAGAAACAAAAGAATGAAGATGATGATGGTGATCATCAGTTCTGCTTTCATCAGAAATAAAAATTCGTTCATAGTTCCTCCCATTCCTCGCCTGAGGAAATTATTTTACTACTGCAGCAATTTTCTGCATGATCATTTCGGTGCCGGATGTTAGCAAATTCGTTAACCAGAAAGGTGCAACCCCAATGGCTACAATGCCCAGCACCAATAAACCGGCAGCAAGCTTTTCATTCCATTTTGCATCGGTAAGCGTAACACTGGGTACATCGCCGGTTGCTATTGGCAAAGGACCCATGATGGCTTTCCCGGTGGCTCGTAAAATATAAACAGACGTTACTACAATAGATGCACAGGCAATAATGGTTGCAATGCGGTAAAAGCTGCCTGCATTTTGCCAGGAGCCAACAAATACAGTCATCTCAGCAGCAAATCCACTCAGCCCTGGCAGACCCAGTGAGCAAAGACCGGCAATCACAAATATGGTTGAGATGAATGGCATGGCTTTCAACAGGCCTCCCAATTGTGCCACCTGCCGGGTGTGTGTTCTGTCGTAAATCATTCCAATGCCCGCAAAGAAGAGGGCTGTCATTAAGCCGTGAGAAACCATTTGCATGACTGCGCCGAGAATGGCAGTCTGTGTCAGCATTCCAATTCCCAGCAAAACAAATCCGCAATGACTTACCGATGAGTAAGCGTTGATGTATTTCAGATCGGTCTGCATCATAGTAGCGAAGGCACCGTATAAAATAGCAATGCATGCCAGTACGATGATGATCCATGAATAATGTTGAGCCGCGTCAGGCATTAAAAAAGTTGCTACACGCAAACAACCGTAGCCACCCAACTTCATAGAAATGCCGGCGAGAAACATGGAAGCCGCCGTTGGTGCAGAAGAGTGTCCATCGGGTACCCAGGTATGAAATGGGAACAGCGCAGTGAAAATTCCAAAGCCGATAAATGCAAACGGGAAAAATATTTTTTGTACCGATTCGGAAATATTCATTTGGGAAATCTGCATGATATTGAAAGTATGCTGGCCATTACCCATATCCGTATTCAGGTAAAGGCCGACCAGGCCAACAAAAATCAATGCAGAGCCGGCCATCAGCATTAAAGCCAGCCTCATGGCGCTGTATTCTTTTTTGCCGCTGCCCCAAATGCCAATCAGTAAAAACTTTGGAATTACTGCCAGCTCTAAAAAGAAAAACAGGGTGAAGAGATCAAGAGAAATAAAAAAGCCGTAAGCTCCTGCACTCAAAATAGCAAGCAATAAAAAGAAATCACGACTCCATTTCTGTACGTGCCATGAAACCAAAACGCCGGAAATGACTACAAAGGCTGTCAGTAAAATCATTGCAATGGAAATTCCATCCACGCCGATATAGTAGTGTATGTTGAGTGGTGCATACCAGGTGTAATCATCTTCAAACAGCATAGGTGCTGTATTGCCGGCATTTCTTTCCTGCAAATAAAAATAAAGCAGCACAAAGCCCAGTATCAATTGCGCGGCTGCACCGGTAAGTGAAATTGTCCGGGCAGGTTTTAAACCTTTTGTAAAAAGCAATGCAATGGCGGTTGCAAAGGGCAATATGACCAGGAGTGAT
The DNA here is from genome assembly GCA_040289925.1 of Chitinophagaceae bacterium. Lineage (GTDB taxonomy): Bacteria > Bacteroidota > Bacteroidia > Chitinophagales > Chitinophagaceae > VBAU01. The sequence continues at coordinate 121,312 of PSMD01000002.1, read as the reverse complement.
AAATTCATTTCATCCAAAATTTTAAAACCAATAACAACCCAATGATGCCGGCAAAAAACCACAGCGCATAATTCTGCACACGACCGGATTGAATTCCTTTGATCGCTGTTGAAATCCGGCCAGTCGTCCAAGCAATGCCATTCATCGTTCCATCAACAATATTTTTATCTAACCATGCTGCCGGCCGGCCTACCAGGTTAAAAATTATTTTTTTGGTGATAAAAAGATAGAGTTCATCAATGTAAAATTTTTTGTAAGCTAAACGGTATAGTGATCCCAGTGAGGCTGCCATTTTTCCTGGTTTTTCTGATGGTCTGAAATAGAGATTCCAGGCAAAGAAAATTCCCAGCAATGCAAGCGCAACAGGCAGAACGGAAAAACCAGGATGTAATTCGGAAGCAAAACTTTTTCCATCCGCAGAAATAAATTGAGAAAATGGAATGAATCCTGCTCCGACTGTTCCTATAGTAAGCAGCACAAGTGGCAGCTTCATGCTAAAACTCCCTTCAGCATGATTTTCTTCCTCCCCTCTCCTTTGGAGAGGGGCTGGGGGTGAGGCTTTCCAGAAAACAGAAAAATACAGGCGGAACATATAGAACGCCGTAATGCCGGAAGTGATCAGAGCTATATAATAAATAGCGGAGTTGCTTTGCGAAGCCGCTAGCAAAATTTCTTCTTTACTAAAAAAGCCTGCAAACGGGGGAATACCGGCAATGGCCAGGCAGGCTATCAGGAAGGCTAGATGAGTAAGCGGCATATACTTCCGTAACCCGCCCATGTCTTTAATATCATTGCTATGCACATAATGAATAATAGCACCGGCGCAAAGAAAGAGCAGCGATTTAAAAAATGCATGTGTGAACAAATGGAACATGGAGGCTGTATATCCTAAGCCGTTTTCTCCGCCATAACCTGAAACCCCGAGTGCAAACATCATGTAACCAATTTGCGACATAGTTGAGTAAGCCAGTACCCGTTTTATATCTGTTTGTGTGCAGGCAATGATGGCCGCAAGAAATGCAGAGATGGCTCCCACCCAGGTAACAACAACCAGGGCAGCCTCATTGATATAAAACACCGGGAACAATCTTGCCACTAAAAAAACACCGGCCACTACCATGGTGGCTGCATGTATTAATGCAGATACCGGTGTTGGCCCTTCCATCGCATCGGGTAACCAGATGTGCAATGGAAACATGGCTGATTTACCGGCGCCGCCAATAAATATCAGCGTTAATGCCCAGGTGAGTAGTGAAATGTCCAGGAAAGAAGCAGTGGCAATGCCGATTAATTGCGGCGAGTTCACATCAGTCAGCCGCTGAATGATGGTATGAAAATCAAAACTGTCGGCCTGGAAACCCAAAATTAGAATGCCGATTAAAAAACCAAGATCAGCAAAGCGGGTAACGATGAAAGCTTTTTTGCTGGCGGCAACTGCAGCGGGTTTGTTGTAATAAAATCCGATTAGTAAATAAGAGGAGAGGCCTACCAGTTCCCAAAAAATATAGATCTGGAAAATATTGGCTGACATTACCAGGCCAAGCATAGAAAAAGTAAAAAGCGAGAGAAAAGAGAAATAAGTGCCGAATCTTTCTTCGCCTTTCATGTAACCCAGGCTGAAAATATGCACCATTAATGAAACAAATGTTACCACCACCAGCATCATTACTGAAATAGGATCGAGCATGATCTCCATATCAATGGAAAGACTTGGGGAAAACTGCAGCCAGTGAACCTTATTTACAAAAACTGCCTGGTAAACGCCATTGGTTTTTCCATCGGTAAAAAAATAATGGTACGCAGCATACACAGCAAGGGCAGTGGAAATGAATAAAGCCGTGCAACCAATAATTCCTGCCAGCGGTTTTAGTGTTTTCTTTCCAAATAATCCCAGCAACACAAAAGTTGCCAGCGGTACCAGCGGAATTAATGCGATATAGGAAGCGTAGTTCATAAGCCTCACCCGTTGCTTCTCCAAAGAAGAACGGGCTTTTTGTTTTTTATTTGAACAATATATTTACCATTCAACTTTTTAATTTTCTTCTTTTTACCATTTCATTTCGGTCGCTTCTTCAACATCTATTGATTTATGACTGCGATACAGGTTGATGATAATGGCAATAGCCACCGCTGCTTCTGCCGCTGCAATAGCAATAATGAAAAGGGTAAAGAAAATTCCGTCGAGCTTCTCAGGATACAGGTATTTATTGAACACTACAAAGTTGATGTTGACGCTGTTCAGGATAAGTTCAATTGCCATCAGCATCGTAATCATGTTGCGGCGTGTAAATAATCCATACAGGCCAATAAAGAACAGTGCGGTGCTCAGAATTAATATATGAGAGATAGGGACTGAACTCATAGTACACCTCCTTCTTCTGTGATAACTGGCTTTTCTTTTTCAATTGTTGAGGATGAAAATGAGGAAAGCTTCGAATGTTCAATTTCCACGCCTTTCTTTGCCGGTTGCGCCGGCGTTCGCATCGCAATCACAATGCACCCGACCAGAGCGGCCAGCAGCAACATGCTTACCACTTCAAAAGGCAGGGCAAAGCCACCGGTACCGGTATTCAGCATTTCAGTACCAATACGGTTAACGCTCCACGCAAAAGGTTTGCTGGTCGGTTGAAAATTATAACGGTACACGATCAATGCAGTTAATGCAAAACCACAGAGCACTGCCAGCAGCGAAGCGATCTTTCTTCTCACCGGTGTCTTTGGCATTTCTTTTCCGCTTTGCTGGGTAAGAAAAACAGAGAAGATGATGAGCACAACAATGCCACCAACATAAATGGCAATTTGTACCGCAGCAATAAATTCAACCTGCAACCAGAAATACAGAGCAGCTACACCAAGCAATGAAAACAACAACCAGATAGACGAACGGAAAATCTTTCTTGTTGTCACGGCAAACAAGGCAGCGCCTAAAATGAAAACGGCAATGATATAAAATATGATCACTGATGCACTCATTCAACACCCTCCCTGATTTTTGATCCAGGTTTGTTTAAAACTTTTGTCAGTTCATTTCTGTCGAACACACTGTGCTCAAATGTTTGCGCCATTTTTATGGCGTCGGTAGGGCAAGCCACAATACACAAATTGCACATGGTGCACAGTTCGAGATGATACACAAATGTGTCGAGAGCTTTTTTCTTTTTCCCTTCGGGCGAAATATCAAACTTGGTGATGATCTTAATTGTTCCATTGGGGCAAGCCAGTTCACAGGCTGTGCAGCCTGTGCAGGCATGCTCATTGTTTTCATCATGAATCAGCACTACTTCGCCGCGGAATCTTTCCGGCAAAACCAGTTTGTCTTTGTTATCGGGATATTGCTGGGTGATTTTTTCTTTGCGGTGATGCAAGGCATAATAACCCGTCAGCTTCATGCCTTTTAATGAAGACTTCACTGCGCCAAATACCTCTTTGATATAATTTTTTAAAAATGCCATTTCATAATTACAATTACTGTTGTCAATAACAAATTCAGCATGCTGATGGGTAGCAAATATTTCCATTCCAGGTTCAGCAACTGGTCAATCCGCAGGCGGGGGAATGTCCACCTGAACCACATGATCACAAAAATTAAAAAGAAGGTCTTGCCAAAAAACCAAACGAACGAAGGAATGTAATCCATCACATGATTAAAGCCTGTCCAGTTTCCGATATGCAGCGGCATCCAGCCACCCAAAAAAAGTGTTGCGCCGATTGCACAAACGATAAACACATTTACATATTCAGCCAAAAAGAATAAAGCGAACTTCATTCCTGAATATTCAGTATGAAAGCCTGCTGTCAGTTCACTTTCGGCTTCTGCCAAATCAAAAGGTGCACGGTTTGTTTCGGCGGTTACAGCAATAATGAAGATGATAAAGGCAATGATGGCAGGAATATGTCCTTTAAAAAGCCACCAGCCATCGGCCTGTGCGTTGATGATGGAAGAAATTTTCAGATCACCAGTCAGTACTACAATGGTCATTATGGCTAAGCCGGCAGATAATTCATAGCTTACAATTTGTGCGCCGCTGCGCATGGCGCCGAGCAGCGAGTATTTGTTATTACTTGCCCATCCGGCCATTAAAATTCCAATGACAGATATTGAAGATACTGCTGTGATGAACAGTACGCCGATGTTGATGTCCCAGATCTGGATACCTTTTGCAAACATCAGCGGTGCCAGTATCACCATTGAAACGATCATTACAATAAATGGTGCAAGATTGAAAAGGAACCTGTCAACATTGGTTGGTGTCATTCCTTCTTTTACTATCAGCTTTAAAGTATCAGCAACGGTTTGAAACATACCTCCCGGACCAACACGGTTTGGACCGAGACGAAGCTGCATCCATGCAGATACTTTTCTTTCCATCATGATTAGAACCAATCCGAGCATAGCAAACAAGCCAATCACCAGCACTGCTACAATGGCAAATTCAAGCAACAAAGCAATGGTTGGGTTAAAAGTATCGTACAACCAGCCGTGAAAGTTATCCGCTATGTTTTGTAAGCTCCACATTTATTATTTTGAATATTAAATGCTGAATGTTGTATGATCAGCTTTTATTTTGATTAGTTTCATCTTTTAAAATTCAACAACATTCTTTCTAACATCTATTATGTTGAATGATTTTTTTTGCATTTAAATTCTATATTTAAAATTTAGCATTTATCATTCAACATTCATATTCTACCTGTCAATGTCCGGAATCACCAAATCCAATGTTCCCATCATGGCTACTAAATCTCCAATCTTGCTGCCTCTTGCCATATGATCCAGTGCACTTAAATTGGAAAAACCCGGTGAACGAAATTTAATTCTGTAAGAAGTTGTGCCACCTTCACTCACAATGTAAACTCCAAATTCTCCTCTTGCTGTTTCTACTCTAGAGTAAAATTCTCCTTTCGGTAATTTTAAAACTGCTTTTGTTTTAGCCTGGTAATCTCCTTCAGGAATATTATCGATCAGTTGTTCTATGATGGATATGGACTCCCTCATTTCTTTTATCCTCACCATGTACCTCGCAAAGCTGTCGCCGCCAGTTTCAATTATTTCATTGAATTGAAGTTTCTGGTAACATTCGTAAGGATATAGTTTTCTTATATCACAACTCACGCCACTGCCTCTAGCAGAGGGTCCTGTCATGCCATAAGAGATTGCATCTTCTTTTGAAATATATCCAACACCTTTAGTTCTGTTTTGAAAAATGATATTACCTGTCACCAGCTCATCATACTCGTCAATTTTATTTTTAAAATGGGTAAGAAATTCTTTTACTTTTTTCTGAAAGTTGGGATGAATGTCATACATCACTCCACCGGGAACGATGTAATTCATCGTTAACCTGGCGCCGCAGGTTTCTTCCATAATATCATTAATCATTTCTCTTTCGCGGAAGGCAAGGAAAAATGGAGTGAGTGCACCTACATCCATTGCCATAGCTCCCCACCATAGCTGGTGAGAGGCAAGCCTTGTCAGCTCATCAACCAACACTCTTATCGCCTGTGCTCTGGGTGGCACTTCCACCTGCAAGCCTTTTTCTACACATAAAGCACAGCCATGGTTGTTGATGTGCGAAGAGAGATAATCCATACGGCTGGTAACATAAATGAACTGGCGATAGCTCAGGCTCTCACACATTTTTTCAATGGAGCGATGAATATAACCAAGGTGAGGCTCCACTTTCTTAATGGTTTCTCCATTCAGTGTTATCACCAGGTGCAACACGCCGTGTGTAGCAGGGTGCTGCGGACCTACATTAATGACAAGATCGCTGGCCCCCTCTAAATCTCCCCCTGAGGGTGAGACTTGAGTACTGTCTTCTAATATTTGCGTTTCTCTGTACAAGTTATTTTTTTTAGCTAGCGTAGGTAATTCTTATCAACACCTGTTGTGTCACTCACTTCGCCGTTTGGTAATTCTAATCGGCTTTTATGCCGCCCCTACGGGGCTCAACAATTTTTCTCTTCTCTACTATTAATAATATTTAGCCCCGGCGGGGCTAAATAACTATCATCTATAACTTTATCATATTCACCGGGTCTTCAAAATCTTTTCTCAATGGAAATTTTCCTTCCCATCCTTCAGGTAAAATCAGCAATCTTAAATCCGGGTGATTCATAAAATATACGCCAAACATCTCCCAAACTTCTCTTTCATGAAACTCAGCTGTTTTCCATATCTGTGAAACGGTTTCTATTTCCGGTTTTGTTCTGTTAAGTTTTGATTTAACAACGATAGTGTGCCTGAATATTGTTGATTCAAGATGATAGACCATGGTTAGATGAGTTTTCCAGTCAATGCACGTCAGGCAAAAAAGAAAATCAAAATGTAATTCAGGAGAGTAACGTAGCTTATTTGCGAGATTCAACCAATCCTGCGGCTCAATAAGTACGGTGAGCCATTGGCTGCCTTCTTCATAGTTAACAGAAGGCTGCAGCTCAGATAGTTTTATTTTCAGTTCGTCGTTAGTCATGTTCGGGATGTGTGTTCCGGGATACGGGATGAGAAGACATGCATCACGAATCCCGAATCTTTTATGTTTTTATTTCAGCTTTACTTTCTTCCCTTATTTGCTCTCTTGTCATTCCCATCCTTATTTTTTTCTGCAGCGTAATTAATGCATGCAACAAAGCTTCCGGCCGTGGCGGGCAACCGGCGATGTACACATCAACAGGTATAATATGGTCAGCACCTTTCACTACCGAATAAGTATTATAAAAAAAAGGGCCACCGCTGGTAGCACAGGCACCCATAGCTATCACATATTTCGGATCAGCCATTTGATCGTATAGACGCTTTAACACTGCGGCCATTTTATTTACAATCGTTCCGGCAATGATAATGACATCAGCCTGCCTGGGAGTAGCCCTCGCCACTTCAAAACCAAAGCGGCTCCAGTCGTATTTGGCTGAGGCAGCACTCATCATTTCAATAGCACAGCAGCTTGTTCCAAATACAAGCGGCCACAGTGAATTGCTTCTTGCCCAGTTTATCACATCATCCAGCTTGCTGGTGAGCACACCACCTGTGGGTGTAGGTATTATCTCGCCTGGAAAATCAGATGTTATTTTATCTTGTTCAACCATTAAACTTTTAAACGTTTTAACTCTTCACTCTTAACTTTTCTCACATCCACTTCAACGCTCCTTTTTTATGTGCATACAAAAAGCCGATGAATAGTATGAATAAAAAGATGACAATTTCAACCAATGCCAACCAGCCTACCTGCTTAACAACCACAGCCCAGGGAAATAAAAAGATCAGCTCAACCTCAAAAATTAAAAAGATGAGGGCAAAAAGATAATAGCCAACATTAAATTGAATCCAGCTCGGGCCCTGCGTGGGCACACCACACTCGTAAGGTTCACCCTTTTGTTTGTTGGTGGTGGCTTTTAAAACAAATTTGGAAATAAGGATGGCTATTCCTGAAAAGGCTACGGCCGCTATCGCTAAAACTATGAGTGAGGATGCACCCATGAGAATTGATTTCCACGAATATAACTAGTAACGGCAATAAAAAAGACACGATAGTAATCAACCCAACGGGTGATAATTCTCAGCGGAATTTTTTTGAACAGGTGATGAGCTAACCGTATAATTCCAGCAGGATAGATTTTTTATCGTAGCCCATTTGAAGAATTCGCTGCTGTGCTTCATCAATCATATTTTTCCAGCCGCAAAGCATAAAAATGGCAGGCTGCTTTTCTTTAGCCAGCTCTTCATAAACGGCATGCACATAACCACGGTGGCCCTCCCAGTTTTCTCTTGACAAAACAGGCAGGTAGTGAAATGAAGAAATCTCTGAAGAAAGAGATCTCATTTCTTCATAATACAAAAGATTTTCTTTCCTTCTTGTTCCAAAAACCAGATAAATGTTTTTATGCGGAATGTTTTTGTTAATCATATCATGCAGCATGCTGCGGAAGGGAGCCACACCCGTTCCTGTGCAGATCAAAAAAAGATCTTTATCCAGTGGTTGGGGAAGAACGAACACTCCCTGCGGACCCCGAAACTTCAGTTCACTTCCAACTTTTATTTCATTAAAAAGATATTGAGATCCGAGGCCGTGTTCCATCAGCACTACTATTAATTCAAAAACATTGGTGCCATCCGGCCAGGAAGAAATGGAATAGCTGCGCAGGCGTTTGTTCACTTTTTCGTGAATGGGAAGATCGAGTGTAACGAATTGACCAGCTTTAAAATCAAAATTGTTTGTATCAGGAACTTCCACCCAAAAACGACGGGTGTTATAGGTTTCGTTTTCAATTTTAGTCACAATTGCCGTTCGCCATGGTAATAAAGCCATCCTTAAATTTTAGGCAAAGTAAAAACGACTGGTTTAATTTCAGTTTACGCAGTACGAAATAAAAAGAAGCGGTGATTACAGGTTTTGCTGTGGCTCCAGCTTTTTTAATTTTTTGGCCACTGCATAATATTTTTTCCCCTTCCATTCGTACACAATCACTACATCATTTGCCTTTATTAGTTTGGTAAGATTGGCGGTATAATTTTTCTTTTGCTGAGCATCACCTTTTACAAGCTCCAAGACTTTGTTGCCGGTTTTTTCAACCAGTGTTTTTTTGTTTCCCGTAACGTGGTCACTATGTATAACCGGAGTACTAACAGCAGCAGCAGCTTGAATGGCAAATGGCTGTTGCCTGATAAACATTAAAACCGGCCTGGGGTTATAATTTTTGCTGCAGGAGAAAAACAAGCGGTGCTCTTTTTTTATGTAAGATTTTTCAGGCAACGGATTGCCATTTTCATCGGTTACGTTGGCAGGTATAGTACCGGGAATAATTTCCTGTTCGTAAGCAAAAATTTTTACAACCGGTTGCGAAAAAGCAAACAGGCTGGTAAAAATTAAAAAAAAACCGAAAAGCAGATTTTTCATAATATCATTTATTAAGTAGATTTAGAATTCCTATTATTGGTAGCAAAAATAATCCTAAAATAATCTATGCTTTTCCGTTTTACCACTCCTAAACCTATTAGCCAGGCCTTACAAACAAACTTTTATTTATTTATTGTTTTGATGTTTTGCATGGCTGCATGTATAAACAATTCCAGCACCGAAGATTTGGAAACAGATGACGTGGATAAAGCCATGCACCAGGAATTTTTGATGACAAGAGATCTTACGCTGAATGCAATTCCGAAAGAACGGCTGCTGGTGGCCATGGATTACCTGCGTAATGCCCGTACCTATTCACCTTCTAATTTAACTTGGACAGAAAGAGGCCCCAATAACATTGGTGGCCGCACCCGTGCCATTATGATTGACAAAAGGGATGCCTCCGGCAACACGGTGTTTGCCGCTTCGGTAAGCGGTGGAATTTTTAAAACCACAAACTTTACTTCTGCCCCGCCAACATGGACAGTGGTTGATGACCAGATGAGCAATTTGGCTGTTACTGTTTTGTTGCAGGACAGAAATAATCCTAACATAATGTACGCCGGTACCGGTGAGGGTTGGTTTAATATTGATGCCGTACGTGGTGGAGGGATTTTTAAATCAACCAATGGAGGCACTACCTGGGCACAAATACCTTCTACCAGTGGTTTTGAATTTGTGCAGGACATGGTGCAGGATAATAACGGTAACCTGTATGTTTCTTTAAGAAACCAATCAAGCTCAAACCGGGGAGTGATGCGTTCAATAGATGGAGGTACAACCTGGACACAGGTTTTGGGTTTACCACTTGCCGGATTTAATACCGGACGTGCTGCCGATTTGGAAGTGGCTACCAACGGTGATGTATATGCTACCCTCGGAATTTTTACAAGAACAGAAGTTTGGAAATCAAGCTTTGCAACAAACGGTGCCAATACGGGTGCGTTAGGTACATGGATGAAAATTACGCCAACAACAACCAACCCAAATGTTATTTGGCAGAGGGCAGAATTAGCTGTTGCCCCTTCCAATTCTCAGCGGGTCTATTTGCTGGTGCAAGACAGTGCCACGCAACAGGTACAATCTTTTTATCGTTCGTTTGACGGTGGTACTACCTGGGATTCTTTGGGTGCACCTTCTGCATTAAATAATGGCGGGGCTTCGCAAACCTGGTATAATCTTATTATGGCGGTTGATTCAACCAATGCAGATGTGATCATTGTGGGTGGTTTAAATCTTACCCGGTCAACTGACGCAGGAAGCAGCTGGACAACCATCTCGTCTGGCGGAAGTGTTCATGTGGATCAGCATGCATTAGTGTTTTTTAATTCTCAACGCTTGTTAATTGGTAACGACGGAGGCATTTATTATTCGGCAGACGTTAATAATACTACACCTACATACGCCAATAAAAACAATGGCTATAATGTAACGCAGTTTTATGGTTGCGATTACCATCCAACTGATGCGAATTATTTTTTAGCCGGTGCACAGGATAACAATACCCAAAAGTTTACACAAGCCGGTATGAATACTACCAATGCTGTTGTGGGTGGCGATGGAGGCTTTCCTCACATACGCCATACAGATGGCGTCATTCAAATTGCTGCTACTACAGGTAACAACTATTATCGTTCTCAAAACAGCGGAGCCACCTTTGCCTCTTTAGGTGCGGGGGTGAATAATAATCGTGGGCAATTTATTAACCCTACTGATTTTGATGATAACCTGAATGCTTTGTTTTGTGGTGATGATGCTGGCCAATACTATTGCATTATTGGTTTAGATGTGGGTGGTACGCCAACCGGATCAATCAAATCGGTTCCCGCCATGGCCTCCAGAGAAGTTACTGCGGTAAAAGTAGATCCTGTAGAAAGCAATACTATCTGGATCGGTGCATCGCTGGGTGGGCAGGTGCCGCAGGTATTAAAAATTTCTACGGCCACGGCAACGCCTACAGTTTCAGTGAACTCAACTATTCCGGTAGCGGCCAATGCTTATATTTCTTCCATTGATGTAGATCCTGCTAACAACAGCAATATTCTCGTCACTCTTTCCAATTACGGTATTGTGAGTGTTTGGTACAGCAACAATGGAGGATTTAGCTGGACAAATATTGAAGGCAATTTGCCGGATATGCCTGTACGCTGGGGTTTGTTTGCTCCGTCAACTGCCATCCTTAGTGGTAGTACCGGTGGCGGTATTTTATTGGGAACCGAATTAGGAGTATGGACCACCTCTCAGATAAACGGAGCAACTACAGCCTGGATAGCCAATAATTCCGGGTTTCCTAATGTAAGAACCGACATGTTGAAATACAGGCCGGGCAACGCAATGGTTGTGGCTGCTACTCACGGCCGCGGATTATTTACAACCATTTTACCGGGGGTAACAACCGGATTGCCGAACAATACGATTACAAAGGATTTTATCAAATACATTTCTGCTTCATCATCGCAACTGCAAATTGTAAAAGGAAGCTTGCTGACCCAAAAAATGCAGGTGCAAATTTTTGACGTGAATGGTAAGATGGTATATGGCAGTCAGCATCCGTATCAAAATCTCAGCATTCCTATTTCTTCATGGCCCAAGGGAAGCTATTCGGTAAGGATAAATGGAAATAATAAAGAATATTTTGTGCGGCAGTTTTTAAAAAACTAATCAGAAGAAAAAAAATCTAAAAAAGAGGCATAGCTGAAAGTTGTGCCTCTTTTGCTTTTTGCTTTGGTTGTTCTCTTTTTATATTTGCCGTTCCGATGAGTGCAGAGGCTTTGTTGCAGCAGTATCAAAATACCCCCCGCCTTTTTCAACTGGCGGACAGGCTTTCTTTTTCCCCAACCGATCCGCAAAAAATTTATTTAAAAAATCTTCACGGCAGTTCTTCGCAGTTTGTGGTGGCCGCCGCATTTCAGCACCATGCTTGTGCCGGTTTAAATCATTTGGTGGTTTTGAATGATGCTGAGCAAGCTGCTTATTTCCACAATACGCTTGAAAATCTGACCGGTGCGCTGGATGTTTTTTACTTCCCTTCTTCATTTAAAACAAAAAAGAATTACAGGCTGCTCAACAGCAGCCATGTAATGTTGCGCACCGAAGCCTTAACAAAAATTGCCGCCTCAACGTTAAAAGGAGAGACAGAACCTAAGCGAAAAATCTTCGTCACCCATCCTGAGGCTTTGTTTGAAAAAGTAATTGTACCCACCACCATTTCATCCAACCTCATTCATATCAAAACAGGTGATGCCCTGAACGTAAACGACCTGCTTTTAAAATTGGCTGACTATGGTTTTGAAAGAACGGATTTTGTGTATGAGCCGGGACAGTTTGCCATTCGCGGAGGCATTCTTGACATTTATTCTTTCGGCAATGAAAAACCTTACCGCATAGAGTTATTTGGCAATGATGTGGATTCTATCCGTATTGTTGATCCCGAAACACAGTTGAGTGAAAGAAGATTGCTTCAGGTTACCATCATTCCCAATGTGACCACTCAATTTGAGAATGAAGAAAGGATTTCATTGCTTGAATTTCTGCCTGCAAATACTGTTTTCTGGATACAGGATATTGAATGGACAAAAGAGAAACTCCTGGATAGTGAAGAAGAACTGGATTTTTTTTTACAGCGGTTGGATTATTCTGCTTCATCAGCCGAAGCCATTGAAGACAAGCTGGAATTAAAAAAAGTTTCAGTTGATGATTTTATTACCGCCAACAATTTTCTCTCGCAAATGCAACCCCGCCATGTTGTTGAATTCGGTTACCGCCCCTTGCTGGCAAATTTTGAAATTGAATTTCATACCAAAGAGCAACCGGCTTTTAACCGGCAGTTTGATTTTTTAATTAAAGATTTAAAGAGCTGGGAAAGCAAAGGGTTTCAATTGTATTTGTTTGCAGAAAACCCTAAGCAACTGGAAAGGCTGCACTCGATTTTTACCGACCTGAAAGCTGAAATTCGTTTTACACCTATTGCCACAGCCATTCATGAAGGATTTATTGATGAAGACCTGAAGATTGTTTGCTACACCGATCACCAGGTGTTTCAGCGCTATCACAAATACAAAGTGAAGCAGGCTTATAACAAAAGTAAGGCCCTCACTTTGCGTACACTTCGTGAATTGCAACCTGGCGATTATGTCACTCACATTGATCATGGAGTGGGTGTGTACAGCGGTTTGCAAAAACTGGAAGCCAATGGAAAGTTGCAGGAAGCCGTTCGCATTATTTATAAGGACAACGACATTCTTTACCTCAACATCAACTCGCTGCACAAAATTGCAAAGTACACGGGTAAAGAAGGTTCGGTGCCTAAGATTAACAAGCTGGGCAGCGATGTTTGGAACAAGCTGAAGGAAAAAACAAAAACGAAGGTTAAAGAAATTGCCTTTGATTTAATTAAGCTGTATGCCCAGCGCAAAGCTCAGCACGGTTTTCAGCACAATCCTGATAATTATTTGCAAACAGAGCTGGAAGCCAGTTTTATTTATGAAGACACGCCGGACCAAAGCAAGGCAACTGCGGATGTAAAAAAAGATATGGAATCACCTTCACCAATGGACCGGCTGGTTTGTGGCGATGTAGGATTTGGAAAAACAGAAGTGGCTATTCGTGCAGCATTTAAAACTTGTGTAGATGGAAAGCAGGCCGCCGTACTGGTGCCTACAACCATTCTTGCCTTTCAGCATTACAAAACTTTTAGTGACCGGTTGAAAGATTTTCCGGTTACGGTTGATTATATCAATCGCTTTAAATCTGCAAAGCAGAAAAAAGAAACGTTGAAAAAGCTGGAAGAAGGAAAGGTGGATATCATCATCGGTACACATACCTTGCTGGGCAAAGATGTAAAGTTTAAAGACCTGGGCCTGCTGATTATTGATGAAGAGCAAAAATTTGGCGTGGGGCATAAAGAAAAGATCAAAACACTCCGTACTATGGTTGATTGCTTAACACTAACTGCAACACCTATTCCCCGCACACTTCAGTTTAGTTTGATGGGTGCAAGAGATTTAAGCATTATCAATACACCGCCGCCAAACAGGCAGCCAATTGAAACCGAAGTGCAGGTGTTTAATGAAGATGTTATTCGAGATGCCATTTATTACGAAACAGAAAGAGGCGGGCAGGTTTTCTTTATTCATAACCGCATACAGGGCTTACCGGAGATGACCAATTTGATCCAAGCTCTTTGCCCCGATTTGAGTATTGCTTATGCTCATGGCCAAATGGAAGGCCATGTGCTGGAAGAAAGAATTCTTGATTTCATTGATAAGAAATACGATGTACTGGTTTGCACCAATATTGTTGAAAGTGGTGTTGATATTCCAAATGTGAATACCATTATCATCAACAATGCTCACCAGTTCGGATTGAGTGATTTGCACCAGTTGCGTGGAAGAGTGGGAAGAAGCAACCGGAAAGCGTTCTGCTATTTGCTGGCCCCACCTATGAGCACTTTGCCCGAAGATTCAAGAAAGCGTTTACAAACTTTAGAGCAGCACAGCGATTTGGGAAGTGGTTTTCAAATTGCCATGCGTGACCTTGACATACGTGGTGCAGGTAATTTATTAGGCGGCGAACAAAGCGGCTTTATGGCAGAGATAGGTTTTGAAATGTACCAGAAAGTTTTGGATGAAGCCATTAAAGAATTAAAACGAACTCAGTTCAAGGAATTGTTTAAAGAAGAAATTACAAAGCAGGATGATCATGTGCAGGATTGTACAATTGATACTGATTTGGAAATCCTGATTCCGGATAATTATGTAGAGAACATTACAGAACGCCTTTCACTTTATACAAGATTGGATAATTGCGAAACGGATGCTGAGCTGGAAGAAATGAGAAATGAATTAGTTGACCGCTTTGGGCCAATACCTGCAAAAGTGGATGATTTGTTTGCAACGGTACGCTGCCGCAGGCTGGCGGTTGATCTTGGCTTTGAAAGATTGCTGCTGAAGAATGGCCAGCTGAAATGTTTTTTCATTAACAAACCTGACTCACCTTATTTTGAATCAGAAACCTTCCATAAAATTCTTTCCTTCCTGCAAACAGAAACAAACAAAGCCAGGTTAAAGCAAACCGGTAAATTGTTTTTACTGAATGTAGATGATGTTATTTCTATGAATGCCCTGCACTGTTTTTTAAAGAAAATGCATGACTATGTAACTGCATCAGGAATGGTTACAACATAAAAAAACCACCCGAAGGTGGTTTTAAAATAACTCTTCTAATTTCCTCCTCCGGTTGAAATCACGTTACCCCCACCAACGGAAATCCAATTACCGCCGCCGGTA
>PSMD01000002.1:103614-106086 GCA_040289925.1 Chitinophagaceae bacterium | reverse complement strand
CCTACACGAACGCTCTTCCGATCTCACAGTTGCTTTTTAGTTACTTGTTGCTTTTTCTTCTCATCAAAAATACCGGCTGCAATATTTTTTCTATGCTCCTGGCAAATGCTGAGATAGGTGCGAACACCGGCATTTTTCCAGCTTTTAATTTCTTTAGGTTTTGCATTACGGTTAAATACACGCAGAGTAGCTAAAGTTGATGGCTTTTTTTAAATTTGGCAGAATTGCCGGACATCCACTGTACATGTTTGGTCACCAGTTCAGCATAGGTTTCGTTGCCCCGCCCCCAGTATTCCCACTCTCTTTGCTCAGGCAGGCGGCCCAGCCCATCGAAATAAGAATTATTGATAGCCCTGTATTTCAACTGCCCATCCTTCATCATATTCTTGCGGTGCTCTTCAACAACGTCCTGTACAGTTTTTAATGACAGCGGATCTTTCGGCATCAGTTGGCAACAGGCCAAAGGCAATCAGATAAGAGGCTTGGATTTTCTCTTTTCTTTCCTGTGAATTTTGAGCAACAATTGTGGAGCTGAAAGTGAAAAATGCAATGAGGCTAAGGACGAGTTTTCTTATAATAAAGTTTTTGATTTCAAAAAATGATCTTTCGAAAATACTGGTAGTCGGTAAAAATGTAAGAAGGCTTGCAATAAATTGATCCGGCTTAGGTATTTCGTGATTTAAATTTTATTTTTAAGGGGAATTTCTGTGTATGAGAAAAAATCCAGTTCCTCTGATAGCTGCTCTTTTGCTGTTTTATTTTTCAGCACTATCGCAAAGCGAACCACCCCTTCTTTTAAAATCTGGCAGCTTTATTCCGCCGAAAAATATTCGGAACGATTTTCTGGAAGCATTTAATCAACGTTCCCTTTCTGTTAGCGGCCAATCGTTCACCATCCTGCAATTTGAAACGTTGCCAAGCAATGCTGATAAAGCTGAGTTGCTGAAAGCCGGCATTCAATTACTGGATTACATTCCGCAAAACGCATTTACAACCAGTATTAAAATTTCTCTTACCAAAGATTTGTTGCAGCGGTTTCATGTACGTTCGGTGGTTGAGTTAAGGCCTGAGCAAAAAATGTTTTTGCCACTGGCCAAAGGAATGATTCCCACCCATGCAGTAAAAGTTCCCGGCAGTGTTGATGTGTGGGTCAGCTTTCCAAAAACCTTGTCTTTTGAAATTGTGAACCAGTTGTTGAAAGAAAAGAATTTTGATCTTCTTCCTTCTCCTTATAAAAATTACAATGTTCTTGCTCTTCGCATTTCTCAACAAAGAATTTTTGAATTAGCCTCGCTGCCGTTTGTTGAATATGTACAACCGGCTCCGCCGGAAGATCAGCTGCTGAATCGAAACAGCCGCAATGGTTCAAGAGCCAATGTGCTGAACGCATCTGTTTCCAATGGTGGTTACGCCTTAAAAGGCGAAGGCGTTGTAATAGGAGTGGGAGACAATGCCGATCCCTGGCAACACATTGACATTTCCGGCCACATGATAAACCGAAATGCAACTAATGGGGGAGCACATGGTTTGCATGTAATGGGCACTGCTGGTGGTGCGGGAATATTGGAAGAAAAATACACCGGGTATGCCCCGAAAGCAACTATACTGAGTCAACTTTTCTCAGGTGTATTTACAAATGCTCCTGCTTATGTGCAGGATCATGGAATGGTAATTACCAATAACTCATACGGTGCAGTAATTGGGGATTGTGATTATAATGGGTTGTACGATTTGTATTCACGCATTTTAGATCAGCAAGCCTTTGATCTTCCTAACCTGCTAAATGTATTTGCCGCAGGCAACAGCGGCGGCATGACCTGCGCACCTTACCCTGCTGGGTTTAAAACTGTACTTGGCAGTTACCAGGCAGCAAAAAATGTAATTGATGTTGGCAACACAACCAGTGACGGTACTATCATCACTGCATCCAGCAAAGGACCGGTGCAGGATGGAAGGATTAAACCTGAAATTTCAGTAATGGGAACCGGTGTTGTGTCTTGTTGGGCTGGTATTCCATACACCGGCAATACAGGCACAAGCATGGCTGCGCCTGGTGCTTCAGGCGGCCTGGCGTTGTTGTATCAACGCTACAGGCAGTTGAATGCAGGTGCTAATCCCAAAAACGCATTGATGAAAGCTTTGCTTTGCAATGGTGCAACCGACAGGGGAAATGCAGGTCCTGATTTCAGCTATGGTTTTGGCTGGATGAATTTGTTGCGATCGGTTGAAATGCTTAACAACAATCGCTATTTCATTTCTACCATTACTACAGGTGTAACAAAAAATCATACGATAACAGTGCCTGCAAATACAGCAGAATTAAAAGTGATGTTGTACTGGAATGATCCGGCTGCAAATGTCCTGGCTTCGCAAACTTTGGTAAACGATCTTGATCTTGAATTGGCGACCCCCTCATCAACTGTTTTATTACCTGCAAAGCTTGATACAATTCCTTTTAACGTAAACAATATA
>PSMD01000002.1:92532-103595 GCA_040289925.1 Chitinophagaceae bacterium | reverse complement strand
CGGTGCCGACCATACGAACAACATTGAACAGATTACAATCACCAACCCTGCAACCGGGAATTATACAGTGAATGTAAAAGGATTTGCCGTGCCTCAAAATTCTCCGCAGGAATATGTTGTGGTGTATGATATGATTCCTGTTTCTACCAAATTAACTTTTCCAACTGGTGGCGAAGGATTGTTAATTAATGACCCTGTTTTCATCAGTTGGGATTCTTATGGTGATCCGGCCAATGCATTTACTATTGATATTTCTTATGATGGTGGTGTTACCTGGCCTGAAAGTTATACGGCAGACCCTGCCACAAGACGAATTTCGTGGACACCAACAACAGCAACCGACAAGGCCATTGTAAAAATTACCAGGAACGGAACATCATTCGGCAGCAGCAGTCAGCAGTTTGTAGTACTGGGCCGCCCAACAGTCAGCCTTTCATCTGTGCAGTGCGAAGGTTACATTAGCATTAACTGGACAACCGTTGCCGGAGCTACCGATTATGAAGTGATGATGGAAAGAGGAGGAGAAATGATATCACTTGCTACAACAACTTTAACCACTTATACCATTAGCAATCTTTCGAAAGATTCAACATACTGGGTAAGCGTAAGAGCAAGAATAAATGGAAAACCCGGAATGAGAGCAACTGCAATAGCAAGAACACCCAATAACGGAAGTTGTACTTCTTCAATTTTTGATGGAGATTTGAAACTGGATTCAATTGTTGCCCCTGTTTCGGGAAGATTGTTTACTTCATCAGCACTCAGCTCATCAACCATTATTTCTGCAAGAATTAAAGTGCTGGATGATGTAAATGCCACCAGCTTTACCATGCAGTATTTTGTAAACGGAAGTTTAATTGCCACTGAGCCTGTTTCCACTGTTGTGGCTGCAGGTGGAACTTATACGCATAATTTTTCTACGCCTTACAATTTTTTTGCTACGGGCAATTATGTATTAAAAGTTATTGTGACAAATACTGCTGTAACCGATCCAAACCATTTGAATGATACTGCAACAACCGTCATTAAGCAATTGCCTAATGCAGTTATTCCATTGAATACTGCTGAGTTTTTGGATGACCTTGAATCGGCAGCTGATAGTTTTTACTACCGCAGGCAAATTGGTTTGTCAGGATTGGATCGCTATGATTTTACTTCGTCATCCGGCTTCGGCCGCCTCAGAACATTTGTAAATACCGGCATTGCTGCCTCAGGAAGAAATGCATTAACGCTGGATTCAGACCGCTTCAATGGTGGCGGCACTACAGATTCATTAACCGGTACCTTCAATCTTTCCGGCCTCAATGCAAACAGCGATGATATACGGCTTGATTTCCGTTATAAAAATCATGGACAAGTTTCTAACGCTGCCAATAAAGTGTGGGTAAGAGGAAATGATCTGCAACCCTGGGTGGAAGTGTATGACCTTTATGCCAATCAAACCGAGGCGGGTATTTATAAAAAAACAACAAGCATTGAGATCAGCGATGTATTAATTGCTGCCTCGCAAAATTTTTCTTCAAGCTTTCAAATACGCTGGGGCCAGTGGGGGCAGAGGTTGGCAGGCGACAATGAAACCGGTGCAGGTTACACCTTTGATGATATTCATTTGTACAAAGTGAGCAACGATCTGCAGATGATAAGCATTGACACACCCATTATTTCCAGTTGCGGGTTATCGGCCAACACACCGGTGAAAATTACAGTAAGAAATAGTGTGAATGCAACTATTACAAACGTCCCGGTAATGTATCGTATTGATGGTGGAAGTTGGGTGACTGAACAAATTGCATCCATTCCTGCCAACACATCGGTGCAGTACAATTTTGTAAACACAGCCAATCTTTCAGCAACCGGTGTCCATCGTATTGATGCAAAAATTGATTACGCCACCGATACCTATCGTGAAAATGATACAACCAGCGTGGTGATTATAAATCAACCGGTGATTTCCAGCTTTCCTTACCTGGAAAACTTTGAAAAAGGAACTGGCTTTTATTATAGCTCAGGTAAACTAAATAGTTGGCAGTATGGTACGCCTAATTCTAACAAAATAAAATCTGCTGCCAGTGGTATTAAGGCATGGAAAACAAGCTTACGTGGAAATTATAATGATAATGAAGTTTCTTATCTCTACACACCCTGCTTTAATATTTCTTCACTCACAAATCCTACACTCAGTTTCAGCCTTGCATTAAATATTGAAGATTGCGGCCCTTCATTATGTGATGCTGCCTGGGTAGAATATTCAAATGATGGTAAATCCTGGACAAGACTCGGCTCTGTTGGTGCAGGCACAAACTGGTATAATAAGAACTATCCATCAGGGGCCGTGTGGAGCAATCAAAATTATTTCCGGTGGCATGTGGCTACCATTCCTTTACCAACCGGCCTTGCCAATTTGCGTTTGCGTTTTGTAATGCAGGCAGATGCGGGAGCAAATTTTGAAGGCATTGCTGTTGACGACATTCACATTTATGATAACAACTACGGCATTTACAGCGGCCCAACCCTAACTGCACCGATCAATCAAAATTTGAACGGTAATAATTGGGTGGATTTTCTTTCGGGTGGAAAGTTAGTTGCATCAGTGAAACCGAATAATCAAAACATGGGCAGTACTGAAGTGCAGGTTTATATCAACACTGGTTTGGTAAGAACAGATTCTAATCATTACTATCACGATCGCAACATTACAGTGAAGCCGGCTAATAATAATTTGAATGATTCGGCAACAGTAAAATTTTATTTCCTGGATAGTGAAGTGGAAACGCTGTTGAATGCAACAAACTGTCCCGCTTGTTCAAAACCATCTTCTGCTTATGAACTCGGCGTTGCCAAATACAATGATTTATATGACAGCATAGAGAATGGTACAATCGCAGACAATCTCAAGGGTTCATGGAATTTTGTGAATGCCGCCCAGGCTATGAAAGTGCCTTTTGACAGAGGCTATTATGCAGAATTTACGGTGAAGAATTTTTCGGAATTCTGGTTGAAGAAAGAGCCATTTAATCGGCCAGCTTATGTGCCACTGCAATTGGAATATTTTACAGCCACCAAACTAACTAATAATGATGTGTTGCTGGAATGGAAAACTTTGAATGATGGAAATGCTGCCAGGTTTGAGCTGGAAGTGGCCAAAGGAAATACAAACTATCAGCAAAACAATTTTGTAAAGTTTGGAGAAGTGGCGGCAAGGCAGGGCGCCACGCAGCCGCAGGTGTATAGTTTTATTGATGTTGAATTAAATAAAACGGGGGTAAGATATTACCGCTTGAAAATTGTTCACCTAGACGGAAGCATTAGTTACTCCCTTGTGCGGCCGGTTTATTTTACTGCCGAGTATTCACCAAAAATTTATCCCAATCCATCCACCGGCATCTTTAACTATGTATTCCAGGAAAAAGAAGGTCAAAGCATCCGCATCAGGATAATAGATATTGCGGGCAGAATTATTTATAAAACGGAAACAGTAGCTACAGGGTTTATTGATAAACTGATCATTACCCTGCAATCACCCTTAATTGCTACAGGAGTTTACCTGTTACAGGCAGAAGGGCAAAAAAAAGAAGTGTTTAAGATTATTAAGTACTAAAACAAAAGGGTGCACTGGGGCACCCTTTTCATTTTTTATTGATTATTTTTTACCAGCCTTGCTTGGCAATTCCTGCTTTGATGGCGGCCAGTGCTTTTTCTTCGTTTACCAGCGTTGTTAGCTTATTGCCTTTGCCGTCATGCCCCTGCACCATGTAGGCGCCTTTGGCTGTTTTTGTAATAACTGCATCCTGGATGGGTACATTTTTTTCTTTGGTTTTTACATTGTAAGCTGTCAATTGAATATCTGCCATGGTTAAGATTTTTTGATTGTTGAGGAATGAAATTAGTGATTTTGTACTTTTCAGCTTGGGAAAATTATAAACTTTAATGAAAAAGCCCTCCGTTATGGAGGCTGAAGAATATCTGTTATGCTTTCTTTTCTATCTACTTACACATCTAGCTTGGCATATTTCGCATGGCTTTCAATAAAATCCCTCCGGGGTGCTACTTCATCTCCCATCAACATGCTAAAAATACGGTCAGCTTCTGCGGCACTTTCGATAGTGACTTGTTTCAGTGTTCTTGTTTCTGGGTTCATTGTTGTTACCCACAACTGGTCGGCGTTCATTTCTCCCAAACCTTTGTAGCGTTGTACAGAAACCGATTCATCTTTTCCGCCACCTAATTTTTCTACCAATGCTTTCTGTTCTTCTTCATTCCATGCGTAAGCTTGTTCTTTTCCTTTTTTAACAAGATAAAGAGGCGGCTGAGCTATATAGACATAACCCTGCTCCACTAATTCTTTCATGTACCGGTAAATAAATGTAAGAATGAGTGTTGCAATGTGAGAACCATCCACGTCAGCATCGGTCATAATGATGAGCTTATGATAACGAAGCTTGGCCAGGTTTAGTGCTTTCGGATCATCAGGTGTACCGATGGTAACACCCAATGCTGTAAACATATTCCTGATCTCTTCATTCTCATAAATTTTATGCTCCATGGCTTTTTCCACGTTCAAAATTTTACCTCTCAGCGGAAGAATAGCCTGGAAGCTGCGGTCACGTCCCTGCTTGGCAGTTCCGCCGGCACTATCACCCTCAACCAAAAATAATTCGCAACGCTTCGGGTCACGGTCACTGCAGTCAGCCAATTTGCCCGGTAGCCCACCACCACTCAAAACTGATTTACGTTGTACGAGTTCTCTTGCCTTGCGTGCAGCGGCTCTTGCCTGGGCGGCCAGAATAACTTTATTGATTATGTTCTTTGCTTCTCTAGGATTTTCTTCCAGGTAGGCTTCGATTACTCTTGAAACAGTTGTATCAACCACTCCCATTACCTCGCTGTTGCCCAGCTTGGTTTTTGTTTGCCCTTCAAACTGCGGTTCTGGAACTTTTACAGAAATAATTGCACTCAATCCTTCACGGAAATCATCACCTTCAATTTCAACTTTTGCTTTTTCAAACATGTTTTCCCTGTCGCCATAAGCTTTAAACACTCTTGTCAAAGCTCTTCTAAAACCGGCAACGTGTGTTCCACCTTCAATGGTATTAATGTTGTTTACGTAAGAATAAATATGCTCACTGTAGCTATCATTGTAAGAAAGGGCAACTTCAACGGCTACGTTCGTACCTGCATCACGTCCTTCTACATAAATAATTTTGGGAATTAGTGGGTTGCGGCCTGCGTTTGTATCCAGCATTTCCACAAACTCAACTATACCACCTTCGCTGTAAAATGTTTTGGAATAGGTAAGCCCGTTGTCATCTTTTTCCCGAAGATCATTCAGGGTAATGCTAACGCCTTTATTCAAAAATGCCAGCTCTCTTAAACGGCCTTCAAGAATATCTTTTTTGTATGTACTTGTTGTGAAGATTGTATCATCAGGCCAGAAGTGAACAGTAGTGCCTGTTTTATCACTTGCTCCAATTTCTCTTACACTGTATTGCGGAACACCGATCTTATATTCCTGTTCAAATATTTTTCCATCACGATAAACCAGTACATGCAATTTTTTACTCAATGCATTTACACAGCTTACACCCACACCATGCAAACCGCCGGATACTTTGTAAGAGTCTTTGTCAAACTTTCCTCCCGCATGCAGTACGGTCATTACCACTTCCAGTGCTGAACGCTTTTCTTTTGGATGCATGCCTGTAGGGATACCACGGCCATCATCCTGAACAGAAATGGAATTGTCTTCATGAATGGTAACTATAATGTTTTTGCAATAACCGGCAAGAGCTTCGTCAATGGAGTTATCTACTACTTCATAAACCAGGTGATGCAAACCTTTTTCGCTAATGTCGCCAATGTACATCGCCGGCCGCTTGCGAACGGCCTCTAAACCTTCTAAAATCTGGATGCTTTCTGCTCCGTAACCATTGGTTGCAGGAGCTTTTATTTCGTTAATTTCTACACTCATAATGATGGGGAAAACGGTGCTTTTTTGTTCAATTCCGAAGGAATTCCTTCGGAAAAAAATGAGACCTGTAAATGTACTAAATATATGCCGGAGAATTGGCTTTTTACGAAAGGAATTCTGTGTTTTTTTGGAGTTTTTTTTAACAAAAACCGGCTATTAAAAGCGGGGCTGATGTTGGTTATTTTTTGTAAGAAACTATGTCAATTTTTTCTTTACAAAAACTGTATTCCACCCCATCGTTACTGCTCACAATTACTAGCTTGTTTTTAGCATATTCGGCAATCAGCGCATGGTATAATTGAATGCCGGCTTCATCCAAATTTGTGCAGGGCTCATCTAACAATAAAACAGATGTGTTGGAAAAAATGGCCTGCGCCAATTTAACCCGCTGCTTCATGCCCGAAGAAAAATAACGGATTTGCTTGTTAACCGCTTTGTCAAGACTAATAAGCTGAATGATCGTCTCAATTTCCAACCCCGGTAACCAGGGCTTAAATTGCTGATGAAAATGCAGAAATTCCTTCAGCGTCATTTCTTCAATCAACTCTAAATACGGTGCACAAATGGTAACCTGTTTATACACTTCCTCAACGGGTAAACTTTTATCGCTATTAAAAAATTCAATGCGGCCTTCGTTGGGCTGCATATTGCCGCTTATAACCTGCAACAAAGTGCTTTTACCTGAGCCATTCGGCCCCACAATGGCATAAGAGCTACCGGTAACAAAATTGTAAGTAAGATGGCGAAAGATCCAGTCGCGGTTAAAGCGTTTACCGGCATCAGTCAACGATACCTTCATCGCCATTTTGTTTAGTGAAGCGTTTGATGATTCCTCTTTGCGAATTGCGGATGAACTGAACAATCTCATCCCGTTCGTCAGTAGCAGCAAATTCTTCTTCCAAATATTCCACTGCCTGTGAAATATTTAAATTCTTCCCATAAATCACACGGTATATTTCAAGAATGTGATTGATTTTTTCTACCGTAAACCCTCTTCTCTTCATGCCAATAGAATTTACACCGGCATAAGACAAAGGGTGACGGGCTGCTTTAATATATGGGGGCACATCTTTACCAACCAATGAGCCACCGCTTAACATAGAGTGTTGACCAATGTTTACAAACTGGTGAATGGCACACATACCGCCCAGTATGGCCCAATCGCCAATAGTTACATGACCGGCCACCTGTGAGTTGTTGCTCATAATGCAGTTGTTACCCACAATGCAATCGTGGGCCAGGTGGCAATAAGCCATAATCAAACAATTATTGCCGATAACTGTTTTTTCTTTAGCCTTGGTGCCACGGTTAATGGTTACAAACTCACGTATAGTTGTGTTATCACCAATTACCACGGTGGAATATTCGCCCTGGTACTTCAGGTCCTGAGGAATGGCAGCAATAACGGCACCGGGAAAAATACGGCAGTTTTTGCCAATACGAGCACCCTCCATGATGGTTACGTTCGATCCGATCCAGGTGCCTTCACCAATTTCAACATCCTGGTGAATTACGGTGAAAGGATCAACCTTTACATTGGTAGCCAGCCTGGCATTTGGATGAATGTAAGTATGTGGATGGATCATGAAGGTTGTTTGCTGAAAAAGCTCTTATCAAGCCGTGCAAAAATAGGGGAAATGCCTAATTGCTCTTAGTTTTTGTTAGAGAGCTTAATAAGCTAAATGAGGCCTGTAAAATTATTGAGATAACTCAGAAAAATGACAGTTATACGATGATTAGTATCAGTGTTAATTAAAGGTTGAACTGTAAATTTGCAGCTTAATGCACCAACCACCCGATATATTGGCTTTGGCCTACCGGCAAGCTCCCATGCAGGATCAGCTTTTTCTTTTACATGAAAAAGAAAGGAAAATACCCGGCTCGGTGCAATATGTTATTAAAAGATACCATTATAATTCCCAATGGAATATTGAAGACACCGGCATGATGGTGTATCACTATGAAAAAAACAATCCTTCAGAAAATTACCTGGAGCTAAAGTTTTGTGTTACTGGCAATATTTATTGCAAGCAGAAGGATACCGAATGCAACATGTGCAAATACGGCGCTTCAAGAAATTGTGTGGAAAAAGCAGATACGGTAGATGTGCTGTCTTTCCGTTTTTCAACTGTTCATCTGTCTCAATTCATAAAACCGGGCAGAAACAGCGATACGCTGACTTCGGAGATCATGAATTTTAAACATCCCTCTTCTTTTACCAAAATACTTCCGCTTTGTGGTAAAACACGTATGGTGATTGAAGGCTTGCTGAACCACAATTACTCAGACGACCTGGAGAATATATACATTAATGCCCAAACGCAAATGTTGCTGCTGTATTGTTTGGATTGTATGGTAGGCGAAAAAGAAATTAATGTGGTGAATTGCAAGTTTTTGGCAAATGAGGCAGACAGGGAAAAAATAATTAAGGCAAGAGAGATCTTGATTCAACATATTGGTGAACCCATTACGATAAAAGAGTTAAGCCGGAAAGTTGCCATTAATGAATGCTACCTGAAGAAAGGATTTAAAGAAATGTTTGGTACCACCATCTTTGATTTTTATCAAAGCCAAAGAATGGAGCATGCCCGGTATTTGCTTTATGAAAAAGGATTAAGTGTAACCGAAGTTTCACTAATGCTTGGTTATTCTTCCATCTCCCATTTTTCAACTGCATTTAAAAAGCATACCGGCCTGAAACCGTGTGAGCTTCTTTTAAGAGCCTGATAAGGCCGGCGGTTTTCTGATTGCGTAAATTCATTTTTCTTTTTCCGAAAATCATTCTGTTTTGTTGTTTGGAACTTTGCGTTCTAAAATCATTTTAATGAGAATTATTATAGCCGCTGCTTTAGTTACGTTGTCTGTTTTTAGTGCAGCTGCACAGGATCGTTTTTTTGCCAGAACATATAATTCTACCGTTTTACCCAAGGGTGTAATTGATTTGGAGTTTTGGCATACGTCAAGGGTTGGTCACAAAGGCCAGTTTTTTCATGCACAGGATCAAAGACTGGAGCTTGAATTTGGTTTAGGCAGGAACTGGCAAACCGCTTTTTATTTTAACAGCTTTCAAAAAAGATTTAGCGTAGGCGATGAAGGGACAACAACCACACATGCAATTGGCTTTAGCAATGAGTGGAAAGTAAAATTGCTTGATCCCAGCTTCAACAAAATTGGCTTGGCTCTGTATGGCGAGTGGGGCATTAAGGGTGGTGACGAGCTGGAGTTGGAATCAAAAATTATTTTGGATAAGATCATCGGCAAGCATGTAGTTGCTTTTAATGGCACTCTGGAATACGAAAAAGAATTTGAGTGGGAAAATGGCGAAGTGGAAAGCGACGGCTATAAAATGCCCGTTGAATTTGATTTGGGGTACCTCTATAATATCAAACCCAGTTTTGGACTCGGATTTGAAATTCGTAATCACAATGAAATTGCAAAAGGTGAAGGCTGGGAGAACTCAGTATTGTATGCAGGCCCGACAATTAACTATAGAGGAAACCGCTGGTTTGTTGTTGCTAACTACCTGCCGCAACTCGCAAACATTCACAAGACAGAAGAATTTTCGGGTAAAAAAGAATTGGCTGAGCATGAAAGAGCTGAGGCCAGGATATTAATCGGTATATCTTTTTAAATGAAAAAACTGTTTTTTATTTCTATAGTAGTTGCTTTTACTGCTTGTGCAGTTAGTAACCAGTTTAACCCGGAGGCCCGACCGATTTCCGAATTGCAAAAGAAAGTGCCGGGAGTTACAGTGGCTGAATTGAAAGAAGGCATGATGGTCTATAAAAATAATTGTTCATCCTGCCATGCTTTGCATGCACCCTCAGAATTTGATCAAAAAAAATGGGAAAAGGAATTAAATGAAATGATGCCCAGAGCCAAAATTTCCGATGTTTCAATTCAGCAAAAGCTTCGGAATTATTTATACGCCATGTCAAAATAATTCAGGTAGAATATTTTTTAGAGAAGGCGGGAATTTCCCGCTTTTTTCATTTCATCTTTTACTCTTTGCGTAACTGCAATTTTCTTTTACCGTAAGCATATCCTTTTTTTCAACCTCGGCTTTGCAAAAAGCAAATAAAAACTTATGAAGAAGCAATTGATCGTATTTTTTATTGGATGTTTTATAGTGAATGTCAGTTTAGCTCAGGACAGTACTAAAATTTTTCATGATGATTCAACCCGGCCGCAGCAAAAATATCTGGCTGATGTAACTGTGGTAGGCCGTTACAGCAAAACTGACTACCAGCAAATGCCGGAAGTTGTGGGAACAAATATTTATACCGGGAAAAAAATGCCTTGATTGTTTTAGATAATGTGCAGGGAAATGTTGTAACTAACACTATGCGCCAGGTGGTGGCAAAGGTTCCTGGCATTCATATTTGGGAAAGTGATCCCAGCGGCATTCAAATTGGAATTTCGGCAAGGGGCCTTAGTCCAAACAGAAGCTGGGAGTTTAACGTGAGGCAAAATGGGTATGATATTGCTGCTGATCCATTCGGTTATCCAGAGGCGTATTACAATCCGCAGTTGCAGGCAGTTCAGCGCATAGAAGTTGTTCGTGGCCAAGGTTCACTTCAGTACGGTCCGCAGTTTGGCGGGCTGGTGAATTATATTTTGAGAAATGGCAGCGAGATTAATAAAACTTTCTAATTTGAAACGCAGCAAACCATTGGCAGCAATGCTTTGTTCAACTCTTTCAACGCCATTGGCGGCGAAAGAAAAAAACTTCACTATTATACTTTCTTCGATCATAGAAACGGAAATGGATGGAGAGAGAACAGTCGCTATTTTACAAACGCAGGTTATGGAACGGTTACTTATTATCTCACACCACGGTTCTCCATTTCTGCAGAATTAATGTACTCGCATATTCGCAGTCAGCAGCCTGGTGGCTTGCCGGATTCTTTATTATACATTCATCCACAACAAAGTTTTCGTAGCCGTAATTGGTTTGACATTAAATGGGCAACGCCAGCTATCATTGCCAACTATCAAATTAATAATACTACAAGATGGAATACAAAGTTGTTTGCTACTATAGGAGATAGAAACAGTGTTGGATTTACCCAATCAATTTTGGTGAAGGACACCA
>PSMD01000002.1:74118-92374 GCA_040289925.1 Chitinophagaceae bacterium | reverse complement strand
GTATTCGCTTATATACCAGAACTACCCACCGCGTTGCAGATGGAAAAGGCACAACAGGCACTAATTACGACATGACTGTGATTGGAAGATTTCCCCGGGATATTGAATTCAAGTCGAACAATGCAGCAGTGTTTGTTGAAAATATTTTCAGAATAAACGAGAAATTGCTGGGAATACCAGGCCTTTGTTATGAATGATTACAAGGTTCCGCTTCCGGAAGAAACGGTGTTTCGAATGGGCAGGATATTATTTTGCAAAACATAACCCGCAGCCGCAGCTTTTTACTGGCCGGCGTTGGCGCCGAATTTCATGTAACCAAAGAAACTGAACTGTACGGCAATATTACCCAGGCATACCGTCCTATTCAATTTGCCAACCTGCAGGCACCGCCCACTACTGACGTGGTGGACCCGGAGTTAGAGGATGCAAAAGGATACAATGCTGATTTAGGCTATCGTGGAAAGCTGAAAGATTATTTACAGTTCGATGTCAGTGGGTATTACCTGCAGTACAATAAACGCATTGGTACTGTTACTGTCAGCGGCAGTCCATCATACAGGCTAATTACAAATGTGGGCAACAGTACAAGCAAAGGGATTGAAGGATACATAGAATTTAACCCGGTAAGAGCATTCACAAAAAGCAGCACAGCCGACCTGATTATTTTTGGCAGTTACGGATATACAAATGCCCGTTACAGCAATAATCATAAAGATGCAAGCACAAAAGGCAAAAAAGTGGAAAATGCACCCACCAACATTTTTAGAGGAGGAATTACTGCCGGTTATAAGAATGCTTTGGTTACTGCACAGTTGAGTTATGTTGATGAAACCTACAGCGATGCGAACAATACAGTAATACCAACAGCCAATGGAAATACAGGGTTGATTCCATCTTATACCGTCACTGATTTAACAGCTACGTATAAATTTTCGAAAGGCTTAAATATAAAAGCAGGGGTAAATAATGTATTGATAAGATTTATTTTACCCGCCGCGCCGGTGGTTACCCCGGCCCGGGGGCATTGCCTGCTGATGGAAGAACATTTTTTGTGAGTGTTGGGGCGAAGCTTTAATAAATTTTTTTCAACGAAGCATTTAAAAAGTTAAGCGAGGTATTTTGCCTCGCTTATTTTATTGTCGCCGACAATAACAAAATTAAAGTTCGCTAAGACTTTCTTCCGTTGCCTCAATGGTTTCATCAAGATCTTTAAAGCCCAGGGCATTATTTAAAAACCAGCTTTCAAAAGCTGAAGGTGGTAAATAAATGCCGCGGCTAAGCATAGCATGAAAATATTTTTTGAACAGTTCGTTATTGGCAGAAGCTGCAGTTGCAAAATCAGTAACCGGATGATCACTGAAATGAATACTGATCATTGAGCCGAGCTGGTTGATGGCAAAAGGCTGTCCCCATTTTTCAAAGACAGTATTCAAACCGTTGCGCAGGTAAGTGGTTTTTTCTTCCAGCTCTTTATAAATGCCAGGGTTGTTTTTTAACTCTTTCAGCGTTGTATATCCGGCAATCATTGCAACAGGATTACCGCTGAGAGTTCCTGCCTGGTAAACATTTCCAACCGGGGAGATATGCTGCATGATCTCTCTTTTTCCTCCAAATGCGCCAACAGGCATTCCACCGCCGATCACTTTTCCGTAGGTAACAAGGTCTGCTTTGATATTTAGCTTCTCCTGTGCGCCGCCAGGTGCCAGGCGAAAACCCGTCATTACTTCATCAAGAATGAAAACAATGTTTTGTTCATCGCAAATTCTTCTGAGGCCTTCAAGAAAACCAGGCTGCGGCAAAATGCAGCCCATATTACCGGCAACCGGCTCCACAATTATGGCTGCAATTTCATTTTTGTTTTCATCAACCAGTTGCTGAACAGAATCCAGGTTGTTATAAGAGGCAACCAAAGTGTCGTTGGCTACACCGGCAGTTACACCGGGAACTGTTTGAATGTTGAAAGTGGCTACTCCGCTACCGGCTTTCACCAGAAAAGAATCCGCATGACCATGGTAATGGCCTTCGAATTTGATGATCTTGTTTTTGCCGGTAAATCCTCTTGCTAAACGTATTGCACTCATGCAGGCTTCCGTGCCACTGCTCACCATTCTTATCATGTCAACATTTGGAACCATGTTGATGATCAGTTCAGCCATTTCAACCTCTAATTTAGTAGGCGCACCGTAAGAGGTGGAATGTGCCGCATATTCCTGGATGGCTTTTATCACCGGCTCGTAGGCATGTCCCAGAATCATTGGCCCCCACGATGCGATGTAATCGATGTATTTATTTCCATCTACATCGTAAAGGTAGGTGCCTTTTGCTTTTTTAATGAAGAGGGGAGTGCCTCCAACAGATTTAAATGCTCTTACCGGTGAGTTTACACCACCGGGAATAGTTTTCTGTGCCCGTTCAAATAGTTCTTTGCTTCTGGAGATATTCATAGTTGACAACTGATTTCTTAGTGGCCTTTGTATTTCTTTTGTGCTTGTTGTGTTACTTCTTTTGGTGAAAAGGTTTTTACATATTGTTGAATAGCGTTGCTGCAGTACAAGAGTGCGACGCAAGGAAAGCTTAATAGTAGCAATGCGGCTAACTTCATCATCACTATCATAATTACCCCATTAACGAATAAACCAATTAACTGATCAGCCTCACTGTGTCTTTTGCAAAATAAGTGGCAATGAGATCTGCACCGGCACGTTTGATGGATGTTAGTGTTTCAATGATCGCCTTGTTCTCATCTATCCACCCCATTTTTGCTGCTGCTTTTATCATTGCATACTCACCGCTGATATTGTAAACACTCACAGGTACATTCACCGCATTTTTTACTTCACGAACAATATCCAGATAAGGCAAGCCTGGTTTCACCATCACAATGTCGGCGCCTTCTTCTACGTCCATCATTGCTTCCTTCACTGCTTCGATGCGGTTAGAAGGGTCCATCTGGTAAGTTTTTTTATCGCCGAAGCCCGGAGCAGAATCCAGCGCATCCCGAAACGGTCCGTAAAAACACGAAGCATATTTGGCGCTGTACGCCATAATACCGGTTTTTGTAAAACCATTTTCCTCCAGTCCTTTCCTGATCGCACCAATGCGACCATCCATCATGTCACTGGGCGCAACCATATCTGCACCAGCCTGTGCATGTGAGATGCTCATCTTCACCAATGCTTCAACAGTTGGATCATTGACAATTTCTCCATTCTCCACAATTCCGTCATGACCGAAAGATGAATAGGGATCGAGTGCAACATCTGTCATTACATAGATTTCAGGAACTGCATTTTTGATGGCTTTAATGCTTCGCTGCATGAGTCCGTCCGGATTCCATGCTTCTTTACCAGTGTTATCTTTCAGCTCGTCTTTGCATTTGATAAATAGTAATACAGATTTGATGCCTATGCTCCAGAGTTCTTTTACTTCTTTTACCGTTAAGTCCAAACTACGACGATAATAGTTAGGCATAGAGGCAATTTCAGTTTGAATGTTCTCACCTTCATCAATAAAAAGCGGAACGATGAAATCGTTTGGAGTCAAATGAGTCTCCGCTACCATTGAGCGGATAGCAGGTGTTGCCCTGAGAATTCTGTTTCGACGTTGTAAAAACATTTTTCAAAAATTTAAACCACAAAGGCATAAAGGCCCGAGGTTTCATAAGAACCTCGTGTCCTGTTGTCTTTGTGTTTTAGTAGTTCAAACAAATCATACCCATTCACGAGGTTCTATACAAACTTTTAAGAGCTTTTCCTCCTCGCTTCCTGGTTTTGGTTGATAGTTATATTCAAATCTCACGGTTGGCGGCAGGCTCATCAAAATACTTTCTGTTCTTCCATTTGTTTTTAATCCAAATAAAGTTCCGCGGTCATGTACCAGGTTGAACTCAACATATCTTCCTCTCCTGATTTCCTGCCAATGTTTATTTTCTTCAGCATACGGTGTGTTCATTCTTTTCTCTACGATCGGGATGTAAGCATCAATGAACGCATTGCCACAGGCTTTTCCAAAGTTCATCCAAAAGTTGCTGTCTCTGTCTGCATGGGGTTGCTGATGATCGTAAAATATTCCACCAATGCCCCTTCTTTCATTACCGCGATGAGTGTTTACAAAATAATCATCGCAATTTTTTTTGAATGTCGGATAAAACGAAGTATCAAACCCGTCACATACATTTTTATATGTCTCATGAAAATGTTTTGCATCCTCTTCAAATAAATAACAAGGAGTAAGATCGGTGCCGCCACCAAACCAAACCCTCAAATCTCCTGAAGGAGACTTTGAAGAATTATTCTCAGTTGCCACTTCAAACATTCTGTAATTGCAATGAACTGTTGGCACAAACGGGTTGACAGGATGAAGCACCAAAGAAAGTCCACAGGCCCACCAGCAACCCTTGCCCCCTGAAGAGGGAATTTTTAGTTGGGATTGCATGGCCTCAGTGACCTCTCCAAATACAATGGAAGTATTAACTCCGCCTTTTTCAAAAACATTTCCGTTTGCAATAACTCTTGTCTTGCCTCCACCACCTCCCGGTCGTTCCCATCTGTCTTCAATAAATTTTGCTTTTCCATCAACTGCCTCCAGTGCAAAACAAATTTTATTCTGAAGGTCTTCGATAAACTCAACCCAATCTTGTTTAATATTATTTGTGACTACATTCATTACTTATTATCGACTATACTCCTTCACCGCTTCCACAAAAGCTTTTGCATGCTCAACCGGAACGTTTGGTGTAATACCGTGGCCCAGGTTAGCAATGTAATTCTGCACCCCAAAGCCATCAATCATTTCTTTCACCCATTTTTTTATTTGAGGAATAGGTGCCAGCAATTTTGCCGGATCAAAATTGCCCTGCAACGTAATTTTATTTTTTGTCAATTCTCTTGCAAACTGCGGAGTAATGCTCCAGTCAATACCAATGCCGCTTGCAGAGGTTTCACTCAAATCTTTTAAAGCATACCAACTGCCTTTGGGAAACAGAATGACCGGTGCATCATTTTTCATCGCATCGGCAATCTGTATTAAATACGGTTGAGCAAAGATTTTAAAATCTTCAGGAGAGAGAGATCCTGCCCAGCTATCGAACACCTGCACCGTATCTGCACCGGCTTTTACCTGTGCTTTCAAATAATCAATAGTGATGTTAGTAATCTTTTGCAATAATGCATGTGCAAGCTCCGGCCCGGTGTAGGCAAACTGTTTGGCTTTATCCCAGGTTTTGCTTCCCTTGCCTTCAACCATGTAACAAAGTATTGTCCATGGTGCACCTGAAAACCCAATCAAAGGCACACGGCCATTCAATTCTTTTTTGGTAAGAGACAATGCATCCATCACATACTTTAAATGTTCCTCAGCATTTGAAGTGTTCAGGGCATCAATATCTTTTTTTGTTTTGATTGTCTTTGGCAACAGTGGGCCACGGCCTTCTTCCATCAGCACCTCAAGCCCCATAGCTTGTGGTATTACCAGAATATCTGAGAAAATGATGGCCGCATCCACTCCAACCTGGTCAACCGGCTGCAATGTTATTTCACAGGCCAGCTCAGGTGTTTGCACACGGGTAAAGAAATCATATTTCTCACGCAGCTTGATGTAGTCAGGCAAATAACGCCCTGCCTGGCGCATCATCCACACAGGCGGACGTTCAACTTTTTGTTTACGCAGTGCTTGCAGCAGTAAGTCGTTTTTTAACTGGGTAGATGTTTTTGTTGGTTCAATGTTCATGTGAAATACTCCAAAGCTTTGTTGAGTAAATTTTCCTTGCCCGGTTCATCGGCAACAATGATTTTATTGGCCGTAAATTTTTTTATCTCGTTTGCAGTTGTATTTCCAATCGCAAAAAATATGGTGTGCTCACCAGCCTTATTCTTTTCGAAAAAACTTTTTACTGCGGTAGGACTGAAAAACAAAATGCCGTGATACTTTTTCTGAATTCTTTTTGGTTGTTGCAAAGTTTCATACACAACAATCTCATTAAAATCAATTTGATGCTTCTTTAAAATATCCGGCAGTTCTTCCCTGCGCTGATCGCCGCAAAAAAAGATGATCTCATCACCATCGTAGTCTTCAACAATTTGTTCAGCCAGCTCAGCAGCGGAATTTGCAAAGCCTGCAATGCATTCTTCGCCAAAATATTTTTCTGCCAGCTGCCGTGTGGTGTTGCCAATGCAGTAAATCTTCCAGTCGGGCTGCTGTTCCTCCTGCTGAGCAGCTACTGCTTCAACTGCATTCATGCTGGTAAAAATAACCAGGGCCGATTGCAGGTAAGCCAATTCAATTTCCTGTTGTATTTCTACCGATTGAATAGGCAAAACGTCAATAAACGAAATGCATTCAACCCTGACGCCTTTTGCATTTGCAACATCCAGCAATTCACTATTAAGTGAACGAGTAGATAATATATTAATCCTGGCTTCCTGCATTTTTTATTTCTCTCAAAATTCCTTCGCTGCCATTTTTTAGAAGTTCGCCAGCCGCTTTTTTCCCAAGGCCATTTGCCTCCTCAACCGGCAAACTGTATGATACATTTGCTTTTTTCTTTCCATCGGGCGACAAAATATTTCCCTGAAAGGAAAGCTGGTCTTTTTTTATTTCTGCCAATGCACTGATGGGAGTGGAGCAACCACCGAGTAAAGCTTTTAAAAAATCTCTTTCAATTTTTGTACATATATCTGTATTGTTATCATTCAGTTGATGACAGCTTTGATAAGCAAATTCATCCCCTTCCCTGCACACAATCATAATTGCACCCTGTGCCGGAGCCGGCAACATCCAGTCCAGCTCAATTGAATTTTCAGGCCGGAGACCAATTCTCTCCAAACCTGCTGCAGCAAAAATGGCACCATGCCAGTTGCTTTCCGATAATTTTTTTAACCGTGTATTTACATTGCCGCGAAGGTTTTCGATCTTATGATTCGGGAAGCGATTTAACCATTGGGCAGTGCGACGAATTGAGCTTGTTGCCACAACGAATGTTGAATGTTGAATATTGAATGTTGAATACTCTTTCTCTGCTTCTGCATTTTTAAATACGAAGACATCTTTATACGATGCTCTTTTTAAAACCGCAGCTTGTTGAATTCCTTTTGCCAGTTGCACCGGCACATCTTTCATAGAGTGCACAGCAACATCAATTCGTTTATTCAGTAAAGCAGCATCCAAACTTCTTGTAAACACACCCTGCACGCCTATTTCATATAAAGGAGTTACTAGGTCAATATCGCCTTCACTTTTTATATACACCAGTTCTGATTGCACACCTGATTTCTTCAGCAGGTTCTGCACTAATGTAGCCTGCCATACAGCCAGTTGACTGTCCCTGGTACCAATTCGTAAAATTCTTTGCATTAATTTCTTGAGCTTATAAAATCATTCAGGGCTGCAATGTACTGACAACCGCGTTGGTTTTGCAGCCTGATCTTTCCTGCAGCTTCATTCAGCACACGCTGAATTTGTACATCAATTTTCTGTGTGCAGGTAGTTACCGGCCTAGAATATAATGGGTGAGTGTAAAGTTCTTTCAATTTTAGTTTCAGATCTTTCAGCATCGGCACATGCCGGCGCATTTCGTACCATTCCTCAAATTCTTTCATTACTTCATTTATTATTGCTTTTGCTTTGGGTACTTCTGCCATTCTCATCTTCAATGTTTCATCTTTCAGCTTTGAAAGCTCATCCACATTTACCAATTGCACATTAGGCAGCTTCTGTGCTTCTTCTTCTACATTGTAAGGAATCGAAAGATCAATGATGAGTTTTTCAGCATGTCCTTCTACATGATCTTTCAAAATGGTTGGCTCCGGTGAATTGGTTGCCACTAAAATGATATCCGCTTTTGCAATTTCAACCGCAAGGTTTTCAAGAGGGGCAGATCTTAACCCCAGTTCATGGGCAAGCTCTTCTGCTTTTTCCGGAGAGCGGTTAATCAGGGTAATATTTTTTGTTTGCAGATAATCAACGATGTTTTTGCAGGTGTTGCGGCCAATTTTACCAATACCTAACAACAAAATATTTTTTGAAGAAGGATTGACAACAAAATTTTTGATGTATTGAACTGCGGCAAAAGAAACAGAAACAGTTCCGCCGCTCAGCTCAGTGTTGTTCTTAATTAACTTAGATGAATGTAACACCGAGTTGATGAGTCTTTCTGTAAATGCGCTGATAAAGCCGTGTTCTTTTGAAAATTTTACAGCGGTTTTTAATTGGCCTACAATTTCATAATCGCCCAGGATTTGAGAATCCAATCCAGCCGCAACATGAAATACATGCTCAACAGCAGCCATGCCATGTTTGATGTAAGCTGATTGCCTGAAAGTTTTTGCATCACCGGCCGTTTCAGAGCAAAGGAATTCTATCAACTGCTCTGCGGAATGAGCAAAGCCATAAATTTCGGTGCGGTTGCAGGTAGAAAGAATGAAAATTTCGTTGAGCCCTTCTGCGGCTGCTTTTTCAAGGATATTAGCGTATTGATCGGTGTTAATTGCAAATTGCCCGCGGGTAGAAGCATCAGATTTTTTATAATTGATGCCGGCTGCAAAAAAATTTTCTATGTTCTTGAATGCTTCGGGCTGCATGAAATTTTCTATTCGGTAAAAGTCAACACAAAAATAATTTTGGTAATCGCCATAGCCTAAAATCTCTGTCATTGAAGCGTCATTTTAGCTTTTGATATTTATCAAACCGTTGAATGAGCAAAATCAATTGTGCCAAAGCAATGATGAATTGCCATCGGCAATTCATTCATCACTACATTTGCAATTTTTTTATCAACCAATGAAACGAGCAATTATATTAATGAATCTCGGCTCACCGGATTCAACTTCTGTAAAGGATCTCAAAAAATATCTTTCGGAATTTTTGATGGACGAACGGGTGATAGACACCCCTTATCTTTCACGATTATTATTGGTTAAAGGCATCATTGTTCCCTTTCGTGCACCTAAATCAGCAGAGGCTTATAAATCTATCTGGACAAAGGAAGGTTCCCCACTCATTGTTCTGACAAAACAATTACAATCGGCTTTGCAAAAGCTAATTGATGAACCGGTAGAAATTGCGATGCGTTACGGCAACCCCACTCCAAAATTCGCATTTGACAAGCTGATACGTGAAAATCCTGACCTGAAAGAGGTGCTGGCAATTCCTCTTTACCCGCATTATGCCATGAGTAGTTATGAAACAGCGGTTGAATATGCAAAAGAAGTTCATCTGAAAAACAAATATTCATTCAGGTTAAAATTCATTAAACCCTATTACAATGAAGAAAATTATATTGATGCGCTGACGGAAAGCATGAAGCCTTTTCTTGAGCAGGAGTTTGATCATTTTCTTTTCAGCTATCATGGCGTGCCGGAACGGCATATTTATAAAGGTGATGTTACAAAACAGCATTGCCTCAAAGTGGAGAATTGTTGTGAGGTAAGTTCTGTAGCACACCAGCAGTGTTACCGTCATCAATGTTTTGTTACAACAAGATTAGTTGCGGAAAAACTGGGAATTCCAAAAGAAAAATTCAGCGTATCGTTTCAATCAAGGTTGGGAAGAAGTGAATGGTTAAAGCCATATACTGCTGAAAGGCTGGCTCAACTGCCTACAGAAGGAAAGAAGAAAATCCTGGTAGCTTGTCCTGCGTTCGTCAGTGATTGTTTAGAGACCCTTGAAGAAATTGCCGAACAGGGCAAAGAAATATTTTTGCATGGGGGTGGTGAAAGGTTTACAATGATCCCCTGCCTGAATGTGCACCCCGCATGGGTGACAACCCTGGCGAAATGGACAGAGGAGTATGCAAGAGGTAGCAACCGACTTATCTTAGGAGAATAACCAATAATTAATAATGAGTAATCTCTACTTATACCTCAAAGCTCTTCATATTGTTTTCATCGTTACCTGGTTTGCAGGTATGTTTTATATCGTTCGCTTATTTATTTATAATACCGAAGCCAATTTAAAACCCGAACCGGAGCGGTCAATATTGCAAAAGCAATTTTCAATTATGATCAAAAGACTTTGGCTTGGTATTACCTGGCCTTCAGCCCTTCTTACTTTAATCTTTGGGCCGTGTGTGATGATCAATTTTGGATGGGATAAAATTTTATTGACCAATGCAGGAAAATGGTTGCTGATTAAGCTGATTTTTGTTGTTCTTCTTTATCTCTATCATTTTTCATTGCACAGTATTTACAAGCAGCAATCAAAGGGAATTTTCAAATACTCATCTACTCAACTAAGAATTTGGAATGAAGTAGCAACTATCTTTCTCATTCCAATTGTAATGCTGGCAACGGTAAAGCAAGCCATCAGCTGGGTTTGGGCACTGGCAGGATTAGCCGGGCTAATTATTGTCCTGATGGCCGCCATCAGAATTTACAAACGAGTGAGAGAAAAAAAGAATAATTAAATCGCTTTGCTGAACAGCGGTCTTGTTTCCTGCTTGTTTTTTTGCAAATAAAGATCGAAGGCACTGCAAATATTCCGGATGAAATGCCTTCCGGCAGAAGTAATGATCACTTCTTTTTCATTCCACTCAATTAAACCATCCATTTCCCGTTTTTCCAGTTCTGGAAAACATAAGTCACGTAAAACCGGCAGGTCAGTAGCGTTTAGCTTTGTAGAGCCCTGGCAACTCAGATTTAAAATATACCGGCGGAAAGCAAGGTCTTCGTCGCTTAAAAAATAACCTTTGAAAACCGGTAATTCAATTTTTGGAATCAATCCATAATAGTCATGCAAAACTTTTTTGTTTTGTGCAAACGCAACTCCAATATCACTAATGCTTGACACGCCGAGGCCAGGCAAAAAAGAAGTTTTTGCGTAGTGTAGCCCATAAAATCCCTGTGCAGTGTGCCATCAATCCATGCTTCGTAAAGATCATCTTCTCTCAAAGCAAAATGATCCATGCCAATATCAACATAGCCGGCTTTTGTAAGCAATTCTTTTCCTTTTAAATAAAGCTGCAGCTTCAGTTCAGCATTCGGCAAGTCATTTTCATCAAACAATCGCTGTCCTCTGCTCGTCCACGGCACATGGGCATAACTGTAAAAGGCAATTCGGTCGGGTTTTAGGTCTATGGTTTGCTGAATCGTTTTTTCAATAGAGGAAAGCGTTTGTTTTGGTAGTCCATAAATCAAATCAAAGTTCATGGATTTAAAACCAACGGCTCGTTTTACATTTTGTAGCGGTTGAATACGGTTGATGATGCGCTGCACTTCGGGGTCATTATCCTGCACGCCATAACTGATTCTTCTAAATCCCTGTGCATACAATGCTTCCAGGTGTTTGCGTGTAGTATTGTTGGGATGCCCTTCCATACTGAACTCATGCCAGGGATGAATAATAGAGGATTTGAAAATCTCATCCAGTAAAATGCTAAGTTTTTTTGGTGAAAAAAATGTGGCGTTCCTCCGCCTAAATGAATTTCGCGGATGATCGGCATTTCACCCATTAGTACCCCATACATCTTCCATTCTTTATGCAAAGCGGCGATGTATTCTTTTTTCAACACTGTGATTGGTTGTAATCTTTTTATGGCAACCACAATAAGTGCAAAGAGATTCGCAAAAAGGCAGGAGAATGTAAAGGCTGATGCCTTCCCGAAAATTTTTTAGCTGAAATTCTTTTTTAAAATTCTGCTTCCAGCGCAGCACTTCTATTCCTTCATTCCAAAATGGCACGGTAGCATAGCTGGTGTAACGGGGTACAGGAACATTATACTTATTCAATAACTCCTGGTTCAGTTGCATGGTACAAAAATGCAGTGAACGTGAAAGGACCGGCATGACGTGCCTAAAACGACTGCTGATTTTTATCAACCCCAAGGTTGTTTTTGCAATTCTATGACAGTTTGAAAAGGCAATTTCTGTCATGCTGCCACAACGGTTTTTCTTAACTTCGCCGGCTTATTATGGCTAACAAGTACAAAGAATTTTCTCAGTTGAATTTGCCTGCAATAGAGAAGGAGATACTTGCAAAATGGCAAGAAGAAAAGGCTTTCGAAAAAAGTGTTGAACTGCGTGAAGGTGCCGAACCATTTGTGTTTTACGAAGGGCCGCCAAGTGCTAATGGTATGCCCGGAATTCACCATGTGATCTCCAGAACTCTGAAGGATTTGGTATGCCGGTACAAAACCATGAAAGGTTTCCAGGTAAAAAGAAAAGGTGGATGGGATACGCATGGACTACCTGTTGAATTAGGGGTTGAAAAAGAATTAGGAATTACAAAAGAAGATATTGGTAAAAAAATTTCTGTAGAAGAATACAACCAGAAATGCCGCGAAGCGGTGTTGCGGTACAAGGATAAATGGGATGAGCTGACGATGAAGATGGGTTATTGGGTTGATCTGAAAAATCCTTACATCACTTTTGACAACAAATACATTGAAACACTTTGGTGGTTGCTGAAGCAATTGTATGAAAAAGGCCTGCTGTACGAGAGTGTAAGCATTCAGCCTTATTCACCGGCTGCAGGCACAGGATTAAGCTCCCATGAATTAAATCAGCCCGGCTGCTATAAAGATGTGAAGGATACAAGTGCTGTGGTTATGTTCAAAGCCATAAAAGATGAAAAGTCAAAATTCTTATTTGACACAGCTAAAAGCGATGAAGTTTTCTTTTTAGCATGGACAACAACGCCATGGACACTTCCTTCAAACCTGGGATTGACTGTTGGGGCAAACATTGATTACGTGCTGGTAAAAACTTTCAATCCTTACACGCATTTGCCCGTTAATGTCATTCTTGCAAAAGCATTGCTTGCAAAATATTTTAAAGCCGAAAGTGAAAATGGTGATTTTGAAAATTATTCTGCCGAAACCAAAACACAACCCTGGAAAATTTTAGCTGAGTTCAAAGGCAAAGAACTTGAAGGCTTGCAGTATGAGCAACTTCTTCCTTATCCGGCTAACTCTGTAGAAGAAATCCAACGCCAAACTCCAAACGCCAAACCTTTCCGTGTTTTGCTGGGTGATTTTGTAACTACAGAAGATGGAACCGGTATTGTACACACAGCCCCTGCATTTGGTGCTGATGACTTTCGTGTTGGAAAGAAATACGACATAGGCATATTAACGATGGTTGACAAAGAAGGAAAATTTGTTGATGGATTAGGTGAATTCAGTAACCGCTATGTAAAAAATTATAAAGATGAAAAAGATTATGTGGACGTAAATGTTGACATAGCCGTTAAACTGAAAAAAGAAAACCGTGCATTTAAAGTAGAGAAATATGAGCATAGCTATCCACACTGCTGGCGTACAGATAAACCCATCCTTTACTATCCGCTGGATGCCTGGTTTATAAAAACTACTGCGTTGAAAGACCGGATGGTTGAGCTGAATAAAACCATCAACTGGAAACCAAAATCAACAGGTGAAGGAAGGTTTGGAAACTGGCTGGAGAATATGGTGGATTGGAATTTGAGTCGCAGCCGTT
Organism: Chitinophagaceae bacterium; assembly: GCA_040289925.1. Taxonomy (GTDB): domain Bacteria; phylum Bacteroidota; class Bacteroidia; order Chitinophagales; family Chitinophagaceae; genus VBAU01. The sequence continues at coordinate 78,947 of PSMD01000002.1, read as the reverse complement.
ACTGGGGAACTCCATTGCCGGTTTGGAGAACTGAAGATGGTGAGGAAGAAATTTGCATTGGCAGCATTGAAGAATTGAATAATGAGATAAGGAAGGCCAATAAATTTTTAGGCGGTAATGTCAACAAAAATTATTTGCATGAAGGCATCCTTGATCTGCACAAACCTTACGTTGATGAAATTGTGTTGGTAAGCAAGAGTGGAAAGCCGATGAAACGTGTGCCTGATTTGATTGATGTTTGGTTTGATAGCGGTGCCATGCCTTATGCTCAATGGGGATTGCCCGATACAAGTTCAAATCAATTTGGCCCGCTTAGCCCTGAAAACTTTTTCAAATATCATGCTGAAGCAAACCCCCTCTCCACCCGAGGAGAGGGAGCAGGGGGTGAGGTTTTTCCTGCTGATTTTATTGCTGAAGGTGTTGACCAAACCCGTGGCTGGTTTTATACGCTCCATGCCATTGCCGTGCTGGCTTTTGATTCTGTTGCTTACAAAACCTGTGTGTCAAACGGGTTAGTGCTTGATAAGAATGGCAATAAAATGAGCAAGAGGCTGGGTAATGTTGTTGATCCGTTCAAAACAATTGATCAGTTTGGAGCTGATGCTACCAGATGGTACCTGATCACAAACGCTTCTCCGTGGGATAATCTGAAGTTTGATGCTGAAGGAATAAAAGAAGTGCAGCGAAAATTCTTTGGTACCTTATATAATACCTACCAGTTTTTTGCTTTGTATGCCAATGTAGATGGGTTTTCTTTTAAAGAAGAATATGTGCCGGTAAATGAACGTCCCGAAATAGACCGCTGGATTCTTTCTTCATTAAATACATTGGTAAAAAAAGTAAACACAGCAATGGATGAGTACGAACCTACCGTTGCAGGCAGATTAATAGAAGAGTTTGTTGATGAGCATTTAAGTAACTGGTACGTTCGGCTTTGCCGCCGCCGCTTTTGGAAAGGGGAATATGAGCAGGATAAAATTTGCGCTTATCAAACTTTATATGAATGTTTGGAAACAGTGGTAAAATTAATGGCTCCTATTTCTCCATTCTTTAGCGATGCTATTTTTCAAAACTTAAATGCTGTAACTGGTAATCAAAAAGCAGTTTCCGTACACCACGCTAATTTTCCGGCACCAAAAGCTGAAATGGTGGATGAAGCTTTGGAGGAAAGAATGCAACTGGCCCAGAATGCTTCTTCACTTATCTTATCATTAAGAAAAAAAGTAAATATTAAAGTAAGGCAGCCATTACATAAGGTATTGATACCGGTATTAAATCCTCAAATGCAAAAGCAACTGCAAAGGGTAGAAGACCTGATAAAGACCGAAGTGAATGTAAAAGAAGTGGAATACCTGCATGATACATCTTTTATAAAAAAGAAGATAAAACCAAACTTTGTTGCTCTTGGAAAAAAATTAGGGCCGAAGATGAAAGCGGTTACCGCTGCATTGACCAGCTTTACGCAACAGGATATTTTGCAATTTGAAAAAGAAGGACAATATAATTTGTCAATTGAAGGCGAACCTGTAATATTACAACTTAACGAGGTTGAGATTACCAGTGAGGATATACCGGGTTGGACAGTAGCCACCAAGGGAATACTGACAGTAGCCCTTGATATCACCATTACCCCAGATTTAGAGGATGAAGGCAATGCCCGTGAGTTTGTAAACCGCATTCAAAAGATCAGGAAAGAAAGCGGGTTTGAACTTACAGACAGGATTGAAGTAAAAGTGGCAGCCACAAATGGTTTAAAGAATTCGCTGGCTCGCTTTAATAACTATATTTGCGCCGAAATTCTGGCAGATAAGCTAGAAATAGTACCTGAAATAAACGAGGGTACCGAAATAGAAATTAATGACAACTATCTGAAAGTGATAGTTCTAAAAAAAGGGTCATAGTATGCCAACTAAAAAACCTGCCCGCTCAAAAGGTGGGAAGCCTGCACAAAAAAAGGCAACAAAGCCGGCAAAATCTGCCCGACCTTCCGGTAAGGGAGCAGCAAAAAAACCGGCTGCAAAAAAGGCTGCCAAACCTGCAGCAAAAAAACCTGCTCCTAAGCCCGTAGCAAAAAAAACAACTAAAGCTGCTGCTAAACCTTCATCTAAAAAAGGAGCACCAGCAAAAACTGCTTCAGGCAAACCTGCTGTAAAGCCTCAACAACCCGCACCCAAAACATTACCGGTTAAAAAAACTGAAAGCCGGGCAAAGTCTTTGGTATCAGTTAAGCCTGTAATAAAAACCGCAGTGAAAAAAGAAACGCCTAAACCCACCAAGATTGTAATACCGAAAACAACAACAAAATCGGTAAAGAAATACGAACCTGAATTTGTAAAATCAGTTTTAGATTCAAATAGTAATATGCACGAACACGCCGGCCCTACGCAACGCTATTCTGATGCTGAACTTGCAGAGTTCAGAGAATTGATTCAAAAAAAGCTGGATGCTGCTAAAAAAGAGCTGGCTTATTTACAGGGATTAATTACCCGTAAAGATGAAACCGGAGATATGGAAGATGCCCGCTACATGACGATGGAAGATGGTAGTGTAAGTATGGAAAGAGAGCAACTCAGCCAAATGGCCAGCAGGCAAATTACTTTCATTGATCATTTGGAAAAAGCATTGATGAGAATTGAAAACAAAACCTATGGTATTTGTCGTGTAACCGGTAAGTTAATTGATAAAGCCCGTTTACGTGCAGTACCTCATGCAACACTTAGTATTGAAGCAAAGCAGATGATGAATAAATAAAGACAGTTTGCAGTATAATTAAAAATCCCCGCCATGGCGGGGATTTTCTTTTGTGCATATATCTGTAAAATTATTTTTTCTTGTCCAGGAAAATTTGGAAACCTACGCCAAGTATTACACCGTGGTTGGTGTGTTTTTGTGTAGGCTGGCTGATGGTGGTGGCATCAATGCTTCCATTATTGTCTTCATCAAACTTTGTGGTTTTCTTAAATTCACTTTTATCGTAAGAATAATTGTAAGCCAAAGAAAAATCAAGTGCTGTATGTGCACTTAGTTTTTTGATCAGGCCAAATCCTAAACCAGCATTGAAAAAGAATCCTCCTGAAGATTTGCCATCGTAGGTAGATTTATCTCCGGCAGTAAAAAAATAGCCTTCGGTTTTTGACGAACTCATGCCGGCATTTAAACCAAACTGACCATAAGGAATAAAGCTTCCGGTACTGGTAAAGTAATTTCTTATGAAGCCACCCAGCCCTATGCTAAGGTTGTTGGTTATATCATTACTGAAGGTGTTTCCATTATTATCATCGGTAAAAAATGTTTTGGTGTGATTATAACTGATAAGAATTGAAGGACCTGCTGCAACTTTCTCATTAATAAACCACCCATAGGTTGGGTTTAGGTTAATACCAAAATTGCGAACGTTTCCTGTTACGCCAGTTGTTGGAGGAGGATATGTGTAAACAGTTTTTCCTGAGTTAAAAAAAACGCCGCCAATGTTGGCTGCAATTACTCTGTTCCCTTTAGAAAACTGGGCATGGGTTATAACAATTGCCAAAAGACTTGTAGCAGTCAATAATAATTTTTTCAGAAGCATGTCAGATTTTTTTTGGTAAAAGCAAATGTAATAGGAAAGGGTAATAGGGCAAAAAATAGTAGCACACACTAATTTTAGTCATATACACAAAAGATGAATTGGAAAAATGATTAATTCACCTTACTTTTAAACCGCAATCAAAATTATTCTCTCTCTCTAAACTAAATTGCTATGAGAAAGTTCAGACTTCTATCTCTCCTTTTATTAGCTATTGCTTTTTTAATAGTCAACTGCACGAAAGATGGCCCTCCCGGTCCTCCCGGTCCTACTGGCCCCCAAGGCCCTGCCGGTGCTAATGGTGCACCTGGTGCAACTGGCCCGCAAGGCCCTGCTGGCCCTGCCGGTGCTACGGGTCCTGCCGGTCCGCAAGGTCCACAAGGTCCTACTGGCCCCCAAGGTCCTGTTGGCCCCGCTGGTCCTGCCGGTCCGCAAGGTCCACAAGGTCCTGCCGGCCCACAAGGTCCTGCTGGTACTGCTAACGTTATTTATTCGGCCTGGTTTAGCGATGCTACTTTCAATCCTTCATGGGGTGACACTGTTCTGACTTTAGTAGGAACTGTATCCAGAGCTATTAAGGCTGCTCCTGGCATTACCTCTGCAATCATTAGTCAGGGTGTTGTATTAAGTTACATTCGTAGTGGAACACTTGTAAGTGAGCAGCAATTGCCATGGACTTTCTTTTATCCTCCAACTTCAATTATGCAGCATAATTTTATACCGCAGGTTGGAAAAATCTTTTACTACTGGAATGATTTAAGTGATGGAAATGCCAGTAGTTTCACTTCATCAGGATTTCAATACCGCTATGTAATCATTCCTGGCGGAGTAGCTGGTGGTAGAACCAATGGATACCTAGCACCTGATGGACATACTTATACTGAACAGCAATTAAAAGCCATGTCTTATCAGCAAATTTGCCAGTTGTATAATATTCCTCCTACAGGATCTAACATTCAATAATTTTTTTAGACTCATCAAAAAATCCACTCTTAACTGAGTGGATTTTTTTTTGCTAAAAAATTATTTATTGGAAAAAATAAATTAATCCTTATTTTTAAACCATCAATAGAAATCAATCCAAAACTTACTGTTTATGAGAAAGTACAGATTACCCTCCCTCTTAATTATTTGCATTGCTTTAATTGCTGTTAATTGTACAAAAGAAGGTCCACAGGGTGCACAAGGTCCTCAAGGTCCTCAAGGGTTAGTTGGCCCTCAGGGTCCTGTCGGTCCGCAAGGCCCGGTTGGTCCTCAAGGTCCT
>PSMD01000002.1:59027-74078 GCA_040289925.1 Chitinophagaceae bacterium | reverse complement strand
CAAGGTCCACAAGGTCCGCAAGGTCCGCAAGGTCCGCAGGGTCCGCAAGGTCCAGCCGGTACAGCTAATGTTATATATTCTCCCTGGTTTAGTTTTGAACTTAGTAATTGGGCTGATACAACAGTGTATGGACTTTTTGGTAGAAGAGCCATTAAAACTGCGCCTGGCATTACAAGCTCTGTGTTTACATCGGGTGTAGTACTTACTTATTGGCAAACTGCCAATCCAACAACCAATGAGGTTTTATTACCCGCTCAGATATTTTATACTAATACTACTACCTGGGAAGAAGTAACTCCTTATATTTCAATTGGAAAAATCACCTATGTTTATCGTAATGTTGTAAACAATGTTGTGCAGACAAGTGGTCAGCTTCTTTCTCCGCATGCGTTTCGATATGTGATTATTCCGGGTGGGGTTGCTGGTGGAAGAACTTCAGGTTATCCGGCTCCGGATGGGCATGTTTACACTGAACAGCAGCTTCGCTCTATGAGCTATCAGCAAATATGCCAGTTGTATAATATACCGTTGAATTAAATTGACCTAAATAATTTCTCTGTAAAGCCCTGTTTACACATCAGGGCTTTTTTATTTTTCAAATCTTTCATTGCCTGGGATAACTTTGACGCATGACGGTAAACATATCTTACGATAAACGCAAAGTGATTCAGGCATTACGTTATCATTTTATCAGCCGGCCTGAAATGCGGTTTATGCTGGTGCTTGTAAATGTATTTGCCATTACCTGCTTGTTGTTGTTTTATTTTAAAAAGATTACTCCCTTCGCTGTCTTATTTGGTTCTTTTACCTGGTTTTTTTTGATGATTAGCTTTTGGTTTGTGATGCCGGGCATGGTATACAGGCGGGCAGCTACTTTCAAAGATCATTTTACCATGCATTTTGAAGAAAATGGATTTTCGCTGGGAAATGAAAGAGCGAATCGCAGCTGGCCGTGGGGTGCTTTAAGTAAATTCATGGAAAGCCCGAATTTTTTTCATTTGTATTTTGACAGTCGCAGTTTTTTTCTGGTACCAAAAGATTGTTTCAGCAATAGCGATGAGGTATTTGAAATGCGAAAGCTTTTAAAGGAGAAAGTAAAAAAGTAAACTAAAGCTGCTTTTCCATTACATAATGGGGGAGTGTAACCTCAATAAACTCTTCACCAATTTTTTTATAGCCCATTTTCTCATAAAACCCTAAAGCATTTTTTCGGGCATGCATGCTTAGTTTTTTATAACCCCTGTCACGGGCCAGGTTTTCTGCAAACTGCATCAGTGCTTTTCCAATCCCTTTTCCCTGCAGGTCATTTAACACAGCCATTTGCCTTAAACGAACGGTTTCAGGATTTTCTTCAACAAGCATGCAACAACCCAGCATTTTATCATCTTCAAAAGCACCGATTAATAAATTATCTTTTTCAGCATCCAGTTCTTTTTTTTCGAATGATAATCCAAGCGGCTTTCGCAAAATTTCCTCACGAAGCCTGATCATTTGTTCATATTCTTTGGAGCCATGATCAATGATTTTCAGAGCCATTCTTGCAACTTTTGAGAGCCGTCAATTTACAACTATCTGCTTATAATGCCAACCCGATTGAATTTTGAAAAATATGGGCAGAATGTTTGGTAATCTTTATTTTTATTACAGCAATTACGGTAGTTGGGAAAAAATTTTCGCTGATGTGCCGATTAATTCAAAAACTATATTTTTGCAGCCTATAACCAAACCATAACAACATGTCAGACATTGCATCAAGAGTAAAAAAGATTATAGTTGACAAATTAGGTGTTGATGAAGCAGAAGTAACCAACGAAGCTTCTTTTACCAATGATTTAGGAGCCGATTCATTAGACACTGTTGAGTTAATTATGGAATTTGAAAAAGAATTCAACATTTCCATTCCTGACGAACAGGCTGAAACAATTACAACCGTTGGCCAGGCTATCGCTTACCTTGAAGAACATGCCAAATAAATAATGATCGCTTTAAGATTGCGATATCTGCTGTTTGCAGACAGGACAAAACTTACTCCGCCTTCAGACTGGTTTACAGCGAAGGCGGTTTTATCTTCACGAAACTTAAATTCTCATGCAACTTAAGCGGGTTGTTGTAACAGGCCTTGGGGCTTTAACGCCATTGGGAAATACTGTACAAGATTACTGGGCTAATCTTATTAATGGTGTTTCCGGCGCTGGTATGATTACTCTTTTTGATGCTTCAAAATTTAAGACCCGTTTTGCCTGCGAAATTAAAGGCTTTGAGCCAACCGATTTCCTGGATAAAAAAGAGGCCAGGAAACTGGACCGCTTTACGCAAACAGCATTGGTGGCAAGTGATGAAGCAGTAAAAGATGCCAACCTTATAAAAGAAGCTGTAAACTTTGACAGGGTAGGAGTGATTTTTGCCAGCGGCATTGGTGGTTTAATCACCTTTCAGGATGAGGTAATGAATTTTGCAAAAGGTGATGGCACTCCGCGGTTCAACCCCTTCTTTATTCCAAAAATGATTTTGGATATAGCTGCCGGTCATATTTCCATGCGCCACGGTTTTAGGGGTCCCAACTTTGCTGTAGTTAGTGCATGTGCCTCTTCAACCAACGCTTTAATGGAGGCTTACAATCTAGTACGTCTGGGCAAAGCTGACGTAATGTTAACCGGTGGAAGTGAAAGCGTAATTAGCGAAGCTGGTGTTGGTGGATTTAATGCCATGAAAGCATTGAGTGAAAGAAATGACGATCCTTCAACAGCAAGCCGCCCTTATGATAAAGACAGAGATGGTTTTGTAATGGGGGAAGCTGCAGGTGTTATTGTGTTGGAAGAATTGGAACATGCAATTAAGCGGGGTGCAAAAATTTATTGTGAGATAGCCGGCGCAGGTGCTACTGCCGATGCTCATCATATGACTGCACCACACCCCGAAGGGTTAGGTGCAAAAAATGTAATGCTTGCTGCAATAGAAGATGCAGGTATGAAGCCACAGGATATTGATTACATCAACACACATGGTACATCAACACCATTAGGCGATGTAGCCGAAGTAAAAGCCATTGTGGATGTATTTGGTGAACATGCATACAACGTCAATATCAGCTCTACAAAATCTATGACCGGCCATTGCCTGGGTGCAGCAGGTGTTATTGAAGCTATAGCCTGCATTAAAAGTGTGCAGGATGATGTTGTTCCGCCAACTATTAACCATTTTACTGACGACCCGGAACTAGATCCAAAATTGAATTTCACATTTCACAAAGCACAAAAAAGAACCGTGAGAGCAGCGCTAAGCAATACGTTTGGATTTGGTGGTCATAATGCATGTGTTATTGTAAAAAAGTATTCAGCTTAGTACATTCTGTTATTCAAAATTTTTGTAGCTTAAAATTGTGGATATTTTTAAGCAGTTTTTTCCGAAACGTACAGGCAGTTCGTTTAAAAAGCAATTGAAAAATATATTGGGTTTTGAACCCGGTAATCTTTCTCTTTATAAAACTGCTTTAACTCATCGCTCCGTAAAAGAATCATCTGACCAAAACAATGAAAGGCTGGAATATTTGGGAGATGCGATTCTTAGTGCATTAATAGCCGATTATCTTTTTAAAAGATACCCCTACAAAGAAGAAGGTTTTTTAACCGAGATGCGAAGTAAAATGGTTAACCGCCAGCAACTAAATGAAATTGCTTTACGTATGGGCCTGAAAAAAGTTACGCTGTATAACAAAAGCGATGGTTCTTTAAAGGTGAGCCAGATATTTGGCAATACACTCGAGGCTTTGGTAGGGGCTATTTATCTTGACAAAGGCTATAAAAAAACCAGTAAATGGGTGGTGCAGCGCATCATACTTCCTCATATGTATATGGAAGACCTGGAGATTCTTGAAATTAACCACAAGAACAAATTATACGGCTGGGCAAATAAAAATGGCCGTGCACTGGAATTTGAAACCCTGAATGAACAAATGGAAAATGGCCGCAGATTGTTTACCATTGGCGCCGTGGTTGATGGTCAATTAATAGCGGAAGGGAAGGCTTTTAATAAAAAAGACGCCAGCCAGATTGCTGCGCAAAAAGCGGTTGAACTACTTGGAATAGGTAAAGAAACCGATGATATACCGGAATAAATTGATCGTGTTATTACTTCTGCGTAACTAATGGGTTACTTTAAGTTGAATTTAGTAATTCTTCTATCGTAGGATTACGCATATTGTTTCAGGGATATTCAGGTTTTGGTGATCTAATAAAACTTTCCCCACTTTTTTTTTGCGCTTGGCTTCTGTTAAACGCCTCTGTATCAAGTGTAAATTACCGGCAGGTATTTTTATCATCTTTATTTGAAAATTTTCTCGTAAAAACCTTGCAAGGAAAAAAACTGCATATTATTTTTGCCCCAGCTAAATGAGTTTTATAAGTATTATCCCTTAGTTAATCTTATACAATTTATTTAATACCCTAAGTAAAAAAAGAAAATGATCCGTAACATGAAAAAACTTTACGCTGCCTTCTTCGTAATTTTCACCGTAAACTTCGCAGTTGCAAATCCTGTTATTAATGCTGTTCCTGTAAATGGTAATTGGAAAATTAGTAATACATGGAGCCTAAACAGGCTTCCCCAAAATGGTGATACTGTTGTTATTCCCGCAGGCAAATTGGTTACGATAGATAATATTCAAAACTATAGTACTGATTTCCTTTACATTAAAGTATATGGTACCTTAAAATTAGATCACGGAAAGTTGTGGCTTAACAGTAATAGTTCAGTAATAATCTTTTCAGGCGGAAAAATTATTAGCAGCGGCAGTCCATCTGAAACCATAAAGATCGGAGGTGTTGTAAAATACCGGGGAAATGAGGGTACACTGGATGGTCCTATGTTCGCAAACAGCAGCACAGGCGTTTCACCCAATGGCTTTACATCAGCCGGTTCTATTCCTTTGCCTGTAAAATTCATTGGTTTCAATGTTGCCCGTCAGAATAATAACGTAATTATTGAGTGGGCTACTGCGCAGGAAGTAAACAGCAGCTATTTTGAAATTCAAAAAAGTGAAAACGGAAATGCCTGGACGACAATTGCCACAATTACTGCTGCAGGAAATTCAGGCATTGCTAAAAACTACTCTTATACCGACAGGAATGTAACCGGAAAAATTGTCTACTACCGCATTCGCCAGGTTGATATTGATGGCAAGTTTACCATTACACCCATACGGGTTGTAAAATTTGAAGAAAATGCTGCTGAAATTAAGATCAACGCCGCAGGTAACAATTCTATTTGTGTTCATTTTTCTGAGCAGGTAAAATCACAGGTAACAGTTATGGTTTCAAATCTCAACGGACAGGTTGTTTTTTCTAAATCAATTTCAAATGCAGTTGGGCAGTTTATTTTTTCAGTTCAAAATGCAATGAAAGGCATATATGTGGTAACAGTTACAAATGGCCAGGACATCAAAACTTCAAAACAAGTAATTCTGTAAAAATATTGTTGTACATTAGGACGTACCCCGCTCAGCGGGGTTTTTTTATTTAAGGCAGGCAGTTGTTTACCTTTAAAAAAAAATCAGCATGCTCCACCGTTTTTTGTTGTCCATGCTTGCCTTTTGCGTTGTTAGCTGTACAAACTCTGTGAAAGGCCCCAATGGAGTGGTTTATAAAAGTGCACAGGAATATAATGACTACATTATTAACCGGCAAACAGAAATTCTAAAGCAAATACTGGCATTTAGTGATGCGGCCCAATACAATGTTGATTCCGCCGAGCTGCTGCTGAATAAAAGCATCGGTACCATTTCAAAATCTATTGAGGATATAAATGGAATGTCGGCTTATAAAGGCGATACATCTTTACGCAATGCTGCTGTTAATTCCTTTGCGTTTTACAAAAGAATTTTTTCCAATGAATACAAGCAGATTTTGGATATAAGAAGAAGGCCACAGTTAACCGAACAGGATGTTCAGGCTATTCAACAGATAGTTGACAAAATTTCGAACGAAGAAAAAGCATATGATGAGAGGTTTCAAAAGGCACAAGCCAGGTTTGCAAGAGATAATCATATGCAGATGAAGGAAAATGAAATGCAGAAGGGAGATTGATAAAATGAGCAATTAGCCTATTGTTTGGCAAATCTCAATCAATACTCCATTGCAACTGCGTGGATGAAGAAAGCAAACCATTTTGTTATCAGCTCCTTTTTTAGGTTCATGATTTAACAATACAAACCCGGCGGTTTTTAATCTTTCCATTTCGGCGTAAATATCATCCACCTCAAAAGCAATATGATGAATGCCCTCTCCTTTTTTCTCAATGAATTTAGATATCACGCCTTCTGGTTCCGTGCTTTCTAACAATTCAATTTTACTTTCCCCTGTATGAAAAAAAGCGGTATTTACTTTTTCGGTTTCTACCTTTTCAATTTTATAGCAGGTTGTTCTTAAAAGTTTTTCAAAAACAGGTATAGATTCGCTTAAATATTTTACAGCAATGCCAATATGTTCAATTTTCTTCATATTGTAAACTAATGGAACAATTGATTGTTAATGAAAAAGGATAAAAATTACAGCGCCTTACGATTTCAGTAAAATTAGCATATCGGTTGTAATAGCCTTCTTTTAAATCAACCTTTTGAGCTTAATTTTGTACTTCGTTGAAACTAAAAAATATTATGTTGAAATTTCCTATTTACCTCGACCATAACGCCACCACGCCTTGTGATCCCCGTGTAGTGGAAGCCATGCTTCCATATTTTACAGAAAAGTTTGGAAACGCTGCCAGCCGCAACCACCCTTTTGGATGGCAGGCCGAAGAAGCAGTTGATTATGCCCGTGAGCAGGTTGCTAAGCTGATAGGTGCTGATTCAAAAGAGATCATTTTTACTTCGGGTGCAACTGAGGCTGATAATCTTGCCCTAAAAGGTGTTTTTGAAATGTACGCCAGCAAAGGCAATCATATAATTACCTGCAATATTGAACACAAAGCCGTATTGGATACCTGCAAGCATCTTGAAAAAATGGGTGCAGAGGTTACTTATTTAAAAGTGAAGAATGATGGCCTGATTGATTTGGCTGAGTTGGAAGCTGCATTTAAGCCTGCAACAATTTTAGTGGCCATTATGTATGCCAATAATGAAATTGGTACCGTGATGCCGATGAAAGAGATTAGTGCAATGGCTAAAAAAAGAGGTGTGCTTGTATTTTCAGATGCAACGCAGGCTGTAGGAAAAATTCCGGTAGATGTAAATAAGGATGGGATAGACCTGATGGCTTTTACTGCACATAAAATGTACGGACCAAAAGGTGTGGGTGCACTGTATGTGCGCAGAAAAAATCCAAGAGTGAAAGTAACTGCTCAAATTGATGGGGGAGGGCATGAAAGAGGCATGCGCAGCGGTACATTAAATGTGCCGGGCATTGTGGGCTTTGGTAAAGCCTGTGAACTTTGCATGAATGAAATGCAGCAGGATGCAGAACGCCTTGGCAAACTGAAAAACAAACTGGAAACGGCATTGCTGAATATTGAAGAAGCTTACCTGAATGGGCATAAGGAACATCGCCTGCCGCATGTAACTAACATTTCGTTTAAATATGTAGAAGGTGAAGGGCTGATGATGGGCTTTAATAAAAACATTGCCGTATCATCCGGCTCTGCATGTACTTCTGCTTCACTTGAACCTTCTTATGTATTAAAAGCATTGGGTTTGGGTGATGATCTGGCACATAGTTCGTTGCGGTTTGGCTTAGGAAGATTTACTACTGAAGAGCAGATTGATTATACCATTGAACAGGTTACCAAAACAGTAAACAAGCTCAGGGAAATGAGTCCGCTTTGGGAAATGTATAAAGAAGGCATTGATATGAACACTATTGAATGGGCACATCATTAGTAATTTCAGATTTACCATTGCAGGTTTTTTAAATTTTAATCTGCAAGTGTAGATCAAATAAACCCGAAATCTTAAATCTAAAATCATTTATATGGCTTACTCAGAAAAAGTTCTTGATCATTACACCAACCCTAAAAATGTAGGTACATTGGATAAAAGCAAACCCAATGTAGGTACTGGTTTGGTTGGCGCACCAGAGTGCGGAGACGTAATGCGTTTGCAAATTGAAGTAGATGAGCAAACTGGTATAATAAAAGACGCTAAGTTTAAAACCTTTGGCTGTGGTTCTGCCATTGCGTCTTCATCACTGGCTACAGAGTGGTTAAAAGGCAAAAGTATTGATGAGGCGGTTAAGATTGATAACATGGAAATTGTTGAAGAGCTTAACCTACCGCCAGTAAAAATTCACTGTTCAGTATTGGCTGAAGATGCCATTAAAGCTGCCATAAATGATTACCGCAAAAAAAATGGTTTGCCTGAACTAAAGTTTGAAGAAAGCGTTGTGCATTAAATAAGCCACGAGCCGATGGCAATAAGTTGAGAAATTTTGGATTAAAGTTTTCAGCTCAACGCTCATAGCCTATAAATAAATTATGAATACTGCAGTAGAAAATAGCATATACATTAGTGACAAAGCGAAGGATAAGGTTTTGCAGTTGATGCAGGATGCCGGCATTGCAAATGATTCATCTTATTTTTTACGTGTAAGCGTTGTAGGCGGTGGTTGTTCGGGGTTGAGTTATAAGCTGGACTTTGACAATGAGCCTAAGCCAATGGACCAGGTGTTTGAAGACAACGGTTTAAAAATAGTTACCGATCTGAAAAGTTTTTTATACCTGGTAAACACTACGCTTGATTTTTCAGATGGCCTGAACGGAAAAGGATTTTATTTCAGCAATCCTAATGCAAGCCGTACCTGCGGTTGTGGTGAAAGCTTTGCTGTATAATTTTTTTCGTCTTAACTTATTACCTCTCTGCCTGGCAGGGGTTTTTTATTGCTCAACAAAAAAAGACGTTTTGTAAAATTCTTCTTTACTAAATAATACCAACCAGTAAATACCCCTGCCGGTTTGTGCCGGCAACGCAAAAGTGAAGAAGTTGTCTTCCCCGTTATGTAAAATACTTCCGCTTATTATTCGTTTACCGTTGGCGGTATACACAGCCAGTTCATACTTTCTTGCAGGAATGGCCGTCATTTGAAAACGCAGGTTTTTAATAACGGGGTTTGGATATACGGTAATAATATTTTCAACCCTGTCACGATAAATTCTTCTTGTAAAACTTGAATTTGTTTTGCCATTTCCGTAAGCAGAAATGCGGTAAAAGTTCACACCATCTCTTGGCGATTGGTCAACATACCTGTACAAATTTCCGGCAGGCAAACTGGTATCCAGCACTTGCCAGGCTACGCCATTCTTACTTTTTTCAAGCAAGAAATATTCAACATCACGGTTCAGTTCCTCAATGCTCCAGCGCAGCTCAACTTCTTGTTCACGGTTGATGGCAATAAAGCCGGTAAACTTTACATTTAGTGGTGCAGTTACCAATACAAAAGCTTTAAAAGGCTCTGCCCCGTTTTTTAAAAATGAAGTAGCTGAATTATTGCAGCTGTTTACCAAGTCACTTGCATCAATCCCATAAAAAAGTTCCAGTTGATACAAGCCGGTATCAAGCAACCTTGCCAGGTCAATTTGAAAACTATTGTTCAGCCAAACACTTTCCTGCATTCCATTTTCTGCATTTGTTTCAATGGCTTTATCACAGGCTATTTGTGTAAATGCCGGAGCTGTAGTTTGTGCTTTATAAATGCGGTAAAACAAATAGCCTTTGCAAATACTTGCGGCAGCCGGCCGATGTTTTGTAACAATAGATGCACTGATGAAATACAACGGCTGTCCTTTTGATTTTTGAAAATGATATTGCTGAATGCTGTTGCCGGGTTCTGAAAATTCTTTACCATCAATAATTACTGAGGCTTTTTGAATTGCAGAAGTTTGTGCTTGTGTAAAATAAGAGCAGATGAGCAGCAAGCCTAAACATTTAACCTGAACCATACAAAAGCTTTACAATTTAAAAAATCGTAGCCGGTTAGATTTGAGTTGCTTTTGTTAACAGGGAGTGGATTGAGGAAGCTAACTAAATATACACAGATTCGTTTATTTTGCAGCCATCTTTAACAAGTATGTGGGCCATTTGTAAAAAAGAATTGCGGCAATTTTTCAGCAACCTTACCGGTTATATTGCCGTGGTTGTTTTTTTACTGGTAAACGGTTTGGTGCTTTTTGTTTTCCCGGATAATATTTTTGATTTTGGCTATGCCACCCTCGATCGTTTTTTTCAACTGGCTCCCTGGATCTTATTGCTGCTGATTCCTGCTATAACCATGCGCAGCTTTTCTGATGAATTTAAATCAGGCACATTTGAAATTTTGCAAACAAAGCCTGTTCGCAGTAACGATGTAGTGCTTGGAAAATATTTGGGCAATCTTGGGGTGGCACTGGTTGCTTTATTGCCAACGCTTGTTTACATTATATCTATTCAAAAGCTTTCTGCCAGCGAAGGGTTGGATATGGGAGCTACCATTGGCTCATACATTGGTTTATTTTTTTTAACAGCTGTATTTACTGCCATTGGCGTATGCATCAGCAGCCTTACCAATAATTCTGTTGTGGCATTTATTGCCAGCCTCATCAGTTGTGCGTTGTTGTATTATGGCTTTAGTGCTATTAGCCGCATTCCGGCTTTTGAAAGCGGGGCAGATTATTACATAGAAATGCTCGGGATAGATTTTCACTATCACAGTATTAGCCGTGGTGTAATTGATTCAAGAGATGTGATCTATTTTCTCAGCATCATTGTTCTTTTTTTATCTGTTACCCAACGAAACCTGTTAAAGCGATAGTTGAATGAAAAAAATCTTCTACCAAAAATATGGCTGGCTGGCTTTGTTGGTTTTGCTGATTGCTGTCAACTTCATTGCTGCAAAATTTCATTACCTGGCTGACCTGACGAAAGAAAAAAGATACACACTGAGTAACGCTACCCGGCAAACCATACAACAGTTGCAGGAACCGGTTTATATTGATGTGTTTTTAAAAGGAGATTTTCCCGCAGGGTTTAAAAAGCTTTCCAATTCAACACTGGAGTTTTTGCAGTTGCTGAAAGATGTAAACAGCTCAAAAATTATTTACCGTTTTATTACTCCTGAAGAAGATATACCAGGCACCACAAAAAAATATGCTGACAGTTTACAGGCTCTTGGTGCCAGCCCTATTAATCTTTCTGTGCAAATAAAAGGAGGTCAGAAGCAGCAAATGATTTACCCGGTGGCGCTGGCAAAATATAAAGACAGGTTTTCTTTAATTGAATTATACAGCGGGGCAAAAAGAATTATTACTCAGGATGAGATAAACAATGCCGAAGCAACCATGGAATACCAGTTTGTGAAAACAATTGATGAATTGTCTTCGGAAAAAAAACCTGTCATTGCTTATGCCACCGGCAATGGTGAACCAACGGGGCCTGAGACGTTCGATTTTAGGCAGGCAGTGCAGCAGCGTTACCGGTTAAATACTTTCGATCTTTCTCAGCAAAAATTTATTTCTCCGGATATTGATGTGCTCATCATTACCAAACCAACTATTCAGTTTACTGACGAAGAAAAGCTGAAGCTGGACCAATACGTGATGCACGGCGGAAAAATCATTTTTTTGGTTGATGCTCTCGTAGCTGAACAGGATAGTTTGCAGTTTAAGCCGGAAACAATTGCTTACGACAGAAACCTGAACCTGGCTGATTTATTATTTCGCTATGGCGTTCGTATTAATCCTGATCTTGTCATGGATCTGCAATGCGATTTTCTCCCCTTTCGGGTAGGGGGCAGCAATGAAAATCCGCAGTTTGAATTTTTGCGCTGGAATTATTACCCTGTTTTTCAAAGCCGCAGCACTCACATCATCAACCGTAACCTTGGGCTTGTTTGCAGTAGGTTTGTTAATTCAATAGATACTGTTTCGGCAGAGAACGTTAAGAAAACCATCCTGCTTTCTTCTTCACCCAACTCAAGAATTATTTCAACGCCGGCATTAATTAGTTTGAACGAGAATAAGATTACTCCGGAAGATTCAAAATTCAAATCAGACAACATCCCTGTTGCTGTTTTGCTTGAAGGTAAATTCACTTCTTTATACCGGAACAGGCTGGGCGTAGCTGCCAAGGATAGCCTGCAGAAACTTGGATTACCATTTAAAGAAAGCAGTGAAGAAAATTCAAAGATTATTGTGGTTGCTGACGGAGATATTATGCTGAATGATTTTACGCAGGCAACAGGCCCGTTATACATGGGTTGGAACAAGTACACTTACCAGGCTTATCAAAATGGTGATGAGGCCGGCAAGTATTTTATTCCTTATGCCAACCGCAATTTTATTTTAAACTGCCTTGAATATTTTACCAACAAGCCGGGTATTATTGAAACAGGCAACAAGCAAATTATTCTGCGCATGCTCGATCCAAAAAAGATAAACCTGCAACGGTCGCTGTGGTTGCTTGTGAACATTGCATTGCCTGTACTGCTCATTATTTTATTTGGTCTTGCTTACCAGCGCATCAGAAAAAACCGCTACAGCCGCTAACCGGCAATGCAATGCCAATTCCAATATCTTTGCGGAACAGTTTTTGGCATTAATCAATTTTAGATGATTTCGAGTGAGCTTATTTACCTGGTATTTGGAACTCTGTTATTGCTTGCTGTTATTTTTGACCTGGGCTTACTAAGCAAAAAATCAACCATCATCAGTATTAAAAAGGCATTCTGGCAAACCCTGTTTTGGGTGTCACTGGCTTTTGCATTTGGCGGTTTTTTGTGGTTTAGCGAAGGAAAAACTTCCTCGTTGGAATATGTAAGTGCTTACTTAATGGAATGGAGCCTGAGCATTGACAACATTTTTGTGTTCATTCTCATTTTTACTTATTTCCGCATTCATGCTGACCACATTGCCCGTGCATTACTGATTGGTATTTTGATGGCCATTGTGTTTCGCATTATTTTTATTACTGTGGGTGTAGTGCTGGTGCAGCGGTTTGAATGGCTGTTATACATTTTTGGTGCTTTCCTGGTTTATACCGGTATAAAAATTTTTACTGTTAAGCAGGAAGGTGAATATGACCCGGTTAAAAATCCTGTGTATCGTTTCATCAATCGCTTTTTACCCATTATAAATGAGGATATAAGTGGCAAGCTAACGGTAAAAAAAAATGGCAAGCGTTTTTATACCAATTTATTTGTGGTAATTATTATGCTGGCAACTACCGACATTGTTTTTGCGCTGGATAGCATACCCGCCGTGTTTGCCATTGTAACCGATTCTCCCAATAAGCATCTGATCATTTATACCAGTAATATTTTTGCAGTGCTTGGCTTGCGGTCACTCTTCTTTTTACTGCAGGTTGCCGTTAACCAATTTAAATATTTACAGCAGAGCATTGCCGTAGTGCTCATTTTTATCGGTTTAAAAATGCTGGCAGAAATTGTGAAAGTGCATGTGCCGGTTGGGGTTTCTCTAATGGTTATTGTAGTTTGTATTGTCGGCTCTATTATTTATTCTGTACAAACAGCAGAAGAGGAAAAAGAAAATAGTGAACTATAATTTTGAAAATATTGCTGCAGTTGTTGGAGGAAGAATTCTCCGCATTTATCAAAATGATGTCATTCATCATTTGCTGCTGGATAGCCGCAAAGTTTATTCGGCCGCTAACTCGCTGTTCTTTGCGTTAAAGAGTAACCGCCGCAATGGACATGAGTTTATTGCGGAGTTATATAAAAAAGGGATTAGAAATTTTGTGATAACTGAACGGCAGTGGGCAAGTGGTTACGATCATGCAAATTTTATGCTGGTAGAAGATGCCCTCCAGGCATTACAGCAACTGGCAGCACATCACCGCAGGCAATTCAATATTCCGGTAATTGGTATAACAGGCAGCAATGGAAAAACAATTGTGAAAGAATGGCTGTACCAGTTGCTACACGAAAAATTCAACATTGTTCGCAGTCCCAAAAGTTATAACTCTCAAATTGGCGTGCCGCTGAGTGTGTGGCAAATGAACGAACATCATAACCTCGCTATTTTTGAAGCAGGTATTTCGCAGCCAAACGAAATGGCAAAACTGGAAAGAATTATTCAGCCCACCCTAGGCATTTTTACAAATTTGGGTGAGGCACACAGCGAAGGTTTTGCATCAATGGCTGATAAAGGGCGGGAAAAATTAAAGCTGTTTCAACATGCGGAAGCCATTATTTTTTCAGGGGATAACTCTTCTGCCGAAAATTTCAGAATTGAAAATGACATTGAGCAACTATCTCCAAAACAAATAAAGCTGGTTGAATGGAGCAAAACTTCACCTGCCTGGCTGGGCGTAACTGCTATTGAAAAAAACCAGGCCTCAACCATCATTCGTGCAAAACAAAATGGTAAAAATATTTTCATTGAAATTCCTTTTACCGATGATGCATCCATTGATAATGCCATTGCCTGCTGGGCTGTTTTATTATGGATGAAAGTGGATGAAGGGTACATAGCTGAGAAAATGCTGCAGCTTCAGCCGGTAAATATGCGGCTGGAAATGAAGAAAGGCGTCAATCATTGCTCTATTATTAATGACAGCTATAGTGCCGACCTCAGTTCACTAAACATTGCTCTTAATTTTTTACGGCATCAATCGGCAGCTATAAAAAAAACAGTCATCCTTTCTGATTTTTTTCAAACCGGGTTAACCAACGAAAAACTTTATGCAGAAATAGCTGCCATGCTACAGCATCACCAGGTTGACCGGTTAATTGGTATTGGTGAGAATATCAGCCGGTTTATGTATCAGCAGGTCATTAGTAATGGAAGTAAACTCCGCTGCCATTTTTTTGCTTCAACAGATGATTTCGTGCGGCAGTTTCGCTCTTCCCAGTTTAAGGAAGAAACCATTTTAGTAAAGGGTGCAAGGATTTTTGAATTTGAAAAAATTGTTCACCTGCTTGAGCAAAAAGTTCATCAAACCGTATTGGAAATAAATTTAAATGCCATTGCACATAATGTAAAAGAATATCAAAAGCTGTTACAACCATCTACCAAAATGATGGCAATGGTAAAAGCATTTGCTTACGGAAGTGGCGGCGCCGAGATTGCCGCTATACT
>PSMD01000002.1:44996-59002 GCA_040289925.1 Chitinophagaceae bacterium | reverse complement strand
GTGGCGTACGCCGATGAAGGCATTGAGCTGAGGCAGGCAGGCATTCAACTGCCCGTAATGATTATGAATCCTGAAGCTGCCAGCTTTGATGTGATTGTTGAGAATAACCTGGAGCCTGATATTTATTCTTTTGAATTGCTGCAGCAGTTTAATAGTTATTTGCAGCAGGCGGGTTTAACAGAGTACCCGATTCATTTGGAAATTGAAACCGGCATGAACCGCCTTGGTTTTTCTGTTGAAGAAATTGACAGGCTGATTAATCTTATTACCAACACCACTTCTTTCCATATTCAATCCGTCTTCACCCATCTTGCCGCCAGTGAAGATGCGGCGCAGGATGAATTTACGCTGGAGCAATTCAGTAAATTTAAACGCATCGCTGCAGAAATTCAGCAGGCAATTGGCTATGGGTTTCTAAAACACATTGCCAACTCAGCAGCTATTGCAAGATTGCCTCAATTACAAATGGACATGGTGCGATTAGGCATTGGCATGTATGGTGTGGACAGTTCAAAAACAGATGACAAAGGAGACAGCCGCCTGAAATTGCAAACTGTGGCAACGCTGCGATCAACCATTGCACAACTAAAGCATGTAAAAAAAGGTGAAACGATTAGTTACAACAGGAGAGGTGTGGTTGACAGAGATTCGGTGATTGCAACTGTACGCATTGGTTATGCAGATGGTTATCCCCGGCGTTTAGGCAACGGGGTTGGTAAAATGCTGGTGAATGGAAAACAAGTGCCTGTAATTGGCACAGTGTGCATGGATATGACGATGATTGATGTAACCGGCATTGAAAACATAAAAGAAGGAGATGAGGTAATTATTTTTGGTGAAGATCTGCTTGTTGAACAACTGGCAAAATGGGCCGGCACTATTCCTTATGAAATCATGACCGGTATTTCGCAAAGAGTAAAAAGAGTTTACTACGAAGAGTAATACAAAAATCACAGGTCTCAATACTAAATATCAACAATCAGTTTTATCCATTTGCCTGCTTTCATTTGAAATCTATTCTTAACAAACCACTTTTTAGTTTAACCTATATTTGCCCCTTAAATTCCGAAACTGTGAAGCTTCGTACAGTTGCCATAATTATTGCTCTCATCATTATTGCAGACCAAGCGTTGAAGATCTGGATAAAAACAAATTTTCCAACCGGTCATGTAACCAATGTGCTGGGCTCAAAATTTCAACTTTATTTTGTAGAAAACTCAGGCATGGCCTGGGGCTGGAAGTTTGGCAATGAAACCGGAAAAATTGTTCTCACACTTTTTCGGTTGGCAGCAGTAATTTTTGGTACCTGGTATTTGGGTAGAATTGTAAAGCAAAAACATCACAAAGGCTTTATTATTTGTGCCGGATTAATTTATGCCGGTGCACTGGGTAATTTAATTGACAGCATGTTTTACGGAATGATCTTCGACAAAGGCATGCACTTTGACCCCAGCATTAAAGAATTTGTAACCTACAGTGGAGTGGCCAGCTTTTCTTCGCATGGCTATAGCTCATTTTTACATGGCAGCGTGGTTGATATGCTGTACTTCCCCCTGGTCAAATCAAATTTTCCGCAATGGATGCCATTGGTAGGCGGTAAGGAATTTGAATTCTTCAGTCCTATTTTCAACATTGCCGATGCATCTATTTCCATTGGAGTGATTTTGCTTTTACTTTTCCAGAAACGCTTCTTCAGGCGGCATCACCAACAACACCAACCGGCCGTGGTTGAAACCAACACAGATGTAAACGATAAGGTGCAGGTAAGTTAGTTTTCTGGTTCATGGTTTTGGTTTATTTGTGTTAAGCTTCAATAAAACCTGCTTCCCGCCCATTCCTATAATTAAAATCAACTTAGCAATACCGGTTAACCGGAAACAATTAAAAAATGGTATTTTGCAAGAACTATAAACTGTAAGAATGAAAGCTTTTAAATTTCTATTATCCCTGATTGTTCTCGCTGCAATATTTTTTGCCTGCCAAAAAGAAAGAAGTTTTGAATCAGGCAATGGCGGAACACCTTCAGATGGTTCGTTGCAGGGTGCAGGTAGCAATTGCCTGGGAAGCACTGTAAACGGTACTTATAAAAAAGATAGCACGTTGAATGCCGGCCATAATGTAGATGTAAAAGTTGATGTGAATGTGCCTGGTGCGTACCTGATTTATACAGATACAGTGAACGGAATGTATTTCCGTGCAACCGGAACTTTTTCAACGGCAGGTGTAGCTACAGTAAAATTGCAGGGATATGGAAAGCCGCTGGCTGCAGGCACCAATACTTTTAACGTGTATTACGACAGTACAACCTGCAGTTTTACAGTGAGTACTTTGCCTGGTGGAGCAAGTGGAGGAACCGCACTGTACACTGTAAATTGCGGAGGTGCCGTTGATAGTGTTGCAATCGGTTCGCCTGTTACGGCAACAGATACGGTGCATATTAATGTAAATGTAACTACAGCAGGTACATGGGCTATTACCACAACCACCATTCAAAATGTAACTTATTCCGGAAGCGGAACTTTTACAACGACAGGTGCTCAAACTATTGTTCTCTCAGCATCAGGTACACCGTCTGGAACAGCAACAAGTACACAGAATTTCAGTATTTCTTCAGGCACTTCTACCTGCAGCTTCCCGGTTACGTTTGTTGCGCCGCCTGATTATTTTCCCACCACAAATAATAGTAACTGGAGTTATGAGTTGGATGATGACCCTACTGATACTATTTACCAGTACGTGAACGGAACAATAACCATTGGTGCAAATACTTACAGTTTGTTTTGGATAAATAATGGATTTAGTACAGACTCCGGTGGATACTATAGAAAAAACAATTCAAAGGATTATTTTCAGAGATATGACGCAGGTAGCACTTATGGCTTTGATAATCCAATTTGGATTGAGCAAATAATTTTAAAAGATTATGTACCTGTAGGTTCAACATGGAATACTATTATTTCAGGAACTTCAGGAGGAACACCTGTTTCTTTAAGAATAAAAGCTACGATACAGGCCCCTCTAAATGGCACTGTAGTTGTCAATTCTCTTACTTTCCCAAATACAATAATTGTTAGAAACGATTATGATTATTCTCTGGATGGAGGAACAACCTGGGTACCTATAGATTATTGGGTATTATTTTACTATTCCAGAGGTGTGGGATTAGTAAAAGCTGAAGATTTTGACTCAAGCGGTCTTCTTTTTAAACAAGAGATTACACGGTATCAGATATTTTAAATCAAAACTTTAATAATAAATTAAGGCTGTCAACAGGCAGCCTTTTTAATTATAAATAAAGGGTACAAAAAAACTATTTCTTCATCACTAGCTTTTGTGTTCTCACTTCATCCATCTTAAGCTGTAAGCAATAAATGCCGGGTGTTAACTGCGATGTGTTGGAAACTTCAATGGCATTATAGCCTGCTGCCAGCCACAATGCCTTTTTTTTTGCAACCTTGCCATCCAACCTCACCAGTTCTATTTCTGCTTTACCGGTTTTTGAAGAAATGATCTCAAATTGTAACAGCTGGTCAAATGGATTAATCAGCCTGGTAAATTGAAGGTTTTGCTGCGTGCTTGATTTTGATAAACGAATTATCCTGCTGAATTTAATCGATTGCCCGGCTATCATCTTTATGCGGTAATAAACCACATCGGTATTTACGTTGTTATCATCAAAGCTATAGTTATTAATGCCGGATGAATTATTGTAGCCGCTGACAGTGCCGATAGCTGTAAACGCAACGCCATCGGAGCTTCGTTCTACTGCAAAACTTACGGGCCCTGTTTCCTGAGTTGTACTCCATTTCAATTGTGCAACTGTTCCGTTTAAACTTCCGTTGAATGATAAAAACTGCACAGCGAGCGGATCACTACAGTCAAGCACATGCAGTGTAATTACTGTTGATTCAGAAAATGAACAGGAGGGATTGCTGAGGTTGGATAAGGTTGTTGCAATCACCAGCCGGTATTTTGTGCCGCTATCAGATAAGGCCGGTACAAATGGCGGATAATTCACGGTGTATTGCCAATCGGTACCAGACCAGGCTGGGGAAGCCGGGCCGCCGGGAGCTCCGTCGTCAGTCCAGGTGGCGCCATTATCTGTACTCTTTTGCCATTTGTAGTAAACATAGTTATTGAAAAAACATTTTACTGTTGCGCTTATGTACACAGGGTTTCCATAGCAAACTGTTGGGTTGGGTGATGGAAAAAATTGAAGATTGGGTGAACAGGTAGCCACTGAAATATCATCCAGTGCCCAGTCGTTACCACCACCACCGGGTGCATTATTGAAAAACTTAAGCGTAAAGCTCGTTTGAGAAGGTGCGGTTAAAAAAGTGAATCCTTTTTTTACCCATTGCCCGGTGTATAAAATATTTCCGGTAGTGTAATAATCAATTCCATCTACTTCAAAAGTAATGTTGGGCCTTACACCTGCAGAGTCGCCGGGTGCAGTTGGAATATACCCGGCACCGCCGGTGGCACCCACACCGTTGGAATCGCATCCGCACTTGCTGCAGATGTTTCTCATCCAGCATGAAATTTCATAGTAAGTATTAGGGCATAAGCCGGAAATAGTATGCTGAAAAGCTGAGTCAATACGATAAGCTGCATTTATCACTAGCATATAACCGGCGTTAGGATTGGCAACTGTATCTGCAGCAGGATTACCGACTGTTGGAGAAATGGCACCGGTATGGTCACCAATAATATCCCAAACCTGGAAAACACGGTGAGTAGTTAAAGGCCCTGCACCATCGGGATCCGGATCTGGCTTCGGCCATGTATCGGAAGTTGTATATGCTGTACGGGTAGATGTGTTGTTGACCACACCATAAGAATAGTCGTTCGGTGCATTGGTAGTAAAAACCTGGTAAGTATAACCAACAGGCACATTGGCTGATGAACCGCGGTTACGTGGCTGCCCGCTACCAAACGTACCATTGAATTCTGTACCTAATGAGTTTGTACCAACACTATTTGGGCAAATACCAAAGTTTTGGTACACCATTACTGTTTTTGCCGGAAAGTTGAAAGTTTGTATGGTGGAGGCTCCTTGCTTGTAGGTCATCGATCCGCCGCCAATACTAATGGTAGTGCCATAGGCTGCGGTAACTCTTACACGAAATGAAGCCACCATGATACAGGTACTTCCGTAAAATGAAGGTTTGTGTGTATTGACAACTCTTCCGCGGCGAAAAGCAGTGGCTGGTGCAGCAGATGCTACATAGCCCAGGTTAATACGAATGTTTGAAATGCTTATCCATCCGCAATCATCACCATAAGCATCAGTAAACTGTTTATAAATTTTTCCTTCATTCGTTAATACTCTAATTGTTCCGGGAATAAAAGCCGTACCTGCAGGCACAGCATCAAAATAACCACAGCTATCATAAGTGCCTGAGCGTACAACAAACGAAGCCCTGATCTCCAGCGTATCACCAGGCTCTACGGTACCTCCGTTGGAGCCTTTTGTTACGTTGATATAGCTCTTGCCAAAATCAATATTCTGACCGTGTGCTGTAAAGCTGAAATTATTGAGCAGAACAACAATCAAAAGCAGAAGAGCATTTCTCATCACGGTTATAGGGTACAATTGTCTTTCCATAGTCACTGGATTTTTTCCGGATACACATAAGACGGTTATTAAAAGTACAATGTTTAATGGTTTACATCAATAGGGTTTTTTTTGAAAGAATACTGGATTCTATTGACCATAGTCCCAGGTAATTCCACTATTGCATAACGCAGGTGTATAGAGTAATTTCAGAAAAGAAAATCCGTACTATGAAAGCTGCCATCAAGCTCTTGCTGGTTTTCCTCGTTAGCATGATCATCCGCACTTGTTCGTTTGCTCAGATCATTGATTCAACCAACATCCTTTTCAATTTTGATACGGTTGCAAAAAATCTTTCTTATCCCTGGGAAATAACTTATGGCCCCGATGATTCATTATGGATTACCGAAGCAAGAGGTTACCGTGTGTTGCGCATCAGCTCAACAAGAACACAAGCACATAAAAACAATCCACCGCAACAAATTTTAAAATTGCCATTAGGCACCGGTGAAATTAACTTCAGCCGTTCCATAGGTACATGGCCACAGGGTGGCATGGAAGGGCTCGTTATTCATCCTGATTTTTTCAGTGGCAAGCCATGGGTTTACCTGGCTTATGTTTATAAAACAATTGGCGGTTGTCCTGCTAATCCATCAAGCCCCTGTTACTTCCGCTCTAAAATTGTACGCTGCCGTTTTTATTTTGCCGGTGATGCTGGTAATCCGGCTGTCCCTGCAAAAGATACATTGGTGATTATGGATACAGTTATATCCAACCTGCCCGGCAGTAACGATCACAATTCAGGAAGACTTGCTATAAGCCCAATGCCCGAAATGGATGGCACTTATAAACTTTATTTTACAATTGGTGATATGGGGGCAGGGCAATTTAATAATAGTTCAAGACCAAATAATGCACAGGATATTGATACAGCCGAAGGAAAAATTTTGCGATTGAATACAGAACCAGATGGAGATGGCATACCCGGTTCCCCCATTCATGATTACGATAAATGGAGAGCGTGGATACCCAATGACAACCCCATCAATCATTCGGTGTTTACTTCTTTAAAAACTCCTGTGTTCAGCTACGGTCATCGCAATGCACAGGGTTTGGTTTGGGGAAACGTAAATGGCATATGGAGATTATATAGCAGTGAGCATGGGGATAAAAGTGATGATGAGATTAATATTATTCAATCTGCAAAAAATTATGGCTGGCCAAAAGTTGCCGGCCTTTGCGATGATAATTATACAACTGCTGATAGCAATCCAAACAACGATCTACTGGCAGGGCAAATAGTAACCAATGAAATTGCCAGCTTCTGTAATGTTACTCCGTCGAATACATGTCCCGTATTTTCATTTTTTAACTGGCCGGGTAATTCTATTCCTTCAAGCGGAGCTAATATCTATACCTGGCCAACCATTGCTCCTTCCAGCATTGATTTGTATGCAGGCAACATCCCCGGCTGGAAATATTCATTGCTTGTTACTTCATTAAAATACGGCATGTACCGGATGAAACTGAAATCAACGGGTGATTTTATTGACAGCACTTCTTCATCTAATACTGTTGATACTTTTCCATTGCTGCACGGCTGGAGGGTAAGAGATGTAGCCATAAACCCAAATCCCAATAGCGGAACCTTTTGGGTTGTTATTGACAGCACAGGTTCTACTTCTGGTCCTACCGGTGGCTTTAATGGCTCCAGCAATCCTACCAGAGATGGAGGAAAAGTTTTGAAGCTTAGCTATAAAACCCTGCTAACACTCCCCATTCGTAATGACAACAGGTTGCGGCCGGTTGTTGTCAACGACATGGTTTCAATCTTTCCAAACCCGGTACACAACACCATTTATGTACACGGCAAAAAACAATTACATAAGCCTTTGCGTTTTCAGGTGGTAGATATCAATGGTTATGTGCTGAAAGAAATGCTGAGCTACCAAAATGATTTTAGTGTGAATGTCTCATCGCTGTTACCCGGAGTGTATGTTGTAAAACTATATAATGGCTACGATGCAGAAGTGCAGATTCAAAAAATTCTAAAAAGATAAAAGCTGTAACCTTATAAGCGGCTAATTAAAAAGAAGCCCCGCCTTAGCGGGACTTTTTGATTTATAAAATAAAGGCACGAACTGCAAAGAAGCCCCCCGGCACGGGGGACTGTTTTTGGTTACAGACTCAAGGTAAAGTCATTCGTAATGATTGAACCAACCGGGTTCGCCTGATTCAATGTTTGCCGGAAACTTAATATTGTTGATCGAACACTTCTTTTCACCGTATGGGTTTATCATGGGCAGTATTCTTAATCGGCCCATTAGCTTTACTGAATGGCCAGAGTTTTGTTCATCTTCTTTTACAATAGATTTAATTGCCTTAAGGGGGTAAGCCGAAAAGTACGAGGTGGCTACAGCATTAGTTTTCATAGCAACAGATTTTAAAGGTGAGGTTTTCATCTGTCTTGTTTTAATAAGCAGATGAAACACCGTGGGTATTTCATACATATTGGAACGTTAAATTAATCTGATTATGATGTTAAGTCAACGTAAATTTTCATGTGAAAAATACCCGCAGTTAGTTACTGCCTGAGTTTCAGGAAAATTGAAACCAATTGCCGGGGAAAAATTAATTAATCTCTCCCACCATTTTTTCTGGTATTACCCATTCATCAAATTGTTCAGGCGTAACATAACCCAGCTTAACTGCCATTTCTTTTAATGTAGTTCCTTCTTTATAGGCCTTCTGTGCAATTTCTGCTGCTTTGTAATAACCAATTTTTGTGTTGAGAGCAGTTACAAGCATCAGCGAGTTTTCGACATGCTTTTTAATATTGGCCTCTATCGGTTCAATGCCCACAGCACATTTATCGTTGAAGGAAATACAACCATCAGCAATTAACCGGGCACTGTGAAGGAAGTTGTAGATCATCATCGGCTTAAACACATTCAATTCAAAATGACCTGTTGCGCCACCAATATTGATGGCTACATCATTACCCAATACCTGCGCAGCAATCATCGTTAAGGCTTCGCATTGGGTGGGGTTCACTTTTCCGGGCATAATGGAAGAGCCGGGCTCATTGTCCGGAATAAAAATTTCACCAATGCCGCTGCGTGGGCCGGATGATAACATGCGGATGTCATTCGCAATCTTCATCAAGCTTACCGCTACAGTTTTTAAAGCACCATGAGCTTCTACAATGGCATCGTGGGCTGCCAGTGCTTCAAATTTATTTTCTGCTGTCACAAACGGTAAACCTGTAAGCGCAGCAATATGCCTAGCTACATTTTCTGAATAGTTTGGCGGAGTATTAATGCCGGTTCCTACTGCTGTGCCTCCAAGGGCCAGCTCACTCAAATGAGGTAGAGTATTTTTTATGGCTCTCAATCCGTGATCCAGTTGAGAAACATAACCGCTGAATTCCTGGCCGAGTGTAAGTGGTGTGGCATCCATAAAATGCGTGCGGCCAATTTTCACAATTTTCATAAACTGCCGGCTTTTTTCTGCCAATGTGTTTTTTAATTTCTCAATGGCCGGAATAGTTTTTTCAAAAAGAATTTTATAAGCCGCAATATGCATGGCCGTAGGAAATGTGTCGTTGGATGATTGTGATTTGTTCACATCATCATTGGGGTGCAGGAACTTTTCCTTATCCGTTAACTGCCCGCCCTGCAAAACGTGTCCCCGATTAGCAATCACTTCATTCACGTTCATATTGCTTTGGGTACCGCTGCCGGTTTGCCAAACAACCAGCGGAAAATAATCATCCAGCTTGCCTTCCAAAATTTCATCACACACTTTGCCAATGAGGTCGGATTTTTCCTTTGAAAGCACACCCGCCTCATAGTTGGTGATAGCCGCTGCCTTTTTGAGGTAAGCAAATGCACGAATAATTTCTTTCGGCATTTTGTTGATGTCCTGCGCAATTTTGAAATTATCTATGCTACGCTGCGTTTGTGCACCATAATAAGCGTTGGCGGGAACTTTCACTTCTCCCATGGTATCTTTTTCTGTGCGGTAATCCATAACAATGTTTTAATGTTAGAAAGGCGTCGCAAAGTTATAGCTTGAGGCAATGAAATGCTTTATTTTTAAGATGATAAACATCACTATGAAAAAAAATTACTGGCTGCTTTTACTGTTGCCGTTTTTTTCGGTGGCGCAGCGTTCAGAAAATCTCATCATCATTACGCTGGATGGTTTTCGCTGGCAGGAAGTTTTTAAAGGAATGGATTCCATCATAGCGAACAACGCAAGCTATCACCAGGGCGACAGTGCTTTTATTTTTGATAACTACTGGAGCGGTGATGAAACGGAGCGAAGAAAAAAACTATTGCCTTTTATATGGACCACTGTTGCAGCAAAAGGACAGCTTTACGGTAACCGGGCTTTTGGAAACAAGGTAGATGTTGCCAACCCCTACTGGTTTTCGTACCCCGGCTACAGCGAAATTTTTACCGGCTATGTTGATACGGCTATTAATTCCAATTCGCATCCTGCCAATCCAAATAAAAATGTCCTTGAGCTTTTGAACGCACAGGCAAAATTTAAAAACAAGGTGGCTGCTTTCGGGGCCTGGGAAACTTTTAACTGCATATTGAATGAAAAGAGAAGCGGCATACCGGTGTTTGCCGCCTTTGATGAGTTGGGCGGTAAACATCCAAACGGCAATGAAAAATTTCTCAACCGTCTTTTAAAAGACTCATACAAGCCCTGGTTGAAAGATGAATGCCTGGACGTATTTACTCACTATGGCGCCATGGAATATTTAAAGACAAGAAAACCGAAAGTGTTTTTTATTGGTTACGGAGAAACAGATGAATGGGCACACAGCGGGCAATACCGTTCTTATCTGGATGCGGCACATCAGGCAGATGCGTGGTTAATGGAGATCTGGAATTTTGTGCAATCAGATCCGCAATATAAAAACAAAACAACCATTTTCATTACTACTGATCATGGACGGGGCGACATAAATAAGGATGAATGGACGAGCCATAATAACAACGTGCAGGATTCGCATGAAGTCTGGTTTGCTTTATTAGGCCCCGCTATAAAATCCAGGGGCGAAATGAAAATAGCTATGCAGTTATATCAACAACAGCTGGCGCAAACCTTTGCCCGTCTTTTAGGTGTAAAATTTAAAGCTCCGCATCCTGTGGCGGAAGAGGTAAAGCAGATATTCGAATAATTAGAGATTTTTTACCACCCTTTGAAGTTGGCTTTTCTTTTTTCAAGAAAGGCTGAAGTGCCTTCTTTCATGTCTTCTGTTGCGAAGCATTCACCAAATTTTTCAATTTCAAAATCATAACCCTGCTGGGTATGATCGAAGTTGTTGACACATTCAATCACTTTTGAAACAGCAACAGGAGCTTTGGTAATGATTATGCCGAGAATGGCTTTTACAGCAGTCATCAGTTCATCCGCAGTGGTTACACGGTTTACAATTCCATATTCCATGGCTTCTTTGGCAGAAATCATGTTGCCGCTCATTAATAATTCCATCGAAAGATTGCGGCCCACTACCTGCGTTAACCGTTGTGTACCGCCATAACCCGGTATTAATCCCAGGTTCACTTCCGGCTGGCCAAACTTTGCATTTTCCGCAGCATAAATGAAATGGCAGGCAAGAGCCAGTTCGCAACCACCACCAAGGGCAAAACCATTTACAGCAGCCACAATTGGTTTGGGTGAATTTTCAATCTTATCAAACACTTCATGTCCTCTTTTAGCCAGCTGCGTTGCCTTAGAAGGTTCCAGGTTTAGAAATTCACTAATATCTGCACCGGCTACAAACGCTTTGTTACCTGCGCCGGTAATGATGGCGGCTTTAATATCGTTGTTCGTGTAAACTTCTTCCACAGCTTTTTCCAATTCATCAATCACCTGCCTGTTTAATGCATTCATTTTATCAGAGCGGTTGATGGTGATGGTGAAGATGCCGTTTTCCAAACCGGTAAGTAAAGTATTGTACATGCTTTAAAATTTTCTTTTTTGAGCCACTTCTGTTTTAATGTAAGAGGCAATCTCCGATGTGGGCACGCCGGGTGCAAATAATTTTCCCACGCCCATTGCATTTAATTGTTTCATGTCTTCATCCGGAATAATTCCTCCCCCTGTGAGCAATACATCATCCATTCCTTTTTCTTTCATCAGTTGCAAAACTTTTGGAAACACCGTCATATGTGCGCCGGAAAGAATGCTGATTCCAATAGCGTCCACATCTTCCTGCAGCGCTGCGGTCACCACCATTTCGGGTGTTTGGCGAAGGCCGGTGTAAATCACTTCCATCCCCGCATCTCTCAATGCAGTGGCAATTACTTTTGCGCCCCTGTCGTGACCATCGAGGCCTACTTTTGCTACCAAAACCCTGATCGGTCGTTCCATAATTGATTGTTATCCGAAAATAGCCAAACCGTTTTCAATACGGCGAAGTGTTTCTTCTTTTCCCAGCAATTCGGCAATGTCAAACACAGGCGGGCCGAACTTTCCGCCAACCAGCATAATGCGCAAGGGCAGTTGCAGTTCACCCGGTTTAATTCCCTGTATCATGGCCAGTTTTTTAAATCCATCTTCAATAAAAGCGGATTCCCACTGGCTGGTAGCCTGCAGTTCTTCTTTCAATGATTCAAAGAATCTTTTTTTTGCTTCATTCCATTTTGGTTTCACTGCCTCAGCGTCAATTTCACCAGGCGTTTTGAAAAAGAACCAGCCCTGGTCATAAAAATCCGTCAGCAAAGTGCAGCGGTCTTTTACAAGAGCAATTACTTTTTCCAACTTTTGTTCATCACTTATGTCTATTCTTTTTTGAGCAAGAGTTTTCTTTACTTCAAACTTCAAACGTCCGGCTTCAAATCGCTTTATCCATTGGTGATTGAACCATTTTGCTTTTTCATAATCAAATTTAGCTCCGCCACTGTGCACTCTTTCAATCGAAAACTTTTCAATCAATTCTTCTAAAGAAAATATTTCCTGCTCGCTGCCGTCATTCCAACCCAGTAGGGCAAGAAAATTAATGAATGCCTGCGGCAGAAAGCCACGTTCTTTAAACCCTTCGGTTAATTCACCGCTCTGAGGGTCTGTCCAGTTCATTGCAAAAATGGGAAAGCCATATTTTGCAGCATCTCTTTTGCTCAACTTGCCCTGCGGTCCCAATATAAGAGGCAGGTGTGCCCATTGCGGCATGTCGTTTTCCCATCCAAAATATTTCCAGAGTAAAATATGTACCGGTGCACTTGGTAGCCATTCTTCACCGCGAAAAGCATGAGTAATCTTCATTAAATAATCATCAATCACCACTGCTAAATGGTAAGTAGGCATTCCATCTGCTTTCAGCAAAACTTTATCATCAACAATATTCGTATCAAAATTTACTTCACCTCTTATCATATCCACAAAGCTTACCGGTTCATTTTCCGGCATTTTTATGCGTACAACATGCCGCACATTTTCATCCAACAGCTTTTTTACTTCTTCGGCAGGCAGGCTTAACGAGTTGCGCATTTTCATGCGCAAAGAATGATCATATTGCGGTGAAGGGTTTGCTTCCGTTTTATAAACATTGCGCATTTGTTCCAGCTCTTCAGGCGTATCAAATGCATAATAGGCATATCCTTTACTTACAAGCTGCTCTGCATAGCTTCTGTAAATTTCTTTTCTTTCACTTTGCCTGTACGGGGCAAAAGGTCCGCCATGTTTTGGGCTTTCATCAGGCACTAAGCCACACCACTCCAGGCAATCATAAATGTACTGTTCGGCGCCCGGCACATAGCGGCTTTGGTCGGTATCTTCAATGCGCAAAACAAAATCACCGCCCTGCTTTTTGGCAAACAGATAATTGTACAGCACTGTTCTTACGCCGCCCAAATGCAAACCACCTGTAGGGCTTGGAGCAAACCTTACTCTTACCTTTTTATTCATAAGGCTGCAAAGATAAAAGAGAGAACTGCGATTTATGAGATTTCGATTCGATTCTGCGGATGAGAGATGAAAGCTGAAATTTCAACCGCCCCCTCTTACCAAAATAAGTTTAGCCCTGAATCTGTAACTTGTGGAAGTGAAGAAATATTTTGTAAAAACTCCCTGGTTGCTGAAAAAGATTTATGCGGATTATTTGTGGAGTGTTCCCGGAAAAGAAAAAATTCTTTACCTCAGTTTTGATGATGGCCCGCACCCGGAAGCAACTCCTTTTGTTTTACGTGAATTAAAAAAGCATAATGCCCTGGCTACTTTTTTTTGCATTGGTAAAAATGTAATTGAGCACAGTGAAGTGTATAAGCAAATTCTGGATGAAGGACATGAAGTGGGTAATCATACCCACAATCACCTGAATGGCTGGAAGGTGAGCAATGACATCTATTTAAAAAATATTGCCGAAGCCTCTAATTACATTGATTCAAATTTATTTCGACCTCCTTACGGCAGAATAACCAAATGGCAGGGG
>PSMD01000002.1:33912-44973 GCA_040289925.1 Chitinophagaceae bacterium | reverse complement strand
TCTGCCATGAAAGGCAAAAAAGCAAAAGTGGTTATGTGGGATGTGCTTAGTGCAGATTTTGATGCAAACATTTCTGCTCAGCAATGTTTGGAGAATGTAATCTTTTCGGCAAGGCCGGGTTCTATTATTGTTTTTCACGACAGCCAGAAGTGTTTTGAAAAATTGCAGGTGGTGTTGCCTGTAGTTCTGAATTATTTCTCGAACAAAGGATATGTGTTCAGGTCAATTGAAAGAAAGCTGTAAAAAGAAGGCTTATTTAAATAGTTAGGGCCTGGGTAGACACCCTGGCCCGTTTTTAATCCGTACCCTATGAAAACTGGTTTAAAGGTATAATAAATTTTGAATTCAGTACAAGAATATTTCAACGGTTCTGCCATTGATAGAAAGGGTTGCCCGGTTGTCGCAAGTGCCGGTTCCAAAGTCTAAAACACCAACCCATTGAGAATTAGCTGATAAGTTTTGCCGGGTAATTCGGATGGCTCCTTTCTTGACCCATCTGCAATTCAATGCCTTCATCAGCGGTTCCACAATGGTAGCATTCCAACCTACAATAAAATCATTTCTTCTTGTAATGCCGCTGGTGTTTCCTTCTATTTTATACACATCATCAATGGCTATTTGTGGTGTTATATTGCCTGCAGTTTGTGTAATTTTTTTATGGCTGCTCCACTCTGTGTAATTGCCATTTGGCTTCAGCAATTTTGCACTCACGTCAATGGCAAATTGCAAACCGACAGTTGTATTGGAACTGGTGTTTGCAATTTTATGTACGCCTTCAACTTTAACGCTGTCAATAAAAAAGTTTTCAAACTCAATAGTTGCTTTAGCACCTGCAATGGTTAACCGGTTAGTGTATGTGGCAATAATGCGTCCTTTTCTTAAATGCCCGTCGGGCGACATACAGCCTGCGCCAAAATCATAAATAATTTTTATAGGCCATGGGTCGGTCGTTAAATGAATTACGGAAGTAGTTAAGCAGGGCGGGGGGGTTGGGCTGCTAATGACACCAACGCCTAAAATGCCAACATCGTTATTAGCGCCAAACACATCTTCAAAAACAGAATTAAAAACCACATCAGCCTCAGCTTCGGCCTGGGTAGAAGCAACATTGGCCTGCAATTCTTCGTCGGGTGTTAGGTCACCGCTGTGTTCTTTTTTGCAGGCAGAAAATAAAATGGTGGCAAACAGCAGCAGGCACGGTATCAATTTCAGTCTGCCAGGTAAGTTCATAAGCTTGCTTTTTTATGAGTAAAAACGATGATATTGAGATACAAATTATTGATAAAAGTTTAACTAATTCAGCATTTTTTTGAGAGTTTTGTTTGATAATGAATCTTGTAGATACTCACTCCCATATTTATTTAAAAGAGTTTGATACAGAGCTTGATAAAATACTTGCCCGTGCTGAAAACGAGGGCATTGTAAAGATATTAATGCCGGCTATTGATAGCAGCACTCATGCAGATATGCTTGGCTCGGAGGCAGGGCATCATGGGCTTTGCCAGGCCATGATGGGCCTTCATCCCTGCTCTGTAAAAAATAATTATGAAGAAGAAGTCAAAGTGGTGGAAAAACATCTTGGTGAAAGAAAATTCGTTGCCATAGGAGAAACCGGTCTTGATTTTTATTGGGATAAAACCTATACTGATCTTCAGTACAAAAGTTTTCAGCGGCAAATTGATTGGGCCCGGCAGTTGAACGTACCTATTGTCATCCATTCACGCAATTCGCTGGATGAATGCATTGAGTTAATTGAAAAAAACCAGGATGGAAAACTGAAAGGCGTGTTTCATTGCTTCTCAGGTTCAGTAATACAGGCAAAAAAAATAACCGGGGCCGGATTTTATTTGGGAATAGGAGGAGTGCTTACATTCAAAAACTCCGGGCTGGATGAAGTGATGAAAGAAATAAGCCTGGAGCATGTGGTGCTGGAAACCGACGCACCTTACCTGGCGCCGGTGCCTTACCGCGGAAAAAGAAATGAGCCGGCCTATTTAAAATTTGTGGTTGATAAATTATCTGGTTTAAAATTTCTACCGGTAGAAGAAATAGCTGCAATTACTACCAGCAATGCAGAGAAACTGTTTGGCTTGTAATGTTATTTTTTCTTGCTGCGGCCCTTTACATTACGTTCGTACATCGCCATCCATTCATCAGTCGTTATCTTAGAAGCCAGTTCACCAATAAGCTTATACGGAATGTCTTCCGGCTTTTTTATAGCGTAAACAACTCTTACCCATATCTAGTTTTTTTTGGGTGAGGCTTTTGCATGAGCTTCGATAAACCATTTTAGAAGTTTTGGATCAGCATAAATACCCATATAATAAATCGCAATAAAATTCTTCTGCGAAGCAAAGCCCAAAAATGGCCATGGTAATTTTGGATCACAATGATATCCTGCCGGGTATTTGCTATGAGGTACTAAATAGCCGGGCATGCCATAACCCATTCCTTCCTGAAATTCTTTAGGAATGTTTTTTTTGATGACTTTCCTTAATTCAGCAATTGCATTCTTCCTGTACTCTGGAAGTTCATTGATATACTGGTCAATTGTGGTGGCTTTCGATTGCATATATAATTTTTCGTTGTTGAAAATCAGGCATTGCTGGCTTTACTACCAGCCGCCAATATTAACTAAATCATTCTCTTTACCAAAAGGGGTTCATATGTCAGTTTGGCTCATCTTCCCAAATTTTTTCCACCAGAAAAATTGTCATTCATGCTTTCTGAATGGCTCCTGCATTGTTCCTTCATAGCTGGTTCATCAACAGTGCATGGTTAAGCCCACTTAACCAGCACCCAAAGCCATATTACTGCTTGGTTGTCCATGCCTGGCCTCTAAGGACTATGGTCTGTGAACTGTGGACTGCCTTTCAACTATGTTTCATCTTCTAAAATAAATCCTTTCTTTGCCGGCATGAGTGTTCCGTTTTTTTACATTCAGGATTATGATGGCCACCAACTGGAAATTGTTTTGGATGAAGAAAATTCAAAACATGCCGTGCAGGTATTGCGAATGAAAAAAGGTGAAAAGCTGAATGTGACCGATGGAAACGGAAATTTGATTGAGGCAATCATTATTGATGACCATAAAAAGCATTGCAAAATCAAAGTTGTGCATACAACTCATCATGCACTATCTGCCAGGCAAATAACAATTGCTATCTCACTGCTAAAAAATTCTTCCCGGTTTGAGTGGTTTTTAGAAAAATCAACTGAGCTGGGCATACAGCAAATTATCCCACTGGTTTGTGGCAGAACTGAAAAGCAAAAATTCCGCAGCGACCGCCTGGAAAATATTTTGGTAAGTGCCATGCTGCAAAGCCAGCAATGCTGGTTACCCCTGTTACATCAGCCTGTGAAGTTTGAAAAATTGTTTGAGATGGATGCAGTTAGATCAGCTTCGCAAAAATTTATTGCTCATTGTATAGAACAGAAAAAAAGAAACCTGGCTGACCTGGTGAATGATTCTCTTCCTTCTCAAATTATTTTAATTGGCCCGGAAGGAGATTTTACAAAAGAAGAAATTGACCTGGCACTGCAACATCATTTTGATACAGTTTCACTCGGCGAAACAAGATTGCGGGCAGAAACGGCAGGCATGGTAGCCGCAACTATTTTAAAATTAGTTTAGTGAGCTTCATCGGGCTCTAAATTCTTTTGTTCCTCTCATTCCAAATGCGGTTCTTTTAGTTCAACAGGCTTGCCGGCTATTTTCTTTCTCATGGCCATGTTCAATACTTCAACAATAAATGAAAAAGCCATTCCGAAATAGATATAATTTTTGAGGTGAAGTTTCTCGGCACTTTCAGAATCCCAGCCTTCAATCACCAGGCTTAAGCCAATCATCACTAAAAAAGAAAGAGCCAGCATTTTCAATGTTGGATGTTTGTGAATGAAAGATGCAATCTTCGGGCTGAATACAAACATTACGATCATGGCGATTACCACAGCCGCTATCATGATCTCTACATGCTTAGCCGTTCCGCCTGCAGTAATTACACTGTCAAAAGAAAATACAGTATCAATCAGCATGATTTGAAAAATGGCCTGGCCTAAACCCAATCCACGTTTCTTTTCCAATACAACATTTGGGTCTTCGCCTTCCAGCTTTCCGTGAATTTCTTTTACCGATTTGTAAATAAGAAATAATCCGCCCAGCAACATTACAAGGCTTGCCAAATCGAAACCTTTACCAAACCAGTTTTCAGGAATAAGGTATTTGCCTTTTTGCGCCAGCAACCAACCCAGCGCAGTCAGTAATCCGCTGCGGATGAGTATGCCTGTAACCATCCATGCAGTTCTGGCTCTTTTTTTATCCTTATCTGCAAGGCGATTTATTATAATGCTTACGAAAATGACATTGTCAATGCCAAGAACAACTTCAAGAATTACTAAAACTAGAAAACTAATAATGGCTTCGCTGGTAAATAACTGGTCCATGCTTATGAATTATTGGTTGGGTTAAGTCCTTTACAAATCTTTTTTACAATTCCGGGGCCTTCATAAATAAAACCGGTCCACACCTGCACAAGATCTGCACCGGCTTCCAATTTTTCTCTTGCGTCATTTACATCAAAAATTCCGCCGCTGGCAATAATGGTTATTTCGCCGCCGGTTTTTTGCGCAATATATTTTACAATTTCGGTTGATCGTTGTTGCAGGGGTTTGCCGCTGAGTCCGCCGGCACCAATGCTTTTAATTTTTCGTGAAGGTGTCACCAGGTGATCACGGGTAATAGTTGTGTTGGCTGCAACAAGGCCGTCTAATTTTATTTCAACAGCCAGGTCAATCACATCATCAATTTGCTGCCAGGTTAAGTCTGGCGCAATTTTAAGTAAGATGGGTTTTGAAACTGCTTTTCCGTTATTGATCATTTGCAGGTGCTGCAAAATCTTTTTCAAGGAAGATTTTTCCTGCAATTCTCTTAATCCCGGCGTGTTGGGTGAGCTTACGTTGACAACAAAATAATCAACGTAAGGATGCAATTCATTAAAGCAAATCGCATAATCTTTCCACGCATCTTCATTCACTGTGTTTTTATTCTTTCCAATGTTGCCGCCAATGATCATTTTACATTTTGCCTTTTGCATCCTGAACTTCTTCAGTCGCTCCGCAATTGCCTTTACTCCATCATTATTAAACCCCATGCGGTTAATCAACGCTTTATCTTTTGGCAAACGAAACAGTCTTGGCTTTGGATTACCTGCTTGTGGTTTTGGTGTTACTGTTCCAATTTCTACAAAACCGAAATTCAATGTGTCTAACTCTCGCAGGTATTTTGCGTTTTTATCAAAACCTGCTCCCAGCCCCACCGGGTTTTTAAATTGCAGCCCTAAACAGGGTACTGCAGCTACCGCGGAGGGCTTACAAAACAAGCATAGTAATTTTCTCAGGCCAATGCTGCAAAAAAAGCGCAGGCTATTCATCACAAAATAATGTGTCCATTCAGGAGGAAAGAGAAAGAAAATTTTTCGAAGAAGTTTGTACATAGAACGCTGCGAAGATAACCGAACTTTAAAAGCCTGTAATTTGTTAGTTATACAGAGTTAACTTTGCTAAGAGGCGAATTATTGTTGAATAAAGTTTGCCCTGAAACAAGTGCAGGGTAAACTCACAACAGCAGCTAAATAGTATAGAAAAAGTTGGGAATATAAATTCGTAACTATTACCTGGAAACTTACATCTTTTAAAACAGTTTTTACATGCAGGAAGCTTACATAGTAGCCGGTTACCGAACAGCAGTAGCAAAAGCCAAACGTGGCGGATTTCGTTTTTATCGTCCCGATGACCTGGCAATAGATCTTATCAAAGCACTCATACAGTCTGTTCCGCAATTGCAAGCAAAATTGGTAGATGATGTAATTGTTGGCAATGCTGTGCCCGAAGCCGAACAGGGTTTACAGGTAGGAAGAATTATTGCTGCAAGAGCCATTGGCTTTGATGTGCCGGGTATGACAGTAAATCGTTATTGTGCCAGTGGACTGGAAACAATTGCCATTGCTACTGCAAAAATTCGAATGGGCATGGCAGATTGCATTGTTGCCGGCGGTACTGAAAGTATGAGCCTTGTGCCAACAGCAGGATGGAAAACTGTTCCTGCGTATTCAATTGCAAAAGATGAACCCGACTATTATTTAAGCATGGGCCTGACTGCTGAAGCTGTTGCAAGAGAATACAATGTTAGCCGTGAAGACCAGGACGAATTTTCTTACCGTTCGCATCAAAAAGCAATCAATGCCATTCAGAATGGGTATTTCAAAAAATCTATTCTGCCAATAAATGTGGATGAAGTTTACGTGGATGAAAAAGGCAAAAAGCAAAAAAGAAATTTTGTGGTAGATACCGATGAAGGTCCGCGGCAGGATACATCATTGGAAGCTTTGGCTAAATTAAAACCAGCTTTTGCGGCAAATGGTTGTGTAACGGCCGGCAATTCTTCGCAAACTTCAGACGGGGCTGCCTTTGTAATTGTGATGAGTGAAAAAATGATGAATCAACTGGGGTTAAAACCAATTGGCCGCCTGGTGGCTTGTGCATCTGCGGGTGTACATCCGCGTATTATGGGTATTGGGCCAGTTGCAGCCATACCTAAAGTGCTAAAGCAGGCAGGTATGAATCTTTCGCATATAGATTTGATTGAATTGAATGAAGCATTTGCTTCGCAGTCAATCGCTGTAATCAGGGAAGCAGGGTTGAATCCTGATATCGTAAACATTAATGGTGGTGCCATTGCTTTAGGCCATCCTCTTGGTTGTACCGGTGCAAAACTCACCATTCAAATTTTGGATGACATGAAGCGGTTGAATAAAAAATATGGAATGGTAACTGCCTGTGTAGGTGGTGGCCAGGGCATTGCCGGTGTGATTGAAAATATTAACTAAACAGTTTCTCTTTTTCTGATTATTGTTTTTGGTTTTCAAAGATTTACTACAGCACTAATGGGTTTAAAAATCTGTCAGTGCTTTTCTGTTGCAACTCTTCCTGTTTTTCTTTCATCAACAAAAAACTCACCCTGCTTTTTTAAAAACTTATTTGCATGAAAACAAAGCTGCTCATTCTTTTTACCTGCTCTTCTTTTTTTTGTAAAAGCCCAGTCTTCTTTCGTTCGTGTTTCTCAAAACACGTTGATTGATTCAGCAGGAAAACCGGTTGTACTTAACTCTGTAAATCTTGGTGACTGGTTGTTGTGGGAAGGCTGGAGAATGGGATGTGGTTTTAAAAGTGAAAGCGATGTAAAAAAGAATTTGCTTGCATTGGTTGGCAAAAAAACTTACGACAAGTTTCTAAAAACTTATTACGCCACCTATGTTACTGAAAAAGACATTGCACTTATTGCAACTAGTGGCTACAATAGCACTCGTGTGCCATTTAATCACTGGTTGTTTACGCAAAACAATCTTGATTACATGAATGGTTACAATATTGTTGACAGCCTGGTAAAAAGGTGCCGGAAAAATAAAATTTACATGGTGCTTGATCTGCATACAGCACCGGGCGGTCAAACACCTTATTTCATTGCTGATCCTTCAAAGACGGGGTTTTACGAATCGGCAGAAAACAGGCAGGCAACAATTGATCTTTGGAAAGCTATTGCTGCAAGATATCAGGCTGAAAAAATAATTGCCGGCTATGATATTTTAAATGAGCCTGACACAAAAACGGCTGACCTCATTTCTTTTTACAAAAAATTAATTGATGGCATATGAAGCGTTGACAAAAACCATTTGCTGATTGCTGAAGGAAATAAGCTGGCTCACACTTTTAAGGATTTCCCGCAGAAGGTTGACAGCAATCAAATCTGGAGTTTTCATTTTTAACCCTGGTTTAATGAAAACAAGAAAGAAAAAGCCTTGAAAGAAATTCTGCAGGATATTCCAAAAAATCAACCCATCTGGTGTGGTGAGTGGGGTGAAGATTCTTTCGAAAATTTACAGGAAATAAAAAAACTACTGAACAACACCCCGAATGTTTGCGGCACTGCATTCCGGACATGGAAACGGGTGTATGATAACAACAATCACATTCCACTGTGCACTGTTAAAACCAGCAGCGATTGGAAACGTTGTGCAGATTGGATTGCCTATAAAATTTTTAAGCCTCGTAAAAATGAAATTCAACGTGGCATTAATGATTATTTACGATCTATTCAATTAGAGAACTGCACCTTTATTTCTGCCATTAACAATATTGTGAAGTAGAGAAAAAATCAAACAAATTTTTGAAGACCAACATGGCTTAGCTTTTTTTCACAAACAGGATAGAAAGCAACCGGGGCAGGGTTGTTCTATCATTATCATCAAAATATTCTTTGATCAATACAGGAGCCAGGCCGTAAGCATTTGCAGCATTGGTAAAATCAGAGAGATGATGCGTGTAGCATTCCAAAACTTTTTCTCCTTCAGCGGTTTGAAATCTTGCTTTGCTGCCCGCATATTGTTTAAACGGATGTAATTCGCCTATATACATGTATCCGCCGGCTTTCAGAGAGTTGGCAACTTTTTCAAAAATATCTTCGAGGTTTTTCAAATGCTCCAGCACCAGGCTAAAGGTTACCAGGTCAAATTTTTCTTTTACGAAGCTCCAGGCCTTTGTTATATCTGCCCTGATAAAATTTACTTTTCCTGTTTCAAGCTCTTTTTTCAATTTTTGCTTTGCTTGGTTCAGCATTTCTTCTGAAAAATCAACAGCAGTAACAAAGCTTGCCTTTTGCAATAACCACACAGTATTTTTTCCGGTGCCGCAGCCAATTTCAAGCACTGTATTAAAATTAATAGTGGTCAACAATTCCCTAAGTGCCACTGCTTCCAGGTCACGGGTTTTATTTTCATTTGTATCATACTGGCTGGCCCAGTGATTATAGGCTTGTTCAACTGACATAGCCGGCAAAGCTCTGAAGTTTGCATCAGGGTCCGGCTATGCAGTGGCATTTATTTTCTTGCTATTTTATTTAAAGTAATGAAAATTGAAAGTGGTTAAACTGGTGAGCAATAGTGATGAAACCATAATAAATTCAAATAAGCATTTGGCATAGCTTTTTATCAAAATTCTTTACTTTACCTCATCACAAAAAATTTACTATGGACCTTCAACAAATTTTTGGCAGCGGTGAACATTTATTACCCGGGCAAATGGCAGCAAGAGCTTTTGTTATATTCTTTATTACACTTGCATTAATCCGCATTGGTGGCATGCGCATCTTTGGACAAAAAACAGCATTTGACAGCATACTGGTGATTATGCTGGGTGCGGTACTGGCAAGAGGAATTGTGGGAGCCTCACCATTTTTTTCAACTGTTGCAGCCGGAGTAACATTTATTATAGTGCATAAGATACTTGCCTGGCTGTAAAATCTCATGCCATCGGAAAAATTATTAAAGGCGAACCGAGATCTTTATTTAAAGACGGGCATTTTAATAACCATAACATGGAAAAACTGCAGATCAGTAAAAATGATATTTTGGAAGGCGTGAGAAAAGAATTAAACAAAGATTCCCTGGAAAAGGTGAAAGAGCACTCCTGGAAAGGGATGGAACAATCAGTGTGATTAAAAAAAATGATTGCTACTGGGGTTTTGAGAATAATAGAGGAAAATAAAGTAAATTATCTCTTGCTTATCCTTAAACTTATGAATAGTTTTAGTATCATAATTGATCATCAACCAAAATCTCCGTTATGGATAGGCGAGAATTTCTTGCAGTGAAGAAGAAAAAAGCTGTCCCCTCTGCTCCACGTAAAACTTTCAGAACACTTTCCGGCTTAACGCCCTACTCAGGGCCGTGGACAACAAATGAAGTGGTGCACCTGCTGAAGCGGACAATGTTTGGCGCTAAAAAAGCTGACATTGATTATTTCAAAGCCAGAACTGTTTCTCAGGCAGTTGATGAACTGTTGACTCCAACGGCCCCGCTTCCATCTCCTCCGTTGAACGACTACAGTCCAAATACACCGGATCCCAACGTGGCAGCCGGCCAAACCTGGATAAATAATCCCACAAACGACGGCACTTTAAATAGTGTAAGAAGAGCATCTTTTAAAAAATGGTGGACAGGTGTGTTGTTAAACCAGGATAGAAGCATCAGGGAAAAGATGACTTTATTCTGGGCTAATCATTTTGGAACTGAAACAGTTGATATCGGTGTTTCTCATTTTGTTTACAATCACCACAACCTTCTTCGCCAATCTGCATTGGGAAATTTTAAGCAACTGGTAAAAGATGTTACCATTGATTGCGGCATGCTGCGTTACCTGAACGGCTACCTGAATACAAACACAGCACCAGATGAAAACTATGCAAGAGAACTGCAGGAATTGTTTACTGTGGGTAAAGATCCCGTTACCAATTTGGCTAATTACACTGAAGATGATGTAAAGATGGCTGCCAAAGTATTAACTGGGCACGGTATTAATGGCGGTACTTTCAGCTATGCATTTTTTTCTAACACGCATGATATAAACAACAAAAGCTTTTCTTCTTTTTACAACAACACCATTATTACCGGCCGCAGCGGGGCTGCCGGTGCATTGGAACTGGATGATTTGCTGAACATGATTTTTGCAAAGGCAGATGTTTCAAAATTTATTGTGAGAAAGCTTTACCGCTGGTTTGTGTATTATGTAATTGATGCGGCCACCGAAGCCAATGTAATTGACCCGCTGGCAACCATTTTCAGAAATAACAACTACGATATAAAGCCGGTGCTAAGCACACTGCTCAAGAGTGAACATTTTTTTGATGTTGTGAACCAGAGTTGTCATATCAAAAGCCCCGTTGATCAGGTGATCGGCTGTTTACGAGAATACAATGTTGTTTTTCCTGACGTGAATGTTTCTTATGCTGACGCTTACGGCATGTGGAATTATGTATATGGCTGGATGGCCTTAATGGCCCAGAACATTGGTGACCCACCAACCGTATCAGGCTGGCCGGCTTATTACCAGGCACCGCAGTTTCATGAGATCTGGATTAATTCAGATACTTTGCCCAAGCGAAACCGCTTTACCGATACAATGATTAACACAGGTTATACAAGAAATGGGAAAAAGATAATTATTGATGCC
>PSMD01000002.1:0-33902 GCA_040289925.1 Chitinophagaceae bacterium | reverse complement strand
GTTGGGTTTG
Organism: Chitinophagaceae bacterium; assembly: GCA_040289925.1. Lineage (GTDB taxonomy): Bacteria > Bacteroidota > Bacteroidia > Chitinophagales > Chitinophagaceae > VBAU01. The sequence goes on along the minus strand of PSMD01000002.1, from coordinate 33,892 downwards.
CCAATACTTTATCCAACCCGGGTGATCCGAATATTTTGATTGATGATATACTAAGCATTATTTACCGGGTGCCACTATCTGCCCAATCGAAGCAAACAATCAAACAACAAATTTTGTTGAGCGGACAGTTGCAGGATTACTATTGGACCAACGCCTGGGCGGCTTATACATCTAACCCAACTAATACAACTAACTACAATATTGTAAATACAAGGCTAAAAGCCCTGCTGCAATATTTCATGAACCTTTCAGAGTATCAATTAAGTTAAGTTATGAGTTACAGTTGTGAGTGGTTTTCTCACAGCCTGTAGCTGATGGCTCAAAGCTATGATTATGAAAAGAAGAGACTTCCTGAAAAAAAGCATACCTGCCGCAACACTGCTGCCGGCTATAGTAGATGGTTATTCAGTAAAAGCATTTACTGGAAATTCACCGCTATTGATGGTTTTAATGAATCCCACTACAGATACCGATCATGTACTGGTAATTGTACAATTGAACGGTGGTAACGATGGGTTGAATACCGTGATACCGAGAGATAATTACAGCAATTACTATAATGCACGAACAAATATTGCCATTCCTGAAAACCGCATTTTAAATTTAAATGGTTATGCAGCCACTGGCTTGCATCCGGGCATGACGGGTTTGCAAACCTTGTTTAACGAAGGCAAATTATCTATTGTGCAGGCAGTAGGTTATCCTTCACCTAACTTCTCACATTTTCGGGCAACAGATATCTGGATGAGCGGCTCTGATGCCAACCAGGTAATTAATTCAGGTTGGGCAGGCCGTTATCTCAATGCAGAATTTCCAAACTTCCCCATTGGCTTTCCAAATTCAGCAATGCCCGATCCATTGGCAATTCAAATCGGTTCAGTTACTTCATTAACCTTGCAGGGCCCCAGTGTAAATATGGGCATGAGCATAACAGACCCTACAAGTTTTTACAACCTGATCAATGGTGTGCAGGACTCTGCACCAAACAATTATATGGGCCAGGAGCTGACTTACATTCGCAATGTTGCTTCGCAAACCAATCAATATGCTACACGCATACGTGATGCAGCCAATGCTGTTACACAGCAAAGCACTTATCCAACCAACAACTCTCTTGCCGACCAGTTAAAAATTGTTGCCCGGTTAGTTAAAGGTGGATTGAAAACGAGAGTGTACATGGTTAGCTACAACGGCTTCGACACTCACTCTTTACAAGTGAATACAGCCGACACAACTATTGGCACCCACAACAATTTGCTAACCGCCATTTCAAATGCAATAAAAGCTTTTGCCGATGACTGCAAATTTTTAGGAATAGAAGACCGTGTGCTGGGCATGACGTTCTCAGAATTCGGAAGAAGAATAAAATCCAATTCAAGTCTGGGTACCGATCATGGTGCAGCAGCACCGATGTTTTTATTTGGTAAACACGTTGTGAATAGTGTAGTAGGAAACAATCCAACCATACCTGCAAATGTTTCAGTAAACGACAATATTCCTTTTCAATACGATTTTAGAAGTGTGTATGCAAGCGTATTGGAAAAATGGTTTTGTGTTGACAGCAATACGCTTCAAACAATTTTGTTCCGCAATTATCAATCTCTGAATATTGTAAATAAGTTTGGTTGTCCTGGCGGGCCTGATCCAAATGCCGGCGATGCGTTGGTAAAAATTTTTCCAAACCCATTTGTCACCAGCACGGAAATAGAATTTACCACGAGAGGCGGCCATACCCTAATTCAAATTATTGATGCATTGGGCAGGGTAATAAAAACACCCGTTGACCGTGATTACACTGCCGGAACTTACAAAGTATCTTTTGATGGCAGTTACCTGCCAACAGGTGTGTATTATGTACGCCTGCAGAATGGCCAGTTTCAGCAGGTGAAGCCGGCGTTGAAAGTGCGGTAATTATTTGTTGAAAAAAACTTCAGCCACACTTAACTGCCTGTTCATTTGCCGATGCTGTATTGGTAAATTTGAAGATGGAAATTACTTTCAACACACCTCCACTCTTATTTCCCGCTATAAGTTTGTTGCTGCTTGTTTATACCAATCGCTTTTTGGCTTTGGCTAATTTGGCAAGAAAGCTGCATGATGAATACAAAAGATGAGAGCAGAATAAGATCATCATTCAGCAAATTCACAGCCTGCGCAGCCGCTTAAGAATGGGTAAGATGGATGCAGGGGCTGGGTGTATTCAGCTTTTTATTTAGTGTGATCACTATGTACAGCATTTACAGCGGCTGGAATGAGGCGGTGAAGATTGAATTTGCCATCAGCCCGCTTAGTCTGCTTGTCTCACTGGTTATTTCTCTTTTTGAAATTACACAAAGTACAAAAGCACTTAAGCTTGAGCTAAGCGATATTGAAGAACCGGGAAATTTTTTAAGCAATCTTTTAAGTAAAGAAAAGAAGGAAGATTAATGGAGATGATACTTGAGAACTGATAGATGATAATGGATCAGTTGGGCAGGACTATCATTCTCCGCTTTCCTCTATCATCTCTACCTTAGATCTTATTCACCATTTTCATTACGGTTTCCCAGCTTCCACCGTTATACACTTCTTTAATACCGCTGGCTTTTAAAATGCAAACAGCCTTATCGCTTCTTGCACCAGTTGCGCAGCAAATAATTACCGGCTTATGCATTTTGCGTATTTGTTCAATGCTGGAAGAAATTCTGTCAACAGGTATGTTGATGGAACCCGGAACTTTTCCCTGGTCAAATTCATGAGCTGTTCTTACATCAATGATAACAGCACCTTTCAGCAAAGCCTGTTTTATTTTGCTGTTGCCAATGCCGAAAAGGGAAAGGATGCTCATTTAATTCATTTGAAATAATGATAGATGATAGTTCTAAATTAAAATTTTCCTACCTAAAATTATCAGTTATCATCTATCCATTATCCTCTAAACAGTAACTGCTTTTGTTTTTCTTTCCCCAATTTGCTGCCGCCACATGGCATAATACAATCCTTTTTCTTCCAGCAGGCTGTCATGTGTACCTGTTTCTACCACATCTCCTTTTTCCAAAACATAAATTCTGTCGGCATGCATAATGGTTGATAGCCGGTGTGCAATCATAATAGTGATTTGATTGCGTTGAGAGGAAACGTCACGAATGGTTTTGGTGATTTCTTCTTCTGTTAATGAATCTAATGCAGAAGTTGCTTCATCAAAAATCAGCAGCCTGGGTTTTCTTAACAATGCCCTGGCAATAGACAAGCGTTGCTTTTCACCTCCTGATAATTTCAATCCGCCTTCTCCTATCATCGTATCCAATCCTTTTTCTGCTCTTGCTAACAAGTTTTGACAGGATGCTTTGTTCAATACATCCATCAATTCTTCATCGGTGGCTTCAGCATTTACAAACACCAGGTTTTCTTTTATGGTTCCTGAAAATAGTTGCGTATCCTGTGTTACAAAACCAATCTGGTTGCGCAGATTTTCAAAGTCAATAGATGTTTCATCAATACCGTTATATAAAATTTTTCCTTTTTGCGGACGGTACAATCCTACCAATAATTTCATCAGCGTGGTTTTGCCTGAACCTGAAGGCCCTACAAACGCAACGGTTTCTCCTGTAGAAACTGAAAAGCTGATGTCGTTAATGGCGGGTTGTTGAGCGGTTTGGTGTTTAAAAGCAACATGATCAAATTCCAGTGTTTTAATATCACCCAAATGCCTGGGTTGTGCCGGCATTGGCTCCGGTTGTTTCTTCATCAGGTTTTGAAAATTATTTAATGAAGCTTCGGCCTCACGATAGGAAAGAATGATATTGCCAATTTCCTGCAGCGGCCCAAAAATGAAGAAAGAATAGATCTGCATGGTAACAAGCTGGCCTGCATCCATGCGGTTTTGAAAAATAAGATACATGAGGATGAACAAAATAATTTGCCTCAACGTGTTTACAAAAGTGCCCTGCACAAAGCTGATGCTGCGAATGCGTTTTACCTTGGTTAGCTCAAGCCCAAGAATTTTATAGGTGTTTTGGTTGAGGCGATTCACTTCCTGGTCGGTTAAGCCAAGGCTTTTAACCAGTTCAATATTTCGCAACGATTCCGTTGTAGAGCCGGCCAGTGAAGTTGTTTTTGCTACAATTTGTTTTTGAATGGTTTTTACTTTTTTGCTCAGCAGGTTAGAGATGAACATGAGTATGGCAATCCCTCCAAAATAAAACAGCGGCATGCTCCAGTGAATACTGACTGAATAAACAACCACTACAACAATGCCCACGAGTACAGCAAAAAGAATGTTTACAAAGTTGTTGATGAAGCGTTCCGTATCAGTTTTTACTTTTTGCAAAACACTTAATGTTTCGCCACTGCGCTGGTCTTCAAATTCCTGGTATGGCAGCTTCATGGCATGTTTCAATCCGTCAGTAAAAACTTTTGCGCCAAATTTTTGAACAATTACATTCAAAAAATAATCCTGGAAATTTTTGGCAATACGGCTGATCATGGCAACAGTTATAGAACCAATCAGCAGCCACACCACACCATACAACCACACCGGCTTGCCTGAAAGACCTGTTACTTTTCTTTGCATAAAGAGGTAATCATGCCAGGCAATCTGCTGCGTTTTATTCAATTGCTGGTGATAGTTGGCCAAATTCACCAGCTTACCAAAAATGATCGGATCCAGCAATGAAAAGCCCATGTTCACGGCTGTCAGGAAAAGAACAAGCACAACCAGCCATTTGTAAGGCTTCAGGTATTGTAAAAGTATTTTCATGAGAGTTTGTTAATAAAGGTTGCCGGTTTACGTTTTTGTTTTTTACAACAGATCACACTGGTTAAATACGATAACACAGTAACTGTATGAAACATACACTTGCTGCCTGGTTAAAAAACCAAACCGAATATACGAATTGCCGGCAGCAGCTTATGTTTAACAAACATCATCCGGGAAAGTTCTCCAGCTTTTTCAATTTAATTGCCTGGTTAATGTGGCGGTGCTCATGCTGCATAAGAAATTGCAGGCAGTGCCGAAGGTCATAAGTAATAAAGCGATTGGCTGGTGAAGTGAGAATTGTTTTATCAAGATCAGCTGGTTTCAGCTTTTCAATCTGTATTAAAAAACGGTCGAGGTGTGAGTTGTATTCAAGAATAATATCACCATCAATATTGGAAAGTTGCGGCCTGAATGTTTTGGGTGTTTTCAATTTTCTTTTTGGAGTTTCACTGAGTTGTTTTACAAGAGCCTTTCCCCAAAATCCCGAAAGCCAGCTATGTCTTTCCCACCAACTCATGCGGTATTTGTTATTACCAATCAGCATAAACACTGGAAGGTAACAGGTATCAGAAACAATCAAATGGTTCAGGCATTCAGCAATGCTCCATTTGTCCGGTGCAGGTTTCCAGTTAAGCTGTTCTGCTGACAGGCTATCAAATTCGCTAATAACTTTTGTAGAAGCCTGTTTTCCTTTTTGAATGATGGAGTCAATAAAGTTGGGATTGGTCATGAACAAATCTAAAATCAAAAACTGAAATCAAATCATCCCGCCCAACCCTCTCTGTCCAGGCTCCTGTATTGAATAGCTTCGGCTAAATGCTCCGGTTTTATTTCTTCACTTTGCGAAAGGTCAGCAATCGTTCTCGATACCTTCAAAATTCTATCGTAAGCCCTGGCTGATAAATTCAATTTTTCCATGGCTGCCTTTAAAAGATTGGCGCCAACCGTGTTGATGACACAAATTTCTTTTAGCAGTTTGCTGCTCATTTGTGCATTGCAGTAAATGCCCGGGTTATTCTTATACCGGATGGCCTGTATTTCTCTCGCTTTAATCACCCTGTCCCTTATCGTTTCTGATTTTTCCTGCGGCTTTACTGAAGAAAGTTCATTGAAAGCAACCGGAGTTACTTCCACATGCAAATCAATCCTGTCAAGCAATGGCCCCGAAATTTTGTTGAGATATTTCTGAACAGCTCCGGGCGGGCAACTGCATTGTTTTTCCGGGTGATTATAAAAACCGCAGGGGCAGGGGTTCATTGAAGCCACGAGCATAAAGCTTGCAGGAAAATCCAGCGCCACTTTTGCTCTTGATATGGTTACTCTTCTTTCTTCCATCGGCTGGCGCATCACTTCCAGCACGGTTCTTTTAAATTCAGGCAGCTCATCTAAAAACAAAACGCCATTATGTGCTAAAGAAATTTCACCGGGCTGCGGATTACCGCCACCACCTACCAGTGCAACATCGCTGATAGTATGATGCGGCGAACGAAAGGGTCTTTTTGAAACTAGCGTAGAATTTTCAGGCAGCTTGCCGGCTACAGAATGAATTTTGGTTGTTTCCAATGCTTCCTGCAAAGTGAGGGGCGGAAGAATTGTCGAAAGCCTTTTTGCCAGCATGGTTTTACCTGCTCCGGGCGGGCCAATGAGAATAGCGTTATGACCACCGGCTGCAGCAATCTCTAAAGCTCTTTTAATATTTTCCTGTCCTTTTACTTCGCTGAAATCAATTTCAAAATCGTATTGCGCATTAAAAAATTCCTCTCTTGTATTGACAACTGTTGGTTCAAGACCTGTTTCATTGTTTTCAAAAAAATCAATCACCTCTGAAATCTTTTCGACACCATACACAGCCAGGTTATTTACCATTCCTGCTTCTCTTGCGTTTGCTTTAGGAACAATCAAACCTTTAAAACCTTCTTTTCTCGCCTGTATTGCAATGGGCAATGCACCTTTAATGGGCCTCACTTCACCATCTAAACTCAGCTCACCCATAATTACATATTTATCCAGCGCATCAGAATTGGTAAGCTGAGAAGATGCACCAAGAATGCCGATTGCAATGGGCAGGTCAAAAGCAGTTCCGCTTTTTTTAATATCAGCCGGCGCCAGGTTTACAACTACTCTTGTGCGGGGCATTGCATAGTTGTGAGATTTCATTGTGCTCTCAACTCTCTGCAAACTTTCTTTCACTGCATTGTCAGGCAGGCCCACCATTACTGTACCAACTCCTGTATTCATCGAATTCACTTCAATGGTAATGGTTACAGCCTCCACCCCGTACACAGCGCTGCCGAAAGTTTTGATTAACATAGGCTGAAAATAATGAATTAATAAGCTTGAGTAATTACCCGTTTGCAGTATTGCTATTGCCTGCAAAGTTGTCTTTGAGAATTATCGTTGGTAATTGTAAAGCGGAGAAATTTGCGATGGAGTTTTGTGAACAAAAAATTCAGAGCACCGCTTTTATCATTAAAGCTAAGCGTCAGCCTGTTGTTGTTAAGTTGCCACGTAACTGGATAATCGGTGCCGTCCCTGGTCATGATAAAGGTTCCGTCATCATTAATTTCAAAAATCTTATCAATGCCCACTTCTTTCCATTTACCGGTAACGTCATTTTTTCTAACAATGATTTCTTCTTCTGGGGTTTGAAAGTTTTTAGCTCCGTACCTGTCTGCAAGTGTTTTGTAAATTTCAACCAGTGCATCTTCATTACGATTGTGCAGCAGGTCAATTTTGCGGCTATAATAATTATCCAGCGAATCGTATTTAGCTTTCTTTTCTGTTTCGTACAAAAACGCATCAGCTTGTGTGACGCGGTAATTTTTAAGATAGTCTTCAAAAATTTTTTTCTGTTCTGTTTCCTGGCCAATGGCATGGTTTAAAAAAATAACGAGGTTTTCATCAATGTTCTGCTTGTTTTTGATGATCTCATAGTTTTTTACCAGTTGGTCTTCTTCGTAAATAATATCCTCCAGTCGGTCTTCCAGGCCATCCTTGCACAGTGTTTCAAATTGATTGTTTTCAGAAATGGATTCACACTTTACAACCGAAGCCCATGCTTCAATGGTTGCATTTTTTGTAGCCCGTTTGAGTGAGTTAATCACTTTAGTAACAATCAACGTACCGAGTACAGTAGTAACAACTCCAATCAAAATTGTTTTCAGCGGGGTAAGCGAAACGCTGACCTTTTTTGTGGTGGTGGACATTTAGAAAGTTTTAGTTTTTGGCAAAAGTTAAGAGATTTTTTTTGCCGGCATCAGTGTGAAAGTGTATTTGTTAACTGTTTAGCGAAACCGGATAGCGTGGTAAACTCTTTTGGGATCATTTGTCCAGCGCAGCGTAAATGAATTTTAATTTAGTTCCGAAATATTAAAAGCCCAGGTATAGCCGGCATTGTAGCCGCTGGTAATGTATTGCCACAGCTGGTTGTTCTAAACTTTCCATGTACCAATTGATGTGGTTCCGTTCTGCCAGCTCCAGCTGGTAGATCCATTAGCGTCAAGGTAAATCGATCCCCACTCGGTATCCCAATCGCCTACAAGGTTGTTGGCAGAAATGGTGAGTGCATTTTGATTTGTTATCCTGTCATTTCTATCACGGTCAATACCCATACTGCCTAGGTTAGTATTCTGGTTATCGCCGGTAGCCTTTGCATCGGTTATACCGTTATTGTTGTTTCCATTCACATTGCCATTATGTTGTTTACAACTAACGAATTGTCCTGTGGTTTAAATACCAGCAATTCAGAAGTAGGGAAGAACTGGCCATATTTATCAGATAGTATTTTGGAAAAGTCTTCCACTTCACGTTTGGCTTCGTCAACAATAATATTTGCCTGCTTGCTAAAACGTGTCATTTCAGCAGTAAGCTGCTGATCTCAGTCGTTGCGGTTTTTCCGAAGTATAGTCCGAAGATTTTGAAAATAATCTTTCATTTTTCCTACCCCCTGGTTTTCAATTTTTGTTCTTCGCTCAATAAAGCAAACAAAGTCTTCATCAATATTTGGCTTCTTACCAAGTTTCTCAATGCTGGATAAAAATTTGTCAACTTCATTCATCATGTCATCTTCCAGCCGGTTCAGCTTTCCCAGTTTGGTTTCAATCGGTGCATCTCTGTTAGAGGGTTCCAGGTTTTTGAAAATAGCAGTAGCATTTTTAAAATAGAGGTTTTCGTAACCCACCTAACTTTTCCACGCGTTAATAGTAGCATCTTTCACCTCCAGCGTACTGGCGGAGGATTTATTGCCTTTGTTATTAAAGCCCAAAAAATAAATGGCAGTTGTACCCAGTACGGTTGTAGTAACGCCAATTAAAATTGTACGCAGGGCATTAGGAGGAGAAGAAGTACCGGCAGAAGACATAGCTTAAGTTTTGGTACTTACAATTTGCAATTTCAGGCTGAAATTTCCGGCCAGAATTCTGGCGGAATTTCTTCTCGTGCGGCTTTTATTGAATTTTCTGCACCCGTCCATCAAACAGAAGATTTACAAACGGGTCCGCTTCTACCGTGGCTACGGGTTCCGTACTGGAAAAATTAAAAGTCTGCTGTTTATTACTTATCCATAGCTTTTCAAGGCGGGATTTTCCTGACGCAGATTGAATGCGCAGTTCCAGCGGGAATTGAAAAGCTGCGCCACTTTGTTTTTGTTCAACTATCAGGCATAGCTTTTTGGTTTTATTGTCATATTTCCAGTGAATATCCAACTGCGGAATTCCGGGCTGATAGAGCCACTGCTTAAAAAATGCAGTCAGGTCTTTTCCGCTGATCTTTTCAGCCACAGCTTCAAAATCTTTGCTGCTTGCATTGCTGCCTTTGTATTGATTGTAAAAACTCCTGATGATGTTTTTGAAAACTGTGTCGCCAGCTTCCTGCCGCAGCATGTGTAAAATCCACCCGCCTTTTTGATAACTGTTTGCGTTTAGTAACGACATGAGATTAGTAGTTGAATCAACAACCGGATGCCTGTTTGCTCTTCCAAAATCAATTGCTTCTTTTCTTTCTTTCTTCAACCGGTAATTCATGCTGTCGCGGCCATATTTATTTTCAAAATAGATGTTGGTGAGATAGGTGGCAAAGCCTTCACTCAGCCACAGATCAGCAAATTTTTTTTCTGAGACCATATTGCCAAACCACTGGTGGGCTATCTCATGGGCCAGTAAATCCTCCACAGATTTTTTTGTGGTGGCGGATTCATCATAATAAAAAATACAACTTGCATTTTCCATTCCGCCGAATATGGTTTTGGATTGTACGTTGGCTAATTTTTTATACGGATAAGGGCCAATGTAAGAGGAAAAAAACTTCAGAATTTGCGGAGCAAAAGAATAATTCTGAAAACCTTGCAGTGTATCGCTGCTAAAAACCCAGGCTGAAACAGAAATTTTTTCCGGGCTGTCGGTATAGGTTTTTACTGCAAATTGTGCAGCACCAATCACCATTACCTTGGTTGAAAGCGGGATGTCTTCTTTCCAATGCGTTAGCTTTTTGTTACCGGCAATTAATTTTTCTTCCTGCAAAATTCCATTGCTAACAACACGATATTTAGCCGGCGCAGTTACTAAAAATTCAAAGGAGGCTTTATCATCAGGCCTGTCGTTACAGGGAATCCAATAGTGTGCACGGTTGGGCCAGTTGTCCGCAAAAAAAGTTTTGCTATTCGTTCCATCCTTACGTTTTGTGATGATCAATCCATCTTTTGGAATGCCAATGTAAAAAATGGAAAGAAGAACGGAGTCATTTTTTTTGGCCTCTTTGGAAAGGGTAAGAACCAGTGTATCCTGGTTATTTTGAAACCCTGCTATTTCAGTGCCTGTTAGTTTCACAACCTCCATTCCTTTTCCGTCTGCCTGTTTCGAGGCGAGGTTTAATTTTACCGTTGATGTGTTTTCAGTAAAACGAAGAGTGATGTCGGCTTTTCCGAGTATCATATCGGTGCTGTCAAAAAGTTCAATATGGAACCTGTAATGCAATACGTCAATATTGCTCTGCGAAAAACAGTTGAAGGCAGTGACAAGAAAAAAAAAGGCAGTCAATTTAAATTTTTTCATTGCAAACTGAATGTTGTTTGTTAGTGCTGAATATTCTTTTCTCATCACCATCTTAATCCGTCAAATTTTGTTTATAGTTTGTCCAGTAAATCAATCACTTTTTCTTTTTTCAGGATGAGATAGCCAAACCGATCGTTGCTTATTCCTTCCTTTAACTGGTAGCTGAATTCCAATTGATCTCCCTTTACCGTTGTTTCAAAATATTTGAATGAAATATTTGTGTATTGCTTCAGCTCTTCTCCAATTTCGTACAGGTGCGTGGAAAGTATGAACAACGAATTCTTCATTTTTATCAGACCTTTTATTACGGTGGCCGAGCATTTCATGGCGTCCTGCACATTTGTTCCTTTGAACAATTCATCAATTAATACCAGCCATTTTCTGCCATCATTAATTTTTTCAATGGTGTTTTTTATCCGTTGCACTTCATTAAAGAAAAAACTTTCGCCTTTGGCAATATTATCAACCACGTTAATGTTCGTGAGCAGCCCGTCAAACAAAGTCAGCTTCATTTCTTTTGCAGGTACACCCATGCCCAGGTGGGCCAGAAACACCGAAGAGCCAACTGATTTTATCAAGGTACTTTTTCCAGCCATGTTGGCGCCGGTCAAGAACAAAAAATTATGATCGGGATTCATGTCAATATCATAAGGCACTGGCCGTTGGAGCAACAAATGATACAAACCTTTTGCGTTGAGCTGTGGTTTTTTGCTTTCAATAAACTCAGGAAAGCTGAGGTTAAAAGTTTTTACTGCTGTTGCCATGGAATACCATGCATCCAGCCTTCCGAAAATATCAATCAACTCCAGCGTATTTGTTTTGAAGCGGCCACGTAAATAAAACCCGAAATAAAGAATTTGCTCCCGGCTCAGTATTTCTTTTCTTTTTAGCGATACAAGTTTTTGAAGTGGCTGCTCCCGCAAAACCTGGCTGGCTCTTTCAATGTAAATTTTAAAAAATGCCGGCAGGTCAAGTTCTTCCAACAGGCTGGTGAGATGTTTCATGCCGCGGTAGAAATCAGCAAAATGAGGTATTGAATATTTCAGCATGGAAAAATCTTCGGCATGCAGCCATTTATAAACAAGCGAATTGATGTTGTTTGCATGTTGGGGGACAGGGTCAAGATTGTACTCCAAAAATTTTTCCATCACAAGAATGGTTCCGTTTGAAATATCCGTAGGCCAGTCGTCAAGATGAGAAAGCAGGGCTTGAATAATTCGTTGGGTGCCTTTTATTTTTTTCAGGTCGGGGTAAGGTTCAGAAAAGAATTTTTTCAGCCAGTCTTTACCGCCAATAGTTTTCGTGAAGTTGAGTTTATGAAAAATAGAAAACTCTTCTTCCGTGTGAAAGATGGAAATATCGCTGAATGTGATTTTATCTACCTGCATTTTCTGCGTTATATGCTTAGCGATAACTTTTGTGCTTTCAGTGTTACCATTTTTGGAGCACTAAACACACCACGCACCCCGATGAGCACCACGTTATCTGTTAAACAAAAGTCTTTGTCCTTTTTGAGATTCATTAAAGCTTCCATTCTCATAAACCAAATGCCCATTGACAAATGTATGAGTGATAGCTGCCGGGAATTCCATACCCTCTAAGGGACTCCAACCGCATTTGTACAAAATAGTTTCTTTTGAAACAGTTGTTTGCTTATTGAGATCAGCAATCACCAGGTCGGCAAAATAACCTTCACGTATGTATCCACGGTTTTTTATTTGAAAGCAATCCGCCACTGCATGACTCATCTTTTGTACAATTTTTTTTAAAGAAATTTTTCCTTGCCTGAAGTAATACAGCATCAATAATAAAGGATGCTGCACAAGAGGTAAGCCGGCATGAGCTTTTTCGTAGGGTTCATTTTTCTCCTCCAATGTATGCGGTGCATGGTCGGTGGCAATTACATCCAGGTAGTCTTCCAGCAAAGCCTTCCACAATGCTTCCCGGTTGTGTGGCGCTTTTATCGCCGGATTGCATTTGATCAGATTACCAAGCTTTGCATAATCGTTGCTGGTAAGATGGAGATGATGCACACAAACCTCAGTGGTAATTCTTTTTTCTTTCAGCGGTTTCATGTTGCTGAAAAGCTGCAATTCTTTTTCGGTGGTGATATGCAGAATGTGAAGCCTTGTGTTGTGTTTTTTGGCCAGGTTGACCGCATTCAGCGAACATTCAAAACATGCCTCTTCATTGCGAATGATGGGATGATCAGCAACGGTTAATTCTTTACCCGTTGCTTTTAGTTTTTCAAGGTTTTGCTTGATGATGCGCTCATCTTCACAATGTGTAGCGATCAGCAGTTCGCTTTCACTGAAAATTCTTTCAAGCGTCAGCGGGTTATCTACCAGCAGATTGCCGGTGGACGAACCCATGAAAATTTTAATGCCGCAAACTTTAGTTTTCTTTTCATTTGTTCGCAGCACTTCATCCGCATTGTTGTTTGAAGTGCCCATGTAAAAAGAATAATTGGCAACAGAAGTTTGTGCAGCCATAGAATACTTTTCTTCAAGCAATTGATGAGTGAATGCCGGCGGAATGGTGTTGGGCATTTCCATAAAACTGGTAACACCACCAGCTACAGCAGCTTTTGCTTCGGTGTAAATAGTCGCTTTGTGTGTAAGGCCGGGCTCACGAAAATGGACCTGGTCATCAATAACACCGGGCAATAAAATCTTTCCTTCGCCATCAATCTCTTTCACAGCATTGTTAAGTTGTGAAATTTGCGGAGCTATTTTTTTAATGCGCTGATCTTTTATCAACACATCTGCCTGCTGAATGCTTCCTTCATTAACAATGGCAATATTCTTTATCAGGTAATTTTGCATATCTTGTCGCAGCCAAAAAAATTCAAACTGTTCATGCAATATAAAGAATCAGGCCTCAAACTCCCGAAGGGGCTTTTTTTTAAGTTGGTATTTATTGCATTTGCCCTTTCGGTGAAAACATCAGCTCAAACTACATATTTGCCGCAGGCAGCTGAAGAAAGCATTCTGATAGAGCGGATGGAGATAAAAGCGCAGAAGGACTCGGTGTTGAATTTTTCAAAAAACAAGCCGTTTAGCCGTGAAGTAATTGTTGGCCGCTTAAGCGGCGGGGCATTTGACAGTTTGATTCATGCATCAAAAGTTGATGATTATAATTACCGGCGGTTGCTGATTAACAACCTGGAATGGGCAAGCACAGATCGTTCTTCTTTCAGAAGCAAAAAACCCTGGGGAAAAAATTTCTATCAAACACGGGGAACATTTTGCGAAGTGCATGTAAAAGATTTTGACCTGGCTGTTAACCCCGTCCTGCAATTTCAGTTTTCGAAAGAAAACAATAATGATCAAACGCTTTTCCTGAATTCAAGAGGCCTTTCTATCCGCGGCAGGATTGCCAACAAGATTGGCTTCTCAACTTACTTAACCGATAACCAGGAAAGAGACCCGCTTTACGTGCAGCAATGGGAAAACAAATTCAAATCAGTGCCTGGGGCCGGCTATTACAAAAATTTTAAAACCACCGGCTATGATTATTTTGATGCAAGAGGCTATTTCACTTTTGGTGTGGCCAAATACATAGATGTAACATTTGGATACGATAAAAATTTTATCGGCAATGGTTACCGCAGTTTGTTTTTGAGTGATTTTTCTAACAACATTTTATTCTTAAAGCTCAACACCCGTGTTTGGAAGCTGAATTATCAAAACCTGTTTATGGAGTTGAATGCTACTGAGCCAAGAGCAGGAGACAGGTTGCTGAAAAAAAAATATGCAGTGATGCACCATTTAGATGTGAATGTGACAAAATCCATCAACATTGGGCTATTTGAAGGAATTGTTTTTGGGAGACCGAATCATTTTGAATTTGGCTATCTGAACCCGGTCATATTCTACCGCTCAGTTGAGCAGCAGAACGGTAGCTTTGATAATGCTGTTGTAGGACTAGATGTGAAAGCCAATGTGAAAAGAGCTTTACTGTTTTACAGTCAATTGCTGATTGATGAATTTATTCTTTCTGCTGTAAGAGATGATAAAACTTCGTGGGTGAATAAATGGGGCCTGCAGGTTGGCGCCAAATACATTGATGCCTTTGGAATAAAAAATCTTGACCTGCAGGTGGAGGCGAACAGGGTTCGTCCCTTCACTTATTCGCACAACGATTCTGTTGCCAACTATACGCATTACAATCAGCCGCTGGCTCATCCGCTGGGTGCCAACTTCCAGGAGTTTATTGCCATTGCCCGTTACCAGCCGGCTGCAAAATGGTTGTTGGTTGGTAAATTGTTTGGGTGGAAACAGGGGCTTGATGATCCGTTAACAACAGAAAATTTTGGCAGCAATATTTTTCTTCCCAATTCGCCACCTTACAGAACGAGGGAAAACGGTTATAAAATTGGTGAAGGTGCTTATACTGCAAAGGCAGTGCTGGCTAATTTTTTAGTCAGCTATGAGTTGAGGCAAAACCTGTTCATTGACCTTTCAGCACTTTTGCGCAATTATAAAGTAGATGGATTGCCCGCTCATAGCAAAAACACTTCTGTTATTTCATTTGGGCTGAGGTTCAATATGCACAGGAGGGAGTTTGAGTTTTAGATTTATGTAAAATTCCTTTCTTCCTCATCTTTCAAAAAAACTTTTATGAGAAAAATATTGTTAGCGGCTTATGCCACCGTAATTAGTTTTACTGCAATGAGCCAGCAATCATCAGTAAAAGATGAAATACCTAATATTGAAGTAACAGGCAGTGCAGAATTGGAAATAGTGCCTGATGAAATTTTTGTAAACATTCTTTTGAAAGAAAAAAGCAAAGGCGCCGACCGGTGGAAAATAGAAACACAGGAAGATAACCTCGTGAAAAAGCTTCAGGAAAATGGTTTTAATTTAAAAGATCTCAGCCTGTCAAACGCCGCCGGTGACTACGAATATTATTTTTTCAGAAAAAACCAGGTAATCACAACAAAATCTTTACTGATGAAATTAAGCACAGCAGGAGAAGTAAATAAGCTTTTTAAAATTTTGGATAAATTGGACATCGAAGATGCCCGCATCATCAAAACTTCCCATTCTCAAATTGAGCAGTTTAGAAAAGAAACGTAGATCAAGGCGATGAAAGCAGCAAAAGACAAAGTTGATTATTTGCTAACCGCTATTGGTGAACAAACAGGAAAGCCTTTAGTAATAAAAGAAATTGAAGATAACATTTCTAATGCTTTGTATGGAAATGTTGCAGGAATAGTTCTAAGAGGAGCTACAACTGTTAGCAACAATTTTAAAGGATTAGAAAATCAAATCTCTTTCATTAAAATCAAAATACGCTATGATATTTTTGCCCGCTTCAGCATTCAATAGCTAAGCTCTTTCTGTGGCCTCGCTTGCAGCAGCCTGGTTCATCACAGCAAGATGATGGCCTTTTCTCAAAGTGAAGTAAGCAATGAAAGTGCTGGCCAATATTAAAATGGCGCCGAGAAAAAATGAGATGCCGGGAAAATAAAACGGCGCCTTTTTCTCTGTAAAATATTTGAACAGGTTGGTCATTATGGCTGGGCCGATAATGGTTGTTAAGTTCATAAGTGCTGTTAGCGATCCCTGCAATTCACCCTGTTCATTTTTGGGCACATTACCGCTCATGATGGATTGTAAAGCAGGTCCCGCAATTCCGCCCAGGCAATAAGGAATTAAAAACGCAAACATCATCCAGGTTTTTGTAGCAAAGGCGAATAAAAAAAGCCCAATCGTGTAAAGCATCAACCCCGCATAAACACTTTTTTCATTTCCCAGCCAGGGATTGATCTTTCTGATTAACCCACCCTGCACGCCTGCAACTAAAAATCCAACTACGGCAAGTGAAAGTCCTACCATTTTTTCACTCCACCCAAACATGTAAATAGTAAAATAGCTCCAATTGCTTTGCACGGCATGTGCCGCCAGGTACACTAAAAACAAAGAAATAATGAGGCCGCCTATTGCAGGATATTTTTTTAAATGCAGCAAAGAACCGAATGGGTTAGCTCTTTTCCATTCAAACTTTCTCCGGTGTTCTTTATCGAGGGATTCCGGTAAAATAAAATAGCCATATAAAAAATTAAGCAGGCAAAGAAGGGCTGCCGCATAAAATGGTGCCCGTAATCCTATTCCACTTAACAAACCACCAATAGCAGGCCCAACAATAAAACCAAGTCCAAACGCAGCGCCAATCATCCCGAAATTTTTTGCCCGGTTTTCATGTGTGCTTACATCAGCAATGTAGGCAGATGCTGTAGTGAAACTGGCCCCGGTAATGCCTGCAATCATTCGGCCTACAAACAACCAGCCATAGGTTGGCGCCAGTGCCAGGAATAAATAATCAATGAAAAAACCCAACAGTGAAATCAATAAAATCGGCCTTCGTCCGAAGCGATCACTTAAATTTCCAATGATGGGGGCACAAATAAATTGAACAACTGCATACACAGCAAGCAGCCATCCCCCATAAGAGCTGGCTTCATTTACAGCGATCTGCTTCATGCCTGCAATTAAGCGGGGCATTACAGGAATGATAAGACCCCAGCCAACCACATCAATAAAAACTGTAACAAGAATAAATCCTACTGCAGCTTGCCGTGAAGGTGTCATCATGGTGCAAAATACACTCAATTTATTTTTTGCAACAGTAAATACCGCTAAAGCACAGCGGTTAGTACATGATTGTATTCAGGGTAGTTTATCTAAGTATTAATGCTTAACCCGTTTATTTTTTTTTTGTGGAAATTCATATTCCTCTTCATTTCTATTTTACTTAGATGCGAAAGGATTATGTTATGAGAGACCCTGATATTGAACCAGGAATTTCCTGGACTATTGTATTTTTTGTTACCGGCATTAGTTTTTTAAGTTTTTGCTGCGCATTAAAATTTTTAAATAACGAGTACCCGCCTGCATTTTTGTGGATTGGCCTCGGCACTGTAGCACTTGGCTGTATTTCTTTTGCCATCTCCCGGTTGCTAAGAAATGAAGAGCAAGCTGATTCATAGCCAAAGTGATTGTTGTTAGTAAAACTGGTCATTAGCTTTTAATGCGATAATTTTAAAAGCTTGTGATTAGCCGCTCAACCATACAGCTTCTTCGTTTTCATTTTTCGTTTTTCCTGTTGCCTGTTTTTTTGTTTGCACTCTCGCAAGCCATTGCTATCAATTGGCAACATGCTCTTCTTGCATTTTTCATTTTACATCTTCTTGTTTACCCTTCCAGCAATGGATATAATTCTTACATGGACAGGGATGAGTTTTCCATTGGTGGATTAAAAAATCCTTTGCAACCAACGCAGCAGCTTTTTTGGGTAACTTTGGGTATGGATGTACTGGCAGTAGGCCTTTCTTTTTTCATTTCAGCAATTTTTGCTGCAGGTGTGCTGCTTTATATTCTGGCTTCCCGGGCTTACAGTTACCGCAGCATTCGCTTAAAAAAATTTCCGGTTGCTGGCTATCTTACTGTTGTACTGTTTCAGGGCGTTGAAGTTTTCTTTCTTAGCTACTACGCGGCTTCTCTTCATAAAACCTTTGCGGTGCCGTTGTGGCCCATGCTTGCTGCCGGATTATTAATCGGAGGTTATTACCCATTGACACAGGTTTACCAGCATGAAGCTGATAAAAAAGACGGTGTTAGTACTATCAGCATGCTACTGGGTGTGCGGGGAACATTTGTTTTTTGTGGCTGCATTTTTGCGGCAGCAACCCTGATGATGTTTGCAACGTTTTATCAACAACAAAAGCTGCAGTACTTTTTTGTTTTTATTGCCTGCATGCTGCCCATGGTGTTGTTTTTTTTATGGTGGATGAAAAAAACATGGAACAACAGCAATGCAGCTGATTTTAAAAATAGTTTGGTAATGAATGTGCTTGCTTCAGCCTGCACATCCATTTGTTTTTTGATCATTTTAATTTGGAAAACGGTTGAGTAAGATTATTTCGATAGGAACAGCATTACCGGCCCATTGCCACAGGCAGGCAGATATTCAAAATTTTATGGAAGTGGTTTTTGCGCTGGATAAACAGGAGAACCGCAAGCTGAAATTTCTATATCACAACAGTGGCATTGATTATCGCTATTCTGTAATTGCTGATTTTACCCGGCTGGTTAATGAATGGGCTTTTTTTCCGCAAACAGAAAACCTGGAGCCTTTCCCTTCTCTTGAAAAAAGAATGGCCTGGTTTCAAAAATTTGCTGCACCACTATCTGTAAATGCCATTAATAATTGTCTAAAAGGAAAAATAGATGCACGGCAAATCACTCACCTGATTACTGTAAGCTGCACCGGACTCAATGCTCCGGGGCTTGATTTGCAGGTAATAGAACTGCTTGATCTTTCAAAAAACATTTACCGCAGCTCTGTAAATTTTATGGGTTGCTATGCAGCTATTCATGCACTAAAAATGGCAGATGCGATTTGCAAAAATGAGAAGCAGGCAAAAGTGATGGTGGTGTGTACAGAGCTTTGTACACTGCATTTCCAAAAACAGGGCACTGCTGATCACATTTCTTCTTCTTTATTATTTGGTGATGGCTCGGCAGCCGTGCTTGTAGTGGCTGACGAAGATGAACATGCCGGTCTGCGGCTGAATAGTTTTTATTCTGAAATATTATCTAAGGGTAAAAAAGATATGGCCTGGGAGTTATCTTCTTCCGGCTTTGTGATGAAGCTGAGCGGCTATATTCCTGAACTGATTGAGGAAGACTTTTCGCCACTGGTTGAAAAAGCAGTTGCAGAGGCAGGCATTTCTAAAAATGAAATTTCAAAATGGTGCATTCATCCCGGCGGCAAGCGAATACTGCAGGCCATTCATAAAAGCCTTGGGTTTAAAAATGGAGAGCTCAATGAATGCTTTAACGTATTGAAGAACTACGGTAACATGTCTTCACCCACTATTCTTTTTGTTTTAAAAAATTTAATGCAGCAAATCCTAAGCGGTGAAAAAATATTTGGAGCAGCATTTGGTCCCGGACTGACTATGGAAACCTTTGTTGCCACAGCCACATAATCTTGTGCAATGGATCTTTCGCTTCGTTCATACGAAAAAGAATTGCTTGATAGGGATGATATTCCTTTTGAAGACATCCGCCGCAACATGCAGGAGCTTGATTTTATCAATCGCTGGCTGGGTGGTCACCGCATTACGTTACAGGGCCTGAAACCTTTTTTATCGTCAGCAAAAAAACAACGCAAATTTTCTGTTTGTGAAGTGGGTTGCGGCGGCGGAGATAACCTGCGGGTGATAAAAAATTATGCGAAGCAAAAAAAGTTGAATGTTGAGCTCACGGGCATTGATATCAATCCGCACTGCATTTCATTTGCCCGCAACCGCCCCGAAATGGGTGAAATGAATTTTATCTGTAGCGATTTCAGGCAGGTAAGTTTTTCTTATAAACCTCACGTTATTTTTTCTTCTTTATTCTGCCACCATTTTGCCAATGAGGAAGTAAAAAATATTTTTTTGTGGATGAAAGAAAACTCCCTTTTCGGTTTTTTTATGAATGATCTGCACCGGCATCAGCTGGCTTATTACTCTATCAAATGGCTCACAAAATTTTTTTCAAAAAGCTACCTCGTAAAAAATGATGCTGCTTTAAGTGTAAAAAGAGGTTTTAATAAAAAAGAATTGGAGGAATGTATGCAGTTAGCTGGCTTGCCTAATTTTCAATTGAAATGGAAATGGGCTTTTCGCTGGCTGCTGGTTTACAAACACAGCACAAAATGAAACCTGATTACGACATAGCCATAGCCGGTGGGGGGCTGGCAGGGCTGTCTTCAGCTATTTTGTTAGCAAAGCAGGGATACCAGGTTATTTTATTTGAGAAGGAAGAATACCCTTTTCACAAAGTTTGCGGTGAATATGTCAGTCTTGAAAGCTGGAAATTTTTGGAAAACCTCGGGCTGCCGTTATCGCAAATGAACTTGCCCATCATCAAACGCCTGCTCGTTACCTCTCCATCCGGAAAGGAATTACATCATCAACTGGATTTGGGAGGATTTGGAATCAGCCGCTACAAGCTTGACGCTGCTCTTGCTGAAATTGCAAAAGCAAATGGGGTTGATGTATGTGCAGGAACAAAGGTTACGGATGTGTTATGGAAGCAGGATCATTTCAACATTGAAAGCAATGGAGGCAATACAAAAGCAACTGTTGTAATTGGCAGCTTTGGCAAACGTTCAAACCTGGATGTAAAATGGAAAAGAGATTTTGTACTTACAAAACCCAACAAGCTGAACAATTATATTGCCGTAAAGTATCATGTTCAAACTAACTGGCCAAAAGACCTGATCGCTCTTCACAATTTTAAAAACGGCTACTGCGGTATATCAGCAATTGAAGAAGATAAATACTGCCTGTGTTATCTCACCACTGCAAAAAATCTTTCACGCACGGGTAATTCCATTCAGCAAATGGAAGAAGCGATCCTATTTCAAAACCCGCAGTTAAAAAAAATATTTTCCTCATCAACATTTTTGTATTCATCGCCTGTCACCATTTCTCAAATTAGCTTTGAAAGAAAAGAACTGGTGAAAGAACATGTGCTTTTTACAGGCGATGCTGCTGGAATGATTACGCCGCTTTGCGGAAATGGGATGAGCATGGCACTGCATGCCGGCAAGCTTCTTTCCGAAGCAGTTGGTCTTTTTCTGCAGGGGGCCAGTACCCGGTTAGAGATGGAGCAACAATACACTATTCACTGGGTGCATTTCTTTTCTAAGCGGCTGGCTATGGGCCGCCGCATTCAGCAATTATTCGGTCACCCGGTAACTACCTCTGTTTTTCTTTCATTTATTCGTCCATTTCCGGCTTTGCGCAACAGGCTGGTTAAAGCTACGCATGGCAGTGAATTTTAAATTTTCAAAAATTATTGAAAATTTGAAAAATTCGATGTAGCTTGGCTCTATGAAATTAACAGAAGCCAAACAGCAATTCATCAGCTCCTGGGGCGCATTTGGTACCCACTGGGGCATTAACCGCACCATGGCACAAATACATGCTTTGCTGCTGGTAAGCCCTGACCCTATAACGCAGGATGATATTATGGAAGAGCTGAACATCAGCAGGGGCAATGCCAATATGAATATTCGTGAATTGATCAACTGGGGATTAGTGGAAAGAGTGATTTTGACTGGGGAAAGGAAAGAGTATTTTTCTGCTGAAAAAGATATTTGGAAAGTGGTAAAGCAAATTGTGAAGGAAAGAAAGAAACGAGAATTGGAGCCTATGCTGAAACTGCTGGATCAGCTTGAAGAAGTAGAGGGAGATAAACGGGATAAAGCTGTAAAAGAGTTTGTGGAAATAATGAGCAGTATTAAGCGGTTGGGGAAACAGGCTGATAAAACACTTGACGTAATGATAAAAGCCGAAGAGAATTGGTTTATTGGAGCATTGGTAAAGCTGTTTAAATAGTTTTATGTAAAACATTGTTATCCCGAACTGGTTATTGATAATAGCTGCAATTGGCCGAATGTTTACAGCTGTTATTTATCCTTACATCCGTCATGCAGTATTCCACCGGTATAATGATATCAGGAAATTGAAACCACTGAACCAGGAGATAGCTAAAACCTACGGACGATACATTCAGGGTTTAAACTTTTATTTTGGATTTATTACGCTTGTTTTTACAAACGAACTAAAAAATGGTTCCTGTATTGCAACAGCTATTACTGGTCTTATTGCTGCCTATTGGACAGGGAAGGTTATCACACAGTTTGCTTATTATCCCATGTATCAAATACCCAATAAATTAATTTTTAAAACAGGTGAAGTTTTAATGAATTGTTTGTTCGCAACATTCAGTCTTGTGTTCTTATTGGTTTTTATTATCAACCTGCTTCATTTTTTATAAACCGTAAAAACTAAAAGGTGTATAATAGAAACAAAATGTATGATGATTACTGCCCGCTTTGCAACTGGTATGTGGAAAGAGGGAAAGATGAAATTCCCCTGGTTGATGTAGAGGAAAAGCAAACGCTTTACGGCATTGATGCTTTGCTGGAAATTTTAGGTGCGCCTTTCCCAATTATAAAAAGAGTGGGAAGATTAAAGCCGGTGTACTGGTTTTTAAAAAGACTATATCGCTTTATTACTTACAACCGTAAAGTAATTGCTGCTAAAAAGTGCGGACAAGGAAAATTTGATTGCAGTCCGCAGTTCAGCTTCTTTTACCGCATACTTTTTTTGATTGTTTTTCTTTTATTCAATACGGCTATGCTTTGGCTGTTGCACAAACAATTGCTTGCAGGTTTATCCTTTTATCATCTTTCAGTTCTGCAATTGCAGGCAGCACATTTTGCTTTTGTAGTGTTGAATGTGTCACTGTCAACCATCATGGGAAAAAGAAAGGCTATTGAGTACCTGGGTCAGGTAAGCATACTTGCACTCATGGCTGTAATGTTGTTAACTTCTTTAATGCTTCTTCATTCTGTTATTCATTTGGCTGAATGGCAATTAGTGTTCTGCCTGGGCATTTTTACAGTCATCATCATCCAGGAATATTTTAGAAGAATGAATTATGCAAATGTTTTTCCGGATCAGAAAAAAAAGTTGCGGCCAACTTCTTTTGCCTGGCAACTTTTTTGGTATATGTGTTTCACTAAATTTATCGGTTTAATTATTGTTGTTAATTGATATGGCTAAAAAGAAAACACTGGTATTGGGTGCTTCAGACAATCCATCACGGTATAGCTTTCGTGCTCTGCAAAGGTTGCAGGCTCACCAGCATCCTGTAGTTGGCATAGGAAAAAAGAAAGGTATAGTGGGTAATGTGGCTATTGAAACTGAGCCCCAAAAATATGAAGACATTGATACCATAACACTCTATTTAAATCCTGCGCATCAAAAACAGTATTACGATTATATTCTTTCCCTTCAGCCAAAGCGTATCATCTTTAATCCCGGTGCTGAAAATGATGAATTGGCTGAAATGGCAGCCAGCAAAGGCATACAAACTGTGGAAGCCTGCACACTTGTTATGCTGGCAACGGGTCAGTATTAACTCTTATTTTGGTAAATCACCTAATTGGTTTTTGGAAATTTTACGAGCAGGATGTTAAGTGTTACCACTTGATTTTATTTTTTTCCCTAAAAAAAATTTGCATTTGGCCTTTTCGTTTGCAAATCTTTGTTCATCCTACCCAATGAGAACTGCAGTTGACAAAATCCCGACTGCCGAAAGTTAATCTATTAACTTTTTAAAATCCGAAATAATGAAAAACTTAAGTACCCTCGTACTCGGCTTATGTGCTGTTTTATGCACCACTGTTGGCCTGGCTCAAAATCAACAGATACCCTTAAATGAGCCTGATTACAATAAGCCAAAGCTTTTTAATGATCTTCCTGAAAGTTTTGTCATTGACACTGCGAATATGGTCTCGCTGTTTCAATTACAGGTTGGGCAAACAGTAACCATTCCGCTTACTGCTAATTTTTCTTATGCAGGAGTAGTCGTTTCAAAATCCTCAGACCAATCGTATAACAGCATCGTTATTAAATCAACCAACCGGCAGGGCGCCAGTTTCACCTTCAGCCGTGTGTTTGAAGAATATGGTGTGAAGTACATAGGCAGAATGATGAGCCTGCAACACAGCGATGCCTTTGAAATTGTTTTTGAAAACAATCAATACCATTTTAAAAAGAAAGGCCTGTATGATTTGTATGCCGAATAATGTTTGTTAGCCCGTTTTTTATCCAAATACCCTGTGAACCTTTTTTGAAAAACCCATTCATCCAAACATCCGTGTTATGAAAAGCCTAATCCGTTCCAAACTGCTGCTTATTTTATGTATTGCAGCATTGCAGTTAAAAGCACAGGTTCCTGTTTACAGCAGCTATCCCTCTGCTGCACCAGTTATTTTTCTCGACTTCGATGGTCACACTGTTTCCGGAACAAGCTGGAATACAAGTGGACCAATTTACTGCGGAGCCTCCGGCTTAAACAGTACCCAAATAACTGAAGTGTTTAACAGGGTGGCAGAAGATTACCGGCCATTTACTGTAAACATTACCACTGATTCTACAAAATACCTTGCCGCACCGGTAAACAAAAGAATGCGGGTGATAATTACAGTTACGTCTAACTGGTATGGCTCAGCCGGGGGAACTGCATTTATGGGCTCATTTACCTGGGGCGATAATACACCGTGCTTTGTATTTTCTGCCTTATTGAATTACAATGTGAAGAATATTGCAGAAGCATCTTCGCATGAAGCAGGACATACACTGGGCTTGCGCCACCAAAGCACTTATGATGCTAATTGTGTAAAAACAGCGGAATACAATGGAGGCCAGGGCTCAGGAGAAATTGGCTGGGCACCTATAATGGGTGTTGGGTACTATAAAAACATGACCCTGTGGCATAATGGCCCCAATAATATTAGCTGCAACAATATTCAATCTGACTTAAGCATAATTACGGCAGCAGCAAACGGAATTAGTTTTAGAACCGACGATTATTCCAACACTTTCCCTACAGCAACAAATGCTCCTTTTACAAACAACCAGTTTACTATTAATGGTGTTATTGAACAAAACACTGACCAGGACCTGTTTAAATTCACTATACCTTCACTTGCCAGATTTAGGCTAGATGCTATTCCTTACAACGTAGGTACAGGCAATGCTGGCTCTAATTTAGACTTACAGGTGAGTTTGTACAACAGCTCTCAAACTTTATTGGGAGTTTATAACCCCGGAACTTTGTTAAGCTCTATTATTGATACCAACTTAAATGCCGGCACTTATTATTTGCGTGTAGAAGGCAAGGATAATATGTACGCTCCGGATTATGGAAGCCTCGGTTCTTATGCGATGCAGGGGCAACTTATGCAAAGCACCCTGCCATTGCATAAACTGGTGCTGAATGGAACCTTTACTCAAACCAGGCATTTATTAAACTGGATTGTTGAAGCTGATGAAGTGTTAGTTGAGCAGGTGCTCGAGGTTTCAAATGATGGAAAAAATTTCAGACCATTGATTCAACCATCAACTGCAGAAAGATCTTATACCTATACGCCATCAACAGCCAATACACTTTTATACCGCTTAAGTGTACGGTTTGATAATAACAGCCATTATTATTCAAACGTGGTAACTATTCGTCAGCCAAAAGACAATAGCCGCCCTAAGCTGGTAAGTAACCTGATTAATGCATCCATCTCTATAACAAGCCCGGGTAATTTTAATTGCCTGCTGACAGATTTGAATGGTAAAGTGGTGTATTCAGGCAAGCTGGTTAATGGAATGAACAGCATTCAAACCAGTAATATGGCCAGTGGAATGTATGTGATTCGCTTTAGCGATGGAGAGCAGCAATGGACTGAAAAATTGGTTAAACAATAAGTTTTATTTCGCCGCAGGGCGGAATATAATCCGTTCCTTATTGTAAAAAGAGGTTTTTCTAGTACCTTAGAAAAACCTCTTTATTTATGCGTTGGAGAAAATTTAATGGCGACCCAATTGAACTCCCCATTTATCAGGCCGTTGAAAACGCCATAAAACGAGAAACCGGAAAAGGTTTCAAATTAAAGGTTTGCATCGGCACCGATTCACAGGTAAAAGGACAGGACACAGAATTTGCCACCGTAATTGTTTTTTTACGTGAAGGGCATGGTGGCTTCATGTTTATCCACAACGAAAAAACAAAACAAAAATTTACCATTAAGGAAAGAATGCTGCTGGAAGTAGCAAAGAGCATTGAAATTGCTTACGAATTGTGTAACCTGTTTACTATTTACAATGTAGAAATGGAAGTGCATGCAGACATTAACACCAATCCGCACTTCAAAAGTAATGATGCTTTAAAAGAAGCTATGGGTTATATTTTGGGAATGGGCTTTGCGTTTAAAGCAAAACCAGAAGCATTTGCCAGCAGTAGTTGCGCCAATAAGATCGTAAACTAAACTTACTTTTTCTTTTTACGGGTAAGGCCTACTATTAATACTACCAGAAGCAATACGCCCAACCCAATGCGAATGTAAGCCTGACGTTTTTGCTTTTGTTCTCTTTCCTTCTGCAGCTTTACAAATTGCTGCAGGTTTTGCTCCATTTTTTCTTCGTCTCTTTCACGAATAGTTATTGTTTCATTGGATGGCTTTACTATTCTGCTTGTATCAATTTGTTGAGCTGAGTTAAGGGTATGGGTATCGGTTGCCGATTGGCTAAACAAGTTACAGGCAGGCAAAAGAAGGAAGACAAAAAAGAAGAATCTCATTTTTTTATCTCAAATCTACCATCAACAGCAAAAAAGAAAATACCCGGACAGCAGTATTCAGTTGTTGATAACGGAGGAGGAGTGAGACGCAGTGGTAGAAGCGAGGATAGAACCAGCTTTGCTTGTTACACCGTAATAAAGCTTTTCCATTTTCTGTGTTTCTTTTTGGGCAAGAGAAAAAGTGATCATTACCAGTACAAATAACACTACAATAATGTTTCGTTCGGTTAATATTCCTTTCATAACTAAGCCTTGGGACTGCAATATAAGTCAATATCTTTAAACGTCTGATACCACAAAGTGGTTATTGTACCAACCTGTCGTTGGTTATTTCAATAAAATTTAAAATGTCTTCGTAACCCTGCCGTGTAATAGCCGAGCTAACAAAATAGGGTGGAATTTCTTCCCAGCTTTCTTTCATTTTGCCAATAAACAGATCAACATTTCTTTTTGTGGCTCCGGGTTTATTTTTATCCGCTTTGGTAAATACAATTACAAATGGTATTTGCCATTGGCCGAGGTTGTTAATAAATTCCAGATCGTTTGCCTGGGGTTCATGCCGGCTGTCAATCAGCACAAATACATTTACCAGCGTGGGTCTTTTTCTCAAATAATCTTCAATCATTTTTTCCCAGGTCTTTCGTTGCTTTTGAGAAATTTTAGCATAGCCATAGCCAGGTAAATCAACCAGCCACCAGTTTTGTTTTTTTTGTTTGCCGCTAACCGAAACAATGGTGAAATGATTAATGAGCTGTGTTTTTCCAGGTGTAGCCGATGTTTTTGCTAAATGATTTTGCCCGGCGAGCACATTAATTAAAGAAGATTTGCCCACATTGCTCCGGCCAATAAATGCATATTCCGGGTTATCAGCTTTCGGGCATTTTTCTACCGAGGGGCTGCTGGTAACATATTTGGCTTCTATAATTCGCATGCGGAGCGAATTTAAGGAACAAGGAATAAGCAGCAAGCAGGTATGGAGTGCAGTTATTACTTCTACAGGTAGCCATCCCTTCTTACCTTCGCTGCCCATGGCAGAAAACTTACCTCATGACAAGCTGAAGCCTTTTGATGATTCTTCAAAAGGAAAAAAAGAGCAGGTGGCTGAAATGTTTGACAAAATTGCTCCCCGGTACGACTTAATGAACCGTGTTCTTTCTGCCGGCATAGATGTGAAGTGGAGAAAAAAAGCAATCCGGTTATTAAAGAAAGATCAGCCACAAATTATTTTGGATGTGGCTACAGGAACGGCAGATATGGCCATTCTTGCATGTAAACTGTTAAGACCTCAAAAAATTATTGGCATTGATATTTCTCAGGAGATGCTGGAGGTTGGCAGAAAAAAGGTTGAAAAAGAAGGGCTTGCTCTCTTTATAGAGCTGCAAAGCGGTGATAGTGAGACAATAAAATTTCCTCAAAATTCGTTTGATGCGGTAATGGTGGCGTTTGGCGTGAGGAATTTTGAAAACCTTGAGAACGGATTAAAAGAAATGCTTCGTGTTTTAAAGCCGGGTGGCCGCCTGGTTATTCTTGAATTTTCAAAACCCCGTTTTAAGCTTTTCCGCAACTTGTATAATTTATATATGAGCATTGTTGCCCCGGAAGTTGCCCGATGGTTTTCCCAAAACAAAAAAGCTTATCAGTATTTAAACCAATCAGTGCAATTGTTTCCCGAACGCCAGGCTTTTGTTGAAATTTTGAAACGTGTTGGCTATGCTGACACGGTTTTTAAACCACTAAGCGCAGGAATATGTTCAATATACACCGGAAAAAAGTTAGTAAGCTGAGCCTGGCTATTGTATTGGCTGTAGTTGTTTCAACTTCTTATTTGTATGCACAAAGAGAACGTGAAATTTATTTGCCCGACCATGACAGCAAACCCTATTATTTTGGAATTACTTTAGGCCTCAATCTTTCCCGTTTTCAAACAGAACACCATACCCGTTTTTTTGAAGATGACAGTGCGTATGTAGCTGAACCTACCAACAACGGCGGATTTCAGTTGGGATTATTGGCGACAGGCCGTTTATCGCCCCGATTTGAATTGCGATTTAACCCGCAATTAATTTTTGCAGAAAGAAATTTGTTTTACAAGTTAAAATATAAAGATCCTTACGAGGAAACTGACTCGGTAACAAAAAAACTAGAGTCTATCATAACAAGCTTTCCTATCCAGATAAAATTTTTCAGTGACCGCATTGGCAACTTTCGTGTGTATATGCTAGGTGGTGTAAAAGCAGATCTTGACCTGGCCAGTAATGCCCGTGCAAAAAAGGCGGAGGATTTAGTAAAGATTCAAAAATTTGATTACGGCATTGAGGCTGGCATCGGCTTCAATTTTTATTATCAAAGCTTTATTCTTTCGCCTGAAATAAAAATCAGCAATGGTTTAAGGAATGTGCACAACCGTGATAAAAATCTCATTTACTCAAGTGTGCTTGACCGCATCAGATCCCGCATGATTGTATTCTGTGTTCACCTAGAAGGGTGAGGTAAGTAAAGCAAATTTTAACTGCTAAACTGCCAGCTACTTTACTGTCTGTATTTATTTGAATTGAGCTTGAGTTTTACACAAGCATCCTCAGTGGTTCTTCAAGCAGTCCTTTTAATGTTTGCAAAAATGCAGAACCGGTGGCACCATCCACTACCCGGTGATCGCAACTCATAGTCACTTTCATGATGTTGCCAATTTTTATTTGGCCATCTTTTACAACAGGTATTTGCTGAATAGCTCCCACGGCAAGCAAACAAGCATCGGGTGGGTTGATAATGCCGGTGAATTCTTCAATGCCAAACATACCGAGGTTGGAAATGGTGAAAGTATTGCCTTCCCAATCTGAAGGTTGCAGTTTTTTATCTTTTGCTTTTTGTACAAACTCTTTTATTTCTGCAGCTATTTGTGAAAGCGATTTTGAGTCGGCAAACTTTACAACTGGAACCAGTAATCCTTCTTCCACAGCCACCGCTACGCCAACGTGTACATGATGATTGCGGCGAATTTTTTCTCCCAGCCAACTGCTGTTTACAGCCGGATGTTGTTTTAATGCAATAGCGCAGGCTTTAATCACCATGTCATTGAAAGAAATTTTTACAGTACTTACCTCATTCAGCTTTCCACGGCTTTCAACAGCTTTGTCCATGTCAATAGCCATGGTTAAATAAAAATGAGGTGCAGAGAATTTGCTTTCAGCCAGTCGCTTTGCAATTACTTTTCTCATTTGAGAAACAGGAATTTCTTCAAAGCTCTCTTTACCTGCCGGAATGGAAGGAATTTGCGCAGTTTGTGTTCTTTCTGTAGCCTGGGGCTTGTCAACTGCAGTCTCTTTATAATTATCAATATCCTGCTTGGTAATTCTGCCACCATCACCGGTGCCCTGTACTTTGCGCAGGTCAATTCCTTTTTCAACGGCTAATTTTTTTGCAAGAGGAGAAGCTTTTATTCTTCCATTTTCACCTGAACTTTTTTGTTGCAGGTTACTGGTTGCTGGTTCCCAGCTATTCGTTGCAGTCTCCTGGTTGCTACCTGCCGGTTCTTGTTTTCCGCTTGATTTTACTGCGGCAACAATTGCATCCACATCCACTTTTCCTTTTTCACCAATAATGCAAAGCAAATCGTTTACAGCAATTTTTTCCCCCTCTTTTGCCCCTATGTAAAGAAGTGTTCCGTTTTTATAACTCTCCAGCTCCATGGTGGCTTTGTCTGTTTCAATCTCTGCCAGCACTTCACCTTTTTTCACTGCATCACCAACATTTTTGTGCCAGGAAGCAATTATACCTTCTGTCATTGTATCACTCAGCCTGGGCATTAATACAACTTCATCCATTTTTGAAATATCCCTTTGGAGTGTTGTTGTTTGTGGTTGATTGTTTGGTGTTTGTTGTTTGGCGTTTGCAGCTTGTTCTTTTTTGCTGCTATCTGCTTTTGCCTGTGAAGGCTGCTGATTTTTTATTAATCCTGAAATGTCTTCGTCGGGCTGGCCGATGATGGCAAGCAAATCGTTTACCTGCAGCTTGCTTCCTTTTTCGGCGCCAATATGTAAAAGTGTTCCGTCTTTATAGCTTTCCAGTTCCATGGTGGCTTTGTCGGTTTCCACCTCGGCCAGCAGTTCACCTTTTTTTACAGGGTCACCAACTTTTTTATGCCATGCTGCAATCACACCTTCCGTCATAGTATCACTCAGTCTGGGCATTAATATCACTTCGGCCATGTTGCTAAATTTTGGGCCGAAATTAAGGCAAAATGCTCAATAGGATTTTGGTTAAAATGCTGCTGCAGATTTGCGCAAGCACATTCGCACATAACCGTCTTGTTTTTCTTGAGATTTAGTAATCCAGTTCCAGCCGCAATTTTTCTTTTAATTCTTTTACAAGCGGGTATTGCTCTACAATTTTTTGGTATTGCTCACGGGCAGTAAGTGTTGTTTCGGTTGTTTGCGGTTGTTTGTTTTCCCGCATCACAATTAAAAACTGAAGATGGCTATTCTCTAATTTTTGTCTTAAGAACTCAGAAACCTTCAGGCCCTGCTGCTCAATAAAGCGCAGCTGAATATTGTCAGATACAAGAGCAATAAAATTACTGGCATCTGTTACGCTGAGTGTGGCCAGCTCAAATGCCTGCCAAGCAGAATTTTTTTGTTTTTTAAGAATGTTGGTGAATTCATTCCATGCCGCCTGCAATTCTTCAGCAACAATAGGCTTGCTCATTTTACCATTTCCATTTGAACCATTTCCCTGCACTTGCTTGCGAATTTTATCCAAAGCTGCCAGGCGGGGCTGATTAGCTTTGGCTATGGCATCATTTGTTTCATTTGGTTTTGGTGCCGGGTTTGGCTGCTGATTGCTTTCTGCCTTTAATTGCGGAAGACGGGTTTCAATAACCAGCTTTGCTTCATTTGATGGCTGATTTTTTGCCGAAGTGTTTTTTTGATTCTTAGAAACTGAAGTGTCGCCAATGGGAGCAATTTGTTTAAAGGCTACAGGCTTTGCAGATTCAATCAGTTTTTTTTTACTTCCGTTTTCTGTTGTTAGCTCTATGGCCTGCTGCAAATAGCAAAGCTTAATAATGGCCAGTTCAACGTGTAACCGTTTATTGCGGGCAGCTTTGTAGTTAATTTCCGCCTCGTTAATAATATTAAGTGCACTAATGAGATAAGCACCGGAAAGTTTTTTAGCAGCAGCCATATACTTTTCCTTAAAGCTTTCAACAGCTTCCAGCAAACCCGCCACTCTTTCATCTTTACACACCAGCAGGTTGCGTATAAATTCAGCAAATCCATTCAGCACCATATCTCCTTCAAAGCCTTTTTTATTAATGTCATCATACAGCAACATGGCGCCTGCCAGGTCTTGCTGCTGCATGCAGTCAATCAGCTTAAAATAATAATCTGCATCTAAAATATTGAGGTGCTCAAGTGTGTTATGATAATTTACTTCACCATTTGTAAAGCTGACAATCTTATCCAAAATGCTCAGGGCATCTCTCATGCAGCCTTCGCTTTTTTGTGCTATCAGTTGCAATGCAGTTTTTTCTGCTTTGATATTTTCTTTTTTGCAGATCTCCTGCAAATGATCAACGGTGTCTTTTAAAGTGATGCGCTTAAAATCAAAAATTTGGCAGCGACTCAGAATGGTGGGCAGGATTTTATGTTTCTCTGTTGTAGCCAGGATGAAGATTGCATAAGGTGGTGGTTCTTCCAGCGTTTTTAAAAAAGCATTGAAGGCTGATGAGCTGAGCATGTGTACCTCGTCAATAATATACACTTTGTATTTGCCGACCTGCGGAGCAAAACGCACCTGGTCAACCAGGGTCCTGATATCATCAACGGAGTTATTGCTGGCGGCATCCAGTTCATGAATATTCAAAGAAGTGCCTTCGTTGAACGATACACAAGAGCGGCATTTGTTGCAGGCTTCGCCTTCTGGTGTTTGGTTTTCGCAATTAATTGTTTTGGCAAGAATCCTGGCGCAGGTGGTTTTACCCACACCCCGGGGACCGCAAAATAAAAACGCATGAGCAAGCTGGTTGTGCCTGATAGCATTTTTTAATGTAGTGGTGATGTGAGATTGCCCCACAACGGTATCAAAAATTTGCGGCCGGTATTTTCTTGCTGAAACAATGAATTTGTCCATGTAATGCTGCAATTTAGCTAAACAGCTTTATCCTTAATCATAAGAAAAAATGAATGTTGATAATTATTCAAAAAATTCTGAAGGTTGTATTTTGAGGGCTTTAGCCAATGCAAGAATATGGCTGAGGCTTTTGTTGATAATGCCTCGTTCTATTTTACTTACATGCATAGGCTTAATACCAGCCTCCCATGCTAATTGTTCTTGAGTGAAGTTTTTTTGTAAGCGAAGCTCTTTTAGCCGTTTGCCAAATTTTTTTATTCCAATTTCATCTCTAAGATATTTCACTCAGGGATAAAATTGGCAGAGTAAAAGAATTTCTATATAGTCAAATACGGTTAGTTGCGAAAATTCATATATTTATATCATCAGATACTTATTGTTAACTTTAAAACTTAACCATTATGACCTAAACCTTACCAGGCATTGCCCTTTTATCTATTTCTTTTAGTTTGATCTCATTTCAAAAGGAAAATTGAATTAGCGAGGTAAAAGAAACTTCACACGAAGTTTATTTTCCGCAAACTCGAGAAGAAAAACAAGTCGTTGAAAAAATCTTAGAAAAAGTTTACAGTCACATTAATAATTTTTTTGAACTCGTTTATAATCGTAAAAAGGAATTTGAGAAAGCATTTATTTTATATGGACTTGGTGTTTACTATGCAACCTTTCAACAGCAGGAGATTGATTTGTATAACGATGCTTTAATTTTTACAGAACGTAACAAAAAACATTATGGACTCGAAGAGGCTGAAGTATTGTTTGAATCAGGTTACGAA
>PSMD01000077.1:6260-6638 GCA_040289925.1 Chitinophagaceae bacterium | reverse complement strand
TTTTGTTGAACATGCAAATATTCTGTTGAAGTCTGTAAATACGGCTCTCGTAAATTTGATGGCTACAAAGTTTGGAAAAAACATTGTAACCGGAAGTGCCAGTCCCACAACAATTAATATTAAACCAACGGGTGCGAATTTAGAATTGGATGCTGGTATCATTAAATTGTTAGCTGATATACGTGATAACGAAATTTGTGATGAGCCTTGTTTGGTTGGTGGTGGATTGATGGCTAATTACGACATGGCAAGAATTGCGCAATGTTGTAGTGCGGCTGGAGTTGATGCGAGCCGTTTTGGCATTCCTCAGTTTATGTACGACCGCACAACACAGGAGCAATGGGGATTAAATACCTTTGGAGTTTTTGCAAAAGGTAG
>PSMD01000077.1:0-6219 GCA_040289925.1 Chitinophagaceae bacterium | reverse complement strand
TTGGAAATTTTGCAGGTCAAAAAGGCAATAGCGTGTTCTTTAATGTACCTTTCCCGGTTGCTGAATTTAATTGTGTTGACATGGCTGAGTGCCTTAATGATTTGGCAATTGATATTCAAATGCGCTATATTGACTGCCCGACAGAAGTTGACTTAAACGGCATTCCAACAACGGTAAATCGTGGATGGCAAGTAATCCTTTCAAAACGTTTCAACTTGTGGGTTCAGCCAACCAATGCTTATTCAACTGGTGACCCACTCGATGGAAGCAATGGCACGCTTATTTACAGAGTAACCAATAATGCTTAAATATTGTCTAAATAACACAAATGGATAAGGGGCACAATTATGTGCCTCTTTTTCCTTAAATTTTACGCCGCAATTATGGACTGCCTTATTAATTATATTGGGCTTAAGAAAAACGGTAATGATGAGCCCGAAAGCGGGTTATATATTAATTCGCTGGCGGGAGTTACAACCGAATTGTTAGATAAAATTTCAGAAGAGGAAGAAGAGGATGCCATCGGGACGTGGGAAGATATACAAAAAATAGCCAGTAAAAGAATCTATGCTGATTTGATAGCAAAAATGCGGGCAAAATATCGTATAAACACAAATCGTGGCAATTATTTTTTCATGCCCATTGAAGGCAACGCAATGTCGCTAACTGGCAAATGCGGTCTTTTGCTAACTTTTGATTACGGATATTATACGATGCAATCTTTTTTTGTAGGTACTGTATTTTTAATTGCCAAAAATGAGGGCACAACAACGCTTTATATAATAGATGAACAGGGTTATGTTTTATCGCAAAAAGAAGTTGCATTTGGAAATGGACTTAACAGTTTTGTTATCGGGCAATCCTTTATTGCAAAAAGACTGTTTATTGGTTTTGATATGAAAGGCGTAAATGCAGTTTATAGTGTCAATAATAAACGTGAAGACTTTGTGGCGGCGATAAGAAGTGTATGTGCCGACAGTTACCCTGTTATTGAAGGGGCGAGATTTGATGGTGATTATGAAACAAATGTTGAAAACACTTTTGGAGTTGGATTAACCGGTTATGTTTATTGTGACCACGCCGCATTCGTTTGTTGGAATAAACAATTATTTGCAGCGGCATGGTTATTTTTATTGGGTAATCAAATTACAATACAAGCGTTGGCAAGCAGTCGATTAAATTTTTTCACAACAATTGACCGTCCGACTTTGGAAGCTTTGCGTGATAATTATCAAATTGAATATGAAAAGATATTGCAAACGGTTGTGGATGGGATGGGATTAGATGAAAGGGATTGTTGTATCTTTTGCAATAATAACCCAAATCGTGTGTCATGGCTTCCGTAATTAAATTAAATCTCGAAAAATTCAAAAGCGACATGGAAGGCATTACTGCAATTTTGGAGAATACCGAATTGTGGTTGCGACCTGTTGTGGCGGAATTAAGCGGTGAGATGGCCTATAGGATACATGAAAAAGGGCTGGCTTCGGACGGCAGTAAAATAGGCAGTTATGATAGCACTTATTTAAAAAGGAGAGAAAAAAATAAGTTAGGTACAGACCCGAATGTTATTTTAGTATTCACAAGAAAATTAAGCAATAGCTGGGGAGTTTTCCCTACTGAGAAGGGCTGGGGAGTTGGTTTTGTAGATGATGGGGGCAACGCAAGTGCGAATGTAAGCGAAAGTGGAAGCGAAAAGAAAACCGAAAAGCAAACAAAAAAGACAACCGAAAAGAAAACCACAAAAGCAACTGTAAAGACAAGCGCAAAAAAGAGTGTAAAGGCAACTGTAAAGACAAGTGAAAAGAAAAGCACAAAGGAAAGCACAAAGGGAGGCGGGAAAAAAGGCGCAAAAAAAGGTAGCCCCAAAAATATAACCTCTCTTCTTAAGGTCGTATTTGCCGAAAGTCATTTTAAGAAGAAAATTAAGGAGTTAACAGAATCGGAAAATGCAATGGTAAATGAAAGGATAAACGAGATTATAAACAATCTTATCAATAATTTGTCATGATAGGTATAAGAGACTTTATACAACCGATTAATGAAGCTTTAAGAAGTGCATTTGATGAAGTTGCTGAATTTAAAAAATATAAAGTTTTTGAATTAGCAATCAATGCACAAAAAAATGATACAGACCAAATTTTCCCGGTTGCATTTGACAAAAAAGGCAAGGGTAAATATTTAGGAGCTGATGATATAGATAGTATCATTACTTACCACAAAGTCAATAATTTTACGGTGGGAAGGGAATCAAAGCTTGGTTATGGTGATAGTAAAGGAAAAATTAAGAATATATATACCATGCGGTTGGTTGTATTTTTGAAACGTAATGTAACGAAGGTTGAACCTGACGAGCTGGCTCTTTACATACAAACCAGGCTTCCCGAAGCGGCGAGTTCATCTAACGGCATTAGGTTAGAATATTACATTAGCGAAGTTATCTTGAATAATAAGCTGGTTTTCAATATGGAGTACAGGAATGTGCCCTATTTTGTAAAACCAGAACACGCCTTAATGGCAATAAACTACACAATAGAAAGCACATTTGATAGAAAGTGCTTTAACCGAATTTATAATGAAATTTAAAAAAAACGAAACTCATGAGTCATTTAATTTATTATGGTGGCAGTTGTGGTGATGATTTACCGCTGCACATTTGTAACGAATGTTAAAAAAAACTAAACTCATGAGTCATTTAATTTATTATGGTTATTATGGTGGCAGTTGTGATGATGATTTACCGCTGCACATTTGTAACGAATGCACCACTCCCGAACATGGAAGGGTTAGGAGTGTTGCTTTCATAAAAAAAACATTTGCATTTACAGACCCTTCCAATCCGCAAGAGTGGCGCAATGGAATTATTAATAGAGATATTATCATTATACCCGAAGTTTTGGGGTCATGTAATGGGGGCGAGCCGGTGGAAGGCACAGGCTATGGTGACCAGCAATCAAAAATTACAGGTTATAATTTTGAAGTAGCCTTTAAAGACCCGAATTATAATGATAATGCAGGGTTTTATAATAGCTTAAAAAGAAACCGCAACTTGCTGATTGCATACCGCACGGAAACGAAAACACACATGAGCACAAATACCGTTAGCATTGTGCCGAAAAGTCCAATAAGCGAAAACTTAACAGATGAGGTTGTGTGGGATGTTGTAGTGAAGTTTTCACAAGCGGATTTGCCCGAGCCGTTTCCAACACCTGAAGGTATTTTTGAATGTTTTTGACCTTACAATATAAGCGAGGGCCGCATTTAATGCGGCTCTTTATCTTTTGGATTTTTTTTAAGTAGAAGTCATTATGAAGACAACAGAATTATTAAAGCTGGCATTCGTTTTTTTGCTGATAACGTGGTTTTCTTTTTCGTTGTGGGCACAAAGGATAGAAGAGCGTGCCGTTAATTTAGATAGCCTAACAAAAGGGTTAACAATCGCTTCCATGATATTAGGATTGGCTATTGGCGTTTTGCAATTATATATTGCCACTAAACTTGGCAAAACCGAAGCGATGTTTAATGCTAAGCTATCAACTATTCAAAAGGAAATGGAAGGGAAATTTGAAAACGAATTAGAAAAAAGAGAATTAAAGTTCAACACTACCTTAAAAGAAATTGAAGGCAAGATGGCAACAAGACAGGATATCGAAAACATTGAACGGTTGGTTGGACTGCAAATGGATAATATAAAAATGCAAATTGAGTTGGCATTAGCTTCAGTTAAGAAAGGTAGGGAATTATGATTGTGATAACTCCACTCGAATTATTCATGTTATTTGCCGTTACACATGGGGGCGTTATGTTTGGATTGGCATTATTTATTTTCATTTTTTATGTGCCGAAAAACAAAAAGGCTTTTTATAACAAAATCCGTTGGTATGTAATGTGCATTTCGGCTTCGTATATTCTCTTGACTGTGGCAACAATCATAACCGCATTTAGGGGTATTTATTCTTTTGGTAATTTTTGGTATTTTTTGGTAACGATTGCCTACCTTTTAGGAGATGTGGGACTGATAATACTTTTAAAGTTTACAATTCATCAGCGAATTAAAGAATACTATGAAAAATTGTGAAGGGAAACGTGGATTTTTTAAACTCCTTTTAAGTGATAGTGGCGAAGTTTCCATGCGCCGTTTTGTTGTGCTGATAATCTCAGTTTTATTTATTTTGTTGTGTATTTTTTTTCCTGTTCAACTTCATTCATATATAAAACATGAAAGGAACGAGAAGGTGATATTAGCCCTCTTAAATATTTTTGATAAGATGGTAGACAGTCAATTTTATATTGTGATTGGGGGGCTTGGATTGGTGGCAGTTTCTCAATTTGGGCAGGCGGTTATCTTAAGGGCGAAGGCGAAACTTGCGGGAGCTGAAACGCCTGATACTTATGTGCAACAGAATGTAGAAAACCAAAACGTGACTGCAGAGGTGAGAATGGATAATAAAGAAGAAAACAAAATAGTTAACAATAAAGATTTAGAATGAACCGGTATATAACATTTAAGAATATTGTTATTGCTTTTTTAGCAATTGTGATTATCATTTTATTGTTTTTGGTTTTTCATAAGCCAAAAGAAAATGCAGAGGTGGCAAAATATGAAAAAGTTATAGCTTATAAGGATAGTTTACTTAAAGAAAAGCAACGGCAAGAAGTTTTGCTGGAAAACTGGAAAGCAGAAAATACGTTATTAATGGAGAGGTTGCAAAAAGAAAATGAGAACCTACGTTCACAAAATGAAGCGATTCAAAAAAGATTACAGAGCTTAAAAACTGAATATGAAAAAATACCTATTAATGTGCGCAATCTTTCTAACGACAGTTTGCGAAGCGCAATACAAAGAAAATACGGAGATTTGCCTTCCGAGAACAACGGTTATTAATCTTTACGCGGCTGCTGAACAAAAAGATGTTTTGCAAAAAATATTGAACGTTAAGCAAAATGAGTTGGATAACCTGCAAGCGCAAATTGACAACTTGCAAGAACAGTTAGTGGCTGCCAAAAGAAGAATTAATATTGATGAATCGGAAATAAACAATTTGAAAAGTCAAATTGCAACGCTGGTTAGCATACGAAGTGACCAGGAGGCCATTATAACTTCACTGAAAAAGGAAGTGAGAAAATATAAGCGGAAGGTGAAGTGGGCAGCGGCTGGTGGTTTTTTGGGTATTGTTGCGGTTTTTTTAATTAAGTGAAAAAAAAATAAGAATGCCAATTGAAGATTTACCTTCCCAGTATAAATGGTTAAAAAATGAGCCCGCTCCTAAAATGTTATTGGAAGCGTTAAGGCATTTCGGGACACAAGAATTTAAGGGTGATTTAGACAATCCTATTATACTGGGATGGGCAAAGGAATTAGGAGGCGAAACTGCCGAAGTTTACAAGCACGATTCTATACCATGGTGTGGTTTATTCATGGCAGTTGTTGCGAAGCGTTCGGGTTATGAGCCTCCTAAATATCCACTTCTTGCCTTAAACTGGGCGTCGTTTGGCACTCCGGTTAAACTTGCAAAACTGGGTTATGTATTGGTATTTATGAGAAATGGTGGTGGGCATGTTGGCTTATATGTAGGTGAAGATAAATTTGCCTATCATGTATTGGGCGGTAATCAGCACGATATGGTAGATATAAGTCGTATTGATAAAAGGAGGTTATATTCTATTAATCGCCCTAATTATAAGATTAAAGAACCAGCAAATGTGCGGCAAATATTTTTATCAGAAAAAGGTATTATAAGCACAGATGAGTCGTAAATTTGCATAACAAATGTGGTTTTGTTTTTTGGTGCCGCCTCTCCTTTCCAGGAGGGGTTTTTTATTTAGCGTATTTTTACGCAAATGTTAAAGTTTTCTAAAAATCAGTAAAACTATTTTATATTTTCTATACTCGTTTATACATTTGTATAAACAATTTAATCACCAAAAAACAAAAACAAAATGACACAAAATCAAATCGAGGCAATAAAGCTTATTAATCAGATTAATGTGCTTGCCGAAGAACTATCTTCATTAATTAAGTCCGATTCTGAAAACTTACTTGGTTACACAGTAACGGTGATTACAAGTTTTGTTGATGATGACGAAATGTTAAATGGTAAATCCATTATAAAAGGGCGGAGCTTAGACATTGCAAATGTTCATTCAGAAATTATGTTTGATAACGATGATTATTTTACAACCATGTGTTTTTCTTTGACAGAAGCCATTAAACTTAAG
>PSMD01000023.1:41130-41893 GCA_040289925.1 Chitinophagaceae bacterium | reverse complement strand
AAAAAGCTAATAGCTAAAAAAAACAAACTACAACCCATCCAATGGAAGGGTTTTTTGCAAGCATGCGTAACATGTTATTAAAACAATTTTTGTTTGGTTCATAAACGTTATCCGGTTACCTTTGCGCTCCACATCGCGAAGTAGAGCAGTGGTAGCTCGTCGGGCTCATAACCCGAAGGTCGGAAGTTCGAATCTTCCCTTCGCAACAAATGGCCAAACCCCGGTTTGGCTTTTTATTTTCCTAAACAGTTGCAGGTTCAACTGGCAAGGATTGATTAGCTCTCTCTTCTTGTAGCTTGAGCCTGCCCCCGCTTAACGCATGAAAGTTGGTTTCGTAAATATTTTTGGCAGACCTAATGCCGGCAAAAGCACTCTGCTCAACCTGCTGATGGGTGAGAAGCTGGCGATTGTTTCGCCCAAAGTGCAAACTACCCGGCACCGCATTAAGGGCATTTTAACCGAAGACGATTATCAGATCATTTTTTCTGATACACCCGGCATTATTGAACCCAAATACAAGCTGCACGAAAAAATGATGCAGGCTGTAAAAAATTCTTTAGAGGATGCTGACCTTGCCATTTTGCTGGTGGATATTAACGATGGCTGGCAGGAGGCTGATAAAATATTTTCTTCGCTCAACCTGAAAGTGCCGGCATTACTTGTCATCAATAAAACCGACACATCTTCACCAGAAAAGATTACGGAGGCTGAACAATTTTTTTCTGCCAAGCCTTATGCAAAGAAAGTGCTGGCTTTGTCGGCA
>PSMD01000023.1:35764-41120 GCA_040289925.1 Chitinophagaceae bacterium | reverse complement strand
TGAATGGTATCTATCGGGATGAATTAATAAAAACCATTTTGGAGTGGTTGCCGGAAGGGGAACCTTTTTATGAGGGAGATGAGATCAGTGACCTTACCGAAAAATTTTTTGTTGCCGAGCTTATACGTGAGCGGATCTATGCCTTGTTTGAAGAAGAAATTCCTTACCAAACAACCGTGTTGGTGCAGGAGTTCAAACAAAAATCTTCTTTAATAAAAATAAGAGCAGAAATTATTGTGCAGAGGGAAAGCCAGAAAGCCATTATCATTGGCGATGGCGGGAAAATGATCAAAAGACTGGGAACAGAAGCAAGAGAAGAGATTGAAAAGTTTTTGCAGCAAAAAATTTTTTTGGAGTTGTTTGTGAAAGTGAGAGCACACTGGAGAGACAACGTAATTTATTTAAAGGAGTTTGGATATTAAAGCCATTGTAATTGGATAGCTGAATCTGCAATCTGAAATCGAAAATTAAAAATCATATATGGGTTTTACAGTTGCCATAGTAGGAAGGCCGAATGTTGGGAAAAGCACTTTCTTTAATCGCTTAATGGAACAGCGCAAGGCCATTGTGCATGACCTTAGCGGAGTAACCCGTGACAGGCAGTATGGCGTGGCCGAGTGGAATGGGAAAAGCTTCAACGTTATTGATACCGGGGGTTTTGTGCCAGACAGCGAAGATGTATTTGAAAGAGAAATTCGCAAGCAGGTAAAAATTGCTGTAGACGAAGCCAATGCAATCATTTTTATGACGGATGCTGCTACCGGCATCACTGACCTGGATGATGCAATGGCCGATATTTTACGCCGCAGCACCAAACCTGTTTTTTTGGTGGTCAATAAAGTGGATAATCATGAGCGGCAGCTTGAAGCCAATGAATTTTACAGCCTGGGTTTTGAAAAAATATTCTTCATTTCATCTGCTACAGGCAGCGGTACCGGTGAAGTGCTGGATGATGTGACCCACCTCATTACACCTGAAAGTTCGGAGGCAACGGAAAAGGAAAGCGAATTGCCACGGTTTGCCATTATTGGACAGCCGAATGTAGGCAAGTCATCTTTACTAAACGCCCTGGTGGGTGAGGAGAGAACCATTGTGAGTGATATTGCAGGTACTACAAGAGATACCATTCATACTCACTATAAACTCTATCAAAAAGAATTTATACTGATTGATACAGCCGGTATACGCCGAAAAACAAAAGTGCATGAAGACCTGGAATTTTATTCCGTCATCCGCGCCATTAAAGCCATTGACGAAGCCGACGTTTGCCTGCTGTTGCTGGATGCTGAAAAAGGGATTACTGCACAGGATTTAAGCATTTACAGTTTAGCCGCCCGTAAAGGAAAGGGATTGGTGGTGCTAGTAAACAAATGGGATTTGGTAGAAAAGCGAACCAATACGGCAAGAGATTATGAAAAGGATTTGAAAAAAAGGCTGGCACCGTTTAATGACGTGCCCATTATTTTTATTTCGGCCAAACAAAAAACAAGGATTTTTAAAGTAATTGAGAAAGCACTAGAAGTCTATGATAATCGAAAAAAGAAGATCAATACCTCTGAATTGAATGAGGTGATCCTGCAGGCCATCCAGGCTTATCATCCGCCAGTGGTGAGAGGGCACCCGATAAAGATCAAATACATTACGCAGTTGCCTACGGCAGTGCCGTCTTTTGCGTTCTTCTGCAATTTCCCGGATGATATCAAGCAACCTTACAAAAACTACCTTGAAAATCAATTGAGAGAGCATTTCAATTTTTTAGGAGTACCGGTGCGTTTATTTTTCAGGAAGAAATAAGCAGAAAAAACATAAAAGAATATTTGCTTTTTTCAGTTCATCTATTAGCTTTGCGGCCGATTCTTAAACTTAAAAACAAGTACAATGAAAAAATTATTCGCAATTTTCGCAATCGCTGGTGTAATGGCAGCTTGCAACAACAACACTGTGAGCAAAGAAACCAACACTACTGACAGCAACACTAACACAGTTGACACAACTACCCACATGAACACAATGCCGGCAGATACAACCACTAAAATGGATACTACCAGCAAAATGTCAACTGATAAAACTATGAAGAAGTAATCATTGTACTATACTTCTTGCAAGAAGAGTCCCGGCGGGTTCCCGTCGGGATTTTTTTTCCACGGAATAATTGCGCCTTGTAAAAGATTAACAGCTTTGGTTTATATTGCCAATTGTTCCTTCCTTTGAAAACCTTTTCATACCCCCTTTCCTGAGATTCTAAATTATTATTGGATGAAAAGGCTGTTACCTATTATACTTGTCTTTATATCACTCACTGGGTTTTCTCAAAGTGCCGTT
Organism: Chitinophagaceae bacterium; assembly: GCA_040289925.1. GTDB lineage: Bacteria > Bacteroidota > Bacteroidia > Chitinophagales > Chitinophagaceae > VBAU01. The sequence goes on along the minus strand of PSMD01000023.1, from coordinate 38,798 downwards.
TTGACTACGGGCAGCCCGTCTTATACTCAAAATTTCGATTCACCAACACTTCCAACATCGGGTAATGTTAGCTGGCTAGATAATAGTACTATCCCTTATTGGTATGCTTCAAGTAATAATTTAGCAGCGAATGGATTGGTTGCGGCAAATGGTAGTAGTTCAACAGGGAATCTTTATAATTTCGGAACTACATCAGCAACAGACAGAGCTTTAGGGTCATTAGCCTCAGGTTCAACTCTAACAATTTATTACGGCCTACTGATTTCAAATGCTTCAGCAGCGCCAATCACATCTTTAAGAATTCAATACACAGGTGAACAGTGGAGAAATGGTGGTAATCCCGATAAGGACACACTAGCATTCTCATATTCTGTAACCACCACTTCAGTGAATAGCGGAACATATACAAGCTTTTCAGCGCTGGATTTTGTCACCCCTATTGCTACTTCCATGGCAGCTGCATTGGATGGCAACGCTGCTGCAAACCGGGTTGTGTTTGACCAAACAATTACAGGGTTGAATATTGCGCAAAATTCTACGATTATGTTGCGTTGGGTTGATATAAATGATGCAGGTAATGATCATGGAATGGCAATAGATGATATTACCATCACAGCAACTTTTGCAACTATCAGCACTGATTATTACAGGTCTGCGGCAAGCGGGAATTGGAACAGTTTATCTACTTGGGAATCTTCTGCCGATAATATTACATGGGCAGCTGCTACTGTACTACCAGATAATAATTCAAATACAATCACGATCAGAAATGGTCATACGGTAACGTTAACCACAGGAGTTACGGCAGACCAATTGGTGATTGAAAGTGGAGGAATTCTTCAAAATGCCTTACCGGCTTCTAATGTGTTTACCATTGCAAACGGCAGCGGAGATGATATGGATATTAAATCCGGCGGTGTTTATTTAGTCACCAGTTCTGAAAACTATTCAAATAATTTCAGCTTATCATCCGGAGCAGTGGTTAGGGTGGAGTCGGGTGGAACAATTAAAATTGGAAATGGAGGTGCTGTTGGTGGTGGTAATTCTGCGTATGGAAGCACGGCGACCTCATTCGTTTGGGAAAATAACTCCACCTTTCAATGGAATTCAACTACGGTTCCAGGTATTCAAACTACTTTTTTTCCGGATGCCGGTTCTTCCATTATACCTGTATTTAAATTTACTGCTTCGCCAAGTTTACCTATTGGTGGTAGTACATATCCTACAATTGTTTATGGCAGATTAGAAGCAACAGCAGCAGTTTCATTTACAGGAACACAAACAAAAACTTTTAGAAACGGCATCATCAATTCCGCACAAATTAATGGTTCTACTTCAGGAAAATTTATCATTAACGGTGCAAATGCTGATTTGGGAGGTACTGGAACAATTATTACACCAACTGCAGGTTTAGAAATCGGATCAAGTTCACTTGTTATTTTGGGTGCAACCAAATCTATAACCGGCAATATTTATCTTTTAAGTAACTCTTATATTGAACTTGGTGCGTACACACTTACGGTTTCAGGCTCTGTCAGCGGCGGCTCTACTAATAGCTTCATTAAAACAAACGGCAGTGGTTTATTAAAGTTAGACACAGTAGGAACAAAAATTTTCCCGGTGGGTTATATTACTTATAACCCCATTACTATCTCTAATAGTAGCACAGCTACAGATTTTTCTGTGAGAGTAGAAAATGGAATTAATCCTTCTATTGCAAACCCTTTTGGTGCAATGGTGAATAGAACCTGGACAATTAATAGTTCCGCAACAACTGGTGTTACTCTCACTTTTCAATTTTCTAGTGGAGATTATAATGCATCGTTTAATCCATCCAGCCCTGCAGAGATTGGCCAATATTTTTCCGCATGGAATATTATGGCTTCAGGCATTCCAATAGCAGGAAGCAATCCGTATACAGTTACAACTTCTGCAATCTCCAGTTTTAATACGCCATTCATTATTGGAAATAACGGTGCTATTCTCCCCATCAACTATTTCATCTCTTGCCAGGCTAAAAAAGAAAACTATACTGCCGTTATTAGCTGGAACGTGGGAGATTGTGCGGAAACAGATTATTTTGAACTGCAGCGTTCAATAAATAACTCAACCTTTCAAACGATTGGTTCAGTAAGAGCGGCGCAGACTACGCAATATAGTCTCGCTGATCAGCAGCCGGCGGCAGGCAATAATCTTTATCGTATAAAAGTGTTTTTGAAGAACGGACAAGTGAAATTCTCCAATGTAGTTTCGGTTATCTTCAGCAGTCCGCAGATTTACCTGGTGTCAATCACTCCAAACCCTGCCGGTGAAAATGCAATGCTGACTATCGCAAGCGGCAAAGCAACAGTTTTAAAGTTATTAGTAATTAATGCAATGGGACGGGAAATAAGAATCTGGGTTCAGAATGTGCAGGATGGCACAAACAGAATTTTACTGCCTTTACATGATCTCAGTCAAGGAATTTATTTTTTGAGAGCTGAGGCAAACGGCCAGTACACAAATATTTTGAAGTTTGTAAAAGATTGATGGAAATCATGCAGCAAAAGAATTTTTTTTATTGTCTTGCATTACCTACTGCCATTACTATCTGCTTTGCAATAAACCCCTTTACTAAAGGGGTTTATGTTTTTACAGCCTGAAAGATTTTTTTATCTGCTCCACTTTCTTTTTAAAAATTTTCAGTTCCCGTGTTTGCTGATTGATAAAACTGTTTTCTGCCAGCTGCCCGATTACTTTCTCCATTTCCTGCTGGCTGTTATATACCATTCGCCTGAAATCACTGTGATAATCTTTTGCACGGGAATCATAAATGGCTTTGGTCATCCACTCACGGGTTGTCAGGGTTTGTTCCAGTAATGTCCTGAAGGTTTTTTTATCAAAAGTTTTTTGTGTGAGATGATTGATCTCAAGCAGTGAGGCAAAAGCATGTTGCCTTTTTTGCTCTTTATAAACTTCACCGTTCTTCTGGTAAAATTTATGAACATCATCCCAGCTTTTAATTCGGCCATGCTCAATTTGCTTTCTCAGGTTG
>PSMD01000023.1:30505-35748 GCA_040289925.1 Chitinophagaceae bacterium | reverse complement strand
AATAGCCGCTTGCGGCAGCAACTGCCCGCCTGCATTAATCCAATCAAGCCTTTTTGCACGGAAGGGTAAGGTGACTAATAATTTCTCCCACGAGCTGATATTATTTTCAGAAACAAATTCAATTATCTGCATCATGCCGTAATAAGTTACCAGCTCTTTGTAAATGCCATAAGCCTGCAGGGGTTTTTGTACCAGTACTTTGCGGCGACTGTTCTCAAAACCTTCTGCAAGAATATCCAGAGCATTTACGGCTTCATCTTTTTCTTCCAGCAATTTTTCCCCGGCAAGCATAATTTCTTTGTCAGATAATTTTTTATGCTGTGCTTTACTGTACGCAATGCCTGTAAATTTTTTCAGCAGCTCAAGAGCTGTAAAAATTTCATTCACACTGTCGGGAGCCAGGTAATCAAATTCAAGCGTTTGAATTTTTTCAGTGCGATTATCACGGTTTACATACTTGACTGCATTACGGGCCAGTGCATACATATTATACATGAACCAGTATGCAGGCATAATGGTCAGCTGGTCTCTTGTTACATCATTGCTCACCAGGGAAAATGGGAGAGGAATATTCAGTTCGCAGGGATAATCTCCTTTTGCCAGTAAAGTAAATGTGGCAAATTTTGAATTATGCTTTAAGCTTACGCAGAGGCTCGGCCAAAATCCACGGGCTGCAATTAATTCACCATCTGCACCGCGGCTGTTATGGTTAGAACCGATGGTAGCTCCCGCTGGAATATTGCTTTGCCCCATTACCAGTGCTGCACATAAAAAAGAATTGTTGTGATGCTGCTCATGCGAAGGAAAGATGAGAGAGTTTAACACCTCGCAACAGGAAATGGTTGAGTTATTTCCAAGGTATGAGTTGATGAGCCTTGCACCATATTTTAATTGTGAATGAGAAGCAAGAATAAACCGCACTGCTTTAACGCCATAAAAAATGCGGCAGCCATAGCCAATAATACCGTTTACCAGTTCACAACCTTCGCCAATTTGTGAGGGGGCTTCGGGAGAAGAATTGATGGTGATATTTTTGATTTTGTTTGCGCCTTTAATATATGCGTCAGTGCCTATCCAGGTGTCTTTAATGATCTTGCAATTCTTCATTACGGTGCGATCGCCAATTTTTCCGTAGTAACCACGCTGCCTGTCAAATTTTTTTTCGGTGAATTCAACAAACTTGTCCATCAATTTTTTATCATCCCGGTAGCGGCTCCATAAATATGCATCCCCGGGCAGCATACCGTTGAATGGAAGAATACTGCGGCCTCCATTTTCATTACATACTTCCAGCCAAATGCGTACGGCTTCATTTTCTCCCTCACGTAAAATACCATTACCAAATTTTGAATGAGAAGTAGTGGCCAGCTCATTTACATTGACAATGATCACCTCGTTGCCTACGATGTAATGACTCATGTAATTCACGTTGCTGACAACCACGTTGTCTCCAAAATCGCAACTGATGATGGTACTGTCGTACAAGCCAACCGGCACTCTTACATCATGAAAGCTGAGATAAAACGGTTCCAGCTTTCCGATTCTTACCAAACCGAAAAAATTACAATTTTTTACAAGCTGCGGATTAAAAGCATCACTCACTAGCACTTTGTTCCAATCATCGCTGGTGTTGTTGTTGCGTACCAGTATTTCCGTTTCAGAAGCGGTGAGCCGCCGGTATTGAATGACGCTGCGGTTTTGCTTGTTGCGTAAATAATATTCGTCTTTTCCTTTTGGGATGTATTGAGCAGGAATGAAATTGTATCCGAGTGAGCCTATCGGGCTTTTCTTTATTTCGTTCATAAACCCCAACCCCAAAGGGGCATTTAATTAAAAAAGAAATGTACAAAGCAAATGTGATATTTCAGCAAGCCTTTGCAGCAACCAGCAACAACAAACCAGCAAACAGCATCATTCAACCGTAACACTTTTTGCAAGATTTCTTGGCTTGTCAACATCATAACCTTTCATTACGCCAATGTAATAAGCCAGCAGTTGCAAGGGAATTACGCTGAGCATGGGAGCAACAATTTCATCAGCTTCGGGTACTATCATATAATCATCGCAAAGCAATTTTGTGTGTTCGTCTCCTTCAGTAATTACAGCTATCACTTTTCCTTTTCTTGCTTTTATCTCCTGCATATTGCTCACCACTTTTTCATGGTAAGTATCACGGGTGGCAACAAACACCACCGGCAAGGCTTCATCTACCAGCGCAATAGGGCCGTGTTTCATTTCTGCAGCCGGATAACCTTCGGCGTGTATGTAAGAAATTTCTTTCAGCTTTAACGCTCCTTCCAGCGCCACGGGAAAATTATAGCCGCGGCCCAGGTAAAGCACATCACGGGCATTTTTGTATTTTTCTGCCAATGCTTTTACTTCATCTTTTCTTTTTAATATCCACGCAACTTTTTCCGGAATCTCATACAGATCTTTCAGCAATTGCATGTATCGCTTATTATCAACCGTTCCTTTTTCTTTGGCAATTTTTAAAGCAATCATGGTTAGCACCGCTAGCTGTGCTGTAAATGCTTTGGTGCTGGCCACACCAATTTCAGGGCCTGCATGTGTATAGGCGCCTGCATGGCTTGCACGGGCAATGGACGAGCCAACCACATTCACCACTCCTAAAATAATTGCCCCTTTGGATTTTGCATTTTCAATGGCCACCAGCGTATCAGCCGTTTCACCGCTTTGAGAAATGGCAATGATAACATCACCTTTTTTGATGACAGGATTACGGTAGCGGAATTCAGAAGCATATTCAACTTCTACATTAATGCGGCATAGCTCTTCGAAAATATATTCAGCCACCAGGCCTGCATGCCAGCTTGTGCCACAGGCAATCATCACAATGCGGTTGGCTTTCATAATTTGTTCAGCATATTGCTGAATGCCGCTCATGGTAATTGTGCCTGCAGACGCATCCAGCCTGCCACGCAAACAATCGTAAATAGTTTGCGGCTGCTCGAAAATTTCTTTTAGCATAAAATGGTCGTAACCGCCTTTTTCAATAGCGGCCAGTTCCATATCCAGCTTTTGTACGTAAGGAGTAATTTTTTCGTTACCGAGGTTTTTCAGGATTAATTCATCAGGCTTAATAATGGCCAGCTCGTAATCGTTTACATACACCACTTCCTTTGTGTATTCAATAATCGGTGAGGCATCACTGGCTAAAAAATGTTCTCCTTTGCCAACGCCAATTACCAGCGGACTTCCTTTTCTTGCTGCAATCAATGTATCAGGATGATCTCTGTCAATAAGCACAATTACATAGGCGCCGGTAATTCTTTTTAATGCAATACGCACCGCTTCTTCCAATGAGCATTCATTGTTTTTTTGAATGTCGTCAATAAAATTCAGCAGCACTTCCGTATCAGTATCGCTGGTAAACTGGTAACCTTTTTTTGAAAGTTCAGCTTTTATCTGCGCATAATTTTCAATAATGCCATTGTGTATCATGGCCAGCTTGCCACTATAGGAAACATGGGGGTGAGCATTGCAATCATTTGGCTCGCCATGCGTGGCCCACCGGGTATGACCAATGCCTATATTGGCGTGCAGGTTTTTCCCGACTGTTACTTCTTCCAGGTCAGTAACCCTTCCTTTCTTTTTATACACTTTTAAACCATCGCTGTTTAGCAGTGCTACACCGGCACTATCATAGCCGCGATATTCCAAACGTTTTAGTCCTTTTAATAAAATGGGATAAGCTTCACGAGGTCCGACATAGGCTACAATTCCGCACATAAATATTTATACGATTTATTGGTGAGAATTAAGATTGCGAAAATCTATAAAATAACGCAGATGAGCAAACAACAACAAAAGGGCCGGATGTATTGCCCGGCCGAATTATAACAAAATACCTCTGAGTAAAAGCAGGGCGGTTCCAAAGTAGATGAGCAGGCCGGTAACATCAACCAAGGTTGCTACAAAAGGGGCAGAGCTGACAGCAGGATCGGCACCGAGCTTTTTTAAGATTATCGGCAGCATGCTGCCTGAAAGAGTTCCCCACAGCGTAACGCCAATTAGCGCTATACTTACAGTAATACCAATCAAAATCCAGTGTTCGCCATAAATATTTGGAAACAGAAAATGCCAGACAAGAATGCGAAAGAAACCGATTATGCCCAGCACAGTGCCTAATAACAATCCTGAAATAATTTCACGTTGCATTACCCTCCACCAGTCGGTTACTGAAATTTCACCAACGGACATGGCCTGGATGATTAGAGTAGAAGCCTGCGAGCCACTATTTCCACCGCTGGAAATAATAAGGGGAACAAACAAAGCCAGTACAACGGCCTTGGCAATTTCATCTTCAAAATAAGCCATAGCAGATGCTGTCAGCAATTCACCCAGAAACAAAACCACCAGCCACAGTACCCGTTTTTTAAAATGATGTAAAATGGGTGTTTGTAAATACGGAAGATCCAAAGCCTGGGTTCCTCCCATTTTTTGCATGTCCTCACTAAATTCTTCTTCGGCTACCCACAAAATATCATCAATGGTAACAATGCCCAGTAATTTGTTACTGTTACTAACTACGGGTAATGCCACCCGGTTATTCATTTTAAAAACTTCGCTGGCTGTTTCCTGGTCGTCGTAGGCATTTAAAGCCACCACTCTTCCATCCATTAGTTCTGCCACTTTTTTTTCCGGAGGATTTAAAATAAAATCACGAATGCGTATATCATCCAACAACTCTCCGTGTTCATTAATCACATAAATCACATTAATGGTTTCACTGTCTTTTCCAAATTTGCGGATGGTGGCAAATACTTCTTCAATGGTATTGTCGGGATACACATATACATAATCCGGCGTCATTAAACGGCCGATGCTGTTTTCTGGGTAGCCCAGTAGTGACAAGGTTATTTTTCTTTCGTCAGGGTCTAATAATTTAATCAACTCCCTCACCGCATTGCTTGGCAGCTCTTCCAAAAAATCCGTGCGGTCATCAGGAGGAAGCTCGTTTAATAATGCAGCCGTTTTCGCCGGTGGCAGGTCATGTATTATTCTTTTTTGAATGGAAAGATCGAGGATTTTAAAAACTTTTGCGGCCCTGTTTACCGACATGCAACTAATCATCAGCGTTTCGTGTTCGGCAAATTCAGCAATTAGCTCTGCCACGTCACTGATATTCTGATTATCCAGGAACTGCCCCAGCCTCTGGCGGTCTTCAGAGGCCAGGATGGTTTGAAATTGTTCGGTTATGGTTGCTGGCTCCAATTCTGCGG
>PSMD01000023.1:30078-30495 GCA_040289925.1 Chitinophagaceae bacterium | reverse complement strand
TGGCATGAAACAAATTTAAGTATGATGAGTGAGCTGCAAACCGAATTTTCTGTGTTTAAAGATTTTTGTGGTTGAAATGAAGGCAGGGATTGTAAATTGAAAAATGATTTTACCCTGCATTTACATAGCCGATACAAAAAGGATGGGCCGCGGTGTATTTACCAACGAAAACATTGCTGAAGGAACGATTATTGAAACTTCACCTGTGATTGTTATGAGCCGCGAAGAAAGAAAGCTGCTCGATCGAACCCTGCTGCACGATTATATTTTTGAGTGGGGGCCAAAAAATGATCAGTGCTGCATGGCGCTTGGCTATATTGCCGTCTATAATCACTCTTACCAGTCAAATTGTGAATACGAAATGGATTTTAATAAGCAGGTGATGAATATAAAAACAGTCAGGTTTATACAGGCAGG
>PSMD01000023.1:14591-29992 GCA_040289925.1 Chitinophagaceae bacterium | reverse complement strand
GAGTGATGAATTCCGGTGCAGCAAAGCTGGTTGGAATGACGACCCATGAGGTAGGCATAATGAGTGATGAGTAAGTAATAAATTGAACAGCTACTAAAAAAACAGCCGGTAGTGTACCGGCTGTTTCAAAATTGTTCTTTGGCCAATTTATCTAAAATCAATTTGTCCGCGAATTTGTCCTGCAGGAAAAGCGGCCGTTCTGATCAGCACATAATACTTGCCATTTAAAAGATCTGTTTCCCTGATTAAAACACCATCTACATATAACGTTCCGGAGTAGCTGCCCGTAATTGTTGTTGGGAAACCGGTAATGGTTTGTGCAATGCCGTTTGTAAATGGACCGAGTGGGGCAGGAGGCGCCAGGAATCCGGCATCTGCCAGTCCGTAAATAGCAATGCTTGTGGGTGCACCGCTCAGGTTTTCCCAGCGAATGGTGTAAGATAAAGTTTTTTCTCTCCTGTTATACTCCACATTAAGGCTGCCGGTAGCAATAGAAGAATTAGGCGGTACTACCTGTGAGCCATTCATTGGTATATTTTGCTTGGAAAAAATGTTTTCATGAAGATAAATGTCGTCTTCTTTACAGGATGGAAGGAGAACAGCCAAACCCAAAATAAATGAAAACAAAGCAGTTAGTTTCAGCTTGATCATGGTTGCTAGAATTTGAGTAAAAATAAGAAGTTTTTATTTCCGGCAAAGCACACAAACAATTTTCATAAACAGGCTGATGTGGAAAACCTTGTTGTTAAAAACGGTGGTTTATAGGTAGTTTTCAAATCATATTTTTTCGCAACCTTTTATCATCAACCAAGCCTGACTGCATGAACCCGGCTCAACCCACCTGCTTCCGTATTCAATCTATTAACCTGTTGCGTGGCATTGTAATGGTGATTATGGCACTGGATCATGTAAGAGATTTTTTTCACAAAGAAGCTTTTACCGATGACCCCACCAATATGGCTACCACCACACCCTGGCTATTTTTTACCAGGTAGATCACCCATTTTTGTGCCCCTACTTTTGTTTTTTTTTGGCGGGCACCTCTGCTTTTTTAATGGGGCAGAAAAAAAAAATCGCAACTGAGTAAATTTCTGCTGACACGTGGGCTGTGGCTGGTGTTGGTTGAACTGGTCATCATCACACGTGGGCGGACCTTCAATCCGCTTTACAATCTTATTATCCTGCAGGTAATTTGGGCAATAGGGATCAGCATGATCATTTTGGGCCTGTTGGTGAGATTTTCTTACTACGTCATATTAATCTATGGACTTGTCGTTGTCTTCGGGCATAATCTTCTCGTTAATGTAGAAATAGAAAATGCTGCGGGCCAGCCTGCCATCTGGTGGGACCTGGTACATCATGCAAAATTTGCTTTTCCGTCTTTATGGAAAGACCATTATGTAATGATCGTGTATGCTTTTTTACCGTGGAGCGGTCTAATGGCACTGGGTTATTGTTTCGGCAGTTTATTTAAAAGTGATGTTCCGCAGGAGCTCCGGCAAAAACGTTTGCTTTATTTGGGTTTAGCCGTTACTGTTTTATTTGTGGCATTGAGATTTGTGAATCAATATGGCGATCCCACAACATGGGCTGAACAACCCAGGGGAGGCCTGTACACATTTCTTTCCTTTCTCAATACAAATAAATATCCTCCTTCGCTGATGTTTTTGAGTATGACCATTGGCCTGGCAATTTTGTTTTTGGCTTTGGTGGAAAGAGTAAAAGGTAAATTGGCTGAGATATTTATTGTATATGGCCGGGTGCCTTTCTTTTATTATGTGCTGCATTTTTATATCATCCATAGTTTTTGTGTCATCGCATTTTTTGCTTCCGGCAATGGAGTTAACCAGATAGTGGATATGAACTCGCCATTTCTTTTCCGGCCGCAGACCAAGGGGTTTAATCTTTGGGTGGTGTATGGCATTTGGTTAGCTGTGGTTGTTATTCTTTATCCGTTGTGCAAATGGTATAAACGGTACAAAGCAACACATAACCAGTGGTGGTTGAGTTATACGTGAAAGAAAGGCAAAGTGATTATTTCAATTTGTTCTTAATCTCCTGCAGCTTCAGCAAGGCTTCAACAGGAGTGAGGCGGTTGATGTCAATGCCTTGCAGCAATTTCCTGATTTCTTCAAAGGTTTCACTGTGTGCATCAAAAATGGAAAGCTGCATTTTGGGGAGCGAAAGATTTTTCATTTTGGCTGAAATGTTCTGCCCCCCTACTTCTGATTTCTGCCCCCTGTCTTCCAGTTGTGCTAATATTTCATTGGCTCTTTCAATAACCGAAGGTGGCAAGCCGGCCATTTTGGCTACGTGAATACCAAAGCTGTGAGTACTGCCGCCACGGGCAAGTTTTCTTAAAAAGATAATTTTATTTCCAACTTCTTTGTTGGTGATGTGGTAGTTTTTTACTCCCGGTAATTTTTCTTCCAGCTCATTTAATTCATGGTAATGAGTGGCAAATAATGTTTTGGGTTGATGTGGTGAATGGTGCAAATGTTCTGCAATACTCCAGGCGATGGAAATGCCATCGTAAGTAGAAGTTCCTCTACCAATTTCATCCAGCAAAATCAGGCTGCGGTCTGTCAGGTTATTGATGATTGAAGCCGTTTCATTCATCTCCACCATAAAAGTAGATTCGCCACTGCTGAGATTATCGGATGCGCCAACTCTTGTAAAAATTTTATCGGTCAAAGAAATTTTTGCCTCATCAGCCGGAACAAAGCTGCCCATATGTGCCATCAATGTGATGAGTGCAGTTTGCCGAAGTAAAGCCGATTTACCACTCATATTCGGGCCGGTGAGAATAATGATTTGCTGATCCTCTTTATTTAAAAAGATATCGTTGGCAATATAGCTTTCTCCCGGGGGCAGGTTGCGTTCAATTACCGGGTGACGACCTTCTTTGATCACCAGTTCATCATCGGTGTGAAGTGTTGGTTTTTTGTAGCGATATTGAACGGCATTGTACGCAAAACAGGTGAGGCAATCTAAAATGGCTAAAATATTTCCATTGGTTTGAAGGGGAGAGAGGTAATCCATCAGCTCATTCAGCAATGCTTCATATACCTGCAATTCTATTTGTAAAATTTTTTCTTCGGCGCCGGTAATTTTCTCTTCATATTCTTTCAGCTCTGCCGTTATGTAACGTTCAGCGTTGGCCAGTGTTTGCTTGCGCATCCAGGAAGAGGGCACTTTGTTTTTGTGCAAATTGGTTACCTCCAGGTAATAGCCAAACACGTTGTTGAAGCCAATCTTCAATGAAGAAATGCCTGTTTGCTCCGCTTCTTTTTGTTGGAGTTGTGCCAGGTAGCTTTTGCCATGATGAGCTATTTGCCTCAACTCATCCAGTTCAGCATTTACATTACTATTAATGATACTGCCTTTAATGGCAAGTGCCGGTGGATTTTCAACAATCTCCTTACCAATTTTTTCAGCAATGTATTTGCAGGGGTTCAGTGCATCGCCCAATCTTTTTAAGTATTCATTAGTTGATTGTTGGCAAATTTCTTTGATGGTTTCAACCTGTTTTAAGCCCCGGGCAATGTGCAACAGTTCCCGAGGATTGATTTTTTTCAACGGAATTTTTGAAACCAGTCTCTCTACATCTCCGCATTGCTTAATAGCATGAGTAATGGTATTTCGAATGTCGGTTTGCAGAATGAACCATTCAACCAGTTCAAGCCGCTCATTAATTTTCTGTATATCTTTTAAAGGAAACACCAACCATCTTTTCAACAACCTTGCACCCATGGGTGAAACAGTATTGTCTAAAACCTCCAGCAAAGTGCTGCTGCCTTCATGATTCTTGTTGATTAATTCTAAATTTCGAATAGTAAACCGGTCCATCCACAAAAAATCATCCCGGTTAATGCGCTGAATGGTTGTAATGTGCTGAAGATGGGGATGCTCGGTTTCTTTTAAATAATGCAGAATAGCTCCGGCAGCAATCAAACCTTTTGAAAGTTCTTCTACCCCAAAGCCTTTTAGTGAATGGGTTTGAAAATGCCTCAGCAGGTTATCCCTGGCAAAGCCTTCATCAAAAATCCATTCATCCAGTGTATAGATGTAAGTTTTACTGCCAAAATATTCCTTGAATTTTTTTTGCTGGTGACGCTGAAAAATCACTTCGGCCGGCTTAAAGCTTTGCAAAAGTTTATCAGCGTATTCACGGTCGCCTTCGGCAATAAAAAATTCACCGGTTGAAATGTCGAGAAAAGCCAGGCCATACTGCTCCTGCTGAGCAGAAGCCGGGTTATCTGCAAAATGAATACCCGCCAGAAAATTATTGCTATGCTGCTCAAGAATTTTATCATTGGTAGCGGTACCCGGTGTCACCATTTCCGTCACCCCTCTTTTCACAATTCCTTTCGCCATTTTCGGGTCTTCCAGTTGATCGCAAATAGCAACCCGGTAACCGGCTTTTACCAGTTTATGCAGGTAAGTATCGAGGGCATGATGAGGAAAACCAGCCAGCTCAGAAGAAGCGGCTGCACCATTATTTCTTTTGGTGAGTGTAATGCCCAGCACGTGTGAAGCAATTACCGCATCCTGTCCGAAAGTTTCATAGAAATCCCCCACACGAAAAAGCAACACAGCATCAGGATATTTTTGTTTGATAGCCTTGTGCTGCTGCATCAACGGTGTTTCTGTGGTGGCGGATTTTGACAACGGCGTTTATAGTTTGAGGTTTGAACTTCTTGTGACGGCAAATATAGCAGCTTTCACTGCTCAGCTTCAGGTAGCAAAACAAATGTGAATTACTTTTGCTGGATGCGAAAATTAAGCATGGAAGAATTAGGCAGGAAATCGGTTGAAGAATTCAGACAATCACAGAAAATGCCGGTAATAGCGGTGCTGGAAAACATTCGCAGCGCTTATAATGTGGGCAGTGTTTTTCGTACCGCCGATGCGTTTTTAATTGAAGCTATTTATATCTGCGGTTATACGTCCTACCCGCCGCATAAAGAAATTAAGAAGACGGCACTCGGCGCGGAGGATACCGTAAGCTGGAAATATTTTAAAAAAATAGAAGAAGCGATAGCAGATTTACGGAGCCTTGGCTATAAAATCTTTTCTGTAGAGCAAGCTGAGAACAGTTTGAAGCTGCAGGATGTAAAATTTGCAGCTAATGAAAAGATTGCTTTGATTTTTGGCAATGAGGTAACAGGTGTTGAGCAATCCACCATTTTACAAACAGAAGGCTGCATTGAAATACCGCAACTGGGCATGAAGCATTCATTGAATATTGCTACAGCGGCTGGTGTTGTGTTGTGGGAACTAATCAGGCAAAGGATTAATATTGAATGATAAATGATAAATGTTGAATGTCTGCCATAAAAAATTATTTAAGTCTTATTAAGTTTTCGCATACCATTTTTGCAATGCCGTTTGCAATGATTGGGTTTTTTTTAGGGGTTTATGAATTAGAGTATCACCAACTCACACCGTGGGAACGGGCATATTCAAACCTCATCATCATTAAGCTGGTTTTAGTAATACTCTGCATGGTCTTTGTGCGCAGCGCAGCCATGGCTTTTAACCGCTACCTCGATAGACAATTCGATGCTCAAAATCCAAGAACTGCTATTCGTGAAATTCCATCCGGAATTATTTCCGCCAACGATGCCCTCGTATTTACCATCATTTCTTCCCTGCTTTTTATCATCACCACTTATTTCATCAACCGCATTTGCTTTTTTCTTTCACCTGTTGCTTTAATTGTTGTACTCGGATACAGCTATACAAAACGCTTCACGCCGCTTTGCCATTTGATCTTAGGCTTAGGATTATCACTTGCCCCCATTGGTGCTTACCTGGCTGTAACCGGCCAATTCGCATTACTGCCCATTCTGTTTTCTTTCGCCGTTATTTTTTGGGTGAGCGGCTTTGATATTATTTACTCTTTACAGGATGAAGAGTTTGACAAGGCGCAACAACTTTATTCGATGCCCGCATGGCTTGGAAAAAATAAAGCCCTGCGTGTTTCGGAGGTTTTGCATTTGCTGAGTGCAGGCTGTGTTGTATTTGCAGGCTGGTATGCCGGCTTCGGATGGCTGTACTGGATCGGGGCTTTAATTTTCATGGGTATGCTCGTTTATCAACATTCGATTGTAAAGCCAGATGATCTGCGCAAAGTAAATCTTGCCTTCATGACTGCAAACGGAATTGCCAGCGTTGTGTTTGCGGCTTTTGTTATCGCTGATCTTATTTTTAATTCTTAACCATTAACTATTCATTTTGCCACGCATTATTGCTATAGACTACGGAAAAAAAAGAACCGGTCTTGCCGTCACTGATCCTTTAAAGATCATAGCTACCGGTTTAACGACTGTTGAATCCAAACAACTCATTTCTTTTTTAAAAAATTATTTCAGTAAAGAAGAAGTGGAAAGAATCATCATTGGTGAACCGAAAAACCTTGATGACAGCGATACACATGCTACGCCACTGGTAGAAAAAATTATTGAAGAACTGCAGAAAAACTTTCCGGCCATTCCTGTTGAAAAAGTTGATGAACGTTACACTTCAAAACTTGCTTCCCAGGCCATGATTGAAATGGGCCTCAAAAAAAAGCAGCGGCAAAACAAAGCATTGGTTGATGAAATTGCTGCTACTATTTTGCTGCAGGAATATTTAAGAACAAAATAAAATTTCGGATTCACAATTTCAGCTTCAGGTTTTAGGAGTGATTAGCCATTGATAGTCGTAAATTTGCAACTCAATCTAAATCCGGAATACCTGCCTCAGACAGGTAATTCTAAAATCTAAAATTGATTATGGTTCTTCCGATTGTAGCCTATGGCCATCCTGTTTTAAGAAAAATTGCCCGTGATATTATGCCCGGTGAGGAAGGCCTGGAAAAATTGATTGCCGATATGTGGGAGACCATGTACAATAGCAATGGGGTAGGTTTGGCAGCGCCACAGGTAAATCGGGACATACGGCTGTTTGTAATAGACAGCCAGCAAATTTTTAAGGCAATGGAAGAAGACGGCGAAGAAATTCATTACCCTGATACACCCGGCACAAAGCAGGTTTTCATCAATGCTCATTTAATAAAAACCGATGGAAAGAAATGGGCTTATAACGAAGGTTGTCTCAGCATTCCGAAAATAAGAGAAGATATTTTACGAGACGAGATTGTAACGCTTGAATTCTGTGATGAAAATTTTGACAAACACATTAAAATTTTTACCGGCATTACTGCCCGCATTATTTTGCACGAGTACGATCACATACAGGGAAAGCTGTTCATTGATTATTTATCCCCGCTAAAACGAAAGTTGATGAAAGGCAAGCTCTCTGATATTTCCAAAGGCAGGGTGAACGTAGATTACAAGATGCTCTTCCCCGGATAATACATGGTTTGTGGTATGATATACTTCTTTGACTAGTTGGACAGTTCATTTTTATGGTTTAACTTTCATTGACCTTTAATTGTAGCACCTCTCATCTGTCCACTGTCCTCTGGCACAACTCAATCTTAATTCATTTTTTAAACCAAACCATGCATATGAGAAAAACGCTACTCTCATTGCTTGCTATTTATCTTGCTTTAGCAAGCTACTCTCAATCCATTGCTCCGGGTATCATTAATAGTAGTGGCGGTACCTTTAATGATCCTAATTACTATTATCGAATTGACTGGAGTGTGGGGGAAATGTCACTGGTAAATACCATGCAGAGTTATGGCGGAAGCGGAGTGTATGTTCTTACCAACGGCTTCTTACAGCCTTACGTAAACACTCCCGGCACTATTAACAACGGGGGAACTTTTGGCACCGACGAAATAAAAGTTTTTCCCAATCCTGCGGTGAACTATGTTGAAATAGACATCTTCACCAAGCAGAAAGGAACTTTTAAAATGCAATTGTACAATGCAGTGGGCTAGCGTCTTTATTACAACCAGCAAGAACAAAATAAAACACATGTAATACCTACAAGTGACGTTCAGAATAATCAGGTAGTAATTCCTCTGCCAGGCAATTTCATAAAGGCAACTGAATTACCCAAGCTGAATGTGCAAACTGATAATTCATCTGATCCATCATCAAAACAATCCCAGGCAAACACGCAGTATGATACCCATGTTAATCCTGAGCAGCAAACACCTGTTCCTCAAAAACCTGAGATCAAAATCTCAACTATGGACAGGATCAGGCAAATAACAGAAATGATGAAACAACAGGATGCCTCTAAAAGGCCTGCTCAGCAGGTTACCCAGGCTGAAGAGAAAAAACAGAATGCCAAAACTCAGAATTAGAACAAACGCCAATAACTATAAAGGCCCCGCACAAAGCGGGGTCTTTTATTTTATTTTTTGTGAAGAATATTTTCTCCATTTTTCGATCAGCTCTTTTATATCGCCTGGTATCTCTGATTCAAACAGCATTTGTTTTTTTGTGGCCGGGTGAATAAAGCCAAGCGTTTTTGCATGCAGGGCATGTCGCCGGCAAACGGCAAAGCAATTTTCTACAAACTGTTTGTATTTGCTGTAAATAGTTCCCTTTACAATTTTATTACCCCCATAAAAATCATCATTGAAAAGTGGATGACCAATATGTTTCATGTGCACCCTTATCTGGTGAGTACGCCCCGTTTCCAAAAAGCATTCAACTAAGGTAACGTACCCAAATCTTTCTAAAACTTTGTAATGCGTGATGGCTTCCTTGCCATGATCTCCTTCCGGGTATGCTTCAAATAATTTTCTAAAACGCTGGTGCCTGCCTACATGTGCAATGATAGTTCCTGAATCTTTTTCCATATCTCCCCAAACCAAAGCAATATACTGGCGGTCTATGCTATGATGGTAAAACTGTTTGGCCAAATGGCTCATTGCCTTTTCAGTTTTGGCCAGCAACAACAAACCGCTGGTGTTTTTATCAATGCGGTGAACCAAACCAAACCTCGGTAACTCTTCTTCTGAAATTCCTTTTTGCTGCAGATAATAGGCCACACCATTCAGCAAAGTGCCTGAATAGTTTCCGCTGCCAGGGTGAACAACCATTCCTGCCGCTTTATTCATCACCATTACATGCTCATCTTCATAAATTATATTCAGAGGAATATTTTCCGGAACTACATCAGTTTCTTCCGGGCTCATGTCTGAATAAGTCACAATTTCATCGCCTGCTTTTACTTTATAGTTAGGCCTTACTTCTTTACCATTTACTAAAACCAATCCGGCATTAATAGCTTGCTGTAATTTGTTCCGCGTGGCATTTTCAATACGGTTCATTAAAAATTTGTCAATGCGCAACGGCTCCTGGCCTTTATCAACTTTCAGGCTCAACCGTTCGTAAAGTTCATCGCTGCTATCCTGTATGCTTTTATCAATTGGCTGTTCATTCATGGTGGCCAAAGTTAACAGTTGTTGCATAGTTATAAATTTGCGTGGTGGAAAAGCAAATGATCATTTTTAAAGACCTCGGCCGGTTGAACTACCAATCGGCCTGGGATTACCAGGAAAAATTATTGCAGGAAAATTTGCAGAAAAAAGCAACGGCACAAAGCAATGGAGGCTTCTGCAATACGCAGCATTATTTATTGTTTGTAGAACACCCGCCTGTTTATACATTAGGCAAAAACGGTAATGAAGCAAATGCGTTGCTGAGTGAAGAGCGAATGAAAGAAAAAGGTATTGAATTTTTCAGAACCAACCGTGGCGGTGATATTACCTTTCATGGTCCGGGGCAAATTGTAGGCTATCCCATTCTTGATCTTGAAAAATTTGATACAGACATTGGCCATTATTTACGCAACCTGGAAGAAGCCGTTATTCTTACCTGTGCTGATTATGACATTGAGGCTGGCAGGTCGGGTGTATGGATTGATGCAGGAAGCATAGGAAAAGAAAGAAAAATTTGTGCCATTGGAGTAAGATGCAGCCGCTGGGTAACCATGCATGGTTTTGCATTTAATGTAAACACCGATTTAAATTACTTCAACTTCATTGTTCCGTGCGGCATTCAAAACAAACAAGTTACTTCTCTTGAAAAAGAACTGGGCAGAAAAATAGATATGCAGGAAGCTAAGGGCAGGGTAAAAGAAAACTTTGGGAAAGTTTTCCAAGCCATATTACAGGAAGAACCGGGCCACCACACAGTGAATTAAAATTCTTTTTTCAAAAAGAACTTGTGTTTTTCTTTCAGCTTATCATCTTCATACAATTCAAACCGGAACCAGCCGGAGTGGTAAAAAGCCGTTTTATCAATTATCACTGATGGATCTTTCACCTGCTTTATCTCAAAAAGAAAAGTGTAATCATCTTCATAAAACTTAACTGAATATTTTTTTTCAGTAGCCATCGGCAGGGTTAGGTGCACATTGCCATCAGAGCTGGTATAAACATAGTTGCTTTGTATAAAAATATCTGGCTTTGGCCTATTATCAATACTCATATTTTTTAGCGTTGAATCCATTACCGTAACAGGCCGGTTCACATCAATGCTAAAAGGATCAAGCTTTTTTCTTTCTATGGTTGTCATTTCAGTTTTGGCTGAATCAACAAGCGGTTTTTTTACAGCAGAAAAAATATACATTGCTCCATCCAGCATAATAAAGAGGCGGTAAAACATATGATCATTTGGAGCTTTCGTATCTACAAATCCATTTTTTTTGTTCATTGGGTCCGGAACAGAAAGAATGGTTTTGAAATTCTTCAGGCTATCGAAAGAACGCTGGATGCTGATTTGTTTTACTACCTGGTAGCGGTTTGTCCAGCTAATAACAATACGATTGTTGCCAACATTTTTCAAAGTGAAATCAGGCAGCGTATCCTGCGCCTTCAACACGCAGGAAAATATGAATAAGGTGAATAGAAAACTGAGGTATTTCATCTTTCCCTTAAAAAAAAGCTGTCAATTTGAAGACAGCAGTTACAAAACTAACCGTTGCAAATATAGTCAGGCCAACGAGAAACGTTTAGAAGATTAACGTTCCCTTTTCGACCGATAAATTTCCCTGTAGTCCGCCGGAATGAATGAGCAAAATTTTTGAAGCAGCAGGAAAGAATCCAGAACTGATCAGGTGATTTACAGCAAAGAATAATTTACCCGTGTAAACAAAATCAGATGGAATAGACGTTGCCAGGTAAAACTCATTCATAAAATTGATTAGCTCTGCAGTTTTTTGGGCATAACCCCCCAAATGGTAATTGTGCAGGATGCAGATATTTTTTTGACGATCATTTTCAGGTAGCAGGTTCAGCAATGATGCAGAAAGCTCTGTGTTGTTTTTTAATACGCTAATGCCCACCATTTTTTGCCAGGCATTCATAGCTTGTATAATGCCCACCATCATTGTTGTAGTTCCCACCGCGCTGCAAATATGTGTGTAGAAATTTTTAGTACATAAATCAAGTATTTCTGCAGCACCTTTTGCACCCAATTGGCCATAACCTCCCTCGTTAATTATATAAGCATCAGTAAGCACATAAGCATCAGTAAGCAAGCCTGCTGGAATTTTTCTTTGCCTGTAATCATCACGGCTTAAAAATATCAGCTCCATGCCATGCTGCACACATTGCTGCAGGCTATGCGAATAACTTTGCGGCTCTTCACCTCTTACCAGGCCAATGGTTTTAAAATTGTAAAGCTTACCGGCTGCCGCAGTAGCTACTAAGTGGTTGGAGTAAGCACCCCCAAATGTTACCAGTGTATTTTTATATTGCTGCTGTGCATCCTGCAAATAATATTTCAGCTTAAACCATTTATTGCCCGAAATAACAGGATGAATTTTATCAAGCCTCAACACATGCACTAAAATATTTTTTTGTTGCCAGGCAGGCAAAGAAATTTCATCAACCGAAATGGAATCAGGCATGAGAGGCTGCATCAAAACAAAATTAATTTAATTTCGTGCCCTTTAACATTTTAGCATGGGACCTACACTTGTGATTCTGGCAGCCGGCATGGCCTCCCGTTATGGAAGCATGAAACAAATTCAGGGCTTTGGCCCAAATGGTGAAACCATCATGGACTATTCTATTTACGATGCCATACGGAGCGGTTTTAAAAAAGTGGTTTTTATTATTCGCAAAGAGTTCTCGGATGATTTCAAAAATATTTTTGAGCCGAAATTAAAAGACAGGATTATTACTGATTACGTTTACCAGGAAATGGATGCATATACAGAAGGAGCAACCATTCACCCTGAAAGAAAAAAACCCTGGGGCACCGCACATGCGGTTTTGTGTGCCATGGAAAAAATTGCTGAGCCTTTTGCAGTAATTAATGCGGATGATTTTTATGGGCATGATGCTTTTGAGAAAGCCAGTAATTTTTTGCAAAGTGAATTAACACCCAAACGCTATGGCATTGTGGGCTATGATTTGCTAAATACCCTTTCAGCACATGGCACTGTGAACCGTGGAATTTGCCAGGTAGATAAAGAAGGAAATTTAACCGGCATTACTGAGCGGATAAATATTGCATTGAAAGATGAAAGAATTATTTGTGATGATGGATCAGAACCTAAAGAACTGCCTCTTGATACAAAAGTTTCAATGAATTTCTGGTGTTTTGATTGTTCGGTTTTTGAATACTCACAAAAATTATTTCGGGAGTTTTTAACGGATAATGCAGACAACCCCAAAGCGGAATTTTTTATCCCGATTGTGGCAGACAGGTTTGTAAAAGACGGAGGAACTATTCAGGTGATTAAAACAACATCGCAATGGTTCGGCGTAACCTATAAAGAAGATGCACCAGCCGTAGAAAAACAATTGAATGATTTAATAAAAAAAGGAGAATACCCCGAAAAATTGTGGAGTTGAGTTCATTCTTCAGGATGAGATGAGTCAGCAGCCTTCCTTATTCTGCACTCAATCTCCCTTCACCATAAAAACAAAATCCTGAATTTTTTTAACCTGCTGGGTTTTGGGTAAGCCGGCTATTGAGGTTTTTGAAGGGATCTTTACATTCTTATACAAAGAATCTTTCCTAATCTCATCCAGCACCTGGTAAATATATTTTGCCTGCACAGCAAACACCGCACCTTCGGTTTGGGTTTCTTTGGCGCTTAATACACCAATTACTTCACCATTGTGATTAAAAACAGGCCCACCACTGTTACCGGGATTTGCCGGAATAGCAATCTGGCAACTTAGCGTATCACCATTGTAGCCACTGGTTGCACTTAAATAACCTTCACCGTAAACAACCGAATCTCTCGGAAAACCTAATGTAAAAATAGGCTCAGCTAAATCAGATGGAGATTTTCTAAAGCTGTACGGTAAAGAACTAACCTGCTTAAACTGGCTGTCATCAATTTTAATTATGGCAATATCCCGGGGCACATCCAGCTTTACAACAAATGCATTGAAAACATTTCCGCGGCTGTTAACTACCCTTATATTTTTTGAATTTCTTACCACGTGGGCATTGGTAATCATCAAACCGGAACCATCAATTAAAAAACCGGTGCCGCCAGACTTGGCAATGAAATTATCCGGTACCTGGGTTGAGTTAATTTGATCCTTCAGCTTGTTAACATCATTCTGTGTGCGGCTGGTAGCTATTTTCACATCATGAAGTTCCTTGCTCAGGTTTTGTATTTTTTCCATGTCAGGTTTTGGAGAAATTGACCACACCAGTGCACTGATGCTAATGGCTGTAATACTTGCAATGGAAGCTGCAATGGTTACCACCCGCCTGTAGCGTTTCCACAAATAAATTCTTCTTGTCTTGCCTTTCAGCTTTTGCGAATTGATTTTGCCCTGCTCAGCCAGGTCTGTGTGAACTTCAGAAAGCAGGTGCTTGAATTTGCGCCATTCACCATAGCGGTTTATTTGCTGAAGAAATAAAGTTTGTTCAACAACCAGTTGGTCCACTTCAGGATTGGTCTTCCTCAACTGCTCAAAATATAAACGTTCATCAGGAGTCATTTCACCCCTGATGTATCGTTCAACTGCATCTAATAACTGAATTTCACTCATCACTTTTTCCTTTTTTATAGGTGGCAAAGAAGATTTTTTTCAACCGCATCAGGCACTTGTACTTTTGATTCTTTGCATTGTCTGCATTGGTATATCCAAAATCGGCAGCTATTTCCTGCATGTTTTTTTTCTGCAGGTAAAAAGCTTCCAGTAAACTTTTGCACGGTTCCCCCAAACTGCTCACAGCTTTTTCCATCATTTCGTATTCCCGGTTTACCCGTTCATGCTCTTCAATATCATCATCCACTGCTACCGTTTCTCCCAGCTCAATTACGGGTGTGTAGCGGTTTGATTGCTGTAGTCTTTTCAACCACAGCCTCCGGCTTACCGAATACACATAGGTTTTAATTTGGCAGTTAAGTTCAAACGTACCGGCCCTTGCTTTTTCGTAAAGAACTATCATGGCTTCCTGGAAAATATCCCTGGCATCATCGGCCGAGCCATTGTTATTAATAACAAGAGCCTGAACCATATTAAAGTTGTTCTTATATATAGTTTCAATGGCCTTTTTGTCATTATTAGCCAAGCCTTGCAACAAAAGCCTTTCGGTACTGTCGTCTTTCACTCTTCCTTTTTTTAATACGAAATCTTAAAAATAGTAACCCGTCCGAACGTTAAAAAAAATTTCTGGCTTCGTGGGTTACTTTCTCCTTTAGCCGGTATTAATATGAAATCTATTGTTTAATTAAACAAAATCAAATTGAAAATGAAAAAGTTTCTTGCAATTGCAGCAATTGCCGGCGTACTGGTAGCCTGCAACAACAACAGTAAGAGTGATAAAACTGATAACGACACTATTAAGCCTGCTGGCACTACAACTATTATTACTCAGAAAGATACAGTAACAGTTCCTTCTAACGACACCATTAAGGCTACTGCTGATACTACTAAAAATAAAAAGTAGTCACGATTTTCATATGGCAAGCAATCGTTAAAGGCGGTCTATTTTTATAGACTGCTTTTTTATTGCCCTGATAGATGACAGCCACCTCTGTCAATTTAATTACATTTGCCACTCACTAAAAATTAGCACAGGTGTTAAGTTTTGAAGAGTTAGAAATAGAAGAAGGGCTGCTTCACTCCATAAAAGCCTTAGGTTTTACACAGCCAACAGAAATTCAGCAAAAAGCCATTCCGGTTTTATTAAAAGGCACCAAAGATTTTATTGGGCTTGCCCAAACCGGCACTGGCAAAACTGCTGCGTTTGGTTTGCCGTTATTACAGCTCATCAATAAACAATCCCGCAGTCCGCTGGCACTGATTGTTTGCCCCACCAGAGAATTGTGCCTGCAGATCACAAAAGATCTCAATTCATTCAAAAAGAAATCCGATCACATATTCATTGCTGCTGTTTATGGGGGAACGTCTATTGGCGAACAAATTCGTGAATTGAAACGAGGTGTTCAAATTGTTGTGGCTACGCCGGGCAGGTTAATTGATTTAATAGAGAGAAAAGCCATTA
>PSMD01000023.1:8581-14404 GCA_040289925.1 Chitinophagaceae bacterium | reverse complement strand
GAAAAATAAATGCTGCCAATGTAAATATTGACCACCAGTATTATGTTACGGCGGCTGTTAACCGCTACGAAACGCTGAAACGCATCATTGATTTTAATCCGGGCCTTTACGGCATCATTTTCACCCGCACAAAATCAGATGCTCAGGAGATCACTGAATCACTCATTCGGGAAGGTTATGATATTGAAGCGTTGCATGGTGATCTTACACAAGCTCAACGTGACAAAGTAATGCGTCGCTTTCGTGAAAAAAACCTGCAACTGTTAATTGCAACCGATGTTGCTGCCCGTGGTATTGATGTGCAGGGCATTACCCACGTTATCAATTACCAATTGCCGGATGATACAGAAGTTTATACGCACAGAAGCGGACGTACCGGCCGTGCAGGTAAAAGCGGAATTTCAATTTCCATTGTTACACCTTCTGAAGTTTATCGTTTACGCCAGATTGAAAAACTGATCAACACCCGTTTTCACAAACTGGATATCCCTGCCGGAAAAGATGTTTGCCGCAAACAATTCTTTCATTTTATTGATAAACTTTTGCAGGCCGATATCAGCCATGGCGAGTATGAAACATATTTGCCTGTGCTGAAAGAAAAATTTGCAGGCGTAGAAAAAGAAGAAATACTGCAGCGGGTTGCTGCTCTTGAGTTCGACCGTTTTTTAAAATATTATGAATATGCAGCCGATTTGAATTTGCGTGAAGAAAAAAGGAGAGACAGAATTGAAAAAGTTTCGCACCGTGATACAAAAGGACGCAGCTATGGTGGCAATGGTAATTTTGAGCGGCTATTTGTAAACCTAGGCACAAAAGATGGTTTTTACAAAGCCAGCTTTCTGCAGTTTATTTTAGATATGAGTGATTTACCCAAAGATGTTTTAGGCCGTATTGATATGAAAGAAATGAACAGCTGGGTTGAGGTTGACAAGCAGGCTGCAAAAAAAATGATCAGGGCGATTGACGGAAAAACGTTCAAAGGAAGAAAAATAAGAATGAACGAAGCGGATTCGGTGAAGCGAAAATAAGTGAAGCAGTGTAAAACGGGTTTATTGTTATAGTATAAAAAAGCTGTTTGACTGTTTAACAATAGAACATGGAGCGAAAAAAAATTGCAATAGTTGGTACCGGTTTAATTGGCGGCTCGTTGGCTTTGCAGTTAAATGAAAAAGGTTTAGCCGCCGGAATTATTGGTGTAGATAAGAATGAAGAAAATGCAGCCACAGCTTTGAAATTAGGTTTGGTAGATGAGATCATGAACCTGGAAGATGCTATTGACCAATGCGACCTGATTATTCTTGCCACACCAGTTGATCAGCTATTAAATCTTTTGCCCGCTGTACTTAATGAAATAAATAACCAGGTTGTGATGGATGTGGGCTCAACCAAATTCTTATTGGCTAAAAAAGTAAAAGCACATCCACACAGAAAAAGATTTGTTGCCACTCACCCCATGTGGGGCACAGAGTATAGTGGCCCGCAGGCAGCGGTAAAAGGAGCTTTTGAAAACCGGGCAGTGGTTATTTGTGATGCAAATGACAGCGACGCCGAAGCTGTTTCGTGTATAAAAAGCATGTATGAAAAAATAGGAATGCACATTGTAGAAATGAATTCCTATGACCACGACATACATACTGCCTACATCAGCCACATCTCACACATTACTTCATTTGCTTTAGCCAATACCGTTTTAGAAAAAGAAAAAGAAGAGGATGCCATTTTTCAACTGGCAAGTAGCGGTTTCGCAACTACTGTCAGGCTTGCAAAAAGCAATCCTCATATGTGGGTTCCCATTTTTAAACAAAACCGGGAAAATGTGCTGGATGTTTTGAATGAACATATCTCTCAATTGAGAAAATTTAAAAGCTGCCTGGAAAAAGAAAATTACGAGTACCTGCAGGAGCTAATTGAAAATGCTAACCGCATTCGCAGGATTATAAAGTGATGAGAACTGAGTTCCGGCGCAGCAGAGCTGGCTGGAATGCTTATGGAAAGCATCCGTATAATGAATATTCACTGAACGTTTCAAGTTTAGCTTTTTTATTACTCATCACTCATTACTGATTATTCATCTCTCATTTCTTAACTTGCTGTCATGGAAAAGAAAATCATCATTTCTGTAAAAGACCTGCGCAAGCAATATGGAAATTTTGAAGCGGTAAAAGGGGTAAGCTTTGATGTATATGAAGGAGAAATATTTGGCTTGCTGGGGCCCAATGGCGCAGGAAAATCAACTACGCTGGAGATCATCGAAACACTTCGCCAAAAATCTGCGGGAAAAGTTTGTGTAGATGGCCTTGACCTGGATGAACATCCCGATGAAATAAAAAAACTCATTGGTGTGCAATTGCAAACCAGTGGCTATTACCCGGGTTTAAACCTGCTGGAGTTAATTGAGCTTTTTTGCGGCCTTTACAATCGTAAAGTAAACCCATTTGAATTGCTGGATATGGTGAACCTGCGTGAAAAGGCCAAATCGCAGTTCAAGCAATTGAGTGGCGGGCAAAAGCAGCGTTTTTCTATTGCAACTACTCTCATCAATCAACCTAAAATTATTTTTTTAGATGAGCCAACTACCAGGCTTGATCCGCAGGCGAGAAGAAGTTTGTGGGAGTTGATTAAAACCATCCGGCAAAAAGGAACAACAATCATTATTACTACACACTACATGGATGAGGCGGAATATTTGTGCGACAGGGTAGCTATTATTGATTCAGGAAAAATTATTGCTCTTAATTCTCCTGATCAGTTGATTGATGAATTGGTGGCCTCCGGTTTTGAACGGCCCAAAGAAGTGAAGAAGGCAAACCTGGAAGATGTATTTATTAATTTAACCGGGCATTCATTAAGGGAAGAGTAATTTTGGTTTGATTTTGCCTTGCAGATTTGAATAAAAGTTTTTTGTGAGCTTCGGGAAACCTGAATCAACAATCTAAAAACATTGAACTATGCCTGAAACAGCAATTGATCCCCGCTATCCCATTGGGCAGTATGAGCTGCAGCCATTTTCTATTGAAAAGAAAATTGAATGGCTGGCAGATTTGAAATTTCTTCCTCACCAGTTGGAGAACGCAGTGCTGAATTTAGATGAGCATCAGCTCAACACTCCTTATCGTGATGGCGGATGGACCGTGCAGCAACTGGTGCATCATGTTGCCGACAGTCACATGAATGCATACATCCGTTTCAAGCTGGCACTCACAGAAGAAAATCCAACGATCAAAACATACGATGAAAAAGCCTGGGCGCAAATGAATGATGTGGAAAAGTTGCCCATCAATATTTCTTTAACCTTATTGCATGCTTTGCATACACGTTGGGTGGAAGCATTGAAGTATATTTCAGATAACGACTGGAACAACAGGTCTGTGTTTCATCCTGAGCACAAAAAAATGATGCGGCTATGGACATTGCTGGGTATGTACGCCTGGCATGGCAGGCATCATATTGCACACATTACTTCGTTAAGAGAAAGAATGGGTTGGTAATTCATTTATGGTTTGGTGTTTGTTGTTTGTGGTAATTTTAACCCAAACAACAAGTGAATGAAGTGGAAAATTCTTTCTTCAGAAACTATTTTAAAAGACAATTGGTGCACAGTTCGGAAAGACAA
Organism: Chitinophagaceae bacterium; assembly: GCA_040289925.1. Taxonomy (GTDB): domain Bacteria; phylum Bacteroidota; class Bacteroidia; order Chitinophagales; family Chitinophagaceae; genus VBAU01. The sequence continues at coordinate 10,791 of PSMD01000023.1, read as the reverse complement.
ATGCGAAAAACCTGACGGAACAATTGTTTCCCACTATTATGTTTACGAATTTCCCACCTGGGCTACAGCACTGGCTATTACAGAAGATAACAAAGCAGTGCTGGTAAAGCAATACCGCCATGCCCTTGAGGAGATAAGCCTTGAAACACCGGGCGGAGTTGTTGAAGACGGTGAATCTTTTGAAAAAGGTATTGCCAGGGAATTACTGGAAGAAACAGGCTATGAGTTTTCAGAATTTCATTACCTGGGTAAAACTTCTCCCAATCCTTCAACCAACAATAACTGGATGCATATGTTTTTGGCTACTGGAGGAAAAAAGATAGCGGAACAAAGCCTGGATCAGAATGAAGAGATTGAAGTTGAGCTTTATTCTATTGAAGAATTAAAGCAACTGGTAAAAGAAAATAAGATCATACAGGCCATGCATGTGAATTGCATTGTTCATGGGTTGTTGAAGATGGGAGAGATTAGTTTTTGAATTCAAAAAGAAATATTCACTTCTCCTACCAAAAAAACACTACCGCAGACAATGATCAAGTCATCTTTCTTTGCTTTGCTTAATGCCTGTTGAAGCGCAATGTTTACATCAGGGTACACACTGCCATGCAAACCATTTATTTCTGCTTTTTCTTTTAAGCTCACTGCATCCAATGCACGGGGTATTGCTGCCTGCGTAAAATAGTAATTTGCCAGTTTGGGAAACAACCGAAGGATGTTTTCAACTTCTTTATCTCTTACCATTCCCACTATCATATGCAGTTCATCATGGTTGGTCACTTCTACCTGCTCCATTAATTGCTTTATGCCGTCTTCGTTATGTGCTACGTCTAAAACAACCAGCGGTTGCTGGTGCACAACTTCCCAGCGGCCATGCAAACCCGAAATTTTTTTTACCTGCTTTAAAGCTTTTTTTATGTCTGCATCGTAAACAGCAAAGCTGCAAGACCGCAATTGCAGGCATGCTTCTAAAACCGTAATCAAATTTTTGGTTTGATAAATGCCCGGTAAATCAAGTTCGTAAATGGGATGGTCTATTTTATTTATTTCTTCCAGTTCAACAATCAAATGATGGTTGTGCCAATGCCAGCCAATTGCTTTTCTTTTTTCATCAGCAAAAAAAATGGGTGAATGATTTTTAAAAGCAGTGCTTTCAAACATCGAACGGGTTTCAGGTTTTGATTCGCCGATAACGACCGGCACACCAGGCTTAATGATCCCAGCCTTTTCAAAAGCAATTTTTTCAATACTATCACCCAAAATATTCATGTGATCCATGCCAATGTTGGTGATCACAGAAAGCACCGGCGTAATAATATTTGTACTGTCAAACCTGCCGCCCAGGCCCGTTTCTATTACAGCTACATCAACATTTTGCACGGTGAAATAGTCAAAAGCCATTGCAACAGTAATCTCAAAAAAAGAAGGTTGAATTTCTTCAATGACTGGTTTTATTCTTTCAGTAAAACCAATCACGAATTCTTCGCGGCATTCACTAAAGCCGGATGTAAGTTCATTTACTTTAATTCTTTCTCTGAAATCTTTTAAATGTGGTGAAGTGTACAGGCCTGTTTTGTATCCCGCTGTATGCAGAATAGTTGCCAGCATATGACTGACTGAGCCTTTTCCATTTGTACCTGCGATATGAATGCTCTTAAATTTTTTGTGCGGATTGCCAAGGTATTCGCAGAGCCTGATCGTATTGGTGAGATCTTTTTTGTAGGCAGCCTGCCCAATGCGACTGAACATAGGAAGCCGTGAAAAAAGGTAATCAATGGTTTCAACATAAGTCATCAGAGGCAAAGTAACTGAAAACAAAAATGCCATCCGTTGTTACGAATGGCATTGAAAATCTCTTTTGCTTTTTATCCCCTCAACTTAAAGTTGAAGATTACTGTTCCTTTTTGTCCGCCATCAGAAGTGCCCAGCTTTAATTCAAATGCATGGCGCTGTGCAATGTCAATTAATTTTCTGTTTGATGTTGTAGAACCTCTCGGTTGGTAAGTGGCTGAGAGAACTTTTCCTTTTTCATCGGCAACAATATCCATAGCTACTTTGGCATTTTCATTAAACTCATCTTCAAAACTCTGGTTGTTGATCTGTAAAACTTTTACACCAAAATTTTTCGGCGTACCTGAATAATCTTTTCCGCCCGGTACTCCATTGGGTCTTCCCTGGTCTCCATTGCCACCAGCTATACCTTCATTGCTGCC
>PSMD01000023.1:0-8571 GCA_040289925.1 Chitinophagaceae bacterium | reverse complement strand
GGTTTGTAAACATCGGCACCATTACCGCCATTACCATTGCTGCCAAGCATTCTGCCAGCAATAGCTTTTGGTTTGGGAGGAGTGTTTGTAATTACTTTTTGGGGTTGCGTATTTGTTTTTACCGTTTTATTATCGTTATCAATTTTTGTAGCGTTCGGTTTTATAACGGTTGTTTTTTTAATAGCAACTTCTTCATTTGCATCATCAGTTTGCACATCTTTTACATTATCATCAACCGCTTTTACAGCCGTTGGCGGGTTGTAAGCCATTTGCTGAGAAGGAGCAGGTTCACCGGGCAATAAGGGCTGATCGTTACCCGAGCCCCAATCACCATCACCCAGATTCACTTCAATCAAATCCTGAAAAACAGGAGGCTGAATAGCCGGGTATTCGAATTTTACCAGGAAAAAAATCAGGAGTAACAGGCCGGAAATTCCAGCTGTGATCATTGAAGCCTGGGTGTTTTTCTTTGTTTCAAAGGAATCAGACATATTATAAGCGAACGATTGGTATTGCATACAAATTTACATTTTAGCTGCTGAAATAAAAGCCTCTTTTTTATCAACAAATGTTATCAACGAACAAATGACGTGCAGCTTGCAGCAAAGCTTGATTAGAAAATGTTAATGTTTACCTGATGGCTGTACTGAATGAGAATGGTGAAGAATAATTTTTAAATGATCAATGCTGCTGGATGATTTTGTCTGCCGGTATTGAACATAAATTGCAGATGCCGGTTGTTGATTTCCTCTTACCCACCTAAGCTGTAAGGTCTGCTCACTTTCCTCATTCACATGATTCATTATCTTTGTTTTCATGGCTAACAAGCTGAAGAAAACATCCCAAAAAACTCCTTCAAAAAAACCAGCCGCTACCGATCTGAGACCCGATAAGGTAGAAAAAATAGATCTGAAACAACTGGCAAAGGATGAACGCACATGGAAAATTACCGGTGCTGTTTGCCTGCTCATCTCCATATTTTTATTCATTTCTTTTATCTCTTATTTTTTTACCTGGAAAGATGACCAGTCGCAGGTGCTGAATCATTCTATTTTTGATGGGGGGCTTACTACAAAAAATTTACTCGGTGTGCTGGGAGCTTTTGTGTCCTATTTTTTTATTAATAAAGGTTTTGGAATTGCATCTTTTTTCATTTGTTCATTCTTTTTTGTAATAGGCGTAAACTACCTGTTTAGCAAAAAAGTATTTTCTGTTTGGCGAAATGTGCGGTATGTAATTGTGGGCATGATTGTAGTTTCTGTTCTTCTTGCCTTTCTTCTTTCCAGCAGCGATTTTAGTTATGGGGGCGCCGTTGGTACAATGATCAGCAACTGGATGGTGAACATGATGGGAAATTTTGGTACGGCTGCTGTTTTATTTGTGGCCTTCTTTGCTTACATCATCTGGCAATTTAACCCGGTGTTCAGGCTGCCAGAAAAAAAACCGAAACCCGAAACTGTGCCGGTTGTTGACGCTACAGGGGAAGAAGAAAAAGCAATTTTCGGCAAAAGCATTAATGATTTGTATGCTGAAGAAACAAATGGCAATGAAAAAGGAAATTATTTAAAACAGGAGGGAAACACCATTGTTTTTCCGGTTGAAGAAGCAGGGCCTAACGCGGAATTTAAATTGATTGAGAAAGAAGAGCTGCAGGAAGAAAAAGACGTGTTTGCCGACCCGATGGTGACTAAAGAAGTGGTGGCTGATATGATGCACCAGCATGATGATCTTTCAAAAACTGAAGAAATGCCCGTTGAAGCAGTTGAATTAAAGCCAACCACTGCAAAAAGAGAAAAGCAACCGGCAGACGATCTTGAATTGGAAATAAAATCAACTCCTGATGTAACGGAAGAAGCTGAGGTAGTAAAAGAAAAAGGATACGAAGACTTGCCGCCTTATGAACCCACACTTGATCTTCGTGACTATAAATATCCCACTCTTGATCTGTTGGATATTCATGGCAGTGATAAAATTGTGCAGGACCCTGCAGAGTTGGAGAACAACAAAAACCAGATCATTAACACACTAAAGAACTATGACATCGCCATACAAAAAATTAGTGCTACCATTGGCCCCACTGTAACCCTTTATGAAATTGTGCCTGCAGCCGGTGTCAGAATTTCGAGAATTAAAAATCTGGAAGATGATATTGCTCTCAGCCTGGCTGCTCTTGGTATTCGCATTATTGCACCCATACCCGGTAAAGGAACCATTGGTATTGAAGTGCCCAATGTGAAGAAGAGTATTGTGAGTATGCGGACTCTTCTTTCTTCAGAAAAATTTCAGCACAATAATTATAGTTTGCCAATTGCTATTGGTAAAAAGATTGATAATGAAAATTATATTGTTGACCTTGCCAGCATGCCTCACTTGCTAATGGCAGGTGCAACAGGCCAGGGTAAATCAGTGGGAATAAATGCAATTCTTGTTTCGCTGCTTTATAAAAAACATCCTTCGCAATTAAAATTCGTGTTGATTGATCCAAAAAAAGTGGAGCTGAGCCTGTACCGGTTAATTGAAGAACATTTTTTAGCCAAGCTGCCTGGAGAAGAAGAAGCCATTATCACCGACACAAAAAAAGTGATCGCCACCCTCAATGCTCTTTGCATTGAAATGGACAATCGTTACAATTTACTGAAAGAGGCCGGTGCAAGAAACATTAAAGAATACAATGAAAAATTTGTCAGGCGAAAATTAAATCCGCAAAAAGGCCACCAGTTTTTGCCATTTATAGTTTTGGTAATTGATGAGTTTGCTGATTTGATTATGACAGCCGGCAAAGAAATAGAAATGCCGATTGCAAGGCTTGCACAGCTTGCCCGTGCAGTAGGCATTCATTTGATTATTGCTACGCAGCGTCCTTCAGTAAATATTATCACAGGTATAATTAAAGCAAACTTTCCTTCCAGGATTGCATTTAAAGTTTCTTCAAAAATTGACTCAAGAACGATTTTGGATACCGGCGGTGCTGAACAATTAATTGGGAAAGGGGATATGCTCATTTCTCATCACGGTGAAATTACGCGGCTGCAATGCGCTTTTGTTGATACGCCGGAAGTAGAGAAAGTAGTTGAGTTTATTGGTGACCAGCGGGGATATCCGCAGGCATTTTTGTTACCGGAGTATGTAGATGAAAACGAAATGGAAGAAAAAGATTTTGATTTGAATGACAGAGATTCGTTGTTTGAAGATGCTGCCAGGTTGATTGTACAAAACCAGGTTGGTTCTACTTCGTTATTGCAAAGAAGAATGAAGCTGGGTTACAACCGGGCCGGTCGTTTGATGGATCAACTGGAAGCATTTAGAATTGTTGGCCCCAGCCAGGGGAGCAAGCCCCGTGAAGTTTTAGTTAAAACAGAAGCAGAACTGAATGAAATATTGATCAATCTTTGACTGTGTTAACCATCTTATAAGAAATTTTGTTTGATGCAACTTTTACTTCTTTAGCCGGCATCCAGAAAATGTGAATTGCTATTTTTGCGGCCGGATTTATTCCAAAATCTTAAACCTTAAAATTGAATGATGAAAAAAGTTTATTCTACAATACTATTACTGTTAATTTCCATTTTATCCTTTGCTCAAACCAGTAACGATCCAGAGGCAAAAAAAATCCTGGACGCTGTAAGTGCAAAATTCAAATCGTTTAAAGCGGTGCAGGCCAGCTTTACTTATAAGGTTGAAAATTCAAGTGGAAAAACTCTTTCTACCAAAAAAGGCACTGTATTTATGAAAGGAACAAAATACCGTGTAAGCTTTATTGGGCAGGAAATTTTTTGCGATGGGAATAATGTGTGGACTTACGACAAATCATCAAATGAAGTAACTGTTACCAGGCTCGATGGCTCGAATAACACACTCACTCCACAGAAACTGTTTACCAATTTTTACGATAAAGATTTTTTGTATAAACTGAATGGTGAGAAAAAAGAAGGTGAAAAAAACTTGCAGGAAATTGAAATGACACCAAACGACAAAACCAAGCCATTTCATAAAGTTTATGTGCTGGTAGATAAAACGTCGAAAACAATTTATAGCACTAAAGTTTTGGAAAAAGCCGGTAACAGGTATTCTTACACCGTTACCTCTTTAAAAGGAAATGCAAATGTTCCTGATTCAAAATTTGTGTTTAATCCAAAAGATTATCCTGGTGTTGAAGTGGTTGACCTGAGATAATTTCATTGATGAATGATAGCAAAGCCTGCCATTTGTGGCGGGCTTTTTTTATTTTCGGAGATGCTTGAACTAAATTTTGAGCCGTTTCCTGTTTTGGAAACAGAACGTTTAATACTTAGACAAATAAGACCTGCCGACGCTGACGATATATTTTACTTTCGTTCCGACCCGGATATGCTGCGCTACCTCGACAGGGAACCGGCGAAATCTGTTGACGAAGCTCTTCAGTGGATTCAGATGGTGACTGATCTTTGTAAAAAAGGTGATGGAATTAACTGGGCAATTTGCCTGAAAGGCTCAGATAAATTAATAGGCATGGTTACCTTATGGAACATTCGCAAAGAACATTACAGGGCGGAAGCCGGTTATACTTTGCATGCAAGCCACCAGGGAAAGGGCATCATGCAAGAGGCATTCCAAAAAGTGATTGACTATGGATTCAGAAAAATCAATCTTCATTCGATTGACGCAAATGTTAACCCGGCAAATGAAGCATCAATCAAAGTGCTGGAAAAAGCCGGCTTTGTAAGGGAGGCTTATTTCCGGGAAAATTATTATCACAATGGTAAGTTTTCCGATTCGGCTATCTATTCACTTCTCTCGCCATATCCGTACAGCGATTATCCACAACAGTGAAAATTCTCCAATGAAAAGGCTGGTCTGTTTCGCTATATTTGCCCGACTTAAAATTTCACGAATGAGCTAAGGCAAAACGTCCTTGCCTTTTTGTGAGAAAGCTGATAGAAGTTCCAAACGTACAAGTAAGTCCCGACACAGCGCAGTTGGTCGGGATGGTGACCAAAGCGTCGCTCATGACACAACAGACGATGAACAGAATTACAGAAGCTGGTATCTTAATGAAAAAACCCGTCTGCCCTTAAGCAGCACAAATACAACGTACCACTACCTCATGGCAAAAGAAAAAGAAACATCTAACCTGTTTGATTATACCGAAGAAAGTATCAAATCCCTCGACTGGAAAGAACATATTCGTCTTCGCCCTGGCATGTACATAGGTAAGTTGGGGGATGGCAGCAGTCCTGATGACGGTATTTATGTTTTGCTGAAAGAAGTAATTGACAACTGCATTGATGAATTTACCATGGGCTATGGTAAAACTATTGAGATTACCATTGAAGGAAAGCAGGTAACAGTGAGAGATTATGGCCGGGGCATTCCGCTGGGGAAAGTGGTGGATGTAGTAAGTAAGATTAACACGGGTGCCAAATATGATAGCCGTGCATTTCAAAAATCGGTTGGCTTGAATGGTGTGGGTACTAAAGCAGTGAATGCGTTGAGCCATTATTTTAAAGTAACTTCTGTACGTGAGGGAAAAGAAAAAACAGTTGAGTTTGAAAGAGGAGTGCTGATTAAAGAATATAAAGAATCTAAAACCGGAGAGCCAAATGGTACGCTGGTTACTTTCATTCCTGACGAAACCGTTTTTAAAAATTTTAAGTTTCATACAGAGTACCTGGAAAACCAGATTTGGAATTATTGCTTTCTGAATGCCGGGTTAAAAATCGGTTTCAATGGTAAATCCTTTGTCAGCAAAAATGGTTTGCTGGATCTTCTGCAGCGTAAAACAAATGAAGATGAAATTCGTTACCCGATTATTCACCTTAAGGGAGATGATATTGAACTTGCTATAACTCACAACAATGATTACGGCGAGGATATCTACAGTTTTGTAAACGGTCAGCATACCACACAGGGTGGCACACACCAGCAGGCATTTCGGGAAGCTTACGTGAAAACGATCCGTGATTTTTATAAAAAAGATTATGATGCAGCCGACATACGTACCGGTATAGTTGCGGCTATTTCGGTAAAAGTGGTTGAACCGGTATTTGAAAGCCAGACAAAGACAAAACTGGGTTCGGTTAATGTGGTTGAAGGCGGCCCAAGCATGAGACAGTTTGTGGGAGATTTTTTGGCGAAAGAACTGGATAATTTTCTTCATAAAAATTCTTCAACCGCTGAAGCTCTAAAAAAACGGATTGAACAAAGCGAGAAAGAAAGAAAAGAACTGGCGGGTATTAAAAAGCTGGCGAATGAAAGGGCAAAAAAAGCAAACCTGCACAACCGCAAACTGCGTGACTGCCGCATTCATTTAAACGATGAGCCACCGGCAAAAGGCAAGGAAGAATTTTTTGAGAAGCAAAATCGTACTACCATTTTTATTACCGAGGGTGATTCTGCCAGTGGTTCAATTACCAAAGCAAGAGATGTGGAAACGCAAGCCGTATTTAGTTTGCGAGGTAAGCCCCTGAATGTTTACGGGCTGACAAAAAAAGTGGTGTATGAGAATGAGGAATTCAATTTGTTACAGCATGCGTTGAACATTGAAGATGGTTTGGATGGGTTGCGATATAAAAATGTAGTGATTGCTACTGATGCCGATGTGGATGGAATGCACATCAGGTTGCTGCTGATGACTTTCTTCCTGCAATTTTTTCCTGACCTGGTTAAAAAGGAACATGTGTACATTTTAGAAACGCCACTGTTTCGGGTGCGCAACAAACAAGAAACAATTTATTGTTACGACGAACAGGAGAAACAAGCTGCTATTAAAAAGTTGGGAGGCAAACCGGAGATTACCCGCTTTAAAGGTTTGGGAGAAATTTCTCCTGATGAATTTGGAAGATTTATTGGCGAAGAGATGAGGTTGCAACCTGTGTTGCTTGAGCATGGCGATCACATTCTGCAGTTGCTGGAATATTACATGGGCAAAAACACACAGGAAAGGCAGGAGTTTATTATTCAGAATTTGAAAGTGGAGATTGATATAGCCGAAGTAAACTCCTTAATTTCCTAACGGGGAACTTACTCAATAGTTCTCAAATCACTTCTTGAATAGAAATATATGAATAAAAAATTATCAATAACATTTAATAAAATATCAATTAAATCAACCTCCCTTTAGGGGGGGTGGAGGGTTTATGTTACACATAGTTTTTCAACATGCAGATGTAAATGTTTTGAAACAGGCAATGGAACTTGACGAAAGTTTGCAGGGAGAAATTTTTGAGATTAAAGATGAATGGGGAGTTGGGCCATTGAAAGATCTCGATACAGAAGAAGGCTGGAAGGCTCGGCAGGATTGGTGGAGAGAACTGTTGAAAGATTCTCCTTATGGAGAAAAAATTGTTGATGGCATAGATGACCGCAAAACAGTTGAAGAAATTAAATCAAAAGCAGAAGCGGATAGTGTGCAGGAAGTTTGGATTTGGATGGGGCAGAACCAGCATGATGTAACCGGCTATTTTTGGCTAATGCCGCAGTTAAAGCAGTTGCAGGGAAGAGTGATGATACTGTATTTAAACAATCTTCCCTTCATCAATGAAAAAGGACAATTGTTTTATCCTTCAGCCATTCATGAAATTTTACCCCGGGAAGCTGTTAAGGCAAAACGATTGGCCCGGGCAATTACGTTAAGTGAATTTGAGGTTGATCCTGATGAGTGGAAAAGGTTGAGTGAAGAAAATGCCCTGGTGAGAATTTTAGAAGGTGGAAAAAAGATTGTTGGTAAAGATGCGAGTTTTTATGACGGTGAAATTCTCAAGAATCTTACCACTGAGTGGCAAAAAGCATCCCGTGTTCTGACCAATACACTTCATCGTATGAAAATAAAGACCGGCGATGTTTTTCTAATGTGGCGTATAAAAGAATTAATTAACGCGGGCCAAATTGAAGTGACCGGTGATCCGGCAAAAGGCTGGAAAGAATTTGACGTGAAATCAGCAGCTACAGAAGACAAAACAGAAACTGAATCAACGGCAGTAAATAATCAGTAATTATTAATACACAAATACTGATTATTTTTTTAAAAAATAGGAATGGCAAAAAATAAACTTACCGATATACAAAACAACGGTACCGGCTTACATGGCCAGTATAAGAATTGGTTTCTTGATTACGCTTCTTATGTCATCCTCGAAAGGGCTGTGCCTGCAGTGGAAGACGGCCTTAAGCCGGTGCAGCGCCGCATTTTGCATGCAATGAAAGAAATGGATGATGGTCGCTATAACAAAGTGGCCAACATTATAGGGCAGGCCATGCAGTATCACCCACATGGGGATGCGAGCATTGGCGATGCTTTAGTGAACATGGGGCAAAAAGATCTTTTGATTGATACGCAGGGAAACTGGGGAGATGTTAGAACCGGCGATGAAGCGGCCGCCGCGAGATATATTGAAGCAAGGTTGAGCAAGTTTGCTCTTGAGGTTGCCTTCAACCCCAAAACAACAGAATGGCAATTGAGTTATGATGGAAGAAAGAATGAGCCGGTAACGCTGCCGATGAAATTTCCTTTATTACTTGCGCAGGGTGCTGATGGTATTGCAGTGGGTCTTTCAACAAAAATCCTTCCACACAATTTTAATGAGCTGATTGAGG
>PSMD01000022.1:28794-42811 GCA_040289925.1 Chitinophagaceae bacterium | reverse complement strand
CAAAATTTTAAAAAACTTTCTTCCAAATTTGAAACAATAAAAATCAGCCGCCCAACATACTGGGGCGGTTATATTGTAACGCCGGTAATAATTGAATTCTGGCAGGGAAGACCAAGCCGCCTGCACGATCGTCTGCAATATTCTTTGCAGGAAAATGGAAGTTGGAAAATTGAAAGGCTGGCGCCTTAGTAAAAAATAATAATGAATAGATAAAAGTGGAAAGAGGAAATACAATCTATTCACCAGCTTTTATCTATTCGCATTACCAACCTAAGCTTTCTTTTTAGGTGCAGTTTTCTTTTTAGCCGGCCTTGATTTGCCAAATGAACCTTTGAAGATTTTTCCTTTTTTGGTTTTTTTATCGCCTCTACCCATATTGAATGATTTTTTTGATTTTAAATAAATATAAAAAGCCCCGCTAAGTTACAACGGGGCTTAAAAATTTTTTACGGATGTTACAGCTTTGCAGCTAATTCTTTTCCGGCTTTAAAGCGGGCCACTTTTTTTGCCTTAATTTTTATTACTTCACCGGTTTGAGGATTGCGGCCATTACGTGCAGCACGTTTAGATACGCCGAAGGTACCGAAACCAACAAGGGTTACTTTACCACCAGCTTTTAATGTTTTTGTTACAGCTTCAGTAAATGAGTCAATAGCAGCGTTTGCCTGTGTTTTGGTTATGCCGGCATCATCTGCAATTTTGTTAATCAGTTCAGCTTTGTTCATAATGTAAATGTTTATCGTTTTGTGAAAGAGAGACAAATTTAGAGGCTTTTGAACAGCAGCAAAATTTTTTTCGACGAATTTCTCAGGTTTATCAATCCTCTATAACCCGCATGTGGCAAGGATTATAGGCAAATGCAATTTCTTTTCTGATTCTTTTTTTTAGTAATTTTTTTCAACATTGAAAGTCAGGCGATAAAAAAACTTGAATGGTACAAAGCAATTTTTTTTGGAAAAATTTTTTTTCTGAAAAAAATTTCTGCACAGTCAATGCACAACCTCCATCACAGATCTAAAAGCAATGAACCGGTTCCCCCATTTTTTAACGCTTTTATCCCGAAGCGCAGGGGCAAACATGCTAAGATATTGATTGTAATGGTTTAGTGAATTTGCAAAATACTGAACCACAAAAGTGGTACCTTCTGTTTCATCCTGCTCAAGCAAACGAAAAAATTTATAGTCAGTAAACTGGCCGGTGGTCATTACTTCAGGAATGTGTTCTTTCTTTAACCACTCCATCCATTCCTCAACAATCTCTGCATTTACTTTTATGGTAAGGTTATAAACAACCATAATCAGTTCAAACTTGTTTCAGGATAAATTTATTTCTGCATACACGGGACAGTGATCGCTGTGCATTACGTTGGGATAGATCTCTGAATCCGTTACGGCTTGTTCAAGTGGCTTTGTTACGTTAATATAATCAATTCTCCAACCCTTATTATTGGCTCTTACACTGGGAAAACGCTGGCTCCACCAACTGTACCGGTGTGGTTCAGCATGATGAAGCCTGAATGTGTCAATCCATCCATTCTCGAAAAATTTATCCATCCATGCTCTTTCCTCAGGCAAAAAGCCGGAAGTTTTTTGATTGCCTTTCGGGTTGTGAATGTCTATTTCTTTATGAGCAATGTTATAGTCGCCACACAAAATCAGCTTCGGATATTTTTTCTTTAATCCTTCCAGGTAATTAAAAAATTCATCCAGCCACTGGTATTTAAAAGTTTGCCTTATGTCACCCATCGTTCCCGAAGGGAAATAAGCATTAATGAGCCTTGTGTTTTTAAAATCCAGTTGCAACACTCTTCCTTCATCATCGCTCAGTTTGTGGCCAGTTCCGTATTCAACATTATCTGGTTTTATTTTGGTAAACACGGCTACGCCACTGTATCCTTTCTTCTGTGCACTAAACCAATAGTCTTCATATCCCAGTTCGTTAAATAATTTGTGATTGATGTCTTCTTTTTGTGCTTTTGTTTCCTGTAGGCAAACCACATCGGCCGGATCTGTTTTCAACCAATCTAAAAATCCTTTATTAATAGCCGCCCGCAACCCGTTTACGTTGTAAGAAATAATACGCATGCGCCAAAGTTAGTGTATGCAAAAAGATGTGAACCGCTGAAAATTTTTATCAGCAATGTGTATAGGCTAAACACTTAGCTTTATTGTTATAAACACTTTACTATGGCCGAAACTACTGTGAGTAAAAAAATTATTCCGCCCAAGAAACATGTTTACCTGGAAGGGCCAAAAAGCAGGGGTTATGAATTAAAATTTGCGTTGAAAGTTTTTAAACAATTCATCAAAGGCTTCCGCACGTTGCACTTTGTAGGCCCCTGTATTACAGTGTTTGGCTCAGCCCGATTTAAAGAAGATGATTTTTTTTATCAGCAAGCCAGAGAGTTCGGAAGGCAGATTTCTAAAATTGGATTTACAGTAATGACGGGCGGCGGCCCCGGTATTATGGAAGCGGCTAACCGTGGAGCTTTTGAAAATGGGGGACGTTCTGTTGGCTGTAACATTCAATTGCCATTTGAGCAAAAACCAAATCCATATGTGGATACCTCCATAACCTTTGAACACTTTTTTGTGAGAAAGGTGATGCTGGTAAAATATTCTTATGCTTTTATTATCATGCCCGGGGGCTTTGGCACTATGGATGAATTTTTCGAAACCTTAACCCTGGTTCAAACAAAAACCATTACGCAATTTCCCATTGTTGTGTTTGGAAAAGAATATTATAAAGACCTGCTGGAAACAATTGAAGGCATGGCGGAAAAAGGAACGATTGCGAAACAAGATATGAACCTGGTTTTGGTAACCGATGATGTGAAAGAAGCAATGGATCACATTCAAACGTATATCACCACGAATTTTAAAGTGCAGCCACGCAAACGCAGGTGGTGGCTATTTGAAAAAAGATAGGCAAAATGAAAGTGAAATGCTGCGGTAATGTGTATTTGGCACACACAAGTTTCCTATCTTCATTTTTCAAAAAAACTTTTTAAAGATGTTTTTGAAAAAATGGCTTGCCGCCGCTTTTATCTTTTTTGTTGTTCAGCTTCATGCAGCAGATACTCTAAGCATTTCTTCTCCCACCGGAAAAATTTCTGTCAAGCTTATTCATGAAAGTGACGGGCAGATAAAATACTCAGTTACCTATAAGCAAAATCATTTCATCAGGCCGTCTTTACTTGGCTTTAGGCTAAACAATCCTGCTGTAGAGCTTAGCAAATTTGATGAGCTGAGCCACAGCAATAAAACAATTGATGAAACATGGACGTCGGTATGGGGCGAAGTAAAGCAGATCAGAAATTATTGCCATGAGCTTACTGTGAAATTAAAAGACAGGTCGGGTTCTAATATTTTAATCAATGTTATTTTCAGAGTTTTTGATGATGGTATTGGTTTCCGCTATGAATTTCCGCAGCAGCCTGCACTCAATCATTTTATTGTTGGCGATGAGCTAACGCAGTTTGCCATGTCAGGAGATCATACTGCATTTTGGATTCCCGGAGATTATGATACCAACGAATATGCATACTATCACAGCCGCCTGAGCAAGGTAGATGCATCAGGTGGCGGCTTTGCCCAGGAAATTCATGCTAAAACCTTTTTTGATAAAAATGCAGTACAAACCCCGTTAATCATGAAAACTGATGACGGTTTGTACATCAATATTCATGAAGCGGCGCTACTAAATTATCCTGCAATGAATTTGGTGATTGATAAAAGCAATTTTACGTTCCATTCTCACCTGGTGCCTGATGCGGTTGGTAACAAAGCTTACTTAAGAGCTCCTGCAGCCACACCGTGGCGTACGATCATTGTGAGTGATAAAGCTCCCGAAATACTGGCTTCAAAAATTATTTTGAATTTAAATGAGCCATCAAAAATTGCAGATCCATCATGGATCAAGCCGCAAAAATTTGTAGGTGTTTGGTGGGAGATGCATATTGGTAAATCAAGCTGGGATTATGCAGGCGGGCAGGTTGGCTCACAACAACAAACAACAGTGCCACACGGCGCAAATACCGCCAACGTAAAAAAATACATTGACTTTGCTGCTAAGTATGGTTTTGATGGTGTGCTGGTTGAAGGATGGAACACCGGTTGGGAAGATTGGTTTGGCCAGTGGAAAGAAGATGTTTTTGATTTTGTAACTCCTTATCCTGATTACAACATAGATGAATTAACTGCTTATGCAAAATCAAAAGGCGTAAAAATTATTTCTCACCACGAAACTTCTGCTTCTGTTACTAATTATGAAAGATGGATGGACACGGCTTACCGTTTTATGATCAATCATAACCAAAACTCAGTAAAAACAGGATATGTAGGCAGAATCATTCCCCGGGGTGAACACCACGATGGCCAATGGATGATTAACCATTATGTAAGAGTGGCAAAAAAAACGGCTGAGTATAAAATTATGGTTGATATGCATGAGCCGGTGAGGCCAACAGGTTTGCAACGCACTTATCCAAACTGGCTGGCCTGCGAAGCGGCAAGAGGAAATGAATTTAACGCATGGAGCTCAGGCAATCCCCCTGACCATGAAACCATTTTGCCTTTTACACGACTGATAGGCGGACCCATGGATTATACACCGGGAATCTTCCGCGTCAAGCTAAATTATCTCGATCCCAATAAAAAGGAACAGGTGCATACTACTCTTGCCAAACAACTGGCATTGTATGTAACCATGTACAGCCCGCTGCAAATGGCGGCAGATCTGCCGGAAAATTATGAAGCAAGGCTAGATGCATTCCAGTTTATTCGTGACGTACCGGTTGATTGGGACGATACAAAAATTATTGATGCTGAGCCTGGCGATTATATTATTGAAGCCCGAAAAGGAAAAGGAAGCGACAATTGGTTTTTAGGGGCCATTACTGATGAAAACGCAAGAACATTTTCAATTGCAACTGATTTTTTAGATAAAGACAAGTGGTACAAAGCCACCATTTACCGCGATGCTGATAATGCTGACTGGAAAAATAATCCGGAGGCTTATGCAATTGAAAGCACATTTGTAAAAGCTGATTCAAAGCTGAATGTAAAACTTGCGCCTGGCGGCGGAACGGCTATCAGTTTTTTTGCACTGAGCAAAGCTGATGAAGAGAAGTATAAGGATGAGCTGAAAAAAATCTCTAAAGGAAAAAAGAAAAAGAAATGAATGCTGTTGAAATTCCTGGTTACATACCCGGAACAATTTCTTCATTTACATTTTTACCCCAGGTAATAAAAACATGGAAAACAAAATCAGCAGGCGATATTTCACTGCTGATGTTTTTGTTTGCCACAATGAGTGTAATTATCTGGCTGATGTATGGCATATTGATTGAAATTGGTTCTATCATTTATACCAATGCCACCATTTTGGTTTTATCGTCAGTAATGTTGTATTTCAAACTCCGGTTTAAATAAATGGCAGAAATAAAAGCAATTGTTTTTGATTTGGGTGGTGTGTTAATTGACTGGAACCCCCGTTATGTGTACCGCCAAATTTTTGGTTCAGAACAAGAGGTTGAATGGTTTTTAAACAACATTACTACCAACGATTGGAATGAGAACCAGGATGCAGGCTACCCGCTGCACAAAGGCACAAAAGAATTAATTGCAAAACATCCGGAGTGGACAGAGCCGATAAAAGCCTACTATGGCCGGTGGCTGGAAATGCTGGGCGATGCTTTTTCTGATACGCTGAAAATTTTAAAGCAATTAAAAGACAGCGAACGTTATAAACTTTATGTACTTACAAACTGGAGTGCTGAACTCTTTCCGCATGCACGGCAAAAATTTGAATTTTTAAATTGGTTTGATGGCATTGTAGTAAGCGGTGAAGAAAAAATAAGAAAACCATTTGCAGAGATTTACCAGCTGCTTTTACAACGTTACCTGCTTCAGCCCGAATCAACCATTTTTATTGATGATAGCCTGCGGAACGTAAAAGCTGCTGAACAACTAGGCATAAAGGCGATTCTGTTTACTTCTGCCAATAAATTACAAGAAGATTTAAGGCGATTACAGGTGATTTAATTTTTTTAGGTAATAAGATTTGGTAACTTTCATGCTAACCTTGAAACCTGAATTATGAGAAAACTTTCAATGCTGCTTTCAGCTCTTTTTATTACACTGCTGGCAGTTGCACAAATTGGCGGAATTGGAGGGCTTGGAGATAAACTCTTGAAAAAAGATCCGCTGCAAATAAAAAAACCTCCCATCACTACAAGCCTTGACGATGCAAAATGGGCACAGCCCGATAAAGACAATTTTACCCCGCATGAGGCACTGAGCAGTCTGATGACGTTAAAACGAACACCCGGGTTATTATGAATTTCACGATCAAAGTTATTGCCTGAAAGCAGGCACACATGGCCCCGGCGGCGGTGATGGTTATTTATATGCACCGCCTTTAGGACCTATGGATGATATTGTCATGGCCATCGTTCGCAATTCAGTGAATCATCCTGAAGTTCATCAGCATGATATTCAGTTATTGCTTTGGTCAATTATTGCAAGAGCTAAGTATGAAAATCTTGATAACAAATTGAAGCTCGTTGCCACTCAATTATTGACTCCAAAGCAGCTGGCATCTATCAATCGTAGCGGGTTAGATATTATTCCGCAGGCAGTGCAACAAAAAGCAATTGATGAAGCTCCTGCTCCTTTAAGAGCAGTATTGGAGGCAGAAGCAAAGCTTCGTCAAATGCTCACAACTCCAGGCAGTACGTTTGAAGAAATTGAAAGAGTAGCAGTGCTATCCGGCACTCCCGGCCTTGGTGAAGGATCAAGAGAAGTTCCAAGCGGAAGATGGAGTTTACATCCTGATGGTTATTATGTTCGCTACTTACCAGCTGGGTACACAAACACTGTTGTACAAATCTGGGTTCCGCAAGGCTCACCTGCTGTAGGTAAAGAATATGATCCTGCCACGCATATTGCTGTGCCGGGAAATACGGCAAGACAAAGGCTGATTCAATCGGGAAGGCCATATAAGAATTAACCAGCACCAGCTTATTCCAGGACAGGTCTGAGCCATTTTTCCATTTCAGAAAGGCTCAGACCTTTTCTTTTTGCATACTCTTCCAATTGATCCCTTCCAATTTTTCCCAAACCAAAATAATGACTTTGCGGATGAGCAATGTACCAACCACAAACAGATGCCGGCGGATCCATGGCCAATGATTCTGTCAGTTTAATACCGATGTTTTCAGAAACATTCAACAGCTCAAATAATTTTATTTTCTCTGTGTGGTCCGGACATGCAGGATACCCCGGTGCGGGCCGAATGCCTTTATATTCCTCTCTGATCAGTTGTTCATTCGTCAGGTTTTCATCTTTTGCATACCCCCAGTATTCTTTTCTCACTTTTTCATGCAGGCATTCTGCAAAAGCTTCTACAAATCTGTCGGCAAGAATTTGTACCATGATCTTGTTGTACTCATCATGTTCGGCAGCAAATTTTTTCACCCGGTCAGATGCCCCATGAATGGTAACTGCAAATGCTCCCATGAAATCGGGGGAAGTGGCTTTAGCACCGTCGCCATCCTTGGAGTTGGTTTGTGAGGAAAGGTTTGGCTTAACAAAATCCGCCAATGAAAAATTAGGCTGGCCTACAGCTTTTTTTAATTGCTGCCGGAGAAATTCCAATCTCACTTCACCAGTTTCAGTTTGCAGTGTAACGGTATCTGCATTGTTGCTGTTAGCCGGCCAAAAGCCAATTACTGCATCGGCAACAAACCAATTCTCATTCACAATTTTTTCAACAAGCTTTTTTGCGTCTTCAAACAATCTTGTGGCTTCAGCACCAAAAATTTTGTCGGATAAAACCTCGGGAAATCTTCCCGGCATTTCCCATGCAATAAAAAACGGTCCCCAGTCAATGTAATTTGCAATGGTAGAAAGCTCGAAGCTTTTTAAAACTTTGACTCCTTCAACTTTTGGCTTCGTGGGTTTATATTTTTTCCAGTCGAAATACTCTTTTGTTATTACAGCTTCTTCATAGGGTATAAGGGTTTTACTCTTATTCTTTTTCAAAAACTGCTCACGCAGGGCTTCATAATCTTTTACTGTCTGCTGAAGAAAGGTTTTGCGTTGTTCTTTATTTAAAAGATTTGTTACAGCCGTAACACTTCGTGAAGCATCCAATACATGAAGCACACCATTATCATATTGCGGCGCAATTTTTACTGCAGTGTGCATTTTTGAAGTGGTGGCCCCGCCAATCAGCAAAGGCTGCTTCATATTCCGGCGTTTCATTTCATGGGCCACATGCACCATTTCATCAAGAGAAGGGGTAATCAATCCGCTGAGGCCGATGATGTCAACATTTTCTTTTTCGGCAGTGTCCAGAATTTTTTCAGCAGGCACCATTACTCCGAGATCAATTATATCATACCCATTACAGCCCAGTACAACGCCGACAATATTTTTCCCAATGTCATGTACGTCTCCCTTCACTGTTGCCAGGAGGATTTTTCCTGCTCCTGCTTTTGAAAGCTCTCCCTTCCTGCTTTTTTCTTCTTTTTCTTTTTCAATGTAAGGAGTTAACACCGCCACCGCTTTTTTCATCACCCTGGCACTTTTCACTACCTGCGGCAAAAACATTTTGCCGGAGCCGAATAAATCACCCACCACATTCATTCCGTTCATTAATGGGCCCTCAATCACATCAAGTGGCCTGGGATAATTTTGTCTTGCTTCTTCAGTGTCCTGTTCGATAAAATCAGTAATGCCATTAACGAGTGCATGTTTTAATCTCTCTTCTACAGAAGTATTTCTCCAGGCAAGGTCTTTTGTTTCAATTTTTCCTTTTGCTTTCACTTTTTCTGCAAAAGCAATTAGTTTTTCCGTTGCCTGGTTATTGTCATTATTCCTGTTGAGAATAACATCTTCACAAAGCGTCCGCAGCTCCGGTTCTATTTCGTCATACACTACAAGCTGCCCTGCATTTACAATGCCCATATCCATGCCGGCTTTAATGGCATGATATAAAAACACGGAGTGCATTGCTTCCCGCACATGATCGTTGCCGCGAAATGAAAAAGAGAGATTGCTGACGCCGCCACTCACTTTTACCAATGGCATTTTTTGTTTGATGATGCGGGTGGCCTCAATAAAATCAACGGCATAATTGTTATGTTCTTCTAAACCGGTTGCAATGGCAAAGATGTTGGGATCAAAAATGATATCCTGCGGATCGTAGCCAATTTTTTCTGTAAGAATTTTATACGCTCTTTCACAAATATTGATCCGGCGTTCAAGCGTATCAGCCTGCCCTTGTTCGTCAAATGCCATCACAACAACCGCGGCTCCATACATTTTACAGATTTCTGCCTGCTGAACAAATTTTTCTTCACCTTCTTTTAATGAAATAGAGTTGACGATGCATTTGCCCTGCACGCATTTAAGACCGGCTTCAATAATTTCAAACTTCGAGCTGTCAATCATGATGGGGATCTTCGCAATGTCAGGCTCACTCTGCAGCAGGTTTAAAAATGTGGTCATTGCTTTCACACCATCCAGTAAAGCATCATCCATGTTCACATCAAGAATTTGCGCACCGTTTTCCACCTGCTGGCGGGCAACGCTGAGTGCTTCTTCATATTTATTTTCACGAATTAAGCGTGCAAATTTTTTTGAACCGGTAACATTTGTGCGTTCACCAATGTTGATGAAATTACTTTCCGGCCGAACAACCAGTGGTTCGAGGCCTGCTAACCTGAGATATGGTTTGATACCCGGCCTGCTCTCCGCTGAAAGAAAAGAAGTGGTTTGATCTTTTTCAATAATTCTGTTCATGTACTCCCAGTTTTTTTTCTTTGCCTTTGTGGTTCAATTAAACAAACAAATTTTCTACAACCGGCAATTCCCTCGGCTTTAGATTTTTCACATGTTCGGCAATGTGCTTTATGTGATCCGGTGTAGTGCCGCAACAGCCACCCACAATATTTACAAAACCTTCCTTTGCCCATTCTTCAATATAATGAGCTGTGTCTTCCGGTTGCTCATCATACTCACCCATGGCATTGGGCAAACCGGCATTTGGGTAAGCCGATACATAACAACTTGCCAACTGCGACAATTCTTCAATATGGGGTCGCATTTCTTTTGCACCCAAAGCACAGTTCAATCCAACACTTAAAGGCTTGGCATACATCACTGAAGTATAAAATGCCTCCAGTGTTTGTCCACTTAATGTTCTTCCGGAAGCATCCGTGATTGTGCCGCTAATCATAATCGGCAATTCTTTTTGCCGGGTGTCTTTGAAATATTTCTTTATTGCAAAAATGGCTGCCTTGGCATTCAGTGTATCAAATATGGTTTCGATCAACAGAACATCAACTCCACCTTCAACCAATCCCTTCACCTGATCGTAATAAGCAGCAACGGCTTCATCAAATGTGAGTGCACGAAAACCGGGATTGTTTACATCAGGAGAAAGAGACAGCGTTTTGTTCATGGGGCCAAGAGCACCGGCCACCCACCTCACCGCCGGCCCCTCTCCGCTGGCGGAGAGGGGAGATGAAGAGAGAAATTCACGAATCGCTTCTTTTGCAATTTTTGCTGCAGCAACATTTATTTCATAAGCCAAATTCTGCATGCCGTAATCTGCAAGTGAAACCGCCTGCGCATTGAAAGTGTTTGTCTCAATAATATCTGCGCCGGCTTGCAAATATTGCTTATGAATTTCTTTAATGATCTGTGGTTGTGTTAAACAAAGCAAGTCATTATTGCCCTTGAGATCACCTGGCCAGTCTTTGAATCTTTCACCGCGATAATCTGCCTCCGTTAATTTATAACGCTGTATCATGGTGCCCATGGCGCCATCTATAATGAGGATGCGTTCATTCAGCAGCTCCTGAATATTCTTCATGTTTTCCTCCTTCGGTTTTAAAATGTTCTATATTCAAACACACAATTTTCTCCCGATAATTGTTGGGAAGCTGAGCAGCGAACAGGAAGGTAAAGAGTGCGATGCAACAGGAGTCAAATAGAATTACTGCTGCCGGCTACATCATCACTTCATCAAACTAAATAAACGTTAGGAAACAAACAGAGAGAGTTTCTTGGCGTTTATTAGTTCAATTGTTCCTTCGCTGGGCTCAGGACAGGCCGAACAATAAACAAATCCGCCTGTGCAGCAAAGATAATAAGGTTGCGGAAATGTGTTTGAAAATAATAGGGGGTGAGGAGTTGTGGAAGATGGTTGAACAACATTCAACAACTATTCCACCTTAAACTACCTTAAACCATATTCAACTACTTTAAACCACATTCAACTACCTCAACCACATTCCCCTATTTATTTGAAACATAACTCTCCACCGGCAAACGGTTTTGCAGGCTGCGGCCCAGCGTCATTTCATCGGCATATTCCAACTCACCGCCAAAGGCAATACCCCTGGCAATGGTAGTGATGCGAAGATTAAAAGGCTGCAATTTTTTTTGAATGTAGTAAATGGTTGTATCGCCCTGTATGTTTGGATTAAGCGCAAAAATCACTTCTTCTGTTTTCTCTTTTTCAACGCGGTGAACAAGTGATGCAATATTTAATTGGTCAGGGCCGACACCATCAAGCGGAGAAATAATGCCACCGAGAACATGATAAGTGCCGCTGTATTGTTGTGTGCTTTCAAGGGCAATTACATCACGAATGCTTTCCACCACGCAAATGGTTTCCTGGCGGCGCAGGCTGTTGGCACAAATCGAGCAAATGTCGGCATCGGCTACATTAAAGCACCGCTGGCAAAATTTTATTTCATTTCTCATTTTTGAAATCACTTCGCTGAATTTGGTGACATCAGTTTCTGTTTGCCTCAGCAAATGCAGCACTAAACGCAATGCAGTTTTTTTTCCCACTCCCGGAAGTTTGGAAAATTCATTCACTGCATTTTCAAGTAAAGAAGAGGAAAATTGCATGCAACAAAGATAAAGCGTAAGCCTGAGGCTTTGGAAGGAAAACCAGACAACCGGGCAATAAAAATTTGTTTTCTCTTATTGAGTAAGCGGAGGAGCTTCTATATCAAATTCGTTATCCCAGTTAACTTTTACCGTTACGGTTCTGCCGATGGGTTTTGCAATTTCGGGCTGCAAATGCTTACCAAAAAATTCTCCCGGATCCCATTTCCCGTTTTTATTCCTATCGTATAAAATCCGCAGCTCATAGGTGGCAGGATTAATAAGGGGAATGTCTGCAATATTGCCGGTTAGCACTACTGATTTTACAATATTATCATTCTGCAAAATTTGCAGCACCGGGTTTTTAGAAAGATCAAGGTTTTTAAAGCGAATACGCAGTGAGCCGTAATCGCTCAGCTTTTTTGTTTTGAAAACAATGGTGTCTGTTTTCAGAAGCTTTCTGCCCAGGGTATCGGCAGCAAAATTTTTATCAAGAATGAGATTATATTTTGTATCCTGCTGCCAGTTGTAGCGAATACTGATTTTTTTACGAAGACTGTCAAGCAAAATGCGATAACCTTTTATGGGTGTAAACACAGTATCTGCGGTTAGTTGAACCAGGGAAGTATCCAAATCTTTCAGCGGCTGATCAAAGCTGAGCGTAAAATCGTCATACAAATCAAGAGAGCCTGTGAGTGTGTTGGGCACAGGCCTTAATCGTTCCACTTCATTTCTCACCCGTTTTGTTGGGTTGGTGTTAATGGTAATAATTGGCTTGTCGGCTTCAGCATATGCATATAAAGTGATGGGTGTTGAAGAACCCGCAGTAACACCACTGTCAGCAAAAGCAAATAATTGTTTGGCTGATTGATAGCGATAACTACCGCCTTCATTCTTCAAAGCATAGATATAAAACTTTCCCGCAGGCAAATTTTTAAAACTAAATTCACCAGTGGCATTTAAGCCTGTAACATATCTTGGCTTTTCAGATACAACAACTGAGTCTTTTGGATTTTTGTGCAAGATGACAATTAACGTACTGTCTATTTTGCCGGTTTCGGCAAGAATAACTTTACCACGCAGTGTTAATGAATCCAATGCCGGGCCTGTAGAAAAAACATAAGTCAAATTTTTTACCGTGTTGCCTTCGTTAATGTCTTTAATAGCATTAGTAAAATTAAGCGTATAGGTTGTGTTGGCTTCCAGCGTATCTCTAAACTTTACTGTAATGGTGCGCAGTTTATTGTTTACATCAGGAAAAGCCTGTGGTAAAGGAGTAATCAGCAGATTCTGCTGCACGTTGTTTACATCAACAAACTCATCAAAAACAAATACCAGTCTTTGACCTTTAAAATTTGTAGCTGAATAAGCTGGAGTAGCTTTTACTAAAAGTGGCGGGAGTGTATCTCTCAATCCACCTTCAGGTGGCAGCATGTTTGCGCAACCGGGAAGCACGGTTGCCTGTTGCAACAAAAAAATTACAGTAAAAAGAAAGATGATGAACCGTTTCATTCAATAATCTGCAAACATAATTGCTTTCCCTAAAGTTAACTGTCAAATTCTCCTTAATATGCAAATTGTATTTTGTTTTAAATTACAGAAAAGGATTTAGCGATATGGATGAACGTAAGTACGACTTTGGGATGATTGGCCTGGGTACCATGGGCTCTAACCTTCTTCTGAATATGGCCGATCGCGGATTTGCTGTGATTGGTTTTGACATCAACCGTGAAAAGGCCCGTGAGTTTGAAGCATCAGCCAATGAAAAAGCAATTGTAAAAGGTGTGTACGAGTTGCCGCAGCTTGTTCAGCAATTAAATGCGCCGCGAAAAATTATGATGCTGGTGCCGGCAGGCAAACCAGTTGATGATGTCATCAGTAACCTGCTGCCTCATTTGCAAAAAGATGATATTTTAATTGACGGAGGTAATTCTCATTTTACAGATACACTGCGCCGCATTTATGTGTTGCAGGAAAAAGGAATTCATTTTATGGGCATGGGTATTTCAGGCGGTGAAATGGGAGCAAGAACAGGCGCCAGCATTATGCCCGGCGGTGATGAATGGGCCTGGCAACAGGTAAAACCAATGCTGGAAACAGTTGCAGCC
>PSMD01000022.1:24439-28784 GCA_040289925.1 Chitinophagaceae bacterium | reverse complement strand
AGGGTAGGCAGTGAACCCTGTATTGCTTATATGGGCAAATGGGCTGCGGGGCACTATGTAAAAATGGTGCATAACGGCATTGAATATTCACTGATGCAACTGATAAGTGAGGTGTATGATATTTTAAAACGCGGATTGAAAACAGGCAATGATGAGTTAGCAGCCATTTTTAAAAAATGGAATGAAGGTGAATTGAAATCTTTTTTGATTGAGATAACTGCCTCTATTTTTAAAATGGTTGACAAAGAAACCGGCCACAGGCTGGTTGATTTGATTCTTGATAGAGCCGGTGCAAAAGGCACAGGCAAATGGACATCACAATCGGCGATGGATCTTTCTTTACCTGTGCCGGCTATTGATATTGCAGTTAGCATGAGAGATATTTCCATTTACAAAGAGCAAAGAACACAGGCAGCTGAACTCTATCAATCTGAAATAAAAAATTTTACTGGCAATAAAGAAGAATGGCTCACACAGTTGTATGATGCATTTTATTTTGCTACCGTCATTTCTTATGCGCAGGGCTTTAGTTTATTGGTAAAAGCTTCTGCTGAAATGGATATGCAAATTCCTTTGCCTGATGTAATAAAAATCTGGCGGGGAGGTTGCATCATTCGTTCAGCATTGCTGGAAGAGTTTTACAACATTTATCAAAGCATACCTAACCTGCCGAACTTATTGCTGGATAAAAAAATTGCTGAGCTGCTGTTGAAGAAAGAAAGCAGCATTCGAAAAATAATTGCCGCAGCTGTTGAAATGCAAATTCCTGTTGCAGGCTTTTCAGCTTCACTTGCTTATTTTGATGCTTACTGCAGCCGGCAGTTGCCTACAAATCTCATACAAGCTCAAAGAGATTATTTTGGTGCCCATAAATATGAACGTATTGATAAAACCGGGCTGTTTCATAATGAATGGCAACCATTACCCGAACATGCAGAAGAACAAAAGCCGAAACATACACCGTAAGGTGCTGCTAAAATTAGGTAAGTATGAAATCACATAAAGCTGAATCTCCCGTTATGCTGATCATTTTTGGTGGAAGCGGAGATTTAACCAGTCGCAAATTAGTTCCTGCTTTATTCAATCTATACCTTGATGGTTTTATTCCGGATAAATTTTTAGTGATTGGTGTTGGAAGAACCAGCTTTGCCAACAATGAAAGTTACCGTCAGCAATTACTGGAAGGAGTGAAACAATTTTCAAGAAGAAAAGAAAATATTGAAACTGCCTGGCAACAGTTTTCTCAAACCATTTCTTACTTGGAAGCCGATGCTACGAAAGATCAGCCTTACCAAACTATTGCAGAACTTATCAGCAAGCAATCAAAAAGCTGGCAGGCAGAGCCGGTGGTAATTTTTTACCTGGCTGTTGCACCGCAACTGGCTCCTGCTATTGCAGAAAAACTATCGTCGCAAAAACTCTGCTCTAATTCTTTAACCACACGCATTGTATTTGAAAAACCTTTTGGGCATGACCTGCAAAGTGCACATGAGTTAAATAAATTGCTTAGCGGAATGTTTAAAGAAGAGCAGATCTACCGCATTGATCATTACCTGGGAAAAGAAACTGTACAGAACATATTGGCACTCCGGTTTGCCAACGCATTGTTTGAACCAATATGGAACAGCCATTATATAGATCATGTGCAAATAACAGCTGCAGAAACAGTGGGTGTGGAAGACCGTGGAAGCTATTATGAGCAAGCCGGAGCCTTAAGGGATATGGTGCAAAATCACATTTTACAATTACTGTGCATGATTGCTATGGAAGCACCTGTATCATTTGACGCCAATGAAATCAGGAACAAAAAAGCGGATGTGCTGAATGCTATTAGAAAATTTAGTCGTGAGGATGTACATGCCCATGCTGTGCGTGGACAATATGCCGGTGGATGGATGAAGGGAAAACAGGTGCAGAGCTACCGGGAAGAAAAAAATGTTGCAAAAGATTCTCCGGTTGAAACGTTTGCCGCCGTAAAATTTTTTATTGATAACTGGCGTTGGCAAAATGTACCCTTTTACATACGTACCGGTAAATACCTGCATCAAAAAACCACTCTTATCACTATACAATTCAAACCGGCGCCGCATTACTCTTTTCCCGAAGAAGCTGCTGATACCTGGCGGCCAAACCGCTTAACCATCAGCATTCAACCTGATATGGATATTCGTATTCGCTTCCAGGCTAAACAGCCGGGGCCGAGCATGATTCTTTCTCCGGTTGATTTGGTGTTTAGTTATGCAGAAGCTTTTAAAGAAGAAGAACCGGAAGCCTACGAAACACTTTTGCAGGATGTAATGGAAGGCAATGCCACATTATTTATGCGTGCAGATCAGGTTGAAGCCGCCTGGAAGGTAATTACCCCCATTATGGAAGCCTGGCAAAACCGCAAGCCGGTTGATTTTCCAAATTATGCACCCGGTAGCTGGGGCCCGGAAGATTCAGAGGCATTGATTGCAAAAGACGGCCACCATTGGGTTGTGTTGCCAACAAAAAATAACAAAGAGTAATTCAGCAGCACATCATCTGCAAAATAAAAAGCGTTGGCCTTACGGGGTCAACGCTCTGTAACTCAGTAAAGGTTTCTTTACTGAACCACTAGTTTTTGAACAAATACAGCTTTGTTCGAAATATCAGTTACTCTTACAAGGTAAATTCCCTGCGATAGAGATTTACTGATGTTAATCATCTGTACCTGGTTTTCTGAACCAACATTTATTTTTTGCCTTTGCACTTCTTTACCTGATACATCTGATAAAACAACTGCATACTCACCGGCTTTTGCAATTTGAAGATTGAACTGATAATTGCTTACCGGGTTTGGATAAAGTTGAATTTGTCCATTTACCGGCAATGTTTCTTTAGCAGTAATGGTTGGAATTTCTGTTGTTGTGTTTTTCCGGGTGTTCCAAATGTTGCTGTTTGCCAGGTCTGAACTCAAATAAACTCCATTGGGGGATTTGTATTCTGTAGCCGTCCAGGTTTTGGGGTCAACTGTGTACCAGCTTTTAGAAAATACAGCACTGCTCACCAGCAGGTTCCCCTGGTCGTTAACAACGGCGCCATTAATGGTAAAACCCCCAGGCAAATTTTTTACCGGCCCCAGCCAGGTTGCCACTTTTGTTTGAATGTTTATTTTGAAAACATTATTGTGTGCAGAAAAAACATACAGGTTTCCTTCATCGTCAGCCACCATATCTCCACCAAAACTGCTGCACCGATTATGAATAGAAATACCGGTGTTGTCAGGATCATCTGCAAGCGGGCCAAGTTGTTCAATTTTTAATTTCTTACCTGTTGTAAAGCGGATGAACTGGTTACCATCATTTGTAATAGCATATCCATACCCATCAGGTGCAATTACCATACGGGTAACAACCTTTGCTTCATCATTGTGCATGCTGCCATAACCGGTAAAGGATTTGTCGGTTACATAATACACCTTCATTGTTTTTAAATCAACATACCGCAATTGATCAATAAACATTGGTGTAAACCAAAGGCGGTTATTCTTTTTATCGTAAGCAATGGCTGCTACACCTGTGCTAAATGGAGCCTGCAAGGCAGTTCCGTAAATGGCATCAGTTGTTTGGCTTAGTTGTTTTTTTGTGCGGGCATCAAAACTGGTTTGGTTCAGGTCAATGCCATTCAGCAGCACGTTACTGTAAACACCGGTTTGCAAATTCAGTTTGCGCAGGGCTGTCCACCCGGCACCGCTTTGTTGCATGTCAGTTACTGCATAAGCAAACCTGTCCTGTGCCTGTGTGTGAATAAAGCTGATGGAAGCGAGTAAAAGAGATGCGAGGGGTAAAGCTTTTCTCATACTCAAAAAGGTTTTGATTTTAAATAAAAGAGACATTTAAGTTACAAAGATTTTTAAGGCAGATAAATAATTTTTTATAAGCGGAAAGAAATTTTACTGGCAGGTTTATTGCAGCTTTGTTACCACATTTGTTTTTAAATACCATTTAATGAAACTGATTATTGCCCTTAGCTGTTTTTTAATATTACAATCACAAAGTTGTAAAAAATAAAGCTGCCGGTTTGCGTGCAGGACAAGATTGAAGCGATAAAACAACAGCCGAAATACAATCCGCCTGCTACCGTTTACCGTTACAAGTACATGAACAAGTATGTTTATCTTTTTAGCTCAGATTGTTGTGACCAATACAATTATTTGTACGATGAAAACTGCAATGTGATTTGTGCACCCAGTGGCGGCCTTACCGGTATGGGAGATAACAAGTGCCCCAACTTTAAGAATATTGCTACGGAAGAAACTCTGATTTGGAAAGACGACCGCTGATTATTTTTTGCTGATCTGTTTCCAGCTTTCATAAAGTAT
>PSMD01000022.1:0-24428 GCA_040289925.1 Chitinophagaceae bacterium | reverse complement strand
CCTGCCGGGGCCTGTTGACAGGTATTTCCGTTAATGGTTCACAGGGCCGGGCCGATTCAAACATTTGCTTTGGCAATTGCTGGTAAAGCTCAGTGCCTTTTGTTTTCCAATTCATCATTTCATCGGTTACCTGTTTTATGATTTGTGCCGGGTTACCTGCCACCAGGCTGCGCGGCAGAAATTTTTCTCCTTCTTTTAAAAAGCTTAATGCACCAACAATGCATTCATCACCCAACTGTACATGATCCATGATAACACTGTTCATACCAACCAGGCAATTTTTACCAATAGTTGCACCATGAATAATTGCTCCGTGTCCAATATGTGCTGATTGCTTTAATAAAACAGTTAATCCCGGAAACATGTGAATGGTGCAATTTTCCTGCACATTACAGCCGTCTTCCAAAATGATTTCGCCCCAATCTCCACGCAAAGCAGCACCCGGACCGATGTAGCAGTTCTTGCCAATAATCACATTTCCTGTAACCACGGCTTGCGGGTGCACAAATGAAGAAGGATGAACAACCGGCTTAAAGCCTTTGAATTCGTAAAACATGAAAAGGATTTGAAAACAAAAATCGGTTATCAGTTTTAGGTTGAAGGATTTTTGCTATTGTTTTTTCGTTTAATCGCTTTTATTGCCACCACAAGTAGCCAAATAATTGCTGCGGTGCCCAATGATTAAAGGTTACCACGAATAATAAAAAACCAGTTAGAACTATTGCAAAATCAAAGATCTTTCTTTTTATGAATTGCTTTTTTGAAAGAGAAAAGGCTTTGGCCGGATAAGACAGGATTATGATTAAAAACAGGGCTGTAAGAACATAGATGGCTGCCGGAGGAAAAAAGCATTTTTTTAGAAAGCTGATCGGCAAGAAAAAATGCAATCAGAATTAAAAAACCATGGCAAATAACCAGGTTAATGCGGGCAATCTCAAAGTGGCTTCTTGCCCAAAGGGATAATCGGTGCATACTGACAGAGGTTGATGGCTTGTTAAGCTACAACTCTTTCAGCACAGCAAGGCATAAATTGTAGGGCAAGTTGTTTAGATCAATGTTTTGCCCGTACGAAAACAAGTGCCTTTAAATAATGCAACCTGTTCATTCTTTTGATTGGTAACGGTTATGAGGTACACTCCGGTACTTCTTCCATTATGAATTTCTTTTGCTTCGGCCGTCAATTCATCGCCAACGTTTACAGCTTTGGTAAAAGTGATGGTAACATCAAGAGCTACTGACAAATTATTACGGTTATTGCAGGCAAAAGCAAATGCACTATCTGCTAATGAAAAAGGCAGGCCGCCATGAACAATGCCAAAGCCATTTACCATTTCTTTCCTAATGGTCATTTTTATGCGGCTATAGCCCTCTTTTACTTCTAACACCTGCACTCCCATCCACTGGCTGAAAAAATCATTTTCCATCATGTGGGCAACGACTTGCTCATGCGTTGAACTCATAATAATTTAGTAATTAATAATTATTAATCCTGGTTCTTTATTCACCTCTAAACTCCGGCTTTCTTTTTTCCATAAATGCATTTACACCTTCCTGGTAATCTTTTGTGGCAGTAGCTTTTTGCTGAAAAATATCTTCATCCTGTAGTTGCTCTTCAAAATTGCTGATCATGGAAGTTGCTAAAAGTTGTTTGGTATATGCAAGAGCTTTGGTAGGCATTTGCGCCAGGTGAGTGGCTATTCTTTCAATTTCATCTTTAAAAATATCGTCAGCAATTACTTTATAAATCATGCACATTCTTTCTGCTTCCTCTGCTGTTACTCTTTCACCCAACATCATTAATGCCGATGCTTTTTGCCAGCCAACCAACCGTGGTAACATAAACGTTCCGCCACTGTCGGGTATCAAACCAATTTTAGAGAATGCTTGTATAAATGAAGCTGAAGATGCAGCAAAAACAATATCGCAGCACAAAGCAATGTTTACACCGGCGCCGGCGGCCACGCCATTTACTGCAGCAATAACCGGCTTTTCTAATTTTTTAATGCGTCGAACTATTGGGTTATAATGTTCAGAAAGAATCACATTAAATCCGGGAGCATTGGGTTCGGTTACTTCAGCCAAATCCTGGCCGGCACAAAATCCCTTGCCGGCACCGGTTATTACAACACACCTTACTTCCTTGCTTTTGCATTCATCCAGCTTTTGCTGCATCAGCAAAGCCATTTCACGATTAAATGAATTGAGCTTATCGGGGCGGTTAAGCGTTATATAAGCAACCGAGTTTTTTATTTCAAAAAGAACGGAAGACATTGGTGAGATATTTAGAATATTCATGAGGCTATGTCATCAATGAATAGCTGAAAAATTCATCTTCAAAAACATATCACATTACCACCCAAGGATCCATGCAAAAATAAGCGGAGCAACAATTGTTGCATCACTTTCTACGATAAACTTCGGTGTTTTTATATCCAGCTTTCCCCAGGTAATCTTTTCATTGGGCACAGCACCTGAGTAAGAACCATAGGAAGTGGTTGAATCAGAAATCTGGCAGAAATAACTCCAGAAAGGCACATCGTGCAATTCAAGATCCTGGTACATCATTGGCACCACACAAATTGGAAAATCACCGGCAATACCTCCGCCTATCTGAAAAAATCCGATGCCTTTTCCTGCTGAATTATTCTTATACCATTCTGCCAGCCACACCATGTATTCAATACCACTCTTCATGGTGCTGGCTTTAAGTTCTCCTTTAATTACGTAAGAAGCAAAAATATTTCCCATCGTACTGTCTTCCCAGCCACCAACAACTATCGGCAAATTTTTTTCAGCTGCAGCAATCATCCAACTGTCTTTGGGTTCAATTTCATAATCTTTCTCCATCACTTTGCTCAGCAAAAGCTTGTACATGTATTCATGCGGAAAATATCTTTCGCCTTTTGCTTCTGCATCTTTCCAAATTTTTACAATGTTGTGCTGAATTTTTCTGAAAGCTTCTTCTTCAGGTATGCAGGTATCGGTTACACGGTTCAATCCATTTTCAAGTAGCTCCCATTCCTGTTCAGGTGTAAGGTCGCGGTAATTAGGTATGCGTTTATAATGAGAGTGAGCTACAAGGTTCATAATATCTTCTTCCAGGTTGGCGCCGGTGCAGCTAATAATATGTACTTTATCCTGCCGGATCATTTCAGCCAGCGATACGCCAAGCTCTGCAGTACTCATGGCCCCGGCCAGCGTTACCATCATTTTTCCGCCTTCCAGTAGATGCTGCTCATACCCTTTGGCTGCATCAACCAGCGCAGCCGCATTAAAATGCCTGTAATGGTGCTGTATAAATTGTGATACCGGTCCTTTATTCATCTGCAAATATTTTAGGCCGCAAAAATACAGGTTTCAAAAAATAAAGCTCCGTTGTTGGCGGAGCTTCGTTTTTTTACAGCGGGTGAAAATTTTACTTTCTCAATTTTTTCTCTACCCATGTATTGCCACCGGCAGTTGATTTGATTTTTAATTTGTTTTTGCCAAGATCAACAATCATGCTGTATTGTGTTTCACCATTCACATAATACTCAACAATTTCGTACACTGTGGTGGCAGCATATTTCTTTTCAACTTCTTTCGCAACAGCAATGGGCAATTGAGAAAACAAAATACTACGGGCTGTTCCGATCAGTTGTCCATCAGTTGTAAAATAGGCTTCGGTTCTGGCATTGTGATAATTGAAGTTTGCTTTCACAATCTCATTGGTTACTGACCATTTAATATCTGTAGCCTCACTAAATTCTTTTTTAAATTGTTCCAGCACCCTGGAGTTTACGTTGTCGCCGGCTTCTGCCCGAAAGGCGGTTAATGTTGCTGAAATAAAAATTGCCGCAAGAGTGATCATTTTTTTCATGGCTTTACTTTTTGTGCACCGCATCAGCAGTGCGATGAATGATTTTTGATTTACAAGTTTGACGCTACAAAACTATTTGGGGTTACAACTCTTCCTATTGTTTTATGATTTACGGGGGGTGTTGTTAAGAACATTAACGCTTATTTTTTAAAAAGAAGAAACCCCGCATTCATTGGATTACGGGGTTCTGTTTTACCACACACCAAAACTAACTTGCTTATGATTTTTTTGTTTTTTTAAAAAGAGACCAGCCTTCTGCTGCTGTTGCTTTTAATATCACTTGCGTATCGGCATTTTCAAGAGTTACATAATAAAATGTACAATCCGCATCAGCAACTTCAAACAAATCAGTTACCCAATAGTTGTTGAAGTTTTTCTTGAGGCTGTTTTGTAAATTCAAAGGCAGGTTAAAAGAAGAGATATATCGTGTGATGGCGATAAACTCACCTTTTTGCGAGTAATAGGCATACAGTTGCTGGTCGCTAAGTAGAAAAGAAACTTTGTAATAGTCATTACCAACTGCCCATACTACTTCTTTAGCATTGGCAAATTCTTTTTTGAAATTATCAACAGCTTGTTTACTTACGGCTTCTTCTCCTGTAAAAGCATACATAGTGCCCAGCGAGAAAACCAGTACAATAGCTAAGAATATTTTTTTCATGATTTAATTTTTTATTGTGATTTTTTTTGTTTGAATGTTTGACGTATCAAAAGTAGATTAGGTTACAGCCGCCGGCAAGCGATTTATGATTAACGGTGGCTGCTGTTAAGATGTGTTAAAGAGGGTTAGCCAATGTTGCATGGATTGAATTGTTGTACGTGCTGATGAATTGTATAAACATGCACATGAATTGACTGTTCGTAAATTTGGCTGACAATTGCCTTTCAATTCTTTACTGAAAACAAGCTGTATGAAATGTGTTTTTTGTTTTTTAACCAGTGTTGCTTTCTCCCTGTTTTTATCAGCCCAAACACCGTTTACCGGCAACTGGCAGGGTAAATTGAATGTTGGAATTGAACTCAGGATTGTTTTTTATTTCACCGGAAATACAATTGATAGTTTATCGGCTACGCTTGATAGCCCCGATCAATCTGCGTTTGGCATAAAATGCGGAAGCGTAGTTATTAATGGCAGCGAAATTTCGGTGGATATTGCTGCCATTGGTGGCAGTTTTAAAGGCACCCTGGTTAACGATACAACTATAGATGGCACTTTTACGCAGGGCAACAGCTTACCTCTTATCATTCATAAAATAAAAGGTAACCAGGAAATTGAAATACCCAAACGTCCGCAAACACCACAACCACCTTTTGATTATAACAGTGAAGAAGTGGAATACGATAATGCAGCCAAAACTGTTCACCTGGCTGGCACCCTAACTTATCCAAAAACCAAAGGGCCTTTTGTAACGGCAATATTGATTAGCGGTAGCGGGCAACAGGACAGGGATGAAACTATCATGAATCATAAGTTGTTTGCTGTAATTGCTGACCATCTAACTAAAAACGGATACGCAGTATTACGGGTTGATGACCGTGGTATGGGTAAGTCAACCGGTGAAGTAAGCAATGCATCCAGTACCGATTTTGCTGAGGATGTAATGACCTCAATGGATTATTTAAAAACAAGAAAAGAAATTGATAAAAAGAAAATTGGATTAATAGGGCATAGCGAAGGTGGTTTAATTGCTTCGATTGTTCTCACTCAAAGAAAAGATGTAGCCTTTGTTATTACGCTAGCAGGTACAGGTGTAAAAGGTGCCGACATTCTTGCCTCGCAGGGTGAAGCAATATTAATAAAACAAGGAGTGGATGCAGAAACTGCCAGAACCTACAATCAATTTTATAAGCAGCTGATCAATTTTACGGTGCAGGAGGCTGACAGTGTCACAGCTTATGAAAAAACGCTGCAGGCATTTACTGAATGGAAAAAAGATATTTCAGCTTTTCAACTTGCTCAACTGGGTTTCGTAACAGAAGAAAAATCCCGGGAGGCTTTAAAAAACCTGGTGGTAAAACTGTACACGCCATGGTTAAAATTTTTTAATTCTTCGGATGCTTCAATCAATTTTACAAAAGCTTACTGCCCTGTGCTTGCTTTAAATGGCAGTGAAGATATACAAGTGCTTGCCGACTTGAACCTGGAAGGTATTAAAAAAGCATTGGAGAAAAGCAAATCACCTTCTTTTGAAATTCATAAGCTTAATGGCCTGAACCATCTTTTTCAGCATTGTAAAATCTGCAGCTTAGCTGAATACGGCCAGTTAGAAGAAACATTTGCACCGGAAGCACTTGAGCTAATGAATAACTGGCTAAAGCTTACAATTAAATAAAGATTGAACTACCTGGCCCACGCATACCTGTCATTTGGTGAAACCGAAATTTTGGTGGGTAACATCATCAGCGATTTTGTAAAAGGGAAAAAAAGATTCAGCTATGCAGAGGGTATTCAAAAAGGCATTACCCTGCACCGGCAAATTGATCGGTTTTCTGACGAACACGAAGCCACCAGGGAGGCTAAAACTATTTTTCAGCCACATTACCGTTCATATAGCGGCGCATTTGTAGATGTGGTGTTTGATCATTTTCTCGCAACTGACAAAACAGTTTTTTCAGAAACACAATTGGGAGCTTTTGCCCGTGAAGTTTATACAATACTTACCAACCATCAATCAATTTTTCCTGAACGCTTTTCTGTTTTATTTCCTTACATGCAACAACAAAATTGGTTATTGAATTACCACACCGTTTGGGGAACTGAAAAAAGTTTTGGCGGCCTGGCAAGACGGGCAAGGTATATTGATGAAGTAAACACTGCCTGCAATTTGTTCGAAGCTCACTACCATTTTTTGAAAGATTGCTACCGGCAGTTTTTTCCGGATGTAAAAGCATTTGCTCACCACATGTACGAGGAATTGATGAGCCAATCGTAACATTCTGTTGGCATGCAACGTTAAACTGTTAATTTTACTCATTGCTTTTTTGTGTCCAAACCATCGTTATGCTAAAAATTTCTTTGTGTTTACTTGGCCTTATTTTGATTATTAGTTGCAATAGCAAGAGCAATGAACCTGTAACAAAAAAACCGGAAAAAAGCGATACACTGCTACCTGTAACACCTGGCGTAAATCCGTATGCACCTGTTGATCTTTCGCCAATGGACATGAGTTATTTCCCGGAAGATTATCCCAAGCTGAAAATGACAAACAGCATAACCACTCCGCCTGTTGCACGGGTAATTTACAGCCGCCCTCATAAGCAGGGCCGTGTTATTTTCGGAGGTTTGCAAAAATATGGTGTGCCCTGGCGGCTGGGTGCAAATGAAGCCACTGAGATTGATTTTTTTATTCCAGTTACCATTGCCGGAAAAAAAGTTAACCCAGGCCGCTACATTTTGTACTGCATCCCTTTTGAAAACAAGTGGACCATTGTGCTAAATCAAAATATTGATACCTGGGGCTTGAAAATTGATTCCACTAAAGACCTCATGCGGTTTGATATTCCCATCGAAACTTTACCCGAACCTGTAGAATACTTCACCATGGTTTTTAAAAAAGCTGGCAGGGGCGCCGAATTAATAATGGCCTGGGATACGATTGAAGCCCGGCTGCCCATCAACTTCTAATAGCCATTGGTTTTTGCCGGTGGATGTAGGATATTTACTGCATGTGTGGTATTGCCGGCATTATTCAACAGCAGCCTAAAGAAAATATTTCTGTTGTAAAAAAAATGACAGATGCACTGGCCCACCGCGGGCCGGATGGAGAAGGCTTTTGGCAAAATGAAAATTCAACCGCATTGTTTGGCCATCGCCGCCTTTCAATTATTGATTTGACTGATGCAGCCGCTCAGCCTTTGCATTATCTCAATCGCTACACGATTATACATAATGGCGAAGTATATAATTATGTAGAATTAAAGAAAGAACTAGTAAGCAAGGGCTATTCTTTTCGTACGCAAACTGACACCGAAGTTATTGTTGCCGCTTATGATTGCTGGAAAGAAAACTGCCTGCAATATTTTGACGGCATGTTTGTCTTTGCCATTTGGGATGAAGCGGAGAAAACTTTTTTTGCAGCAAGAGACCGGTTTGGTGAAAAACCTTTTTTCTTTTTTTATGATGAAGAACAACAATCGTTTTGGTTTGCTTCGGAATTGAAAGCTTTGTGGGCTGCCGGCATTCAAAAAGATAGCAATCTGAAAATGCTGTTTAATTTCCTCACCATTGGTTACGTTGATAATCCCAACGACCCAACAGAAACGTTTGATAACAATATTGACAAACTACCTCCGGCACATTTCATTAAAATACAAACTGATAAAAAATTTTTGGTTGAAATAGAAAGGTACTGGGACATTGATGCGGAAAAGCAAATCCGCATTTCAGATGAAGAAGCGATTGAAAAATTTACTAGCCTGCTGCAAACTTCTGTACAAAGAAGGCTGCGCAGCGATGTAAGCCTGGGCACCAGCTTAAGTGGCGGACTTGATAGCTCTTCCATTGTTGCCCTGATTTCGAAAACAGGTCTGCACAACCTGAAAACTTTTTCTGCCATTTTTCCCGGCTTTCAAAAAAACGAAGAAGCATATATTGATAAAGTGGCAAAGCAGTTCTCTTTGCAATCATTCAAAACAACGGTGAATGAAGCTGAAATTCCTCGTCTGGTTGATAAAATAATTTTTCAGCAGGATGAGCCCTTTAGCACGGCCAGCTTAATCCCACAGTATGTGGTTTTTGAGCTGGCAAAAAAGCATAATGTTACTGTATTGCTCGACGGGCAGGGTGCTGATGAAATTTTAGCCGGCTATACCCGCTATTATAAATGGTATTGGCAGGAGCTTTTCAGAAAGAGAAAGCTTTTAACCAGTAGAGAAGTAAAAGCGGCACAAAAAATTGGGGTAGAAGAAAATTTTGGCATCCGGAACATTATTGCTGCGCTGTTCCCTGATTTTGCCTCTGTTATTTTAGAACAACAATATTTGCTGAATGCTTTAAACCAGCAGGACTTACACCGCGATTTTGTAAAATTTCAAAGCCGTGAAGCCTACTATACTACCCCAACAATTTTTTCATTGAATGGTGTTTTGTATTTCAACACCTGCATGCATGGGTTAGAGGAATTGCTGAGATATGCCGACAGAAACAGCATGGCACACAGTCGTGAAGTACGTTTGCCGTTTTTAAATCATGAACTCGTTGAATTCGTTTTTTCGTTACCTGCAAATTTTAAAATCAGGCAAGGCTGGACGAAATGGATCTTAAGACAGGGAATGCACACATCGTTACCTGCAGAAATAACCTGGCGAACTAATAAAGTTGGTTTTGAGCCTCCGCAAAAACAATGGATGCAATTACCCGCTATTGAAGACCGTGTACAACAGGCAAAAGCCCGGCTGGTAAAAGAAAAAATCCTGAATGAAAAAGTATTGACCCAACCAATAAAGCCAGCCGCTGCTTATGAAAAAGACAGTTACGACTGGCGTTATTTAATTGCTGCGCAGTACCTCTAAACCGGATTGCATTATTGCGT
Source organism: Chitinophagaceae bacterium (assembly GCA_040289925.1). GTDB lineage: Bacteria > Bacteroidota > Bacteroidia > Chitinophagales > Chitinophagaceae > VBAU01. Next base: position 15,038 of record PSMD01000022.1, on the reverse strand, counting down.
AGCCGCCTTGTTGTATTTTTCATCCAAAACCAATTCGCCAAAAGCATCAGAGTTTACGTAGTACCATTTTTTCTCGTCTTGCAGCACAATGCTATATTGAAAATGTTTTTGTTTTCGGGCCATGATTAATTTCTATTCACAAACTTGGTTACTCAATGTTAAAGAAGGTGAAGCCGAGGATAAACGGCTGAGCCGGTAAACAAAAACAAGCGAATGCTGTTATATAGTCATTATCTTTTTATAGAAGCAAAAAGACTTCACATCTTTGCAACTCAAATTGAGCATATGAAGCCTGCAACAAAATTTATTCATGCCGGTGCTGAGCCTGATCCTTCAACCGGAGCCATCATGACGCCGATTTTTCAAACCTCAACTTATGTGCAATCAGCCCCCTGCCAGCACAAAGGTTTTGAATATGCACGTTCGCAAAACCCAACACGCAAAGCTTTGGAAGAGGCATTGGCAATTATTGAAAATGGTAAATATGGTTTAGCATTCAGCAGTGGGGTTGCTGCAACAGATGCTGTGATTAAGTTGCTGAAACCTAGCGACGAAGTTGTTGCTGCCAACGATATGTACGGGGGAACCTATCGCCTGTTCACAAAAGTGTTTGAAAAATTCGGTATCAAATTTCTGTTTGTAGATATGTCAAGCCCTGCAAACGTTGAAAAGGTAATTACAAAAAACACAAAACTCATCTGGACAGAAACTCCCACTAATCCGCTGATGAATGTAACAGACATTGCTGCGATGTCGAAAATTGCCAAAGCAAACAACGCATTGCTTTGTGTTGATAATACTTTCGCTTCACCTTACCTGCAAAATCCGCTGGACCTTGGCGCTGACATCGTAATGCACTCTTCAACAAAATATCTCGGCGGCCATAGCGATGTAATACAGGGTGCATTAGTGATGAATGATGCTTCACTTCGTGAGCAACTTTATTTCATTCAAAAAAGCTGTGGTGCTGTGCCCGGCCCAATGGATTGCTTTCTTGTGCTGAGAGGAATTAAGACGCTGCACCTCCGCATGAAACAGCACAGTGAAAATGGGGAGAAAATTGCGCATTGGCTACGCAATCATCCTAAAGTTGGAAAGGTGTATTGGTGTGGTTTTGATGACCACCCCGGTTATGCAGTTGCCAAGAAACAAATGCGGGCATTTGGAGGCATGCTAAGCTTCACGTTAAAAGATGAAAGCGAGGAAGCAGCAAAAAAAATGATGTCATCAACAAAACTATTTTCACTGGCCGAAAGCCTCGGTGGTGTTGAATCACTCATCAATCACCCTGCATCAATGACTCATGCTTCAATTCCACGGGAAGAAAGAATTAAGAACGGGTTGAGTGATTCACTGATCAGGCTGAGCGTTGGTATTGAAGATGCGGATGATTTAATGGATGACCTGGCACAGGCAATTGGCAGTTAAATTTTTATTTTTTATTCCACATCTGTTGCCTTTGGCATGGCTATTACCTTAGTTAAAGAAACTTTTAATTATGAGCAGTCTATTGTATATCATCGCAGTACTCCTGATCATCGGGTGGGTGCTTGGTTTCTTCGTTTTTTCAGCAGGCGGCATTATTCATGTACTGTTAGTACTTGCAGTCATCGCAATTTTGGTAAGATTAATCAGGAGAACCCGCAACCCGGTTTAATTCAGAAAATATAAACTTTTAATTTTCCTGCATGAATGCAGACAAATTCAAGATATATTTGGAAAAGAAGGTTGATGAATACAATCAACCTTCTTTTATTTTAAACGACCCCATTTCCATTCCGCATTTATTCAAAAAGAAAGAAGACATCGAAATTGCCGGCTTCTTTGCAGCCATCTTTTCCTGGGGTAACCGGAAAACCATTATTCAAAAAAGCAAAGACCTGTTGCAGCGGATGGATATGCAGCCACATGAATTTTGCCTTCATCACAGTAAAAAAGAAATTCAAAGGCTTAGAAATTTTTGCCACCGCACATTTAACGAGGATGACCTGTTGTATTTTGTTGAGTTCTTTCGCCATCATTATGCACAGAATTCATCTTTGCAAACTGCTTTTTCAAAATGGATGAAGCCAGGGGATACAACTGTTGAAAATGCGTTGATTGGTTTCAGAAATTATTTCTTCTCGCTTGAACATTTAAAAAGAACAGAAAAGCATATCAGTTCTCCAAAACAGAAAAGCAGTTGTAAGCGACTCAATATGTATCTGCGCTGGATGGTAAGAAAAGATGACAGAGGTGTTGATGTTGGCTTATGGAAAGAGATAAAACCAGCCCAATTAATTTGCCCGGTTGATGTGCATGTGGCAAGAGTTGCAAAACATTTTGGACTTTTGAAACGAAAACAGGTGGATTGGCTGGCGGCGGTTGAATTAACCGGCCATCTCAAACAATTTGATGCAGCCGACCCTGTGAAATTTGATTTTGCTTTGTTCGGCCTTGGTGCAATTGAAGCAAAACAAAACAAGCCTAATGAATAATTTCTACGAACTGAACAATGAACTTCAAAAGCTGGAACTTGATTTACAGCCCGTAAACAGTTTTGAAGACCTGAGAAATTCGTTAGTTAACACGGTTAGCCTTCTTATCACAAACAACTTTGGAAAACTGGTTTCAGTCCTTTATCGCATTGATGTAAATGAAAACCGGCTGAGAAATCTATTGAAAAATACTGAAGCTGACTCCGCCAGTGTAATTGCTGATCTTATTATTGAAAGACAATTTCAAAAAATTGAGGCAAGGAAACAATTCAATAGCAGCATGGACAGCGAAGAAGAAAAGTAGTGAAGACTTCGCTAATACTCAACCACAGTTTCAAAGAAAATTACTTGCGGCTTCTTTCAAACATCAATTCTTTTACTTTCTCCTTATCTTCTTTTTCCTTTTTCAAATCGAACATGGTTCCAAATACATGATCCCACAGCGTTGAACTAACACCAAAACCCTGGTGCTCATTTTTGTAATGATGAAGATGATGGTTTCTCCAAAGCGGTTTCATCCATTTAAAAGGAGGATTCCATGCATGTATAGCATAATGCATGCTGCCGTAAATGAGGTAGCCAAGAATAAAACCCGGGAAAAAGGCAAACGCATTTCCTTTCATGATCAAATACATCAAAGCAAATAATGTAGATGAAATGATCAGGCTGGGCACCGGCGGCATAAACAGCCTCTCTTTATCTCTTGGGTAATGGTGGTGATTGCCATGTAGAACGTAAACAATTTTCTTCGCTCTTTCGCTTTCAGCCACCCAGTGAAAAATATAACGATGAGCGATATATTCAAAAAAACTCCAGAAAAACATCCCGCCACAAAAAGTAAGGGCAATGCGGCCGGCGTTAAAATCATATCTCACTGCGCTGTGATAAAGCATGAACACAATTACCGGCAAATACATTCCCCATATCACTAATGGATGTGTTTTTGTAAGCATTTCAAGATATTGATTCTTGAAAAGCCTTGCCTGGCCTTTGTTATGGATCTTTTCAAATTTCATCAACCGCAAAAATACAGCTAAGGCCTAAAAGAGAAAAAACAGTGTTGAGTAAAAGAGGTTAAAACCTGTTTAACTGTTCGCTTCCTGTATAGAAAGTTCAATATCAAAATTCACCAGGTCACGAAACTGTCTTAATCGGTTGTCAATATCCTCTTTTGTAATTTCTTTAAGCCTTGTAGGGCCAAATTTTTCTACGCAAAAGCTGGCCATAGCACTGCCAACAATAATGGCCATTTTCATATTTTCAAACGATGTATCCTTTGTTTTGGCCATATGTCCCATAAATCCTCCAGCAAAGCTGTCGCCGGCACCGGTGGGGTCAAACACATCTTCTAACGGTAGAGCCGGTGCAAAAAATACCTGGTCATCATAAAACAGCAATGCACCGTGCTCACCTTTCTTAACAATCAAATATTGCGGTCCCATTTTTAAAATCGTTCTTGCTGCTTTTACGAGGCTGTACTGTCCGCTTAATTGTCTTGCCTCTGCATCATTTACCAGCAACACATCTACTTTTTTCAAAACTTCCTCCAGCTCAGGCATGGCTGATTCCATCCAAAAATTCATTGTGTCCATCACAATCAGCTTCGGTCTTTTCGTTAACTGATTTATCACACTCATTTGTACAGAAGGCTGTAAATTTCCCAGCATCACAAACTCCGAATCGAGATAAGACTCCGGAAGTTTTGGATTAAAATCAGCCAGCACATTTAAGTCTGTAACCAATGTATCCCTCGTATTCATGTCTTCGTGGTAGCGGCCGCTCCAGAAAAATGAACGCTTATCTTTTATTATTTCTACTGCATCTAATTTTACTCCGCGGTTTTTTAATTCATTCAATTCTTCTTCGGGAAAATCAAAACCAACAATGGAAACCTGGTTTACCGGCTGCACAAAATTGCTGGCCGCATAAGCAACATAGGTGGCACTACCGCCCACAATCTTATCGGTTTTTCCAAATGGCGTTTCAATGGCATCAAAAGCCATAGTGCCGACTACTATCAATGACATTACTGGTGATTTAGTTTTTGAATTTGACAAATATAGGCAGAGACAGAACCTAAAACGCCTGAACCGAAACGGCGAAACTTCAGCTATCTTTGAAACATGGAGAAAACGCAGCGAAAAAGATCTTCAAAAAAAGCAGTGATACTGGCCAATGCGGCCGCTATGTTTAAAGACAAAGGCTACAGCGCAACCTCAATGCGTGACCTTGCGGAGGCTGTAGGTATTGAAGCCGCAAGTTTGTACAATCATATCCAATCCAAATCAGAAATTCTGCAGGAAATTGTTTTTAAGACGGCTACCGAATGCAATTTGCATTTGGAAGAAACCGATAAGCCCGGCATTTCTGCTTTGGAAAAAATTGAAGAGATCATTCGTTTTCATGTGCACATGATGCTCAAAAACTTCGACGCTTATCATGTGATGACGCATGAGTGGATCCATCTCTCCGAACCCTGGCTCAGCAATTTTGTAAACACACGCCGTCATTATGTGCAAAGGCTGGAGGCCATTGTGCAGGAGGGCATCAGTAAAAAGGAAATGAAAACAGTGGTGCCTTATGTGGCTGTGTTGACAATTTTATCTGCCGTTCGCGGACTGGAATTCTGGCATCGCAGCCGCAAAAAATATTCGCCGCAGGAAATGGAGGACAATATGGTTCTTCATCTAATCTCCGGCCTCAAAGCTTAGTAAGATCAGGTTTCAATTGCGGCACTACAGCTATTTTTGCCCGCAGTTTTATTTCATTTTTGCAACAAATAATTCTTCGCAATGTCCATTCACTTCCACAAGCTGAAAGTAAAAGATATAAAACGGGAAACAGAAGAATGCGTTTCTGTTGAGTTTGATGTGCCTGAAAATTTAAAGCAGCAATTCGCCTTCATACAGGGACAAAGCCTAACCATGCGAACTTTTTTAAATGGAGAAGAAATTCGCCGCACCTATTCTATCTGTTCCTCGCCGCTTGATAAAGTTTGGAGAGTGGCCATCAAAAAACAGGAAGGCGGGTTGTTTTCAACTTTCGCCAATGAAAAATTAAAAAAAGGCGATGAGCTGGAAGTGATGCCTCCTGTTGGAAAATTTTATACTGCGCTTCACCCATCCAACAAAAAAAATTACGTGGCCCTTGCAGCCGGCAGTGGAATAACACCTGTATTATCCGTTATAAAAACAACTTTGCTGCTTGAGCCTAATAGCCAGTTTACACTGGTATATGGCAACCGCAACAAAACCTCCATCATATTTAAGGAAGAGCTGGAAGCATTGAAAGATAAATTTATTGACCGCTTTCGGTTGGTACATGTGCTTAGCCGGGAACGAACAGATGTACCTGTAAACAGTGGCCGTATTGATGAAGAAAAGTTAAAGCAGCTTTCAAAGCTCATCAACTATAAAACTGTTGATGATTTTTTTATTTGCGGACCTGAAGAAATGATATTTACTGTGAGAGATTATTTGCAGTCACAAAGTATAGATAGCAAAAAAATTCATTTCGAGCTTTTCACGACCCCCGGGGATAATCGAAGACCCGAAAGCAGAAAGGCAAAAAAACAAACCGAGTTTTTAGGGCCTAAAAGTAAGATCAGCGTCAGGCTGGATGGAATCACTTTTGACTTTGAGTTAGGCATGAACGATGAGCCGATTCTTGATGCCGCTTTAAAACAAGGTGCCGACTTGCCTTATGCCTGCAAAGGCGGTGTTTGCTGCACGTGCAAGGCAAAGCTGCTGCAGGGCAAAGTAGATATGGAAGTGCATTGGGGATTGGAAGAAGAAGAAATGAAACAAGGTTATATCCTTACCTGCCAGAGCCATCCTACCAGCGAAAAAGTGGTGGTGGATTTTGATATAAAATAATCCCAGTATTGCTTCAAAAGGACTTGTCTTTATCAGCCGAATTAAAATTTTCTTCATCTTATAAGATAAGTTGGCCGCAGTGTTAAATCAGTTGGAACACAGGGCAGAATTGTTAGATTTGCAGAATAACGATTGAATATGTCTGTACAGGATTTTGAAAAAATATTTCAGCAAAAAATTGATGACGAAATAAAAATTGAACCACGGGACTGGATGCCTGATGCCTATCGCAAAACCCTGATCAGGCAAATAAGCCAGCATGCACACAGCGAAATTGTTGGCATGCTGCCGGAAGGAAACTGGATAACCCGTGCCCCATCTTTAAAAAGAAAATTGATTTTGCTTGCCAAAGTGCAGGATGAAGCCGGACATGGTTTGTATTTGTATTCTGCAACCGAAACGCTGGGTGTAACAAGAGAAGAAACGATAAACGATTTGCACAGCGGCAAAGCGAAATATTCATCCATCTTCAACTATCCCACTTTAACCTGGGCTGATATTGGTGCCATTGGATGGCTGGTGGATGGTGCCGCCATTATGAACCAGGTAATGCTGTGCAGAACATCTTACGGGCCTTATGCAAGAGCTATGGTGAGAATTTGCAAAGAAGAAAGTTTTCATCAACGCCAGGGCTTTGAAATTTTATTAGTGCTATCAAGAGGATCAAAAGAGCAAAGAGAAATGTGCCAAGATGCTATCAACCGCTGGTGGTGGCCCAGCCTGATGATGTTTGGCCCTCACGACAATCAATCAACGCACAGTGACCAGAGCATGAAGTGGAAGATCAAAAGAAAAAGCAATGATGAGCTGCGGCAGAATTTTGTGGATATGATTGCTGAGCAGGTAAAAGTTCTTGGAATGACTTTGCCTGATGCGCATTTAAAATGGAATGAAGAAAGAAAACATTATGACTTTGGTGAAATAAACTGGGAAGAGTTTTGGAATGTAGTTAAAGGCAATGGCCCCTGTAATAAGCAAAGGATGGAAGCAAGAAGAAAAGCCTGGGAAGATGGTGCATGGGTGAGAGAAGCTGCAAAAGCTTATGCAGATAAAAGAGCATCAAGACAAAAACAAAATGCTGCATGAAATTGATTTCCTTCGTCACCTTTATCCTTTTGGTTGTTGCTTGTAAAAATCAGAAAAAAGAAAAGCAGGTTACAAATAACGATTTGGTGATAATGACTCCGGACGAACTAAATTCTGCAAAGCCCGGCGATACACTTGTGATTTATGAAAATATTTGCCGCGGCTGCGCCTATGAGGAATCAACGCATTTTGAGGTGACTGACAGTTTAGGTTTGGTAAAGCTGGCTAAAATTGAAACGATTGACAACACTCCACCGGATGTTGATCGGGGCTCTATTGATAAACACATTTATTTGTTGCCTCAAAAAAAGGAAAGACAAACCAGAAACTCTACAAATTCAATATTGAACAATCAACAGCCGAAGATTCAACAAGGTTTACTGTTTATAGAATTGAAATAACAAACTAATATGAATACCGAATTTTTTAAGAAATACTGGTACGGTGATATCCCCGAGGATAAAGCAGGCGGGCAAACCATCTCAGTTAGCAATACTGAAAATTCTGATTGGCCGCTGTGGGAAGTATTCATTCGCAGCAAGCAGGGGCTCGATCATAAACATGTAGGCAGCCTGCATGCGGCAGATGCACAAATGGCTATTGAAAACGCAAGAGATGTTTATACAAGAAGGCTGGAAGGCGTGAGCATCTGGGTGGTAGAATCAAAATACATTCATGCTTCCAACCCCGACGAAGCAGAAAGTTTTTATGAACCTGCAGAAGATAAAATTTATCGTCACCCTACTTTTTACAACCTGCCCGATGAAGTAAAGCATATGTGATTAATAACAACCAAAATGAAAGAAAATTTAATCAATTATACGCTGCACCTTGCCGATAACGCACTGATCCTTGGCCACCGTAACAGTGAATGGTGCGGGCATGGACCGGTGCTGGAGCAGGACATTGCTATTACAAATATTTCACTGGATTTAATTGGACAGGCAAGATATTTTTATCAATACGCGGCGCAGCTGAAAGCAGATGGATCAACGGAAGATTCATTAGCCTATTTGCGGGACAATCGTGAATTTAAAAACTGCCTTTTGGTTGAACAACCCAACGGTGATTGGGCAAAAACAATCTTACGGCAGTTTCTCTTTAGTGCTTACCAGTTTTTTCTTTATGAAGAATTAAGAAGCTGTAAAGATAAACAGCTTGCTGCTATTGCAGAAAAATCTTTGAAAGAAGTAAACTATCATTTACGCTGGAGCAGTGAATGGGTTGTTCGACTGGGTGATGGAACTGCGGAAAGTCGCAAGAGACTGATGAATGCAATTGACGAGTTGTGGATGTACCTCGGTGAATTATTTCAGCCTGCTGTTTATGAAACAGAATTGTTGAAAGAGGGAAAGGCTGCCGATCTTTCTAAAATAAACCCAAAGTGGGAACAAAAAGTAAAAGAAGTGCTTGAAGAAGCAACGTTACCCGTGCCGGAAGCGGTCTTTCAACAAACAGGCGGAAAAGATGGCAGGCATACAGAGTACCTGGGTTATATTCTTGCTGAAATGCAGTTTTTGCAAAGAGCTTATCCGGGATGTGAATGGTAAACTACTAAATCTGCTAAAGGGAGACTGATAAATGAACGCTACTCAACAAAATATTAAGATTTCAGCCGAAGAAAAAGAAATTTGGAAAGCTCTTGAACAAATCACCGATCCTGAAATACCTGTGCTTTCTATTACTGACCTGGGCATAGTAAGAAACGTGAAAATTTCTGATGGTGAGGTTGAGATCATTATTACGCCAACTTATTCAGGATGCCCAGCCATGGATGTCATCTCAATGAACATCCGGATGATGTTGTTCTCTCTTGGCATTCGTAATTTTAAAATCTCCCAGCAACTTGCTCCTGCATGGACAACGGATTGGATGAGCGAAGAAGGAAAAAAAAAGTTGAAAGAATACGGCATCGCACCTCCAAATGCAAAGCAGCAGGTTTGTAACGAGAAATTATTTATACAAGATGAAGCTGTGCAGTGCCCCCATTGTGAATCTTATCACACCCACCGCGTTAGCGAATTTGGCTCAACAGCCTGCAAGGCCCTTTATGTTTGCGATGATTGCAAAGAACCCTTCGATTATTTTAAGTGTCACTGATCTTTTTACAATTTATTTTTATCCACGCAAAAAAGCTCCTCCCACCGTGTAGTATAGCGGCCGCTTCTTTTTTCCTGCCGCATTTTCCAGTTTCGGCTTAAACCGGTAGCCGCATATTTCACCATATCCGCTTCTATACTGAAATTAATGTTATCTATTGCCCGCATTAATAAGGCCCTTGAATTTTCCGAGACTGATTGAAAAATATTAGCCTGGATAGAACTGTCAGGCACGAGCCCACCGAGCATAACCCCTGCCTTTAAATAATTTGACCCGGAACAATATAGTTTCTCAACTAGTGGAATTGCATACTTTATCAATTCATTGGTTTGGGCAGTTGGCTGCAAAAGCCGGGTGTAGCTATGCTGGGTTTGCGGGTTATACTTGTATGTAGTTTCATAATTGTTTGTTACTACAAACACATCAATCATCCTGGCGGCACAATACTGTCGCCTTAATTTTTCTGCTGCCCGCGAAGTATAAGTGGCTACAGCTTCTTTTAAATCTTTCAGTTCTGTAACCGGCTTACCAAACATTCTGGTTGTGGCAATCATTTTCTTTTTTTCCAATGGCTTTTTTATCTCTATACATGGAAACCCTTTTAGCTCCCTGATAAGCCGTACACCAACCACGCCACCCAAATTAACCCTTGCCCATTCTTCGCTCATATTCCGCAGTTGTAAACAATCACAAATATTCCAGAGTTCTTTTAGTTTGGTAGTATAACGAAAGCCAACTCCCCATACCTCATGCACCGATGTATTTTGCAATGCCGAGATAATTTTTTCCTGTGTATCCAAAACCATTATGCCCTTCGTTTTTTGTTTGTTTTTTTTAGCAAGACGGTTGGCAACTTTTGCGAGCACCTTCGTAGGCGCTATACCAATTGATACAGGAATGCCTATCCACTGTTCAATAGTGAATTTTATTTTCTCAGCCAATTCATGTAACCGGCGGCTATCAAAATATTTCAGATTAACAAAAGCTTCATCTACTGAATATACTTCCACATTTTCCTGCCCTGCCAAATAACAAAGCACTTGCATTATCCGCTTGCTTATATCACCATACAAATGATAATTGGATGAAAACACCACCACATCATTTTTCTCAATCAATTCTTTATTTTGGTAATAGGGTGCGGCCATTCCGATACCAAGCTGTTTAGCCTCATCTGTTCGGGAGATAATGCAACCGTCATTATTACTCAAAACCACAACAGGCTTGTTGCGCAAGTCGGGGCGAAACAATCTTTCGCAGGAACAATAAAAATTATTACAGTCAACAATGGCTACCATATTAACCAATTGAAGAATCAAGAATATGAATAGCAGCGGTTACCACACCCCATACGGCAAAGTCGCTAAACTCGGCCAGGTTTATGGTTTTATACCTGTCGTTTTCAGGAATCAGAAATGCAGAAGAAAAATTTTTATGAAAACGCCGCACCAGCAACTCGCCATTTAAAATGGCGACAATAATTTTTCCGTTGCTTAGCTTCACGGACCGATCAACGATCAATATATCGTTATCAAAAATTCCCGCATTCTGCATAGCATCACTTTTCATGCGAAAAAAGAAAGTGGCAGGTTTGTTCCTGATAAGCTTTTCGTTCAGGTCAAGATCTCTTTCAGCATAATCATCAGTAGCGGCCCCAAAGCCGGTTGCATTAGTTACAGCTACATTGTGCTGAGTAAAATTTTTTGAGCCCCTATAGGCTGAGCCATAGAATTGTTCCCCATCCATAATTAATCTCTTTTTCCAAAGCTAATAATTTTAGTAAATAATACTAAAAAATTGCGGCCGAAACCGCAAATGATTTTTGATTGTGCCATCAGGAATTCTTTTTAAGATCTTCCCAGGCCTTTGCCGGCTTTAAGGCATTAATAAGCGAAACCACAACAATTATCCTACTACAATACCTGAGACGGCTCCCATTGCGCCGGATATCAGTATTGCAAGCACCCAAAAGCCAATAAAAATAATCAGCCCTACAATTATTGCCGTATATGGTTTTGATTTTGTCCAAAAGCCAAGTGCAACAAATATTCATTCCGGCTTCAACAGCAATAATGCCAATAACCAATGGTGAAAGAGCTACGTGTTGCATAGCAGTGCTAATTAATTCACCCATAATAATTAAACCCGCAACTACAAACAACGTGGTCCTTGCTTTTCAAATTCCTGTCTCATAGCCTTCCACTTCAAGCTTGCGTACATCATCAACATAATCAGAAATTACATTTTCCTGCTGGTTATGCTGGTGAGTATTTGATAAATTTTCATTCATAGCAATAAGTTTTAGTTTCATTAAACATACAAAAAAAGAAAGAGACCGAATTTGCCCCTTTCTTTTTAAAATCCTCTTGGTATCTCCAACGGTATATCTCTTTTCAATATTTCGTTTTTATTTGCCATTTCCCAGGCGGTGTAAAAAACAAGCTGTGCTCTTTTTGCATGCAGGTTGTAATTAATTTTGTCTGGCGTATCAGTTGGCCGGTGATAATCTGCTCCCAGCATTCCATCATAGTAAAAAATTATAGGCACGCCTTTGCGAGCAAAATTGTAATGATCACTACGGAAGTAAATGCGGTTTGGATCTTTGGGATCATTAAACTTATAATCGAGGTTTAGTTTGATAAATTTATTATTTACTGCCTCGCTGATAGGTTTTAATTCGCTGCTGATTTTATCATCTCCTACTACATACACATAGTTTAATGAGTCGGCTGATTTTCTTCCATCGGTGCGGCCGATCATATCTATATTTAAATCAACCGTTGTTTTTTCAAGTGGAAAGAGGGGATGATTGGTGTAATATTCAGAACCCCACAAACCTTTTTCTTCTCCGCTTACCGTCATAAACACAATCGTTCTTCGTGGCCCTTTGCCTGCCTGCTTTGCTTTTACAAACGCTTCAGCAATTTCCAACACACCAACTGTTCCTGAACCATCATCGTCTGCACCATAATAAATAACTGTATCACGTTTGCCCAGGTGATCGTAATGAGCTGTAATAAAAACGTATTCATCTTTCAAATCACTACCCTCCAGCACACCAATTACATTACTGCTTTGCAAAACTTTTACTGCTTTAGTTACATCCAGCAATGTGTTTGCAGAGAAAGTTTTTACAGCCGTGGCATTTGTTTTTAAAGCCTCAAATTCAGCACCGAAGATTGCCTTTGCTACTCCTTCAGAAATGGTAAATTGTTGCGGAGCGATAGAACGGCGGAACAGGTTAATGGTTTGCTCACCGGTACGATTCATGGCTGTTGTTCTTGGATAGTTTGATTGAACAATTAAAATAGCCGCCACACCTCTATTTATCAATTGCGAGTAAACAGGATTATTTGCAAAAGGATTTCTGCCCTGGCCCGTACTACCTATTATGATCACCAACTTACCAGCCAGGCTTATATTTTTTAAAGAGTCGGCAGCACCCTGTCCAACAAAAACCACTTCGCTAAACCGCATGGTAGCCTGGATGATATTGCCGGCATTAAAATCTTTATCCAGTTGAAAAGATTGGCCATTCACCTGTAATTCTGCACTTACCAAAGAATCCTGGTAAACTTCAAAAAACTGCTGGTAGCTTCCGTTATTTCCGGGCAATAAGCCCAGTTGCTTAAACTGCGATTCAATATAAGCTGCCGCTTTTTTCTGCCCTGGCGTAGCTGTTTCCCTTCCTTCCATCTCTTTTCCGGCCACAATAAATAAATGTCTCTTTAAATCAGCAGGTGTAATGGTTTTTGCAAATGTTGTGGCGTCTGATTTTTTTTGTGCATAGAGTGAAGAAACCGCAAACAATAAAATAATCGCAAGAAATCTTCTCATGTTTAAAGTTTTAAAAACAATCATCCCAAACTTAAACATAAATAAGTTTGGGATGTGCATCAATTGATGAATGGCTATGCTAAATTATGCGCAGGCTATTTTTTCCACCCTTTTTTCATGCCTGCCTCCTTCAAACTCTGTGTTCATAAAAATTTCTACCATTTTTTCTGCGTCACCTTCTCTTACAAACCGGGCAGGTATGCAAATAATGTTGGCATTATTATGCTTACGGGCCAGCTTGGCCAGCTCTTCGCCCCAGCAAATTGCCGCACGAATACCCTGGTGTTTGTTAGCAGTAATTGCTACGCCATTGGCACTTCCACAAAGTAAAATTCCAAAGCCTGCTTCACCCTTTTCTACTGCTTCGGCAACAGGGTGAGCGAAGTCAGGATAGTCAACCGAATCTTTTGAATGTGTGCCGAAATCCTTGTAAACAATTCCTTTTGCTTCCAGGAAAGAAATAAGGTCTTCTTTATAATCATAACCCGCATGGTCGCTTCCAATTGCCACGGGTTTACTGAGGTTGAAATGAGATTCCATACATAAAAGCTTATGAGTAATGAAAAAACTATTTCAAAGGTACTGAGGTTTCAGTTAATGGGTAATCAGTCATAAGTAATGAGTGCATAGAAATGCTTGGCTTATTTAAGTCCTTTTTATATCTAAACAACTCATTAGTCATTATTTCAGCTCCATTCCTGCATTTCTCTTTTAGCCCTTGCTTTATCAATGCGTTTGGCAATGGCTATGCTTGCTTCGTACAAAGCATATAAAGGAATGGTAACAAGTGTTAAACTAAACGGATCAGTTGAAGGAGTGATGATAGCTGCAGCAATTAATATAACAACAAAGGCATGCCGGCGATATTTGGTTAAAAACCTACCTGAAATAATTCCAATGCGTGTAAGCAAGGCAACCAGCAATGGCATCTGGAAAAGAATTCCTATGCCCACTGTTGTGTAAATTAAATTTTCCAGGTAATCAGAAAATGTAGGCTTTATTTCAATAAGAGTGCTAAGTGAGTAAGAAAAATAAAAATTCACCATGAAAGGTGTAAGAACAAAATAGCCAAATGCTACGCCGAGAAAAAAAAGAAACGAAACCCAAAAAATAACTCCTCTTGTTCTTTTCAATTCTTTCTGCGTAAGTGCCGGCCGTATAAATTTCCAAAACTCCCAAAACACATAAGGAAAGGCTACTACAAAACCACCCACAAATGCAATAGTAAAAGAAGAAATAAATTGCCCGGTCATAGCCGTACTAATAAAACTCACCTTCACTCCCTGCATGCACAATGCATCGCCTGCGCCAACCGCTTTACCTAATTGGCAGAGATATTTGTAAGTAATAAAATCCGGGTAGGCTGGCGCCAGTAAAATTTTGTCAACAATTACTTTTGCATAAATAAACACCACAATAGCTGCAATCAAAATGGCTACCATAGCCCTGATAATATGCCAGCGCAGTTCTTCCAGGTGATCAATGAAAGACATTTCACCTGTGGTGTTGCGGTTTCTTTTATTTAAAAAGTCCAGTAAAGCCATTGTTTGGGTGGCAAAGATAAGCAGCAGCAAGTAGCAGTGGGCATCAGCAGGCTGTGCACTGCCCTTGTTTGGGTGGCAAAGATAAGCAGCAGCAAGTAGCAGTGGGCATCAGCAGGCTG
>PSMD01000076.1:6542-6953 GCA_040289925.1 Chitinophagaceae bacterium | reverse complement strand
TTGCAGCCGCTCCTCCATCAAAAGTATTATTATCAATGATGTTGTTACTGTTTCCGGTAACTCCATAAGCAGAGGTTGAAAAACTAATAATACCGGTAGTTGTAGAAGTAAAAGATGATTTAAGAGTGGTGTAGCGAATAACGTTTGAAGTGGCATCATTTATAAAACGGGCAGCAGTACCATCAGTAGTGCTGGTATTTGAAATAGTCAATTGGGAAATACCTGAACCACCCGCTCGCCCATCAATGATATAATTGGAAGCAGTATTAAAATCAAAAATGGCTGTTGTATTTGAACCTGAGATTGATAAGCCAGTTGCATCTGAAGCCGGACGAATAGTTACTGTATTAGTTGAACTGGATCCTGGAATATTATTTAGTGTTATTGGAAAGGTTTCAACAGAAGACGAAT
>PSMD01000076.1:6215-6488 GCA_040289925.1 Chitinophagaceae bacterium | reverse complement strand
CAATTGCTAATAGCAGTTAACGCCGAAGCAATTGATGTAAACGTACCAGTCGGACCAACAGAATACGTACCTGCGGAATAGCATGTAATATTATTTGCCGTAACCGTTACCTCATCAATACCTATATCAGTCTGTCCTTGATCACTTGTAGCCGTAAACTTTATTTTAACTGTAGATGAAGTTGAAGTGCCAAGAGGAATTTGTATTCTTGTCCACTCTGAATACACACTGAACGTTCCGATAGAAGTTCCATAAGTAGCACCATCATCCGTT
>PSMD01000076.1:5804-6036 GCA_040289925.1 Chitinophagaceae bacterium | reverse complement strand
TGCCCCAAAAGTTGGCGAAGTCCAACCAGTTGTATAAGTGTTCATTTGCCATTGGTTGTTTCCTGTACCAACGGAACTCCAGGCAGGAGATAAAGTTGAAGGTGTTGACCAAGAACCATCAAAATTTTCAGAGAAAATAGTTGTTTGCGCAAAAGAAATTACACTCACAGATAGTGCAAGCAATAAAAAGTAAATCTTTCTCATAGGAGTTTGTTTGTTAAAGCAATTGTGT
>PSMD01000076.1:0-5739 GCA_040289925.1 Chitinophagaceae bacterium | reverse complement strand
GCAAATGCTATATATATTTATTGCAAATGCTATAGTTGTTTCATATTACTTCTTACAATCAACAAAAACATTTCTATCTGCATTACTGCAGCTATAAAGCCTATCGAGTAAAGGTTTGGTAATTTAGGATAATTGGATCTTTTCTTGGTATTAGTGGTTAAAGGAAAAAAAAGATAAAGATGAAGATAAAGACGTTCAGGCAAAAAACAAATCTTTTTCAAAAAAATATTAACATGGCAAAAGATAATTAGTTGTACCAACAGGCAATGTCATTGCGAGCCACAGAAGCACAGAGCATAAATAATGTCTCCCCCGACAAAGCAATCTTCTGCCCTAACAATAAGGTTCAAAAAATACCTTTACCAATCCACATACTTGTTACATATTTTCGTTTACTCATTAACGTCGAATACATATCAACTATTAAAAAAAACTTATAAGGCTTTCAAAATGGTATAGGTCTAACTGAATGTATAATCCAATACTACTTAATACAACAAATACCACCCGGCACAGCTGCACGCAACCAGCTATTCATTGATCGTATAAATAAATCCAAGGCATGCCTTGTAATAATGATCATTCTTATTCGTCTCCGCAATCTTACTAAACCCATCCAGGTAATCAGTCGACATTATGCGGTACGAAAATTCTGCATGCATAGAAAAGTTTTCATTCAGCTGGTAGCGGGCGCCAAAACCAACCGGGAAAACAACGATCGATTTCGGAAGGGTCTGCTGCATATCTTCTGCAAGACGTGATACAGTAATGGGCTCGTTAATAAGAAAGTAGTTTTTGTTGAAGCTCTCCGTGTAAGGATGGATATCCGTAAAAGCCATACCTACCCCGCTAGTTATAGTAGTTAAAGTTGGCGTCTTCAACACCCAAGTTGGAGTTGGTGTTATTTCCAGAGTCCCTAATGCGTAATTAGTTTAGTATTATAATTATCTAAATTAGTTCGGATTGAGTAAGAAACAGGTCCAGTTGATGTTGACCTAGAACCAAAACTAATTGCTGATAGAGATACAGTATACCCAGAAGCAGGTGTTAGTGTAAACTCAAAATATGCACTCCCCGTTGACGGCGTAACATCTAAAGACCCTGTTCTAGCAGCATTTCCAATATTCATTTGGCCAGAAGCACCCGCATATCCTGTAGAAGCAGCACTTGAATTAATAGGGCTACTCACTGTTCCATTGGAATTACCAATACTGACAACAGATACAGTCAAGTTTGATGTAGTATTTGTGCTCGGGTTGGCGTTAACAGCAGTTGTTCCAAAATTCCAGACGATGTTTTGCCCAAAACTTTGAAAGGTCAAAACAAACATCAAAATAGCCAACAAAAAGATTAGCCTGAAGGAATAGTAAATCTTTCTCATAGACAGAGTTATAATAAATAAAGAGGTTACAGTTTTAAGGAGATTGGATGAATCGGATCGGTTCTTCTAAAGAATAAAGAATTGGCCTGGTGAAATTAGGCCTCGGGCTTGAAAAGCAGCCAATTCATTGTATTAAGGAATAATGAAGAAATGATGAAGAAAAAAATTGTCCACAGCGATAACCATCATTGCGGGTAAAGCGAAGCAATTCCACACTTAGAAAAGCCTTATTTTTTTAAATATATAGTGTTAATGCGAACATTACAGCAACAAAAAAGCCACCCACCTTAAGGCGGATGGCTTTCAAAAGTCTTGAGGAATTATTGCTTTACAAACTTCAGCACTTGGCTTTCACCTTCGCCACTAATGACGCGCAGCAAATAAGTACCGCCGGCTAGTTGCGATACCGAGATCGGCAACGTAGTGACGCCAGCATCAATACTCACATCCGTTGTTTGCAATGTTTTTCCGGATAAGTCTGTTACCACGAGGCTAAACTTCTGTGCATTCGGACTTTCAATTTGCACATTCACTTTATCATTGGCAGGATTCGGATATAATCCGGTAAGTGTCAGCGCAGCAATCAATTGCGACTTGATCAATACAATGCCGCTTAACCTTGCACGGTTATCCAAATCTACCTGGCGTAAACGGTAGTATTGTTTTTCTCCTGCAATATTTCCATCAGTGAAAATATAGTTCAATGCACTATTGCTGTTGCCATTTGGTGCCAGCGATGTTACAAAGCCAATGCTTCTGTAGGTTACGCCGTCTAAAGAACGTTCAACGTAGAAACCACGGTTGTTTTGTTCCTGCGAGGTTGTCCAGCGCAATACATTACTGCTGCCAGATCTGCGTCCGCTGAAGGTTAAAAGGTTAACCGGCAGAGGTGTATTTGGACTATTTACAGCAAACGGTGAAAAGCTCGTTACGTTATTTCTTGTTTGTGTATAAGGATCAGAACCGCTGGCTGCGCTTGCTGTATAGGTATCCCATGCTGTACCATCGTGATGCATAATGTAACAGTTACCCCTGTTGAAGCCAGTCTTTTCTTCAGCGGCTATCCATTGAACGGTAATGTTTACATCACTGCCACCAGCAACTGCTTCGCTGATGTCCCATGTTCTGTCCACTACGTTGTTGGTAAATGCACTACCCGATGTTCCGTTGGTAAGTACACCTTGCTTTACGCTAACCGTGAAATCATCGGTAGTATGTGCGGCATTGGCAGCAAGTGTTACCGGGTTATAGCTATTGGCATCAACAGCAACCGGAACAACAACCGTAGTGTTGGCAGCCAGGTTCTTCACCACTACACTACCAGTGCTATTGGTAATAATATGCGAAGCCACACTGCCGTTTGTACTTCCGTTAAGTGTAAGGTTATTTGCCCCTAAAGTAATGCTGCCATTGGTTAACGTAAGTGTGCCATTAACAACTGCAGCACCCGTTAATACTACACCACTGGCATTATTCATCACCACATTATTTGCAGTGAATGAAGATATTGTTTGACTGGATGTACCCACGAAAGAAAGATTACCGTTAGTAGCCCCGAAAGGGCCGCTGTTGGTAAGATTACCATACAGGTTTAAGGTACCTGCATTTCCGGTATTGTTTACCGTAAGGCTTGCACCGCTGTTGATGGTAATATTATTGGCAGATGCTGCACCATTTGTAGTTGCATCTGAAATCACCGGCATGTTTGTAGCTCCTGAAGCAATAACCACGTTGGTAGTGCTTGTTGGTACACCGCCGCACCAGTTGCTGGCATCAAACCAGTTGGAACTAGTGGTACCTAACCAGGTGCCACTTTGATTTACCGTAAGTATAGCTGTACCCATGTTAGTACAACCAGCAGGACTGGTGGCAGTCGCTGTGTAGGTGGCATTAGCCGACGGCTTAGCATACACACTTGTAGCTGGTGTACCAAATACATAAGCTGTAGTTGCTGCTGCATCGGTGTACAGGTTTGCTGCTGGAGACCAGGTGATGGGATTAGCTGTAGAAATAGTAAAACCAAATCGAACATTTGGACGACTGTTAGATGCGCCACTGGTATCATATGAACTTAAAGCATCAAAACTAGCAACACCAGCTGGAGTTACATTATCTTTTGCTCCGTAGTAAACAGTGTTGCTGGTGGTTGTTGTGTTATAGGTTGTTGTACCGTTACCATTACCAGTATTACCAGCATTATGAACTGTTTCAACAATTATATTGCTTGTACCATTCCATGTAAATGGAGAAGAAAGTGTGAAGTTTACTACACCTGTGGTAGCTGGAGTAAAGGTGCCATTGTACACCGTTGTTGTACCGGTTACAAATCCTGTTAAAGCTGTATTATTTGTATTACCCAATCTTATTGTAAAGTCATTACAAATACCAGCCGTATTAACCGTGGCTAAATCAAATCCAATAGACGTAATTTGAGAACCATTTGATAATCCAAGAGCAGTAAGTTCTGATGCAGTAAATAAAATCTGGTGCTTAACACCTCCATAATAAGCGCTAAGTGGATTTGGATAGCTGTATTCGCTTACTGTACTTGTTCCTGTGCCAATAAAGCCTGCAGTATCACTGATAATGTTCCCACCACTTGCCGTTAACTGCTGTACACTTCCTGCACAAATAGTAGCTGCATTAGGAGTAACGGTAACAGCACCGGGTTGTGGATTGATGGTTACTACTGTTGCAGATGAAGTTGCTGAACACGTTGTTGCATCTGTAACCGTAACCGTATAAGATCCAGAGGTGGCAGCAGCATAACTATTCATTGTAGCACCCGTAATGACTGTTCCATTATTCTTCCATACATAAGTAGGAGAACTCGCAGACGTAGTGGCATTAAGCGTTACGGTATTAGGCGAACAAGCAGAGGTACCACCCGGAGCACTGATGGATACGGTTGGATTAGCATTGATTGTAATAGTAATTGTGTTTGAATAATCCGTTGCAGTACCTGACGAACAGGTTACTTTCAAACGATAGTAAGTAGTAGAGGTAATCGGATCGGCAATTAAACTTGCAGGGTTGGTTTGACCGGCAATATCAATGATATTAGCAACAAAATTATCGTTTGATTTTTGCCACTGGTAAGTACTACCTACACCTGTAGAATAGCCTGTAGCCGTTATAGTAGGCGTACCGGTTGCACAATATGCAGTAGTAGTTGCTGTTGCTGTTCCGCCAATTGCACCGGTACAGTTTGGTGGCGTAAATTCATCCGCTCCCATGTCTGGTGTTGAGGCATCTCTTGTATCGCCATCCATATCAGTTGTAATGCCTGGAATAGGCGTACCTAAATTATTTAAAGCAATATTGCTTAGTGGCACTAAGTGTAAATCGGTTGTGGATATAAATACCGGCACAATATTCTTTGAATTTGCTTCCTGTGCGGTAGCTGTTTGCCAAGCTCCAAAGCTTGTTTGATTAGTGTTATTAATAAATCCAACTTGTGCTATTGCACTGCCACTGGAAATAACTACCGAGAGATCGTTATAATCAACAGTGCTACCTGTGTAATTTGCCCTGGTGGTATAATGTGCATATAAAGGAGCAGCAGATAAGGATGTGGCATTTACTGCAAAAATATTGTTACGCACATCAATTGCATCGGCACTGGTATTTGTTATGCCATTACCATTACTGAAAGCTGCGGAACCTCCCGTGCCATTAGTACCTGACAATTGCCCTGTTAAATAAACACTGTTATAATAATACTTATCACCATAACCACCATTATTATTGATACCAGAAGTATTCCAACCGGTACTGGTACCATTACTGGTTAACGTAGCAACAGTATTATTATAATACACGTTTGCCGAAGCGTTGGAGATAGTAGTAAACGTTGATGTTGAAGTAGTGATACCGTACAACTTTGTAGTGGATGTGCCAGTATAACTCATATCAAAAACTTTATTCAAAGACACAACGCTGTTCTTTGTGTCTTGCAAATTTATACCCTGCATATTGGTACTTGATGCACCTGAAATGTTCTGAACTGTATTACCTGAGATCAAAGCATTTGATTGGCTTCTTACGTCAATACCACCAATACTTAATCCATTTCCTGAACCGGTAACACCAATAGTATTATTTAAAACACTATTTGCATTATCAAGAGTTGTAGGAGATGTACCAATAAAGAAAACACCATATTGGGCTTTACTTACCTGGTTATTTTGAATTGTGTTAGAGGAGTTGGCGCATAAAGCATTCGTGTTTGTTGATATGCCTGAAGTTCCTCCAACAAAAATGCCCATCAATGTGGTAGTACTTGCATTACCAGTAATGATTGTATTCTTAATGGTGTTATTAGTAGCACCATCAGATGCCGATGCACTGGCGAGCCA
>PSMD01000075.1:0-7148 GCA_040289925.1 Chitinophagaceae bacterium | reverse complement strand
TGGCTTGCAATGTGGCCTGCATGGCAATGGTGTAAAATATGCAGCCGATGAGAAAGGTAGTTGTTACACCGTTGAGCAAGGTTAACCGTTACTTCACGTACCGATAAGTTAAAAAGTTTATTTCAATTCAAAAACTTTTTCGCCACCAACAAAGGTCTTCAGCACTTTTACATCCAGAATTTTTTCAGGAGGTACTTTCATCAGGTCAGTATCAAGTATGATGAAATCAGCAAACTTTCCTTTCTCCAAACTTCCTTTTTCTTTTTCTTCAAAATTTGAACGTGCCGCCCAAATGGTCATACCCCTGATAGCTTCTTCTCTTGTCAATGCATTTTCCATCTGAAAGCCGGTGACCGGAAAACCTTTTGCATCTTTTCTTGCCACAGCCGCTAAAAAAGTTTTGAAAGGGGAAATGTCTTCTATCGGGAAATCGGTGCCAAGTGGTACCCATCCGTTTTGCTGCAGCAGTTGTTTATAAGCATAGGCGCCTTTCACTCTTTCCGGTCCAAGACGATCTGCTGCCCAATACATGTCGCTTGTTGCATGTGTAGGTTGTACGGAAGGGATGATGGAATAATCACCAAACAATTTAAAATCGTTTTCATTTACCACCTGTGCATGTTCAATGCGCCAGCGTAAATCGTTCTTTCCTTTTAAATACTTGCCATAGATTTTTAAAATAGTTCTGTTGCCACTGTCGCCAATGGCATGTGTGCACATTTGCCAGCCTTTTTGTGAAAGAATATTGGCCACCGAATCAAAATGCTGCTGGCTGCTCAATAAAAATCCATAATGGCCCGGTTTATCCGAATAAGGTTCAAGCAGGCAAGCTCCTCGTGAACCCAGTGCACCATCTGCATACACTTTAAATGAACGCACATTCAAACGTTCAGTTTTTAAATGGCCATGCTGAAATGCCCAATCGAAATTTTGTTTTGCATCACTCAGCATAGCAAAAATTCTGATTTTCAGTTCACCTGTTTTTTGAATGCTGTTAATGAGTTCTATCATTGGGTAATCCAGTCCGCAATCATCAACAGAGGTTAAGCCAACGGCAAAGCAATTTGCCTGTGCAGCCAGCAAAGCTTTGGTTAATTGCTCATTTGTAGCTTCAGGAATTTTATTGGTAACGAGGTCAACAGCATTGTCAATTAAAATGCCGGTGAGTTTTCCATTTTTAGTTTCTATTTCACCCCCAACGAGTTTATCGCCGGGCTTTACACCTGCCAGTTCAAGAGCTTTATTGTTTGCAATTGCCGCATGGCCATCAATTCTGGTCAATAACACTGGTCGGTCCGGAAACAACTCATTTAATTTTTCATTGGTGGGGAATTGTGTATTGCTCCAGTCATTTTGATCCCATCCGCGGCCAAGTATCCAGCCGTTTGTATGCTCTGCTGCAAATGTTTTTGTTCTTTCCACAACTTCATCCCAACTGTTGGTGCTCACTAAATTCACTCTTTGCAAGCTGCTTCCGTAACCTGCAAAATGTGCATGGGCGTCAATAAAACCGGGATAAATGAATTTTCCCTGCGCATCCAGCTTTTCTTTTGCATTATATTTTTTTTCCAGCCCGGCTGATTTACCTGTTTCAATAATTTTTCCATCTTTTATCACCATTGCTTCTGCGGTAGAAAAAGCAGAATCAACTGTGTAAATAGCGGCATTGTACACCAGCAGGTCAGCCGTTGTTTTTTGTGAACAAGAAAAAAGAATAAATAATAAAGCGGCAGTCAGGATTGATTTCATGGTTATTAATTCTTGAATTTTTCAGGATGCTTTTTATGATGATCAGTTACATCCTGGTAAGCTTTTGCAGCCGCTAAGATACTGGCTTCACCATATAAACGACCAAGGAAAGAGATGCTAACAGGGTTTCCATTTTTATTAAATCCCATTGGCAGGCAAACCACGGGGTTACCGGTAAGATTAGTTATAGCAAGCTGGCTTCCTGCAAAAGTTGGAACAATCAGCACATCATAATCTTTCATGAACTCGTACATTTTTTTACAAAGCTGGTAGCGGTAGCGGTTTGTATTAATGTATTCAACGGCTGGTATTGTACGGGAAACCCGAAAACTATTTGGCCAAAAGTTCTTATCCTGCCTTTCAATCAAGTCATCGCGGTTTGTACGTGTCAGCTCATCAAAAGCAGCAGCACTTTCAGCATTTAAGATCAAACTCACCAGGTTCACCGGGTAAAATGCCGAATCCGGGAAGGTCACAGGCTTCGGCTCTACGCCTAGTTTTTTAAAAACATCCAGCACCTTCCATTCCATCGCATCAGGGCTTAATCTTTTAAAATAATTTTCTGCGTAAGCTATTCTTAATTTTTTTACGTTTATGTCAGGCCGGTAATTGTATGTGTGCCCCACCGAACCAAAATCTTTTTCATCAGTGCCATTTATATAATGGTAAACGATAGCGGCATCATCTGCGCTTCGGCAAATGGGTCCTACTTTGTCAAGACTCCAGCACAAAACCATTGCGCCGCTTCTGCTAACAGTTCCAAAAGTTGGTCGCAGGCCAGTTGCACCACAGCGGGTAGATGGAGAAACGATAGAACCTAAAGTTTCAGTTCCAACAGTGAAAGGCAATAAACCCGCAACAACCGAGGCGGCTGAACCTGCAGATGAACCGCTTGACCCTTGTTTTAAATTCCAGGGATTCTTTGTTTCGCCACCAAACCATTTATTGTTGTATGCAAGTGAGCCCAGTGAAAGTTTTGCGCAAAGCACTGCACCGGCTCTCTTGAGTTGTAAATACACCCATGAATCTTCGTTGATGATCTGATCCTTGTATGGTGTGGTGCCCCAGGTAGTTTTGTAACCTTTTACCGCAAATAAATCTTTTAAACCATAAGGAATGCCGTGCAATGGCCCGCGGTAAATTCCTTTCTTAATTTCTTCATCAGCTTGTTTTGCTTCCTGCAATGCAAGTTCTTCGGTAATGGTGATTACACTTTCCAGCGTATCACCCCATTTTTTTAATCGGGCAAAAAAAAATTTTGTAAGCTCAACAGAAGTAATCTTTTTGTTTTTTATCAAAGATGCCAGTTGCATGATTGAATAAAAAGCAAGATCATTCCTGTTTTTTGGCAGTTGAACGTTGGAAGGAATTTTCCAGTTTGCCGATTCTTTGATGACCGGTACAGTTACACCATAAGGCCTCGGGCTAAATGCAAAAGGAAAAGGAATATCATTTGCTGGAAGAGTTTTGTGTAAGGCTTTATACAACGCAAGATTATCTTCCATGTCATCAAGCATGGAATCAGCTTCGGCGTTGGTAAAATCAAGATCATAATACTTCACCATGTTCTGAATAAAATTCACAGAGTCTTGCCGGGTTTGTGAAAATGATGAAACAGTTAAAGCGGCAAAGAAAATCGTAAGGAATGATCTCATAGTATTTGTTTTTACTTACCGATGAAAGTTAAAAAATAATATGCTTACCTTTTAGTTACTAAAACCACTGTTATGAGACGGCTCATACTATTTCTCCTGGTTCCAATTATTTTTTACAACTGTAACCAAAGCGAGGTGAAATCCTCATCTTCTTCAAATGGAGCGGACATTCACGTAGCTGAATATTTTAATTATGGAGACACCGGTGTGCAGTCGGCAGGCATTAAAATGATACCCATCAAAACACCCATGGGAGAATTTAAAGTCTGGACAAAACGATTTGGAAATAATCCACGCATAAAAATTTTGTTGTTGCATGGTGGGCCTGCAGGCACACACGAATACATGGAATGTTTTGAAAGCTTTTTCCCGAAAGAGGGTTTTGAATTTTATGAATACGATCAATTGGGTTCCTATTACAGCGACCAGCCCAAAGACAGTAGCCTGTGGACGCTGGAACGTTTTGTTGAAGAAGTAGAGCAGGTAAGACAAGCCATTGGTGCTGATAAAAATAATTTTTACATCCTGGGTAATTCATGGGGAGGAATTTTAGGAATGCAGTACGCATTAAAATACCAGGAGAACATGAAAGCACTGATTGTTGCCAATATGATGGCCAGTTGTCCTGAATATGGAAAATATGCTGACGAGGTGTTAGCGAAGCAAATGCCTCCTGAAGTGTTGAAGGAAATAAGAGCTTTAGAGGCAAAAAAAGATTTTTCCAATCCGCGTTACATGGAATTGCTGATGCCGCATTTTTACCAGCAGCATCTTTGCCGTTTGCCTGAATGGCCTGAACCTGTAAACCGCCTGTTCAAACATTTGAACGGAGAAATTTATACCCTGATGCAGGGGCCATCTGAATTTGGCGTGTCCGGGAGGCTGGCAAACTGGGATATAAAAGATCGTTTGAAAGAAATAAAAGTTCCCACCTTGATGATTGGTGCAAAACATGACACCATGGATCCCAAAGCCATGGAAGAACAAAGCAAAATGGTGCAGAAGGGCAGATATCTTTATTGCCCAAACGGTAGCCATCTTTCTATGTGGGACGATCAAAAAACTTTTATGAGTGGTGTGATCAGTTTTATTAAAGATGTGGATGAAGGAAAGTTTTGAATGGGAAGATAGTTGACTGCAGATTGTACCAATTAAAAAAAAGGCACAATCTAAATTGCCCCTGAAAAATTATTATTTCTTTTTCTTAGGAGCCGCTTTTTTAGGTGCAGTTTTTTTTGCCGTGGCTTTTTTCGCTGCAGTTTTTTTTGCCGACGTTTTTTTAGTGAATGCATTTGGTACTTCAGCTTCTATCCATTTTTTCACTTCATCCAGCGAAACAGATTTCAATTCATCTGCACTGTATTTGCTTTCATCTTTTTTCTTTGGAATGCGAATGATCTTATTCCCAAATTTGATGATAGGGCCCCAACGTGCATTTTCGATAGAAATTTTTTCCTGCGGCCATTCCTGAATATAGCGGTTTGCTTCCTTCTGAACTTTTGCTTCTATCAGTTCTTTTATATCGGCATCTTTCAGGTGGTCAAAATTGTATCGCCGCGGAACGTTAATGAACATGTCGTTCCATTTAATAAACGGACCGAATCTTCCTTTGCCTTTTGTCACCGGTTTACCTTCATACATGGCAATCGGCGCATCGGCTTTTAGTTTTTGCTCAATTAATTCAATCGCCTGCTCCATCGTCACTTCCAGCGGGTCTTCACCTTTTGGCAAGGAGATGAATTGTTCTCCAAACTTTACATATGGTCCAAAGCGGCCGGTATTCACATACACTTCTTCACCTTTGTATTGCCCAAGTGAAAGCGGAAGTTTGAAAAGATCCAAGGCTTCTTCCAGTGTAATTGTTTCAATGCTTTGCCCGGGCTTTAGCGGGGCGAAGTAGGGTTTTTCATCTTCGTCGGCAACACCAATCTGCACCATAGGCCCGTACCGTCCCATTCTCGCAATTACAGGCTTACCACTCATGGGATCCACGCCAAGCTCTCTTTCCCCTTTTATTCTTTCTGCTGTTTCAATTGTCTTTTCTACATCTTTCTTAAATGGATTGTAGAAATCATCAATCATTTTATTCCACTTCATTTTACCTTCAGCCACTTCATCAAATTCTTCTTCAATACGTGCTGTAAAGCTGTAATCCATAATGTCGTCAAAATACTGCTTCAGGAAATCGGTCACTACCAAACCAAGATCGGTTGGAAACAGCTTTCCTTTTTCCGCACCTGTATTTTCCTGCTCTGTTATTTTTTTCACATGGTTTTTTACCAGCAACAACACCCGGTAATCTCTTCGCACACCTTCCTTGTCCCGCTTTTCTATATAACCTCTTTTTAAAATGGTAGAAATAGTAGGAGCGTAGGTAGAAGGGCGGCCAATGCCCAGCTCTTCCAGTTTTTTTACAAGAGAAGCTTCGGTATATCGTGGCTGCGGTCGGCTAAACCGTTCAATAGCCTTCATTTCTTTCAATGGTAATTTTTGCCCAACTGTAAGAGGGGGAAGCATTCCTTCCTGCGTTTCATCTTCATTCATGTCATCATCATCATCACGGTCTTCACGGTAAACTTTTAAAAAGCCATCAAACTTTAACACTTCGCCCTGTGCCGTTAACTCTTCTTCGTTTGTGCTGATGCTGATCTTTGCAATTGTTCTCTCCAATTGTGCATCAGCCATTTGACAAGCCATAGTTCTTTTCCAAATCAGTTCGTATAATCTTTTTGTGTCTGGATCGTCAACGGTTATGTTGCTCATGTATGTGGGGCGGATGGCTTCATGGGCCTCCTGGGCACTGCCACTTTTTGTTTTGTATTTGCGAAACTGGTGATACTGGTCACCATACATTCCTTTAATGGTTCGGCTGATATCTCCCAACGCTGTGTCGCTCAAATTCACACTATCGGTACGCATGTAGGTGATATAACCATTTTCGTAAAGCTTTTGTGCAAGCAGCATGGTACGGCTAACGCTGTAACCTAATTTACGGGATGCTTCCTGCTGCAAAGTAGATGTGGTAAATGGCGGAGCAGGTGAACGTTTTGCCGGTTTTACCTGAATATCTGTTACAGTATAGTTTGCTCCTGCGCAGCTTTTCAAAAATGCTTCCGCATCTTCTACGGTTGATTGTTTCTTTCCTTCGGCAATAAATGCCACCTGTTTTTTGTTTACATCTTCTGCAGTAAACTGAGCCTCTATTTTAAATGTGCTGGCAGGCACAAAAGCATTGATCTCTCTTTCTCTTTCAACAATTAAACGCACAGCTACACTTTGCACACGGCCTGCACTCAGATTATTGCGCATGCTGATCTTTCTCCACAATACAGGACTCAATTCAAACCCTACAATTCTGTCAAGTACCCGGCGTGCTTGCTGGGCATTTACCAGGTTCATGTCAACTGTGCGTGGATTTTGCACAGCCTGCTGAATGGCCGGTTTAGTGATCTCATGAAAAACGATCCGCTTGGTTTTTTGGGGATCAAGCCCCAATACTTCACACAAATGCCAGCTGATGGCTTCACCTTCACGGTCCTCATCTGTTGCCAGCCAAATTTCATCCGCTTTTTTTGCCAGCGTTTTTAATTTCTTCACCACTTTTTCTTTTTCTTCAGGGACGATATAGCGGGGCTTGTAATTTTTTTCCAGGTCAATGCCCATCCCCGCTTTTTCCAAATCGCGGATGTGGCCATAGCAGCTCTTCACTTCAAAATCCTTTCCTAGAATTTTTTCAATGGTTTT
>PSMD01000021.1:42617-44415 GCA_040289925.1 Chitinophagaceae bacterium | reverse complement strand
TGCCGTAAACAGTAACACCAGCAGGACTGTTCCCACACTCCAAACTATTTTTTTCATAACAGATTTTTTTGGTGGCCTGTAATTTTTTGTGCTCTGCAAGTAAGCAGCCCGATCATTGTTAACCAGTGATGGTCATTACCGGTTTGGCTGATTGCTGTTAGCAGTTTTGTTAAGGCATTAAAAAGAATAGCCGGGCAGATGTGGCCGCTGGTCTGAAAATTGTGTTTCCATATAAAAAAAATTATGAAAGCAACAATAATCCTTCTTGCAGCAACTACAATGCTGCTGGCATGTAACCGCAGCCGTTATCTTGATTTAAATACCGGCAGCTATGTGAAGATGGAAAAGGATAAGCAAACTGGTTTACTGGTAAGTGTTGAAACACACAAGCCTGTTTACATTTATGTAGATACAAAAACCCACGATACAATTTTGGGTGCATCAGGCAAAGTGATCAACGGCCATGTTGCAAAAACCGATGATGGCAAATACAAGTATGATGGTGATGATGATTTTAAAGTAAAAGATGACGATTACAAAATGAAAATTGATGATGAAGGTTTTAAAGAAAAGAATGGCGATGTGAAAACCAAAGCTGATGATGATGAAAGAAAAGTGAAGGATGACGACAAGAAAGTGAAGATTGAAGATGGAGTGAAGAAAGTCAAAAAAGATTAGTTCGCATTTCAGCCGGCCGATGAATTAGTCGGGCGGTTTTCTTGTCTGAAAGCAGTCATTAATTTATTTCTATCTCATCCACAAACAACCAGGCTCTGGTACCCGAACCTGGATTGCCGGCAGGGATCTCTCCATAGTTCTTTACTACAACTTTTACAAACCTTGCAGCAGTGGCGGGAGTTGTAATAGTTATTAAACCATTGCCGGTTTTTGAAGAAACAGAATCTGTAGAACCAATAGAAACAAAATTGTTTCCATCAGCAGAAGCAAATACTTCTGCTGAACGTGGCGGCCAGATCCAGCTGGGTGTTTGAGAAAAAACATGGATTTTCACTGCAGTGATTGTATCCAATTTGCCCACATCAATTACAGCTTCACAATCTTTACCTAAAAACCCAAGCAGTTCGGTGGAACGCAACAAGCCTTTTTCATTTTGAATGCCATTCACCAGGGTGAATGCACCATCGCCACTGTATTTTTCTGCAGGCGGATAACTGAGAGTAATTTTTTTGCCTGTGGCTTTGTTGAAGAAAAATTGCTGGCTTAAACGAAAGTTGAAAAATGAATCCCTGTATTCAGCTACCGGTTTTGATGTGTTGGTAATGCGTACCGGCGAAGTATAAGGCTGCGGCTTGGCATATTCCTCAGCAGGTGTCCAAAAAATTTTCCCATTTTTATTTTTGCTTTCTAGTTGCCATAACACACCATTAAAATCCGGTGCAGGCAAAACCGTTGCTTTCAAATCAAAATAAGCTTTGCTGTAGTTAGCTGCCCAAAGATCATAACGCTTGAACTGCGTCAGTAATCTTTTTTCAAAGTCTTTCCAATCCCTGTTTTCTTTTTTACTCCACACCACTTCACTCAATGCACTCATGCGCGGAAAAATAGAATACTCCACTTTGGAAGCTGTGCCTATGTATTCACTCCACAAATTTGCCTGCGCACCCAAAATATATTTTGCCTGGCTGCTTGTTAATTCCGCCGGCACAGGATCGTAATTGTAAACCATTTCAAGAGAATTAAAGCCGCCCTGCGTAATGGAATCTTCATTCCTGGTTTGTGAATGATTAAAATATAATGGAGTTTCCGGCGTCATGATTACATAATGATTTTGTTTGGC
>PSMD01000021.1:41829-42600 GCA_040289925.1 Chitinophagaceae bacterium | reverse complement strand
ACGCCAGCTCATCACCACTGCGTTCGGTGCAAGTCCGCCTTCTAAAATTTCATCCCAGCCAATAATTTTTTTTCCTTTTGCATTTATCATCTTTTCAACCCGCCGGATGAAATAGCTCTGCAAATCATGTTCATCTTTCAAACCTTTTTTCTTCATGATGGCCTGCACCTGTTTCGATTGTTTCCACCAGCGTTTATCCACTTCATCACCACCAATATGTATGTAGGGGCTGGGAAATAATTTCACTACTTCATCCAACACATTTTTTAAAAAATTAAACGTGTATTCGGTTGGGCTGAGCACATTATTAAACTGGCCGTTAATGCCCCAGGTTTGTGCCACAGCATAACCGGCTTTTGCATCAGTGCCTAATTGAGGGTAAGCAGCCAGCATAGCCAATGCATGCCCGGGAATATCAATTTCGGGAACAACTGTAATAAATCTTTTTGCAGCATAGTCCACCACTTCTTTTATCTGCTGTTGCGTGTAAAAACCGCCGTGGCGAATATGATCATTGCCGGTGCCCGGGTAGCGGCCAATAATGGTTCCTTCCCGCCAGGCACCCACCTGCGTAAGCTTCGGATATTTTTTTATTTCAATTCTCCAGCCCTGGTCATCTGTTAAATGCCAGTGGAAATAATTCATTTTATGCAAGGCGATGTAGTCAATATATTTTTTGATGTAAGAAACGGGAAAGAAATGACGGCTGACATCCAGGTGCATTCCGCGGTAAGTAAAACGAGGCGTGTCTGTAATGTAAACCTGCGGTAG
>PSMD01000021.1:32715-41819 GCA_040289925.1 Chitinophagaceae bacterium | reverse complement strand
TTGTAATTTTTCTTTTTTAGCTCCTGATTCAGGAATTGGCAGTAACTGAATGAGTGTTTGCATTCCATAAAATGCACCGTTGTTATTTTCTGCGTTAATCGAAATTTCCTTTTCTGTTATTGTTAAGCTATATGCTCCGCTTCCCACTGGTTTATTACGGTTGCCGGAAATAGAAATAGCATTCAGCGTTTTTGGTGAATAACTAACCCGCAGTTTAAAGCCGTAAAAATTCTTCAGGTAATCGTTAAAAAATTCGGCGGTACTATTTAATGTGCTGTCAGGAATTACGATCCATGTTTCAGGAGATATTGTGAAGCTGCCATTCATTACCTGCACCGAAGAGGGCTTAGGGATAATACTTACTTGCTGAGCGTAACAAACCGAAGAAACCAGGAAAAGCAAGAGGCCAATTCTTTTCATTGCAACCGTATTTTAAAATTTTTGGTTCAAAGATGATTACAAAAAACTGTGATGTGTTTACAATATTCAAATTAATTATTTATGCGCTTAACCAAATTGATGAAAAACACCTTTTTCATTTTTTTAGTTTTCTGTTCTTTTAGTAGCTATGGCCAGGATTGGAAAAACTGGAATTCACTGAGTGTTGATTTAGCATTCAGCAAAAAACTGGAGCTGGGGCTTTCACATCTTCGTTCTTATAATATCAATGATGGTTATTCAAATGGGTTTAATCAAACAAGTATAGATGCCAGCTATGATTTTACAAAACATTTTTCTGTAAAAACAGGTTTTGCTCTCACTGGTTTTGCGGCTGATGCAGTCGTTTCTCAGAAATATTTTGGAAGAGCTACTTATAAAATTTCATTTGCAGATGCTGTGAACTGGAACAATGGCTTGCAGGGTGAGATGCATACGGCATCGGGAAAAGGAAACAGCTATCGCATTATTTACATTACCCGGTTTGGTTTAAAGCATCGCATGAGTTTCCTCAATCTTTCTCCATCCATTGCTTATTGGTTATTCTACAATATTGGCGGCAATGCCATTCAGTATTATGATGAATCAGGTTCCCCATTGGTGAAAGAATCACCGGATGGTTTGCATAGGGGCAGGTTTATTTGGAACCTGAACAGTAAGATTAATAAGAACCTGTCCCTATCACTATTTTATATGAACCAGCATCAGTTTAACCTGCTGGGTAATGATATTAATGTGGTGAACCCAGGCACCGGCAAAGTAACCCGGCCATTTAAAAATTACCAGGTTGCCGGCGGCCTCAGCTTATCACTTGCTTTTATCTGCACAAAAAATCCAAAAAAATAAAACACACAAAAAATAATCCGAATTATGGAATTGAAAATTAAAAAAACCTACGTCTGCCGCGAAGTGCATCACTATAATCTCTCAACAGAAATTCCGGCAGACTATCAGCCGCATGTTGGCGATGTGGCTGTGTTTGAGATACTGCACATCAGCAAACACCGAAATGTGCAGGGAGATTCAAAAAGAAATATCACCATTGTTGCCGGCGATCACATCATGGCGGCATTCGGAACAAGATATGCTACGGCGCAGTTTGAGGGTTATGTGCCTGACCATGTAAACCAGGAGCTGCATATTTTAGGTGCAGGTGGTACAGTGGGTGTTATTGCCAGCATGCATGAAAAATTTGAAGACATAGGCCCAACAAAACTTCGCATCGTGGCACTGGCCGTTGATAAAAGAGGCAAAGTCATCAACACAAAAAAATTGTCGCAGAAAAAAATGAAAACATTTACCGGTGCTGCAGCTTCAGTGACAAAAGTGATTTTATCACTGGGCTCATCAATGGATAGCGGTAAAACCATTTCGGCGGCTTACCTGGTGCATGGATTGAAAAAGCAGGGACTGCAGGTAGCGTTTATTAAACTAACCGGAACCGTTTATACAAAAGACAGTGATCTTGCTTACGACATGGGTGCAGATGTGGTTGCTGATTTTGGTGATTTTGGTTTTCCATCAACTTACATGTGCACGGAAGAAGAACTGCTGGATCTGTATGAATCTCTTCTTGCAAAAGTATTGTCTTACCAGCTCGATTATGTGGTGATGGAAATTGCCGACGGCTTGTACGAGAGAGAAACAAAAATGCTTTTGACAAACACAAAATTTATTTCAACTGTTGAAGGAGTGATTTTTTCAGCCGGGGATAGCCTGTCAGCCATTAATGGTATTCAGGTGTTGAACAAATGGGGCATTTACCCGGCTGCTGTAAGTGGTTTGTTCACTGCCAGCCCTTTGTTAAGAAGAGAAGTGCAGGAAAATACCAACGTGCCTGTGTTTACAATTGACGAATTTGCTTTTCAAAACAAAGCGGTTGATTTATTTATACAATGCCGTGCCCTGGCCAGCAATTCATGAATGAAAAAATAAAATATCATTTTGTAAAAAGCCACCTGCGCAGGCATTGGGTGGCTTTTACCGCTATTGTTTGTATTGGTTTTTTAAACAGTACGGTTTCTTTTTTGCTGCCTGTTTCCATTGGTGAATTTTTTACGCTGCAATTTCATACAGCTAGCAGCAAAAGCAAATTGCTGGCTGGGTGTGCATGTGCACACCCTTAACCAGTTTTTTGGCTTGTTTATCGTTTTAATGATTTTGAAACTTTTTTTGAATTATGCAGAAAACATTGACAGCTTAAAACAAGGAGAATTATTTGTAAAAGACCTGCGTGAAAAAATTTTTTCCGCACAGCTTAGCTGGTCAGCGGAGAGCTTTTTACAACGTTCATATGGAAAATATTTGCTGCGCTACAGCAATGATATGAAAGCTGTTCAGAATTATTTTACCAAAGGCATACTGGCCGGCATCATGAATTTTATTTTCATTACCACCGGCTTATTCATTCTTGCCAAAATAAATTTGTGGCTTACTCTTATTTTTATCGGCGGCTTATTGTTTGTGTATGCTGCGGTATTTCTTCTCTCATCTTTTCAAAAACCATTTATACGTGCCAGCCGCAGCAACCGCAGCAGCCTGCTTGCTTTTGTGGCTAAAAGTTTTTCTTCTTTTGAAAAAATAAAGCAGCGGCAACGTGAAAAAGAAAGCATTGAGAAGTTCAACCTGAGGTCAGATAATCTCTATCTCTCCATTATGCGCATGAACCGCATTGAAAGCCTGCTGTTGTCTGTAACACCTTTTTTCATTTTTGCGATGATTAGTTTTTTGCTCTGGCAAATGACCAGGCGGGGCATCATTGTTTCAGCCGGTGATGGATTGATGATGATATTAACGCTGCTGATGCTGCAGGGACATTTACGTAAACTGTTTAAGGTGCCGGGCTACATTAACAAAGGAAAAATTTCTTTGCAAAAAATTGCCAGGCTGCTGCAACAGCAGGGTGAAGAACCAAAAGCCGAACCACTGGTAAATTAATTACCTCATAATCGGCAACACAATATTGGACGGATTATTTGCATCATGATAAATGCGGATAGTTGCTTTTTGAAAATCCGATTCATTGGCTTCGTAAATGTTTACAAATTTCTGCGGATTTCTGTCAGCTAGCGGAAACCAACTGCTTTGAATTTGGATCATGATGCGATGGCCTTTTTTAAACGTATGCGCTACATCGGGCAGGTCAAATTTCACCTGCTCAATCTTGTTGGGTTTAAAAGGCTCAGGTACTGCAAAGCTTTTTCTGAACTTACCCCGCATAATTTCCCCACGCACCAGCATCTGGTAACCACCCATCGGGTAATCGCCACCGGCATTGCGGCTAAAATTTTGTGAGCTGCCTGCGTATTTGAAATCATCCGGGAAGACATCAATCAGCTTTACAACAAAATCTGCATCGGTTGATGAAATGCTCACTTTCAGGTCGGCTGTTAAAACACCGGCCAGCGTCAGGTCCTCTTCCAGCGGAAAGGTTTCAAAAGTGATAACATCCGGTCTGCGTGAAGCGAAACGCTGGTCATCGGTCATGTAATCTCTTGTTCTTGAAAAATGAACATCTTCTGTGTAAGGAACAGGGTGAGCAGGATCACTGATGTATTCGGTAAAGCTGTTGTATTTGTTTGGGCGGTTCCAGTTTAACCAACCGTTTTCTGAAAGATAAATCGGTCTTGGCTGTGTGTTGACTGGTGGCCATTGATCCAATTGCTTCCATTCATTTGCACCGCTGAAAAAGATAGTTGCTTCTTTTTGGTAAGAAATATCTCCTTTGCTTTTTAAATAATAATTGAAGAAAGGGATTTCAATATTATTTTGATACCAGAACGAAGTGTTGCTGCCAAACTGAACATTGCCGAGTTTCGTTCCGTCATTTGAAGCCCATTGGCCATGAAACCAGGGACCCATAACCAAATGATTAAAATGTGTTGAAGGATTTTTGTTTTCAATGGCTTTGTAAAGGTTCCATGCGCCAAAGCAATCTTCAGCATCAAACAATCCCCCAACTACAAGAGTTGCGGGTAGTACATTGCTTACAAAGTTTCTTGTATCTCTTGCTTCCCAAAAACTATCGCGGTTGGGATGGGCATACAGATCTTTCCAGAAACGAATGCTGTCGCCGGTGAGCTTCATGAAATTTTTCAGCGGACCTATGTCGAGGTAAGTTTTGTAATTATCGTTTCTGGGTAATTGTAAATTGCTGCGTGCGCCAACAGTGGTAGGGTTTGGCCTGGGGAAACCAAATCCACCTGCATAAAAAGAGAAACCATCCAGAATGAAAAAAGCACCGTTGTGGTGAAAGTCATCTCCCTGGAACCAATCCGTTACCGGCGCCTGCGGACTCACCGCTTTTAATGCAGGATGTCCGCTTAGTGCAGCCATCGTTGAATAAAAACCGGGATATGAAATTCCAAATACACCCACACGGCCATTATTGTTTTCAAGGTTATTGATCAGCCAGTCAATCGTGTCATAAGTGTCGCTGGCTTCATCAACATCTGCATTTGTTTTTTTGTTTGTGATAAATGGACGAACATCAACAAATTCTCCTTCGCTCATCCATCGGCCACGTACGTCCTGTATAACGATGATGTAATTTTCTCTTGCATAATACCGCCAATGACCACCCCACAAACGCGGTGTAAAATTTTGCTCACCATACGGCGCACATGAGTAAGGAGTACGGGTCATCAGAATCGGATGTTTCTCGGTTTTATCTTTCGGCATGTACACAGCGGTGAACAATTTAATGCCGTCACGCATAGGAATGCTGACTTCTTTCTTAATATAGTTATCACGGATCCATGCACTGTCCTGCGGGTTTTGAGCAAAACAGCCAGCAATAATGAGCAAGAGGTAAAAAGAGAATAGGAGTTTTTTCATGTGAAGCAATTTATTTTTCGAATTTATCACATTGCTGTATAAAAAAACCACCTGCAAAGGTGGCTTTCTTCAGCGTATATCAAATGAAAATGAAAACTAATTGCATTGGGATTCAAACAGGCGAAACTCTGCTTTTAATTCGTCAAAGATTTTTCGGACAGTGAGAAAGCGGTCTCTCAGACCGGCGTGATTATCCAGCCGTTCATTTTCAAACCCAACCGTTCTTCTTTGGCTGGCAAAAGCGGCCAACTGTTTTTCAGAAATATTGAGGTCATGTTTTAGTTCATCAATTACCTCACATTGGCAAATAAACTGGTTTTGCAAATGTTCAATTTTAGCCAGGCAATCTTTGCCGGCAATTTTTGATACAATGTGCTCAAGGTGCTGTTCAAAGATGCGGAGAAGTTCAATATCAAAATTCAGTTCGATGATCCAGAGCCGGTATTCCAGGTGTAAGTTTTTAACAGGAAAGGTGGTATTCATGCGTTCAAGTTTAGAACAAAGCAACTTGCTGTTGCATTTTATTAGACTGATATTTGTTTCTGAAAAAAATGATTTTTATCAGCGGGGATCTGCTGATATTTGATTAATTGAATTCAATGAATATTCATCAATATTTAATCAGCCGCTTTTATTCTGCCTTCAATGAAAAAGATTTTGAAACCATGAATGCATGTTATAGTGATGATGTACAGTTCTTTGACCCGGTTTTTGGTTATTTGCAAGGTGATGAGGTAAAAGCCATGTGGGAAATGCTTTGCCGGCAGGCAAAAGATCTGCGAATTGAATATGGAAACATTCAATCGCTGGATGAAGAATATGCTACCTGCAACTGGACGGCTCACTATACTTTTTCAAAGACCGGTCATAAAGTGGTGAACAGGATAAAGGCTCATATGCGCATTCAAAACGGCAAGATTATTGAACACAGCGATGCTTTCAGAGTTAGTGACTGGGCGGGACAAGCCCTGGGATTGAAAGGAAAAATTTTTGGCTGGATGAATTTTATGAAGAAGCGAATTCAGAGAAATGCAAGAAAAAGCCTGGCAGAGTTTATGGAAAGCAGCAGACCCAGCGGTTCATAGTTTCTTTTTTTCTTTTTGAAATTGTTGTTCGTTGCTATGAACTATGAATCCTGCACTAATCCTCCAGCACACCAAACTTACCGCTGTTTACATCATCAATTGCCTGTTCAATTTCCTCCCAGGTGTTCATTAAAAAAGGTCCATATTGTGCAATTGGTTCGTTAATCGGCTCACCGCTTAATACAAGAATGATCACCTCTTCATTAGCAGTCACTTCAATTTTCTCTCCGTCATTTTTTAACAATACAAAATGATCGGCCTGAACTTTTGCGTTGTTGATTGTAGCTTGTCCTTCTATTATCAGCATGGCCGTATTATAATCAATAGGAAAATTTAATTCAAGATTGGCGTCCTTTTTCAAACGCAGCTTGTAAAGGTGCATAGGAGTGAAGGTAGAGGCGGGGCCTTTAACATCTTTATAATTTCCAGCAATTACTTCCACTTCGCCACTGTTATTTTCCAGGTTATATCTACCCATTTTTTCTTTAGTGATCTCCTGGTATTTGGGTGGCGACATCTTATAAGCCGCAGGCAGGTTTACCCACAACTGCACCATTTGAAACAAGCCGCCTTTCCGGCTGAAGGCTGAACTCTTCTTCGTGATATTCTTTATGGAGCAAGCCAGCAGCGGCTGTCATCCATTGCACATCGCCTTCACCAATAACGCCGCTGTTGCCTGCGCTGTCATGATGAGCAATCCTGCCATGATAAGCAATGGTCACCATTTCAAAGCCACGATGAGGATGAACGCCAACGCCGCGGGGCCTGTTGGCAGGAGAAAATTCTATTTTGGAACCATAGTCCAGCAAAAAGAAAGGGCTCATTCTTTTTTTGTCAATATGGTTGTTTGGAAAAAAAATTGTGCACCCGGAAGCCATCACCCACCATATGCGGAGGCGGCGGAGCGAAAATGGCTTCAATCGTTTTATGGTTGTCCATATTTGATTATTTAGTTTAAGCGTATTGATTATTGTCTCATTGTTCATGGTGTGCTTCGTGGTTTTATCACACCACAATGACCACAAAATTTTTTCACTATGGGCACAAAGGGTTTCTCATCTTTATGCTACATCGGCACTTCCATTAATAGTAATTCAGCATCAGTGCCGGCAGTAATATCCAGTGCCTCTGCTCCATGAATTCCAAGTCCATCTCTCCGGTTTAATTTTTCATCATTGATGGTTACATCACCTTCAATCACAAAAGCGTATACACCATTGGCCCGATTTTTTAAATGGTAGCGGGTTGAAAAATCCTTGTCCAGCTTTCCCAGACTAAACCAAGCATCCTGGTGAATCTGCACACCCCCGTCATTTGTTCCAATGGGCGAAACCACAGTCAGCAGCCGGTTATGTTTTTCCTCGTCCGAAAAACTTTTCTGATCGTACCGGGGCTCTGCATTTTTTTTATTGGGGAAGATCCATATCTGGAAAAACTTCACCGGCTTATCCCTGTTTTTATTTTTTTCTGAATGCTGAATGCCGGTGCCTGCACTCATTGCCTGCACATCTCCCTGTTTTATCACCTGCGTGTTACCCATACTATCCCTGTGTTCCAGATCACCGTAAGTAGGAATGGAAATGATCTCCATGTTATCGTGCGGATGCGCACCAAAACCCATCCCGCGGGCAACCGTATCATCATTAACGCACCAAAATGAATTCGCTCCGGGTTGTAGTACTGCGCAAAACTGAAGGTATGATAGCTATCCAGCCAGCCGTGGCTGGCATGACCCCTCGTGTTTGCTTTATGTAAGATCTTTTTCATGAAACTGTGTTATCCTCTTCCCGTCTCTGCGAGACGCCCCTCTCCACTTGCGGAGAGGGGCGGGGGTGAAGTATTGTTGAATAAAGAACTAAAAGCACAAGTGTGCGACCTGCCTGCCGGCAGGCGCTGAACAGGGTTATAAATGCTGATGACACAACATTCATTTTACAACATTACGCCGTTCGTTTTATTTCCAAAGTTTGCGAATTAAGCTTCCCTTTTAGAGTGGGTTGGATCTTTTCTGCCAGCCATAAAAATTCGCTCATAAAATTATATACACTGTGACCGAATTTTTCATCAATAAGATTTCCTGCGGCATCAAACTTTTTATCAACCGCCGGAACGATCAGCATGTAGGGCGACGCAATTCCAAAAAGTGCATTCACCAGCAACTGCATTTGCTGCGAGGCCCGGATGCCGCCCATGGCTCCTGGCGAGGCGGTAACAATGCCAAATGGTTTGTGGTGCTGCTTGGGAAAATGATCCAGCAAATTTTTCATGGCTGGCGAGTAGCTGCCGTTGTATTCGGGTGATACCAGTATAAAAGCATCTGCAGCGAACATTCTTTCAGAAATGGCTTTATACTCTTCCGGCGCAGCAGCAACCGAAGTAAAAACAGTTTCAATGGGTGGCAGGTTACTTGTCCGCAGGTCAATTAACCCGATTTCATGCTCCGTATTTTCTTCCAGCCATTTTCTTAAATGCAATGCTGCACGAACCGTCGTGCTGTTTGCCCTCGGGCTTCCTGAAATGATTTCAATTTTCATTACTGTGGTAAAACAAGTTTTATTCCATCAACCCTGTTTATTAACGGTAAAGCGGGATTGATTAATTTAGTTGATATAAGCTATAACAATGTTCAACCGCAGAAAGTTCATTCAGGCTTCCGCCTTAACATCCGCCGGTATTTTATTGAACCGTAAGATGTTTTCAATGCCACAAACTTCAAATGTAAAAGGAAGGCAAATCGTTATTTCC
>PSMD01000021.1:31440-32705 GCA_040289925.1 Chitinophagaceae bacterium | reverse complement strand
TGTAAAAGCAAACGCGGCAGCCTGGGAAATTCTTGGCCCCGGTGGGCGGGCACTGGATGCGGTGGTAAAAGGCGTGCAGGTACCGGAAGCAGATCCAAAAGATAACAGCGTGGGTTATGGCGGCCTGCCCGACCGCGATGGAAAAGTTACACTCGATAGTTGCGTAATGGATGAGTTTGGAAACTGCGGTGCAGTAATGGCCCTGGAACATATCATGCACCCGGTGCTGGTGGCAAGAGCGGTGATGGAAAGCACACCGCATGTACAACTGGTTGGTGAAGGAGCTTTACAGTTTGCCTTATCGCTGGGATTTAAAAAAGAGAATTTGCTGACGCCGGAAAGTGAGAAAGCCTGGAAGCAGTGGTTAAAAACTTCGAAATACGACCCGAATGAAACGATAAGAGAATTTAAAAAAAGCACGGAGCAAAAACAGGAATTTCCTGAACCCTGGCCGGCAGCAAAACTGAATCATGATACTATCGGCATGGTGGCGATGGACATTCTTGGCAATTTGGGAGGCGCCTGCACTACCAGCGGCATGGCGTACAAAATGCATGGCCGTGTGGGTGATTCGCCAATTATCGGTGCCGGTTTGTTTATAGATAATGAAGTAGGTGCAGCATCGGCAACCGGTGTGGGGGAAGAGGTTGTAAAAATTTGCGGCTCGCATACCATTATTGAAATGATGAGGCAGGGTAAAAGTCCTGAAAAAGCCTGCAGGGAAGCCATTAGGAGGATTGTAAAAAATAAAAAAGACAAAGCTAACACCTTGCAGGTTGGATTTTTAGCGATTAATAAGAAAGGAGAACATGGCGCTTATGCCATACAGAAGGGATTTAATTACTGTGTAACCACAAAAGAAGGAACGAAAGTGTTTGATGCGAAAAGCTGGTTTTAGTTTTATGTTGAATGGTGAATGAGAAATGTTGAATGAAAAAATATGTCTTACCTGATTGAAATAGCCACCTCTGATTTTGCTACAACAAAATCTGCTGTTGAAGGTGGTGCGGACAGGATTGAACTTTGTGCCAACCTTGCTGAAGGAGGAACAACTCCATCTTACGGAACTATTTTTCAATGCCGCGAAGCATTTGATGTATTGCTTTACCCCATTGTTCGTCCACGCGGTGGTGATTTTTTGTACAGCGATGATGAATTTGAGATTATGCTGTACGATGTGAAGCTGTGCAAGCAGCTCGGTTGCGATGGAATTGTTGTCGGCATGCTGAATGCTGATGGAACGATTGATGTAAAAAGAACGGCAG
>PSMD01000021.1:30988-31415 GCA_040289925.1 Chitinophagaceae bacterium | reverse complement strand
CGCTGGGTGTAACCTTTCACCGGGCATTTGACCGCTGCAGGGAACCTTTTGAAGCTTTGGAGCACTTAATAAAAATTGGCTGTGAAAGAATATTGACCTCGGGGCAAAAGCCAGCAGCCATTGAAGGAGTGGAGTTGATCGCTGAATTAAATAAGCAGGCGGATCAGCGCATCATCATCATGCCTGGCAGTGGCGTGAGAAAAGAGAATATAAAAGAGCTGGCTGAGAAAACCGGCTGCACCGAATTTCATTCCTCGCTGCGCAGCAAAGCAAAATCTGCCATGCAGTTTATTCATCCATCCTTTTCTGATGCAGATTATTTGAATAATTCCATTGATGAAAATGAAGTTACAGAGTTGAGAGAGGGGTTGGAGTAATCTCACGCAGGGAACGCAGAGAAGCAGAGCGCCACTGTTAACTCTGTGCA
>PSMD01000021.1:25398-30948 GCA_040289925.1 Chitinophagaceae bacterium | reverse complement strand
TCTTGGCGACATACCACCAAATGCAAAAAATAATGCGATTGATGCAGGGGAAGTGAGGGGTTTGAGAAATGAATTGGGTAAGGGTTTGGGATAAGTGTTTATTGTGCAGGTTGAAAAAATTTCAAGGTTCCGGACAAACTATCCATAAAATAGTTGATTTATTAGTCAACCTATTTCAGGACGAGACAGTCCTTCTCATCCTAAACAAAGCTCAGGCATAATGCAAGGGTATTTCAAGTATGGCTGAAGCATAGTTCAAGCATCAGAGAGCATCATTTTTACATTATATTAAATAGAGGTACTTAAATAAAGCTAATGAGCTCTACTTCAAATATCAGAGTACTGTTAGGGCCTATAAAAGATCCTGTTTGCCTTTCACCATAAGCCAGGTGTGGTGGCAGAAAAAGCCTCCATTTACTGCCTGCAGGCATTAGTTGCAAAGCCTCTGTCCAGCCTTTTATTACCATGTATAAAGGAAAAGTAGCTGGCAGTTACCACCCAGTAAATGTCCATTTCAAAATCTACCAGCTCAGCATTTGTGTTTTGTAAAAAAATTTCCAGCGGCACCAGGTCATTAATAGTTTTAAAATCATGGTTGTGGTTGTGATAGGCAAACCGCAGTCCTGCTTTTTTACAAACTTCGCCGCAGTGGTTAAACTGCTCCGCCAGTTTTTTATAATCATCGGCGGTCGCCTGTGCATCTACTGATGGGCAAATCAGATACTTCATGCCGATGGCTGCAGCATCTTCTATTTTCTTTTCAAAATTTTGATTGATGTCGCAATGGCTGGCAACTATGGTCATGCCCAATTCGTCCATATATTTTTTGAAATCAACATGGCTCATTCCCCAGAACATTCCCTGCGGACCTTCATAGCTTTCAATTTACTTGTAGCCAAATGAGGCGAGTTGTTTCAAAACCTCTTTCGGGTTTTTTGCAATGGAATCGCTAACGGAATACAATTGAATACCGAACATGTCCAGGTTTCTTTCCAAACCTGTTTCTTTTTTTGGCATCAGCTTGC
This sequence comes from Chitinophagaceae bacterium, assembly GCA_040289925.1. Taxonomy (GTDB): domain Bacteria; phylum Bacteroidota; class Bacteroidia; order Chitinophagales; family Chitinophagaceae; genus VBAU01. Next base: position 29,923 of record PSMD01000021.1, on the reverse strand, counting down.
AGGCAATCGGTGCCAGCGTAACACCTGCAGCAAGGTTTGCGGTAAGCTTCAAAAAATTTCTTCGTTTGTAGTGCATGGGCTCTATGAGTTTTTTACCAGGGTCCCGATCAAAAATCGGGAGCACAGATTAAAAATACAGGGTGCATTTTGTCATCCGTGGAAATAACCCCTGTCATCTGTGGTTAAGCTGTCAAGTTACGGGTAACGAAACTTTTTTTTTGCCCATATAGATCACCAGAAAACTAAAAGCGATAATTAAAATGACAGGAATGACCAGGGTAGCATTGATCACCTCGGGACCGGCCGCATTTCTTGCTTGGGCGTATGCAGCTGCCATTTCAGTACCTGGCGCAGCAGAGCGATAAGCATCGAGTGTGCCGCCCTGCGGAAGTTTTTTCAAAACCAGGTTATCATAAAACCCACCCATGAACTGCATATAAATATAAGTAGCCAGCATGCCGGCGGCACCCATCAGGCTGATACCGACGGCTCCCGTCTTTGGTAAGTTTTCTGAAACAAAACCCAGCATGGTAGGCCAGAAATAGCAAACGCCAATACCAAACACAATGGCTCCTATGAAAATCATGTTGCCGGTTGTATGCCCCAGCAAATACAAACCGAGTGTAGCAAAAATGGCAGAGAAAAGCAACACACCCTGCGGCGCCAGGCGATGCACAACCGGTGCGGCAAAGCCACGACCGATTGCCATTACGCCGGTAGAAACTGTGAGAATTAAAATAGCATTGCCTGTAACATTTCGCAGCAGCACATCTATCCATTGCCCGGTAAATAATTCGGTAATGGCAGTGCCGAACATGCAAATGATCATGAAAATAAAAAGCGGGTTGATGAGTGACTTGTACATTTCTGCCGTTGATACACCGCTTGCCACTCTTTCTGTAACCGGGAATTTTAGTTTTGAAAAAAGAAAACCGTAAATAAGAGTGGGAAGTATCATCATGCCCACCTGAACCTGCCAGTTCCAACCGGCTTTGTCAAAAAAATAAACGATGAGTGTGCCGATAACAATGCCGCCGGGGAACCAGAGGTGAAAATGATTGAGCTTCGTGGTTTTATTTTCTGGATAAACCGTTGCGATGAGCGGATTACAAACTGCTTCAACAGTTCCGTTGGCGAGGCCTATAAATAATGTGGAGATAAATAAAGACCAGAAGCCTACTGCAAAAATGGTTAAGCTAATACCTGCGAGGTGGAAAATGAAAGCCAGTATCATCAGTCGTTTCATGCCGATGACATCCACCAGCATTCCGCCAATAAGAACAGCCAGCGGAAAACCCCAGAAGGCTGTGCCTGCAATAGTGGCCAGTTGCGAAGCATTTAAATGAAACTGAACACCAAGCCTGTCGAGTATGCCTGCACGAATGCCAAAGGAAAGAGAAGTAACAAGCAGTGAAAGACAACTGGCGATAAATAGTTGGTTACGGTTTACAGCTTGCATAGCGTTAGGTTGGGTTTATATTACCAATGCACTTAACAGCACAAAAACTTCTGTTGTATTATTCGGGTGCATTCGTGTAATTCGTGGTTTTAAATGTACTATTTTTAAAAAACTGCAATCATCTGCTTCATGGTAAAAAGAAAATTAAGAATGGGAATGATCGGCGGTGGGCCAGGTGCATTTATTGGCGAAGTTCACCGTATGGCGGCAAGACTGGATGGAATGATTGAACTGGTTTGCGGCGCCTTCAGCAGTGATCCGCAAAAATCAAAGCAACAAGGCGAAGAATTATTTCTTGATCCCTCGAGAGTTTACGGTAATTATGAAGAAATGCTGGAGAAAGAAGCGGAGATGTCCGACGCCAGAGGAATAGATTTCGTGAGTATTGTTACTCCTAACCATTTACACTACCAACCGGCAAAGCTTGCACTGCAAAAAGGTTTTCATGTAGTGATGGATAAGCCAATGACATTTAATTTGAGTGAAGCAATGGACCTGAAAGAAATTGTTGAAAGCTGTGGAAAGTTATTCTGCCTTACCCATACTTACACCGGCTACCCGATGGTGAAAGAAGCCAGGCGGCAAGTTCTCAGCCGCAAGTTTGGAAAGATCCGGAAAGTATTTGTTGAATACCCGCAGGGATGGCTGAGTAATTTTTTAGAACGAGAAAATCACAAACAGGCTTCGTGGAGAACTGATCCGGCGAAGAGTGGAAAGGCAGGAGCCATGGGAGACATCGGCACACATGCATTTAACCTGGCTGAGTATGTGAGCGGCTTGCAGGTAACAGAAGTTTGTGCCGCAGTGAACACTGTTGTTGATGGCAGAAAGCTGGATGACGATGGTGCGGTTCTTTTGAAATTTAATAACGACGCAAGCGGAGTGCTGATTGCGACGCAGGTGGCAGCAGGAGAGGAAAACAATATTAAGATAAGAGTGTATGGTGAAAAAGGCGGAGTAGAGTGGCAGCAGAAAGATGCCAATAGCCTGGTGGTAAAATGGCAGGATAAGCCAGCGGAAGCCTGGCGGGCAGGAAATGATTATCTCAGTTCGTTTGCAAAACATAACTGCCGTGTGCCGGCAGGTCACCCGGAAGGATATATTGAAGCTTTTGCCAACCATTACCGGAATTTTGCTTTGTGCTTGCTGGCAAAAGAAAACGGCGAAGAGCCAAAAGACGAATGGAAAGATTTTCCGGGTGTTGATGATGGGGTGAGAGGTATGATGTTTATTGATGCGACAATTAAAAGTAGTTTGGGTAGTCAGAAATGGATAGAGATTTAATTTTCAGGAATATTTTAGTAAAAAAATGAAACAGTGGAACGGAACCTATCAAATGTCAGGTTGAATGAGTTAACAGGAATAGTAATTGAGGATTCAATATCCATTCATTCACAGTTGGGGCCCGGATTATTTGAATCTGTCTATGAAGAAATCCTTTTTCATAAACTACAATGCAGAGGTTTAAACGTGCTAAGGCAATGACCTATTCCAGTGGTGTATGACAATATAAAAATGGATGCAGGCTTCAGAGCCGATTTAATTGTTGAAAACTCCGTAATAATCGAAATCAAATCAATTGAAGCCTTGGCAGCCGTGCATAGTAAGCAAATATTAACGTACCTGAAGCTTTCGAATTTGAAAGTGGGAATATTGATAAATTTTAATGTTGAGCTTCTTAAAAATGGCGTTAAACGATTTGTGAATAATTTTTAATACTCTGCGTATTGCTCCGTGTTCTCTGCGTGAAAATTTCACGCTGGGTTTGCTGAGAAGTGCCGGGGAATACTGTAAAGATGACAACAATAAAAGGACCTGGAATATTTTTAGCGCAGTTTGTTGGTGATGAAGCACCGTTCAATAACCTGCGATCAATTTGCCTGTGGGCAGAAGCCTATGGTTACAAAGGCGTGCAAATACCAAGTTGGGAAAAACGTTTATTTGATTTGCAGCAAGCAGCAGAAAGCAAAACCTATGCTGATGAAATCAAAGGCATCGTGAATGAATGTGGGCTGGAGATCACTGAACTATCCACCCATTTGCAAGGCCAGCTTATCGCTGTGCACCCCGCTTATGACCAGCTTTTCGATTCATTCGCTCCTGCAAATGTTCATGGCAATTCAAAAGCAAGAATAGAATGGGCAATACAACAATTAAAATGGGCGGCGAAAGCATCACAAAATCTTGGGCTGAATGCCTGCGCCACATTTAGTGGCGCATTATTGTGGCCCATGCTGTATGCCTGGCCGCAGCGGCCAGCTGGTTTAGTGGATACTGGATTCACGGAATTAGCAAAGAGATGGCTTCCGTTGTTAAACGAGTTTGATAAATGTGGTATCGACCTTTGTTACGAGATTCACCCCGGTGAAGACCTGCATGACGGCATAACCTATGAAATGTTTTTAGAGAAAGTGAATAACCACGCAAGAGCCTGTCTTCTTTACGATCCTTCTCATTTTGTTTTACAGTGCCTGGATTACCTGCAGTACATAGATAATTATCACCAGCGCATCAAAATGTTTCATGTAAAAGATGCCGAGTTTAATGCCACGGGCCGGCAGGGAGTGTATGGAGGTTACCAGGATTGGATCAATCGTGCCGGCCGGTTTCGTTCAGTTGGAGACGGGCAAGTGGATTTTAAATCTGTTTTCAGCAAATTGGCCCAGTATAATTATAGCGGATGGGCGGTGCTGGAGTGGGAGTGTTGCCTGAAAAATGCTGAGGACGGTGCAAAAGAAGGTGCCGTTTTCATCAACAACCATATCATTCGTGTTACAGAAAAAGCTTTCGATGATTTTGCAGCAACAAAAAAAGATGAGAATTTAAATCGCAGTGTTCTGGGTTTTGATGAATAAATTTGCCATTCAAAACCGTTAATAATGAAAAAAGTTTTAGCAAGTTTAGCAGCCTCGGTAATATTGTTGGCTTGCGGCAACAATTCAAATAACAAAGAGCAAAAGAAAGAAGAAACGAACACGATCACTACAACAACTGATCTTTCACAAAACCCCGATTACCAAAAAGGCCTGGAACTGGCCAGCAAGAGTGATTGTTTTACCTGCCATG
>PSMD01000021.1:25028-25356 GCA_040289925.1 Chitinophagaceae bacterium | reverse complement strand
AATACGCTTCATACCCTGACACGATTGTATCGCACCTTGCTAATAAAATAATAGAAGGTGGTACCGGCGTTTGGGGAAATGTGCCAATGATCCCACATCCTAATCTATCAAAAGAAGATGCCGAGGCAATGGTGAAGTATGTGCTGCTTCTGAAAAAATAATATGCATAAAGTTGCCATAATTTTATTTGCAGCCTTCCTGTCCTGCAATTCGCAGAAAAATAGAATGGAAAAAAATTATCCTGTCGCCCGCAAAAAGACGGGTGGGTTTTGTTATTTGATGGAAAGACAACCAACGGCTGGCACAAATTCGGCAGCATAACTATCGG
>PSMD01000021.1:2643-24857 GCA_040289925.1 Chitinophagaceae bacterium | reverse complement strand
GGCTGGCCCTGGGAGACAGGACCAGAAATGCAGATACTGGACAATATAGAGGCCAGCGATAATAAGAAAGAAAACCATCTTGCCGGAACACTTTATGATCTTGCAGGTGATGCAGCTCATTCAAAACCAAAAGCTGTTGGTTAGTTGAATCAAGTCATCATTAAATCGCTCAATGGAAAATTAGATCTCACACTCAATGGAATTAATGTTGTTTCTACAACACTTTGGGATGACAGCTGGAAACAACTGGTAGCAAACAGCAAATTCAAATCAATGCCTGACTTTGGTGTTTTTAAAAAAGGAAAAATTGCTTTGCAGGATCATGGCTATGCTGTTTGGTTCAGAAACGTCATGATTCGTTCATTGTAAAACTGTGGACAAAACTACCTAGGATGGCAGCATAAGTTTTGTATTTTACTCTTTTCTTAACCGTACCTGCGTGAGAGATTTTGGGGAAGATTTTTTCCTTATTAGAAATTCAATTTTATTAATAAACCAAATCTCAACTATCATGAACTCTAATTTGTTCTCTCACATCAACTGGCTGGCTGCCATTGCCGGCGGTGTTGGCTATTTTCTTTTAGGCGCAGTTTGGTATTCATTTATTTTTAAAAATGCCTGGATAAAAGCCAGTGGCATCAATCCCAACGACCCTAACATGAAATCTGGAGTGGTTGGTGTTATGTTCACATCGCTTATTTTAATGATCATCGCCAGCATTGGCATTGCCATTATCATTGCACGTATCGGTGAATCTGGCGGATGGATGACAGGAGTTAAGGTGGGGCTTGTTGCCGGTATTTGTTTTTCTGCAACCGCTATCAGCATTTCATATTTATATGAGAAAAAGCCAGCAGCCCTTCATATCATCAATGGGCTTTACAATATCCTGGGATGTGTAATAGCCGGGATTATTTATACTGTTTGGCCTTGGTGAGGGAATCGTTAAGTTTTCGGGTTGAAAGGTTAAGGTTGTTCCTGAGTTGAAGATTTATCATGGAAAATGATGGTTCTTTAACTTCAACCTTAAACTTTAAACTTTTCTCATTATTCAACCTTAGTAATTTTCAAAACATTCGTAGGCAGGTGAAGATGAACAGGTGTGCTGCCTGTACTTACAACCACATGTCCTGATTTTACAAAACCTCTTTCTTTTAAAATTTCAATCTGGTCGTGAAAAATATCATCAAGACTTTCTTCTTCTCCATAATAAAATGCTCTTACTCCCCAGCTTAAGCTCAATTGGTTTACCAGTGATCTTTCTTTTGTAAAAATATATAGCGGTGTTTTGGGCCTGTAGCTGCTGAGCATAAAACCTGTGTAACCGCTTTGCGTCATACCTACCAGTGCATCGGCATTACAGTCTTTGGCAAGATTGCAGGCATTGTAGCAAATCGCATCGCTCAAAAAAGAGGGGGAGTGAGGTTGCGGTTGCAACACTTCTTCCAGGTTATAACGGTAATCTGTTCTTTCTACTTCCATGATGATTTTTTTCATGGTCTCAACAACCAGTATAGGATGTTGACCAGTGGCTGTTTCACCACTCAACATTACAGCGTCTGCACCTTCCAGCACGGCATTGGCCACATCTGTTATCTCACTACGATTTGGTTTTGTTCTTTCAATCATACTTTCCATCATTTGCGTAGCCACAATTACCGGCTTTGCTCGATGCAGGCATTTGCGAATAATTTGTTTTTGGATCAAAGGAACCTGTTCAATCGGTAGTTCAACACCAAGGTCGCCGCGGGCAATCATAATACCATCCGATTCAACGATTATATCTCTTAGATTTTTTAACGCTTCTGGTTTTTCAATTTTTGCAATGATCTTGGTTTTGCTTTTGGTTTCATGCAACTTGTTGCGTAAAATGATGATGTCTTTTACACTGCGTACAAACGAAAGAGCAACCCAGTCAAGCTTTTGCTCAATAATAAACTCCAGGTCTTTTAAATCTTTTTCAGTTAATGCCGGCAAAGAAATTTTTGTATCAGGCAGGTTAATCCCTTTTTTGCTTGAAAGAAATCCACCCAACTTTACCTTCACCTGAACATCGTTGTTCTTTAAAATTTTTGAAACTTTTACTTCCAGCTTACCGTCATCAATTAAAATAGTGTTACCGATTTTTACATCCTTGTGCAGGTCGGGGTAGGAAACATAAATCCTTTCTTTGTTACCAGTTACTTTTTCATTGGTGAAAGTGAGAATGTCCCCAGCCTTCACTTCCATCATGCCATTTTCAATTTCCCCCACCCGTAATTTAGGTCCCTGCAAATCGGCAAGGATGGCAATGTTGTAAGGTTCGGTTTTATTGATCTGGCGAATAAATTCAATGATTTTTATTTTTTCTTCATGAGTGCCGTGAGAAAAATTTAAGCGGAAAACATTTACACCACATTTTACCAGCGATAATAGCTTAACATACGTATCGCAGGCAGGACCAACAGTTGCAACAATTTTTGTGCGGTGAAAACTATGTTCAATCCCTGCCACTCTATCCATTTCCCTGTGCAGGTATTTATCGAGATTTTTCGTCATGATTTGTAATTAGCAATTACAATTGCTGTTGTTTCACTTAAAATTTGAATTCAAGATTTCATATTATGATGCAAGGATCTTAACAATTTTCATCCACTCTTCACTAATCTTTCCTTTTGTTTTTACTGCAGCTTCAAGCGGTATATAATGCATTTTGTTGTTTTGAATTCCTACAAAAACATTATGCCGGCCTTCAAGCAAACATTCAACAGCATGATAGCCCATGCGGCTGGCAATTAACCTATCAAGGCAGGAAGGAGCTCCGCCTCTTTGTATATGTCCCAATATACACACACGGGTTTCAGCCTGTGGCATTTTTCTTTTAATGTGTTCTGCCACATCATTAGCTCCGCCAAATTCATCACCTTCAGCCACCACAATAAGGTTTACCAGTTTCTTTCTTTTTTCTTTTTCATGTAATGAAGCAACGAGCGCATCAATATCAGTTTTGTGTTCCGGAATTAAAATATTTTCGGCGCCCGTAGCAATACCACTATGCAAAGCAATGTAGCCAGCATCACGTCCCATCACTTCTATTACAAAAATGCGGTCGTGAGCTTCCATGGTGTCTCTCACCTTATCAATCGCCTCAACGGCGGTGTTCACTGCTGTATCAAATCCAATGGTAAAGTCAGTGCCATGAATATCTTTATCAATAGTGCCGGCAATGCCTACGCAGGGTATATCAAATTCTTTGCTGAACTCAACGGCGCCACGAAAAGAGCCATCTCCGCCAATAATAATTAAGCCATTAATACCGTTTTTTTTCAAATTTTCGTAAGCCTTTTTACGGCCTTCGTATTGATAAAAATCTTTGCAGCGGGCGGTTTTTAAAATTGTGCCGCCACGCTGTATGATGTTGGCTACCGATCTTGACTCCATTTTTTGGATGTTGTCATTAATCATTCCCTGGTAGCCCTGGTAAATGCCGTAAACTTCAAGTTTATTGTAAATTCCGGTACGTACAACTGCACGTATGGCTGCATTCATTCCCGGAGAATCTCCGCCTGAGGTCAGCACTCCAATCCGTGATACTTTTTTACCTTGTTTTTTCAATCTGAATAGTATTTATGCCTTGCTAATTCAACTTTCATTTGCAAAAAAGCAATCAAAAATAAAGGATTTGTGTATTAAATACACAGAACCCCCGTTAGCATTACGGGGGTTATAATAAGTGTTTAGAGAAAATGCTTATCCACGCCAGTTAATGTACACCATGGTTTCGCACAGGTAAGTTCCATCAGCTTTATACACTTTAATCAAATAAAATTCTGAGCTGTGAAATAACACACCTTTGTACGACCATTCCTAATTTGCCTGAACTCCGTCCTGCGAAATAGTGACATCATATGTAGTTTCTCCATAGCTGTTCACCCGGTAAATTTTATAATCGAGGCGGTAGGTATTGAATTCCTTGTCTGAATTAACAAGCATTAATAACTCATCACTATCATTGATTGTAAAAATATTTTTTGCGGAATAGGTATTGTCTGAATTATCTACATAATTACAAACTCTTACTGTAACCTGGGCAAATGAGATTTGTAAGAATAACAGGCATGGCAGAAAGAAAAATAATTTTCTCATAACTGTAAATTTGTATTTAAGATAAACACAATTCTTTACTTTAACATACCCTGATGAAGGTATTAATTACAGGGGCCAACGGTTTTTTAGGTTATTATCTTTCTCAAACGCTCCTTAGCAAAAATTTTACGGTTATAGCTACTGCAAAAGGCCAATGCAGGTTACCAATAGCCCATAAAAATTTTGTTTACGAAGAAATGGATTTTAATCATCCGTTTGCGTATGATATTTTTGAAAAACACACACCCGAATTTGTTGTGCATGCAGGTGCAATGACGAAGCCTGATGATTGTGAAAAAAACCAATGGAATGCTTACCTTGTAAATGTTGAAGGTTGTTTGCATGTGCTCACCAACGCAGCAATATGCAAAAGCCATTTCATTTTGCTGTCAACCGATTTTGTGTTTGATGGTGAGAGAGGGAATTATAAAGAAGAAGATGAGAGAAACCCGGTAAATTATTATGGTAAAACAAAATTAGAGGCTGAACAGGCAGTTGAAGAATATGACTTTGACTGGGCAATTGTGCGTACAGCTCTTGTTTATGGTCGCAGCATTAGCGGCAGAGATAACATTGTAACATTGGTCAGGAAGAAGCTGGAGAACAACGAACCCTATCAGGTTTTTACGGATCAACTCCGCACTCCAACTTATGTAGAGGATGTTGCAGGGGGTATTTGCCTCATTATCGAAAAAAAAGCAAAAGGCGTTTTTCATGTTGCAGGCGAGGATGTTTTGACTCCTTACGAAATTGCCTGTGAAGTGGCAGATTATCTGCAACTCAACAGGCAACTGATCATTCCGGTAACAAAAGAAATTTTACAGCAGCCGGCTATCCGTCCAACAAAAACACAATTAGATATTCAAAAAGCAAAGCAGCTCCTGGGTTTTCAACCCACCTCTTTTAAAGACGGGCTTTCAAAAACATTTGCTACTGCTTTCTGACGAAATTTTTTTCTCCGGCTTTTAAAGCAATCGGAATATGATTTTCTTTTGGAGGGATCGGACAATTGTATTTGTCCTCCTCATAAGCGCAGTAGGGGTTATACGCCTTATTGAAGTCAATCACGACTGTATTTTTTTTTACATCATTAATTGTAAAATCCAAATACCTGCCACCGTGGTAAGTCTCTTTCCCCGAGGTTTCATCAGTAAATGGCAGCAACAAATAATCTTTTAGCTCAGGATCTTCAAGCAATGTTTGAGATTGATAGAGATTTAATGTGACCGGCTGGTTTTGCAATACAAAACTTAAGGTGCCGTACACCCTGTACAATTTTTTTTCGCGGCCTAAAGTTTCCATTTGAAACCACGAAGAATTTTTTGCCTTTTCAAATCTGGCAACAACCCTATAGGCTGGATCTGGCGAAAAAAACTGGATAAACTTCCGGTTTTCTGCCGTTACCACTTCATGATTGTTTACATAACTGGTAAAAAATTTTTGAAGGGAATCCTGGTAACCAGGTTGAGTAAAAACTGCTTTTGCGGAACAAACCATCGCAAAAGCAATAAATAATTTTTTCATGGCACAATGTATTTTAGGTTAGCTCATCATCAGCACATTTACGCTGCGCTGCAAAATATTAAAGGCTATTTCAGCCATTAGGTTTTCCTTATCAAGGGTTGGATTTACTTCTGAAATTTCGAAGCAGCAAACTTTTCTGCTTTGCATAAATTTACTAATCAAATCTTCTGCCTCTCTTTCTTTCAATCCATTGCTAACCGGTGTACCTGTGCCTTTGGAAATAGAGGGGTCAAGGCTATCAACATCAAATGAAATGTATATATCTGTGCAATCGGCAAGGTAACGTATCACAGCTCTAACAATATTTTCCGGGCCTTTGCTTCTTACCTCTTTTGTGCTGATCACTTTCATGTCATATTTCTCAATCAAATATTTTTCTTCCTTTTCAAAATCCCGCAGGGAAATAAAAACAATGTCTTCCGGCAGCACTTTTGGGTAAATTTTTCCTATTTGCTTTAAGTTTTTCCAATATTTCAGGGTATCATCATCAATTTCATGTACGGCAGAATCCAGGTTGTCTTCATTAATTGTTGCGGCAAGGGGCATACCATGTATATTGCCTGAAGGTGTTGTATATGGGGTATGCAGGTCAGCATGTGCGTCAATCCAAATTACACCCAGCCGGCTTTTGGGTTTTGCCATTTTTATTCCTGCAATGGTGGCACCGGCAGTGCTATGGTCTCCACTTAATATTACAGGAAAGAAATTATTTTTCAGGCTTTCCATTACTGCTTTACTTACTTTTTCATAAAGAGCCGCTATACCTTTTATACGTTTTGCGTAAGGAGATTGAATGGGCTCATAAAGAAGGTTATTGTCAACCTGAATTTTTTCAGAAGGAAAATGAATGAAGAAATTGCTCATGTAATCAAGTGCAGCAATTTTTATGGCATCAATACCCAAACTTGCACCTCTCGTTCCTGCACCGATTTCTGAAGGAACTTCGATTAGCTTAATATTTTTCATACAATCTACTTTCGTAAACTGCACCCAAAAATTATCCGGGTTAAGATGAGCTGCCGAAGAGGGTTTTGGCAGCTAAAAAATGATGCAGCAATTTTTTTCTGGAGAGACAAATTTAGTCATATAGGTCAAAAATGACAAACGACCAATGAACCATTGCGCTTTAAAAGCTTACTCATGCACAGCTAATATGGGTACACGGCTGTGATAAACCAACTTTTTTGTATGACTGCTTTTGAAAATGTTGCTTAAAAAAGAATGGCGACGCGGTATAGTTATTAACACATCAATTTTTTGGTCAACAATAAATTGTTCAATAGCATCAAAAAAGTCATTCATGCCAATAAAATAAAATTTAGGATTGAAATTGCTGAACATTTCCTGCATCACAGCCTTTTCTTTTTGGTATTCGGCAGTTAATGAAACGTAGTGTTGGTTATCTACATTTACGATATGCAGGTAGGGGCGTGACATTTCCAGGAATGCTTTTATTGGAATGGAAGGGGTTGTTACTCTTACATTTTTAAAATCAGAAGTGAGGGCTACATTTTTTATTCCATTAAAACTAGCATCGTCAGGAACGATCAATACCGGGCAAACGTTTCTATCAACCAGTTTAAGCGTATTGCTGCCAATAAACACCTGTGCAATAGCCGATTTGCCTGTAATACCCATAACAACCAGGTTTGCATGCCTGTGTTTTACCACACGGTCTATTTCTTCAATTAGATCATCACCCAAAACTGCAATGGTTTCCATTTTCACAATATGCTTGTCGGAAAGCTTTTTCTTCAGGTCGTTTAACTGTTCGTTTGCGGAGGTTTCTTCGCTACTTTTCTCGTACATATGATACAGTACTAGGTTGGCACCATAAACACCTGTAAGCATTTTGGCGGCGTACTCAGCAGCATTTAGAGAAGTAGGCGAGAAATCAACAGGAACAATAACAGTATTCATATTTTCATTTTAATGGTGAGCAAAAATAGGAAGGGAAGCTTACAATCATATAAATAAAAAAGCTGATCGTTATTACGGTCAGCTTTTTTATTGCGTGGTTTTCTGATTAGCGATTACTCATACCACTGTCGGTATCTTCATCTCTGCCGCTTCTGTCGCTCGAACTTCCAGAGCTCCTGCTGCCACCTGTTCCCATGCTACCACCGGAACTGCTGCTTCTACCTTCACGGCCTTCGTTCATGCCGCTTTCAGAACCGCGTTCTGAATCGCTGCTGCCTTCTCTTCCGGAAGATGAACCGCCTGAGCTTGATCCACCGGTCTGTCCAGATTGGCTACCGCGCTGGTTTCCTTGATTACCGCCGGTTGATACATTGCTTTGCTGTCCAAGATCATCACGGTCCTGGCGGCCGGTTGATTCTGAAGAAGAACTCTGGTTTCCTTGTTGACGTCCGAGATCGTCATTTCTTTGATTTGGCATAACAAACGTTTTTAAAATGATGAATGATTCTTAAATTACATCTACTCATACATTAAAAATTGTGCCTGTACAGCCAGCTCATTGCAACAGCGCTGATACAACAGATAATATTATTGAACCGATAATTATGTAAGTGATAGTAGTGGTTGAATATCTACATCTAAAAAAATAACTGAGAAAGAATTACCCAAACAAATAAAAAAGGCTGGTTATGCCAGCCTCAACCAAATAGTGCAGTTCCTGTCATTCCGATCTGTCTGATGTTTCGCTTTGATTGGATAAAGTAAGCTTTGGGTTTTTGTTTCTGTTTTGCTCGTTACTTCTGCTCCGTGTGGGTTGTGCAGATGCATTTTGCATGCGGGAGTCCTGGTTGGTTGTTTTTCCGCGGTTGGTATCGTCATTACTGCGTCCTTCGCGGTTTGGTTTCGATCTGGGTATAACAATTAGGTTTTATTTGAGAGAACTTTTAACAGGCGAAAAAAACTATGCCTTAAGAAGCAATGTGCATAAAAACAGTTTCTATTTTGCTAAGGCGGCGATGTATGCGTTGACTTAATACACTCAGGTTTTGCAACCGAAAGTTTTTGAATAGGTTTAAAAAATCATTCTCAAAACTTTGCCTGTTTAATATCATCCCCTTATCTTTGCGCTCCCAAATTCAAATGGGCAATTTCATACATGTCGCAGAGAATCAGAATCAAATTACAGTCTTACGATCATAACCTCGTTGATAAATCAGCAGAGAAGATCGTAAAAACAGTACGCAGCACAGGTGCGGTGGTAACGGGTCCTATTCCTTTGCCTACACGTAAAAAAGTTTTTACCGTACTGCGTTCACCGCACGTAAACAAAAAGAGCCGTGAACAATTTCAGTTAGCAACGCACAAACGCTTACTGGATATTTATACCTCAAGTTCAAGGACTGTTGATGCATTAAGCAAACTGGATCTGCCCAGCGGTGTGGAAGTTGAGATTAAAGCATAGAAAACCCCCAACCCCTAAAGGGTAGTAAGGGATAGTTCTTATAAATTGAAAATGATTGTCATCTCTCAACCTTAATGAAAAATTCATTTAGGAAAAAGAGCTCTGATTTTTAACTCTCTCAACTCCCCTTTAGGGGTTGGGGGCAAATAAAAACAAGCCATTCAGGGTTTGTTTACTGCCGGTACTTCCTCTCCAATTCAGGAAACACTGGAAAAGGTCGGCAGCAAACGGGGATTGAAGCCTGTTTCGCTTCAAAAAGTGAAACATGTACAAGGTTGTCCCAATAATCCTGCAGGCATAAACTGTACAAACAAATGAAAGGTATTATTGGAAAAAAAATTGGGATGACCAGCATCTTCGATCCTTCGGGTAAGCAAACAGCTTGCACCATTATTGAAGCTGGTCCCTGTGTAGTTACGCAGGTAAAAACAAAAGAAAGCGACGGTTATAATGCCCTCCAGCTGGCTTTTGGCGATAAAAACGAAAAGCATTCTCTAAAGTCTGAAATCAATCACTTCGCCAAAGCCAACACAGCTTCCAAAAAATTTATCAAAGAGTTCCGCGATTATTTCATTGAAAAAAATATTGGTGAAACCATTACTGTTGACATCTTTTCTGAAGGTGAACAAGTAGAGGTTGTAGGTACCACAAAAGGTAAAGGTTTCCAGGGAGTGGTAAAACGCCATGGCTTTAGTGGAGTGGGTGATGCCTCTCACGGGCAGCACGACCGTTCAAGAGCACCTGGTTCACTGGGTAACTCATCTGATGCCAGCCGTGTAATGAAAGGTATGCGGATGGCCGGCCGTATGGGTAACGACAGGGTGAAGATCAAAGGCCTGAAAGTCGTAAAAATTTTCCCTGATAAAAATTACATCTTAATAAGTGGTGCTGTTCCAGGCCACAATGGTTCAATCGTTTTAATCCAGAAATAATATGCAAGTTGACGTTTTAAATATAGAAGGAAAGAAAACAGGCAGAACTGTTGAGCTGCCCGAAGAGATCTTCGGCATTGAGCCCAACAACCACGTAGTTTACCTGGCAGTTAAACAATATTTGGCTTCGCAGCGCCAGGGTACCCATAAGGTTAAAACCCGTGCTGAAGTAAAAGGTGCAAGCCGCAAGCTGCATCGTCAAAAAGGTACTGGTGGAAGCCGGAAGGGTAACATCCGTAACCCACTTTATAAAGGTGGTGGTACAGTGTTCGGCCCCAAGCCACATGGCTATGATATAAAATTGAACAGAAAAGTAAAAGACCTGGCAAAAATGTCTGCCCTTTCTGCAAAGGCAAAAGAAAATGCGATTGTAGTAGTTGAGGATATCAAGCTTGATGCTCCTAAAACAAAAACCTTTACAGGCATTTTAAGTAAGCTGAATGCTGGCAGCCAGAAAACATTATTTGTAATGCCTGAGTATAACGATAACGTTTATCTCAGCTTCCGTAATGTGCCGCGTATTACCGGAACGTTGTTGAGTGATATTAACACTTACGATGTAGTAAATGCTGATGTAGTAGTATTAACCGAAGGCGCAGCAAAAATTTTTTCACAGGAAGAAGCAGAAGCTTAAACCCTTTATAGCTGTCCGAAGTAAATTCTTCGGAAGGGGTAACAAGAGCTTATTTAAAACGATAACAAGTTATAGAAAGATGAGATCATAAGATCCCATAGCGCTGACAAAAAAATAAAAAATATTGCAATGAAACTTTCTGAAGTATTGATAAAACCTATTCTCAGCGAAAAAGCAAATGGCCAGCAGGAAAAGCTGCGTCGCTATGCATTTCGTGTTGCCAAAAAGGCAAACAAGCTGGAGATTAAAAAAGCAGTAGAAGAGTTTTACGGTGTATCGGTAGTTGAGGTAAACACAACTGTGGTTCCGGGAAAAAATAAAACCCGCTATACAAAGGCCGGTTTTATTTCTGGTCAAAAACCTTCTTATAAAAAAGCACTGGTAACAGTAGCAGAAGGTGAAACAATAGATCTTTATTCAAATATTTAATCTTCACTCTTTCAGATTCGGAAAAGTGAAAGGTTAGCTCTTATATGTGATTAGGGTAACAAGCGCCGAGAAGTCTTGAAAACGTAAATAAAAAAATAAGCCCTTACGGGTTGAGGTATGGCAGTAAAAAAATTTAAACCAGTAACAGCAGGCACACGGTGGAGAATTGGAAATGCATATGCAGAAATTACCACCAACGAACCTGAAAAATCCTTGGTTGAAACCAAAAAAAGCACCGGAGGTCGTAACACCTCAGGTCACCTCACCATGCGTTACATGGGTGGTGGTCATAAAAAGAAATACAGGATCATTGATTTCAAAAGAGATAAGAAAGGCATTGAAGCCACAGTAAAAACAATCGAGTACGATCCTAACAGAACTTGCTTTATTGCATTGGTTGAATATGCTGATGGAGAAAAAAGATACATCATTGCTCCCCAGGGCTTGCAGGTAGGTATGAAGATAATTAGCGGTGATGATGCGCCTCCTGAAATTGGAAATTCATTGCAGTTAAAGAACATGCCGCTGGGTACCATGGTGCATAACATTGAAATGCAACCTGGCCAGGGTGGTAAAATTGCAAGAAGCGCAGGCTCATCTGCACAGCTTACCAACAAAGAAGAAAAATATGCTGTGTTGAAAATGCCAAGTGGCGAGTTAAGAAAGGTGTTAATTAACTGCTATGCAACTGTAGGTGTGGTTGGTAACAGTGATCATAACCTGCAAAGCATGGGTAAAGCGGGCCGCAACAGGTGGAGAGGTATTCGTCCCAGAAACCGTGGTGTAGCTATGAACCCTGTTGATCACCCAATGGGTGGTGGTGAAGGTAAAGCTTCAGGCGGGCATCCACGAAGCCGTACCGGCAAATATGCAAAAGGTATGAAAACAAGGAAGCCGCATAAAGGAAGCGATCACCTGATCATTCAAAGAAAAAATGGAAGCAAGCTGACGAAATAGTGAAAGGTGAATAGAGAACCGAAAGTACAAGAGTGCCCTGAAACAAGTTTAGGGTAAAACTTGCAACGGAAGATGAATAGAGAATCAAAAGCTAGGTACCAAATAAAACTAATTAACAGATTAACTAATTCAATAACAAATGGCACGTTCGATTAAAAAGGGACCTTACGTAGCTACTCATCTTGAAAAAAAGATATTAGCTATCAATGAGGGCAAAACCAAAAAATCAGTGATCAAAACATGGAGCCGTCGTTCAACGATTACTCCTGATTTTGTTGGCCACACGTTTGCTGTGCATAACGGAAATAAATTCATTCCTGTTTATGTAACAGAGTTTATGGTTGGCCACAAGCTGGGTGAATTTGCACCAACCAGGCAGTTTAAAGGTCACTCAAGTAAAAAAATAGCATAGGTTTTTAGTTTATGGTTTATTGTTTTTTGTTAACGATAAACTATAGACGACAAACGATAAACAAGAAATATGGAAGCAGTAGCAAAACTGAGAAATTACCCGACATCGCCGCGCAAAATGCGTTTGCTGGCTGACCTGATTCGGGGTCAGAAAGTTGAAAAAGCATTGGCCGAACTGGAATACAATCCCAAACATCCTGCCGAGCCTTTGCGCAAGCTGGTGTTAAGTGCTATTAATAACTGGAAGCAAAAAAATGAAAATAGCGATGAGTCCGAACTGTTCATCAAAACCATTTTTGTAGATGGTGCAAGAACGCTGAAGCGTATGCGCCCCGCTCCACAGGGAAGAGGTTATAGAGTAAGAAAAAGAAGCAATCATGTTACAGTGATAGTGGATGTAAAAACAAACGGCCATGCCATTGCTGCGGCAAGAGAAGAATCTGTAGAAGCTGAAGTTGAAACCACAGAAGCGGCCGAGCCAAAAGCCAAAAGCAAAAAAGCTCCGGCAAAAAAATCAGCCGCTAAGAAAACAGCAACAAAAAAGGCTGCAACAAAAAAAGAGACTAAAAAAACCAAATAAAAAACATCCCGGCTAAGGTTGGGATAAATAAAAATCAAACATGGGTCAAAAAGCAAATCCGATTGGTAACAGGTTAGGCATCATCCGCGGATGGGAATCTAACTGGTATGGTAATAAAAAAGATTTTGCCACCAAGCTGATTGAGGATAACAAGATCAGAACTTACCTGAATGCCCGTATTAACAAAGGCGGCATTTCAAAAATTGTTATTGAAAGAACCCTTGGTAAGCTCATCATTACTATCCATACATCAAAGCCGGGAATCATCATAGGTAAAGGTGGTGGAGAGGTTGACAGGATTAAAGAAGAGTTGAAGAAGCTGACCGGCAAAGAAGATGTGCAGATCAACATTCTTGAAATCCGCCGTCCGGAGTTGGATGCCATGATTGTTGCTGACACCATAGCGAGACAAATTGAAAACCGCATTAACTATAAAAGAGCTATCAAGATGGCTATTGCTTCTGCATTGCGTATGGGTGCCGAAGGAATTAAAGTAAAAGTGAGTGGCCGTTTGGGTGGTGCTGAAATTGCCCGTACGGAAGAGATCAAACAAGGCCGTACGCCTTTACACACCTTTCGTATGGATATTGATTATGCGAATGTATTTGCTCTCACAGTATACGGTAAAATTGGTATTAAGGTTTGGATTTGTAAAGGAGAAGTATTAACCAAGAGAGATTTGAATCCAAACTTTGTTGGTGGTAAGAGTGATGTAAGTGACAGGAGAGACAGAAGAGGCGGAGAACACAGAGAGCACCGCGACAGGAGAGATGACCGCCGTGGAGACAGAAGAGGCGGTGTAGGAAAACGATAGATGAGATGCTGTATGCTTGGTGATAATTAGCAAAAACACCAGCACCCGGAAAGCAACCAGAAAACAGAAACAAGAAACTTGAAACTATAAAAGATGTTACAACCTAAAAGAACCAAGCACAGGAAAATGCAGAAGGGTCGCATGAAAGGCGATGCGAAAAGAGGTTACACAATTTCCTTCGGCTCTTATGCGCTGAAAGCTTTGGACAGTCATTGGATTACCGACAGGCAAATTGAAGCAGCCCGCCAGGCATTAACCCGCCACATGAAACGTGAGGGTAACGTTTGGATACGCATATTTCCTGATAAGCCAATTACCCGCAAACCACTTGAGGTAAGGATGGGTAAGGGTAAAGGTAACCTTGAGTTTTGGGCAGCAGTGGTAAAGCCGGGAAGAATTTTATTTGAAGTAGATGGAGTGGATGAAAAAATTGCAAGAGAATCGCTGGAACTGGCTGCCGGCAAATTGCCTATCAAAACAAAATTTGTTGTTCGCAGAGACTTAGCATCATAATTCAAAATAAACCGAGATGACAAAGAAAGCAGATTTTCAAAAGAGCATACACGGCATGAATGTACAGGACCTGGAAGCTCGTATTAAAGAAGATGAGCTGCGTTTAAAAAAGCTGAAGTTTGCTCATGCAATTTCACCGCTGGAAAATCCGATGACCGTTCGCAACCTGCGGAAAGATATTGCCCGCTTGAAAACCGAATTAAAAAAGAAACAGCTTGAAGCTTAAAAAATAAAAAGATGTCTGAAAGAAATTTAAGAAAGACCAGGATTGGGGTTGTTACCAGCAACAAAATGGATAAAACCATTACTGTTGCGGTGGAAAGAAAAGTTAAGCACCCTATCTACGGTAAGTTTGTAAAAAAAACCACCAAGTTTCATGCACACGATGAAAAGAATGAGTGCAGCATTGGCGATACTGTGAAGATCATGGAAACCCGACCATTGAGTAAAACAAAAAGATGGAGACTGGTAGAAGTGGTTGAAAAAGTTAAGTAATAAAGCTACGAGCTACGAGCCCTGAGCTACGAGCCGTAAAAAATAAAATTGTTATTAATTGCTCGCAGCTCGCAGCTAAGAGCTAAAAGCTTAAAAATATGATTCAGCAAGAAAGCCGGTTAAATGTGGCAGATAACAGCGGAGCAAAAGAAGTTCTCTGCATTCGTGTGCTGGGTAACAGTGGTCAGCGTTATGCAAAAATTGGCGATAAAATAGTTGTTACAGTAAAAGATGCATTACCCGCCGGCGGTATTAAAAAAGGAACGGTTACCAAAGCAGTTATCGTGCGTACCACAAACAAACTCCGTCGTAAAGATGGTTCATACATCCGCTTTGATGATAATGCTGTTGTGTTACTGAACCAGGCTGATGAACCAAGAGGCACCCGCATTTTTGGACCCGTTGCCAGGGAACTGCGTGATAAAGGTTATATGAAGATCATTTCACTGGCACCGGAAGTGTTATAAGAAAAGCAACGAGCTACGAGCCATGAGCTACGAGCCCGTTAAAAATAAAAATGTAACGCTATTGATTGGAGCTCGAAGCTCACAGCTAATAGCTCAAAGCTTAGAATAAAATGAAAACAAGATTTAAACCGAAGTACAACATTAAAAAAGGCGATAGCGTAGTGGTGATTGCCGGAGAAGATAAAGACCTTAGCAAACCACGCCAGGTAAAGCAGGTGCTGGTTGATGAGGGTAAAGTAATTGTTGAAGGCGTAAACATTGTTAGCCGCCACACAAAACCTTCGGCACAAAATACCAAGGGTGGTATTATTAAAAAAGAAGCGCCTATCAGCATCAGTAATGTTATGCTGTGGGATCCGAAAGAAAAAAGAGGTGTAAGAATTCGCAGAGAACGCAAAGACGGCGCTACCGTTCGTATTTCAAAAAAATCAGGGGAGGTAATTAAGTAATGGCAACAACAAAATACACTCCGAGGCTGGAGAAAAAATATTACGATGAAGTTGTTCCGGCTTTAATGAAAAAGTTCGGTTACAAAAGCATTATGCAGGCTCCGCGTTTGGTGAAAATTTCTTTGAACCGCGGTGTAAACGGTGCAGTAAGTGATAAAAAACTTGTTGACGTTGCGCTGGATGAAATGTCAATGATCGCAGGTCAAAAAGCTGTGGCAACTATGTCAAAGAAAGACATCTCCAATTTTAAGTTGCGTAAAAACATGCCGATAGGTGCAAAGGTTACGTTGCGCGGAGATAAGATGTATGAGTTTCTGGACAGGCTGATTGCTGTTGCTCTTCCCCGTGTACGTGACTTTAAAGGAGTAAGTGAAAAATCATTTGATGGTCGTGGTAACTATACACTGGGAGTAACTGAGCAAATTATTTTCCCTGAAATTGATATTGATAAGGTGAATCGCATTACCGGAATGGACATCACGTTTGTAACAACAGCACAAACTGATGAAGAAGCTTACGAGTTGTTGAAAGAATTGGGAATGCCGTTTAAAAACATCAAGAAATAAATATCAAATAACAAATAACAAGTTCCAGTGTATTAAGATTTGGAATTTGGAAATTGAAATTTAAAATTAATTATGGCAAAAACATCAGTAAAAGCCAGGCAAATTAAAAGAGAAAGAATGGTGGCTCAATATGAAGAAAAAAGAGCTGCACTGAAAGCTGCCGGCGATTGGAAAGCTTTGGATGAACTGCCGAAGAATTCTTCGAAAGTTCGTTTGAAGAACCGTTGCCAAATGAGTGGTCGTCCAAGAGGATATATCCGTCATTTCGGTATTTCCAGGATAGCACTTCGTGACATGGCTTTAAATGGAAAGATTCCGGGACTGAAGAAAGCTTCCTGGTAAAAATCAATAATGAGTTATGAGTAATGAGTGCTGAACTCTTCACTCATTAGTTAAAAAAATTGTGAATTGATCAATTAAAAATAATTATGGTAACAGATCCTATAGCAGATTTCCTGACAAGAATTCGGAATGCGCAGTTAGCAGGACATCGCATTGTTGAAATTCCTGCTTCCAATTTAAAAAAGCGTATGACGGAGATCTTATACAACCAGGGCTATATTCTGAAATACAAATTTGAAGATGATAGCAAGCAGGGCATTATTAAAATTGCCTTGAAGTATGATCCTCAAACCAAGCAACCGGCTATTCATAGCCTGGAAAGAGTGAGCCGCCCGGGTTTGCGTACGTATGCAAAGCCGGCCGATTTCCGCCGTGTAAAAAATGGTTTGGGTGTAGCTATCATTTCTACTTCAAAAGGTGTGATGACAGATAAAGAAGCAAAAGCCCAGAACGTTGGTGGCGAAGTTCTTTGCTATGTATACTAAATCCCAATTTCTGAAGGGGAGTTCGGGAAAGGTTATCAATACATTAAGCTGAAGCTATACTAAGCTGACCGGTTGATAACAATAAACAATAAACGATAAACAAAAAACATTTTACAATGTCTCGTATAGGTAGAAAACCAGTTACAGTTCCTTCAGGTGTTACAGTTACAGTAGGTAACGATAACGTGGTAACTGTAAAAGGCTCCAAAGGTGAATTGAAGCAGGCTGTGGATCGTGATATTAAGATTGAAGTGAAAGATGGAGTCGTGAACATTCTGCGTCCAACTGATCAAATTCGCCACCGTGCTATGCATGGCTTGTACCGTGCATTAATTGCAAACATGATTAAAGGAGTAACTGAAGGCTATAAAAAGAACCTGGAATTAATTGGTGTAGGTTTCAAAGCCTCTAACCAGGGAAATATTCTCGACCTTTCTTTAGGTTATTCTCACAATATCATTTTTGAAGTTCCGAAAGAATTGAAAGTAGCAACCGCACAGGAAAAAGGTCAAAACCCAACCATAGTGCTTGAAGGAATTGACCGCCAGTTGCTGGGCCAGGTTGCTGCAAAAATCCGCAGCTTGCGTAAGCCTGAGCCTTACAAAGGAAAAGGTGTTCGTTACGTGGGTGAGGTTGTTCGTAAGAAAGCTGGTAAGGCGGCTGGTAAATAGTTAGTTTGTAATTCGAAGTTTGAGGTTTGAAGTTAATTAGCCTCCAAAACATTGAACATCAAACCTTATACATCAATCAGAAATCCCTGGCAGCATCAGGGTTGATAAAATAAAAAAAAATGAATCCGAAAGTAAAATCATTAAGAAGACAAAATATCCGCTACCGCATTCGTAAAAAAATTGGTAGTGGAACTGCACAAAAACCAAGGCTGTCTGTTTTTAGAAGCAACAGTGAAATTTATGTGCAGTTGATAGATGATGCAAGAGGGCAAACATTAGCGGCTGCATCATCAAGAGATAAAGACATTGCAGCACAAAAAGGAACTAAAATTGAAAAAAGTAAACTGGTAGGTGCTGCCATTGCAAGAAAAGCAATTGAGCTTGGCTTAAAGAATGTAACATTTGACCGTGGTGGTTATTTGTATCACGGCCGTGTAAAAGCAGTAGCTGATGGTGCCAGAGAAGGGGGATTGGAGTTTTAATTAAGATGGAAGATTTAATAACCATTAAGTCTTCACCAATATTCAATTTTACTTATTAAATACTAAATAGCTTAAATGGCAAAAGTCAATTTAAACAGAGTTAAAGCAGGTGACCTGGAACTGAAAGAAAAAGTTGTAGCCATCAACCGTGTTGTAAAAACAACCAAAGGAGGCCGTGCATTCAGTTTCTCTGCGTTGGTAGTTGTAGGTAATGAGAACGGAGTGGTAGGACATGGACTTGGTAAAGCAAAAGAAGTTCAGGAAGCAATTACTAAAGGAATTGAAGATGCAAAAAAGAACCTGATTCGTGTTCCCATCATGCACGGTACTATTCCGCATGATCAGTGGGCTAAAGAAGGTGCAGCTAAAGTGCTGATTAAGCCTGCCGCCCATGGTACTGGTGTAATTGCCGGTGGTAGCATGCGTGCCGTTTTGGAAAGTGCCGGTGTTACCGATGTATTAGCTAAATCTCTTGGTTCTGCAAATCCTCACAACGTGGTAAAAGCAACTTTTAAAGCTTTAGCCATGTTGCGTGAACCTATTAATGTGGCTAAAACACGCCACGTAGGATTAAAGAAAGTGTTTAACGGGTAAAAATAGTTTGACGTTTGACGTTTGAGGTTCGGGGTTAGTTAACCCAACATCAAACATCGAACATCAGACATCAAACATATTGTATGAAAAAGATAAAAATAACATTAGTAAAAAGCCCGATTGACAGACCTGACCGTCAAAAGCAAACATTAAAGGCTTTGGGCTTAAACAAAGCTAATGCTACAAAAGAAGTAGAAGCTACTCCGCAAATTTTAGGAATGGTGCGCAAAGTTGAGCACCTGGTTAAAGTGGAAGAAGCATAAATAGTTTGATGTGTCAGCTTTAGGGCTATTTAACTCAACAGCCTGCATCAAACCTCAAACAGTAAACAAGTAAAGCGAGGGGAAAAAACCCCGATGAGTAAAAATTAAAAAAATGAAACTACACGAATTAAGACCTGCAAAAGGCGCAACTCACAAAGTAAAAAGAATTGGACGTGGTGATGGCTCCGGCCACGGAGGCACTTCAACAAAAGGTACAAAAGGTGGTCAAAGCCGTGCCGGATATAAAAGAAAGATGGCACACGAAGGTGGGCAGATGCCTATTCAACGCCGTATTCCCAAACGCGGATTTAATAATGTGCATCGGGTAGAGTACAAAGTATTTAATCTTGGACAGGTTGATCATCTCACTGAAAAATATGGTATGAAAGAATTCTCCCTAGAGAATCTTTATATCAACGGCCTCATCAGTCAAACTGATAAAGTGAAGATCTTGGCCAATGGTGAATTAAAGACAAAGATTACTTTTAAAGTAAATGCCATAAGCGGAAAAGCAAAATCTGCTATTGAAGCTGCCGGTGGATCTGTGGAAATTGTGAAATAAGTGATAGTAATCAAAAAGCCGGAAACAGAAAATTAGCAAAGCGTTTGTAGTATCTGTACTTTTGTCTTTCGGCTTTGCCAAAAATTACATTTGGAACTTGATTTTTAAATATTCAGAGCTTAAATCACGAACTCAGTGAAGAAATTAATAAAGACTCTCAAAAATATCTGGAGCATAGAAGAGTTGAGAAGTAAAATTCTTTACACTCTTGCATTGATCCTCATTTATCGTATTGGTACCCATATAGTGCTGCCCGGTATTGAACCTGATAAGATTGCTGCACAAATGGCCGGTGCCCGTAAAGGTATTTTGGGTTTGATTGATACGTTTGCCGGAGGTGCTTTTTCCCAGGCATCCATTTTTGCATTGGGTATTATGCCTTACATCTCTGCTTCTATTTTTATGCAATTGATGACCGTGCTGGTTCCCCAGTTTCAAAAAATGCAAAAAGAAGGCGATAGCGGCAGAAAGAAAATTAACCAATACACCCGTTACCTGACTGTGCTGGTTACAGCCGTGCAGGCTTCTGCTTATGTTGCTTATTTAAAAACAATATTTCAGCAGGGCGGTATCAACCCGGCTTTTGTTCCGTATTTCTGGCTTTCAACAGTAGTTGTTCTTGTTGCCGGTACTTTGTTTGTAATGTGGCTGGGTGAAAAAATTACTGACCGTGGTTTGGGCAATGGTACGTCACTAATCATCATGATTGGAATTCTTGCCCGTTTGCCACAATCATTTTTACAGGAGTTTCAATCAAAATCTGTACGCAGCGGCTCTATCCTAATTTTCATTATTGAAATTGCAGTGCTTATTGCCATTATTCTTGGTTGTATTCTTTTAATACAGGGCACAAGAAAAATTCCTGTGAACTACGCCAAGCAAATTGTGGGCAACAGGCAGTTTGGCGGCGCAAGACAGTTTCTTCCTATTAAAGTGAACAGTGCCGGTGTAATGCCAATCATCTTTGCACAGGCCATTATGTTTTTGCCTACTTTATTTTCTTTAAGTAAAACAGCGGCCGGTCAAAACATTTCAAGAGTGTTTTCAGATCACTCTAACATTTGGTACATGGTTATTTACTCAGTGGTTGTAATTGGTTTTACTTTTTTATACACTGCCTTAATTTTTAATCCCAAGCAAATTGCCGATAACCTGAAGCAAAACAATGGGTTTATTCCGGGTGTAAAGCCGGGGCAACCTACAGCAGATTACATTGGCTCCATTATGGATAAAGTAACGCTGCCCGGGGCCATCTTCCTGGCTTTAATTGGTATTTTACCCGGTATTGCCCAACTGCTTGGAGTAACGCAGGGCTTCTCAAATTTCTTCGGCGGAACTTCATTGCTAATTATGGTGGGAGTTATTTTAGATACGCTTCAGCAAATAGAAACTCAATTGCTCATGCGTCAGTACGATGGTTTAATGAAGAGCGGAAGAATACAGGGCAGGCAGACAGCCACATCACTACAGATGTAAACCGACAAAACCCGATTCAAAAAATTTCTGCTGGGTCGTGAATCGTTAGTCGTAAGAACTTGCTCATGATTTACGGTTCACGACTCAGTATTTTAAGAAACATCTTGTTTAATTTTTAATGACTTTTGCAATATGATGATTTGTAAAACACCTGAGCAAATAGAAATGATGAGAAAGAGTGCTTTGCTGGTGAGCAATACGCTAGCGGAAGTAGCAAAAGTTCTCAGGCCCGGCCTTACCACTTTATCTATTGATGAATTGATCGGGCAAATCATCAGGGATCACCAGGCCATTCCTTCTTTTTTAAATTACAGAGACTATCCTTTCAATTCCTGTATTTCTGTGAATGATATTGTAGTGCATGGTTTTCCTAATAAAAGGGAATTGAAAGAAGGTGATATCGTTTCTATTGACATTGGCGTTATTCTGAATGGCTGGCATGGAGATCATGCCTACACTTTTGCAATTGGAGATCCCGGACAAGAAATTGCCAGGCTCATTCGCATTACAAAGGAATCTTTATACAAAGGCATTGAAAAAGCAATTGCCGGCAATCGTGTGGGTGATATTGCTTTTGCCATACAGGAACATACAGAAAAAAAACATGGCTATGGTGTGGTAAGAGAATTGGTGGGTCATGGTTTGGGAAGAGAATTGCATGAAGACCCGCAGGTGCCTAATTACGGCAAGCGGGGTAGTGGGCCCAAACTGAAAGAAGGATTAGTGCTTGCCATAGAGCCAATGATTAATTTAGGAAAGAAAGAGGTTTACACCGAAGATGACGGCTGGACGGTAAGAACAAAAGATGGTAAACCTTCTGTTCATTTTGAACACGATGTTTGCGTAAAGAAGAAAAAAGCTGATATACTTTCTAATTACAGCGTGATAGAATCTGCTGAAGCAGCCAATCCCAATCTTTTCATTAGCCATGCTGTACAACTTGCTTAAAATTTTTCTATGGCAGCAAAAACGTTGGTTGTCATAGGTGGCGGTGCAGCAGGATTTTTTTGTGCCGTCAATGCTGCAAGATTGAATCCTTCACTTCGTGTGACTATATTGGA
>PSMD01000021.1:2323-2622 GCA_040289925.1 Chitinophagaceae bacterium | reverse complement strand
TTTCAGGTGGTGGCCGCTGTAACGTTACACATGCCTGTTTTGAGATTGCAGAAATGAGCCGCAACTATCCCCGTGGCCAGCATTTTGTAAAAAAAGCCTTTCATCAATTTTTTACAACAAATACTATTAAGTGGTTTGAAGAAAGAGGAGTGAAGCTAAAAACTGAAGCGGATGGAAGAATGTTTCCGGTTACCGATTCTTCACAAACGATTATTGATTGTTTGTTGAAAGAAGCTTCGAAGTTTAATGTAGAGATAAAAATGAATGCTGAAGTCAGGAGCCTGAAATCAGAAGCAGGA
>PSMD01000021.1:0-2313 GCA_040289925.1 Chitinophagaceae bacterium | reverse complement strand
GCGTTGAGTTATCGGGGCCCCGGTTTTTAACCTGCGACTATGTTTGCATTGCCTGTGGCGGCTATTCAAAACTTTCAATGTTTGATTGGCTCAGCGAGATGAGACATTCTATTGAAGAACCCGTTCCCTCTCTTTTTACATTCAATCTGCCTGGCCATCCGGTCATAAAACTGATGGGAGTTACGGTTGAAAAGGTTAAAGTGAAAATACAAAAGTCGAAGTTGGAACAAATAGGCCCGTTGCTTATTACTCATTGGGGACTTAGCGGGCCGGTTATTTTAAAATTGAGTGCCTGGGGTGCCAGGGAATTGGCAAAAACGAACTGGCAATTTGAAATACTTATCAACTGGTTGCCGTCATTACAACAGCAACAGGTACAGGAAAAAATTCAGCAACAGCGTTTTTCATCGGGTTCACAAAAAGTTTTTAACGGAAATATGTTTAGCCTGCCCCAGCGGTTGTGGCAGTTTTTGGTTCTGCAATCAGGAATTGGAGAACACAGCCGCTGGGCTGATTTAAATGCAGCGCAGCAAAATTTGCTGGCAAAAAATTTAACTGCTTATGAAACTTCAGTAAAAGGGAAAACAACTTTTAAGGAAGAGTTTGTTACCGCAGGAGGAATTCAATTATCCGGAGTAGATGCAAACACTATGATGAGTAAAAAACTTTCAAACCTGTTTTTTGCAGGTGAGATTTTAGATGTTGACGGAATAACCGGCGGGTTTAATTTTCAGCATGCGTGGACAAGTGGCTTTATTGCAGCAAAGTCAGTTGCAGCATTGGCGGCTGAGTAATTCATCTATTTATCAAGCTGCCCCTTTAAACGCATATAGGCCCAGGCTGTAAACGGCATCAGCAATAAAATAAAAAAAGATGCAGGGGATTTGGTAAAGAAAAAAATTACAGCGGCAATCAGCAATAAATAAACAGGGTAAGTAAAAACAAGCAGCGATGTTAAGATAGAATTGTAGTGGTCGTTGTTGCTGGAAGCTTTAATGGTTATTTTTTTTAGCGGCAGGTAAAGGGGTAAATGAGCTAACCAGCCAATAACTGCAGGTATGAAAAGAAAAGTTTTTTCTGCAGGCCCGGGTTTTATTTCAAGTAATTTTTTTTGCCTGGTTTTGTCATTGTCTTCTATCTCAAATACTAACTTCTTCAACTCTTCTTCCAGTATTTTGTTGAATTGCTGGTTGCGTTTGCCATCAGTTTCAGACAGATCAAATTCGTTTTGGTGAATAATTTTCCCAAAATTGATGAACAGATTTTTTCCAAACCGCCTGAAGGAACTGTAATTAATGCCAACTGATAAAACTTGCAAAGGAATATTGTTTTGCCAGGCAAGAAAAGCAAGCCGGGCCGTGCCTTTTTTTAATGGCCGTAAATGCCACTCGTTAATGCACCGTCCTTCGCTAAAAATTAAAACAATACCGTTCTGCTGAAAAATTGTTCGGCAAATTTCAAAGGTTTGGTAATTGATGTTAAGATTTTCTGCTCCTTCACTGGTTCGGTAAACAGGATGAATCATTAAAGTGTTCAGCAAACGGATGTAAAATTTATTTTTAAAAACATCACCGCGGGCCAGCGAATAAATTGGTTTTCCAAACAGCGTTAATAAAATCACTGCATCCAAAAAGGAGTTGGGATGATTGCAGGCTAACAAAAGCGGCCCATTCTTGTGCAGCATGGCGGGTTTATTAATGCGTATTCTTCTGCAAATAATAAACATGGCCAGCCGTACATATATTTTTAAAAACCGGTAAAGCAACCTTCAATTTTGCGTGAAAATAATTATTCAAAATAGTTGATAATTTTTGTTGTGTACGCCGTCAATTTTTAAAATCTTTGAGGCATGACCGGCCGGTACAGCTTTTTTATTTTGGCTATTGTAATGGTTGGTGCTTTCACAGCCACTGCTCAACCACGTAATTCCAAATCAGTTTCTGCTGAAACTTATGCAGCTTACCCGTTTAATATTGCCGAGCAGTTAAAAGTATTTCATACAGATAAAATGGCTTCTGTTTTTAGAATTAGTTTGTGTGCAGATGTGCCCAACAATAAAAGCCTTTGCAGGTTGCGCATAACCAGTAAACAGGTCATGTGTTTCTCATACTTCAACAAATAACCGCTGCCGATACCATTAGCCAGGTGTTTGGCTTCTATCCCAAAAAAGGTTTGCCTACGCTGTTTTTTAAAACCATTGCCAGCAGAATAAAAGATAATAGCAGAAGGGAATATGATGCAGAAATATCGAAAACAATTACTGCTGTCGAATTTCAATCTGCTATCAACAAAGCTCTTGAACTAAGCCGAAAA
>PSMD01000074.1:0-7329 GCA_040289925.1 Chitinophagaceae bacterium | reverse complement strand
CTGTATGGAAATATCTGGGTCGAGCCCACTACCCGAAGCTGTCACCATATCGGCAGGTATCTGTTCTTTTTTTACGGTAGGGTTGTGTACCAGGAATGAATCTATCCTGTCCTGCACTGTCTTTAAATAATCAGGGTTCGATGGGCCTTTATTGCTGCCACCCGAGCCTGCTGCATTATAATCTACTGCAGATGGGCGGCCCCAGAAATATTTATCCTCTGTAAATTTTTGACCAATATTGGCATAGCCTACTACTTTTCCATCTACCATTAATTTTTCGCCACCGCCCCCACCTGGTGCAAGTTTTGCAATGCCGGCAATTAAAAGCGGGTAAAGCGCTGCACATATTATTATCAAAACCAAAGTGAGTTTTAAAGAAGGCATCAAATATTTTTTCATGTGTTTAAATTTTACAATTGATTGAAAATGAATATCCAAAATTTAATCATTCTCGGTTGGTATGCGTCCGCTATGGATATTTCATAATTCTGTTTATTAAATTTTTATACAAATAATGCTACAATAAGATCAATGAGTTTAATACCGATAAATGGTATGATAACTCCGCCTAAACCATATATGAGCAGGTTTCTTCTTAGCAAAGCGCTTGCTCCAATTGGTTTATAGGCTACTCCTTTTAACGCCAGCGGAATTAATGCAGGGATGATAATAGCATTAAAAATTACTGCGGAAAGAATAGCGCTTTCAGGACTATGCAAGCCCATTATATTTAAGCCTTTTAGTGCAGGAATAGAAGCCATGAATAAAGCTGGTACAATTGCAAAATATTTTGCCACATCGTTGGCAATGGAGAAAGTAGTAAGTGTTCCCCTTGTCATTAAAAGTTGTTTTCCAATTTCCACTATTTCAATCAGTTTGGTTGGGTCGTTGTCTAAATCAACCATATTGCCCGCTTCTTTTGCAGCTTGCGTACCACTATTCATTGCAACACCTACATCTGCTTGTGCCAAGGCAGGTGCATCATTTGTACCGTCACCCATCATTGCCACCAAACGACCTTCAGACTGTTCTTTTTTGATGTAATTCATTTTGTCTTCGGGTTTCGCTTCTGCAATAAAATCATCAACACCAGCTTTCTCTGCAATGAAATTGGCAGTTAAAGGATTATCGCCAGTTACCATAACGGTTTTTATCCCCATTTTTCGCAACCTCTCAAATCGTTCACTGATGCCAGTTTTTATGATGTCTTGCAATTCAATGACACCAATCACTTTTTCATTTTCTGATACTACCAACGGAGTACCACCATTGCTGGAAATCATTTTGACTTTTTCTACTGTTTCGGCTGGAAAAATATTACCAGCTTTTTCCACAATATTTCTGATAGCATCTGCGGCACCTTTCCTTATCCTTGTATTTGCATAATTAATTCCGGAACTTCTGGTTTCAGCAGTAAACTTTATAAAGGTTGCACCTTCAATTTTATAGTTTGAATGAGCAGCACCTGCCAGTTCAATGATAGACTTTCCTTCAGGCGTTACATCGGACAAAGAACTCAACACCGTTGATTTAATGAAATGATTTTCATCTATTCCTTTTGTTGGGTAAAACTGAGTGGCTTTTCTGTTGCCTATGGTGATGGTGCCGGTTTTATCAAGTAATAAAGTATCCAGGTCGCCGGCAGTTTCTACTGCTTTGCCACTTTTGGTAATTACATTAGCACGTAGTGCCCTATCCATACCTGCAATGCCTATTGCACTTAATAAGCCACCAATAGTTGTTGGTATAAGACAAACGAACAGCGAAACAAAAGCTGCGATGGTAATGGGTGTATTGGCATAATCTGCAAATGGTTTTAGCGTTACGCACACAATGATGAACACCAACGTAAACGCTGCCAACAAAATGGTAAGTGCAATTTCATTGGGTGTTTTTTGGCGACTTGCACCTTCTACCAGTGCAATCATTTTATCTAAAAAACTTTCGCCTGGTTCTGTGGTAACTTTTACCGTAATCTTATCACTTAATACTTTAGTACCACCGGTTACTGAAGATTTATCGCCTCCGGCTTCACGTATTACCGGTGCAGATTCGCCGGTAATTGCCGATTCATCAATAGTTGCTATTCCCTTAATAATCTCGCCATCCATAGGCACCAGATCCCCGGCTTCGCAAATGAACACATCGCCTTTTTTCAGTTGAGAAGAAGGCACAATTTTTACTTCATTAACATACATTTCATCACCTACAGGAAAAACTTTTTTTGCCGGTGTGTCTTCTCTTGTCTTGCGTAAACTTTCGGCCTGTGCTTTACCCCTTGCTTCGGCAATAGCTTCGGCAAAATTGGCAAACAGCAGGGTTAAAAACAGCACAATAAAAACTGCTATATTATATCCCAATGAACCCTGTGTAACATCGCCTGTTCCTGCTGAATAAATGGTTACTGCCAGCATGATAAATGTACCTATCTCCACGGTAAACATAACCGGGTTGCGAAGCATAATGCGGGGATCAAGCTTTACGAAAGATTGTTTTAATGCATTATTTACTAAAGAAGCTTCGAACAATTTATTTTTATCTTTTTTTGCCATGATATTTTTTTCTTAACGTTTAGTATAAATTAAAGAACTCTGCAATTGGCCCCAGGGTTAATGCAGGAAAGAAAGCAAGTGCCGCCAGGATCATAATAACCGCATAGGTCATTATGCCAAACGTAACGGTGTCTGTTTGCAATGTGCCGGCAGATTCTGGAACGAATTTTTTGCTGGCCATTATTCCTGCTATAGCAACCGACCCGATGATGGAAGGAAACCTGCCCAATATCAATACAAAGCCGGTAGAAATATTCCAGAAGATATTATTATCGTTCAGCCCTTCAAAACCAGATCCGTTATTGGCCGCACAAGATGTGTATTGGTACAGCATTTCAGAGAATCCATGATTACCAGGATTATTCAACCAGCTGCCGGGCTGCACTGCCCAACCGGTTACCGGGTGATGTGCTACGAAATAAGCCGACAACGCAGTACCTGTTAGTATCAGGAAAGGATGCAGCAGCGCAATGATTGAAGCAATTTTCATTTCCCTGGCTTCTACTTTCCTGCCCATAAACTCCGGAGTTCGACCTACCATTAATCCTGATATAAAAACAGCAATAATTAAAAAGACAAAATAGTTTAACAGGCCCACACCATTACCTCCATAAAAACAGTTTGTCATCATGCCCAGCATTTGGATAGCACCCGTCATAGGCATGGAACTATCGTGCATGGAGTTTACAGAACCTGTTGAAATAATAGTTGTAAGTACATGCCAGTAAGCCGTTGCGGTTACACCAATCCTCATTTCTTTACCTTCCATGGCACTAGCATCGGCAATATGCATTCTTGCAATTGCTGGATTACCGCCTAATTCCGAAATAAGATTTGGAATCAGGAACGTTAGCATACCAGCCGTCATTACGCCAAAAATGATGTACGCAAGTTTTCTTCTTTTGATAAAAAATCCAAAAGCAAAGATCAGTGCGATGGGTATTATCACCTGCGCAATAATTTCCAGCATATTGGTAAAATAGTTTGGATTTTCAAGCGGGTGTGCTGAGTTTGCGCCAAACCATCCTCCACCATTTGTACCCAGGTGTTTGATGGCGATCATGCCTGCTGCCGGGCCACGGGACACATTTACCGTATCGCCCTGCATTGATACAAAAGTATCTTTGCCTTCAAAACTTGCAGGTGTGCCATTGAATGCAAGCAATGATGCAATGATGATAGAAAGCGGTATCAATACACGGGTTAGTGTTTTAACAAAAAACACAAAAAAGTTGCCCAGTTTTTCGGTTGTCTTTTCTGCAAAAGCCCTGAACAGAACAACTACTGCTGCCACACCTGTTGCTGCTGATACAAATTGTAAAAAAGTAATTACAGCCAATTGCGTGAGGTATGTAATGCCAGTTTCGCCGGAGTAATCTTGCAGGTTACAGTTAACTAAAAAAGAAATAGTTGTGTTAAAGCTAAGGTCGGGACTCATAGATGGGTTGCCATCCGGATTTAAAAACATACTGCCCTGAAAAAGCAGCATCACAAAAGCATATACAAACCAAATAAGGTTTATAGAAAGTAAGGCAGCAAGGTGCTGCTTCCAGGTCATTTCGCTGTTGGGGTCAATGCCACAAAAGCGGAAAATGCCACGCTCAACCGGGTTTAAAAAATCGGTAAATGTTTTTTCACCCTTAAATACTTTGGCAATATATTTCCCCAGAGGAAAGGCTATCAATAAGGTTATGGCAAACGTTACCACAATCCCAATCATTTCATTATTCATTGTTTTATTGATTTAGGAGTTAAAATTTTTCCGGTTTAATTAATACATATACCAGGTAAATAAATACCAGTATAGAAATTGCAAATAAGAGATTCATCATAATGTTTAAATTTTATCGAACCATTGAATAGATTTAAAAAATAGGACGAAGCAAAGAAGCCCGGCCAGTAAGCAAATGATTGTAAGCATGATTAAATTTTATTTTAAGTGTTATTATGTAAGTGGATGGGACTATGCAATTGTTTTTTCTCTTTGATATTACAGCGCAGTTTGTAAATGAATGCGGCGCATATTGGCAGGCCATACATCAGAAACAGTAAAATGATTTTAGTTGTAGTATCCATGATTTTATTTTGTACAAATATTGCCAAAAATGCTCCATTTACCATGTAATAAAGAATGTTCTTCTGTAATGAATACTGGATAAGGGTTTACAGGTATAAAATATATTGGCTTGTATTTCCACAAATAAAAAACCCTTTCGTTTTGAAAGGGTATAGCGTAGCATTTTGAAAGGGTTAGCCGATTTTATAATCGTCCAATTTCCTATATAGTGTGGTAACGGAGATATTGAGCAAGCGTGCTGTTTCGGCCTTATTGCCGTTGGTATAGTTGAGTACTTTTTGAATATGGAGTTTTTCGGCACTGGCCAGGTCAAATGCGGAAAGTTGCTTTCCGTTTTTCTTTTTCTGCATTTGATTTGTTTGCAAGTCATAAGGCAGTGTGTCAAATGTAAGTTCATCGGTGTCGGATAAAATTACACTGCGTTCCATTACATTTTTTAGTTCACGAATGTTGCCGTTCCATTGATAGAGTTTCAATGTTTCAATAAAATCGCTGCTTAGCGATTTTGTTTTTGTATTTGTTTTGGCTGCGAAAAGATTTGCAAAATGTTTTGCCAATGCTTCAATGTCAATAGCCCTTTCTCTAAGTGGTGGCAATTCAATTTGAAAAACAGAAATACGATAAAATAAATCTTCTCTGAAATGCCCTTGTTCAATTTCCTTTTGTAAATTTCTGTGTGTAGCTGCAATAATGCGCACATTTACTTTGGTTGGCTTGCTTTCACCTACCCGTAAAAACTCGCCAGTTTCCAAAACTCTTAAAAGTTTCGCTTGTAGTTCCAAAGACATTTCCCCAATTTCATCTAAGAAAATAGTTCCATTGTTAGCCTCTTCAAAAAGTCCCTTTTGGTCTTTGTTTGCACCGGTAAATGCTCCTGATTTATGTCCGAACATTTCGCTTTCCAATAAGTCTTTGCTAAAAGCAGAACAGTTGATGGCAACAAAGTTGTTTCTATTTCTTTTACTTTCCTGATGAATGGCTTGTGCAAAGACTTCTTTTCCCGTCCCTGTTTCTCCTGTTAGTAAAACGGTTGTATCTGTTGCAGCAACTTTACGTGCTAATTCAATTGCCTTTTGAATGGGCTTTGATTTGCCAATAATTTTATCAAAAGAGTGTTTATCGCCAAGTTGCTTTTCAAGTTGTTGTACTTTTTTAGCCAAGTCAACTTTTTCCATTGCTCTGTATAGCAAGGGTATGATTTTGTTGTTGTCGTCTCCTTTTGTGATATAGTCAAAAGCACCGTTTTTCATGGCTTGAACTCCATCAGGAATGTTACCGAATGCTGTTAGTAGAATAATTTCAAGTAAAGGAAATTTGTCTTTGATTTTTTTTGAAAGTTCAACACCGTTGCCGTCAGGCAGTTTTACATCGCATAGAATTACATCAATATTAGATTGCTCTAACTTTTTCCAAGCTGCTTTACAGTCACCTGCTTGTAATACTTCAAACCCTTCGAAGCTAATAATCCTAGCCAGTAAGGTTCTTAACTTTTCTTCGTCATCTATGATTAAAACATTTCTCAAAATGGTGTCTGTCAATTAAAGTGCAAATTTAGTATTATTAACTGGTGCGTTGGCTTGGTGGCTCTTTTGGATTTTTTTACGTTGGCCTGTGCGGTTGCAAAAAATACAAATGTGCCACCAAATGCGTTGGCATTTTGTCGTCCGTTTTTCTGTTCGTTTACTTTCGGTTGTGTCGTCCGCTACGCTTGCAGCTAACGAACAGGGCTTTGCGTAGTGGCGGAATTAGAAGTACAAATGTTCAATTTAGCACAAATGTTTATTAAAATTCCAAATGTTGAATTTAGCACAGAACCCGCCATTATGTAAAACCCCTGTTAGCGGTTCGTTGTTCGTCTATTAATTATATCTTTCTTTATTCGTGATAGCCTTTCTTTACCTGTCGTTTGGAAATCCACCAATAGTTTCCACAAGGGTCAATAATGCCCGATTGCCTGTCTTCATAAGGCATATCATTAGGTTCAAATTCTACTTCTGCTCCATTTTCAACGGCTTTTATATGAATTGCTTCAACATCATCAACAAAAAGATATAATGCAGTTCTCATACCTTGAAATTGCTCTCTTGCCTGACTAATCATAATGCAAGTGTCGCCAATTTGTAATATGCAATTGGCTATATCTCCATTAGATGGGTCAACCGAACAGTTAATTTCTTTTGCAAAAAAAGTATTTTTTAAAAAGTCAATTAACAATTGTGGCTTGTCAACAAACAAGTATGGGGTAACTGTGTGAAAACCATCTGGTTTGTATGTTTGAAAAATTTTTTCCATTTCTTAATAATTTATCCTTCGTATTTATGAAATTCAGTAACTGTCAAAAGATACCCGTCTGGGTCACGAAAGGAAAACTCTTTTCTCAAGGAATTTTTATTTAAGTGAATATCTTCCTCTATTGCACAACCTGCTTTTAAAAGATTTTGATATATATTATTCATATTTTCCGTTCTGAAGTAAAGCAATAGTCCATTTTCAGGTGTTATACTTGGATTTGTCATTGTTGGATGGTTATGTTCTTCCCATTTGTGAAGGCAGAGAATGATTTCGTCATCGTCAGAAACTAATACTGAAAAATGATCACCACCGTGATTGTTTCTGAATCCAAATATTTTTTGATACCACTTTGAAGTGGCTTTAATGTCTCTTACTGCAATTATTGGATCAAGTTTTGTCATGATCATT